>JAZKJC010000009.1:0-61889 GCA_040384565.1 Patescibacteria group bacterium
TATGCATCTTATGGAAAAGTGCCAGTGGGTCAGGGTCCGACCTTTAACAGATGGGAAAAATGTGAATTTGTTTGGGGGAGAGAAGGTTGCGGTTTTTTGGAGGATGCAATACAGTTATGGTTAATGGAAGAGCAAAATATCTGGCGGCGCATTGCTGAATATGTGCGCCATACGCCCTCGCCGCATAATACTCAGCCCTATCGACTGCATGTTATTAGCGACACAAGTGCTGAAATTGTTTTTTTACCATCACGAGGGCTATTTATCGCTGATCCGGAAGGCCGCTTTACATGGCTAACGGCGGGCATATTTGCTGAGCTTGTAAGCATTGTTGCCCACAGCCTGGGTTATGAAATAGTTACTGACTGGGATTTTAGTCCAATGTACCCAAATGGTGACACTACTACTGAGCAGGTTATTGCAAAACTTGAACTCCAAAAACACGATAGCGTTTTAAACGATCTGAACCCTACGCTTATTTTGAACCGGCATACGTCCCGATTACCTTACGATGGCAATATCATCCCAACAGAACTTATTTCTAAACTGCATGCTGAAGCGGAACGCTATGGCCACCGTTTTATGACAAGCACAAAACCAAAAGATATTGAATGGGTTAAAGAACTCAATAAAAACTCGTTATTTTATGATTTGGAGAATATTGGCATACGGGAAGAACTAAAACATTGGCTGCGATACTCCAAAAAAGAAGCTGTAGACAAGAAAGATGGACTTTCGGCGGAATGCCTGGGGATGCCTGGACGCTTGCTCCACAGCTTTTTTTATCATCACAAAATATGGGCTATGCCCGGTCTTAAACAAATTGTTGAACGAATTTATATGAGCACAATGAAAGGGATTGGTACCATTGGTTGGCTGCAAGGGCCCTATGCAACTCGGGCGGATTGGGTAAAGTCGGGCGAGTTAATGATACGACTATGGCTAATATTGACAGAAGCTGGAGTCTATTGGCATCCCTATGGATCAGTCATTACCAATGATAAATCACGTGCTGATATGTTGAGGCACATGGGGTTGCATGAAGAGGCAGATGGGAAGAATATGATCTGGTTATTACTCCGGATGGGTTACAGTAAAGAGCCGCCACATAGTGAACGATTAGCTTTGGAGGAAATCATATTAGACCTCCCCCGCCACCCCTCCTTACCGACACCAGATTTCAGGGCAATCCAGCACTTTTCTGTCCCAAAAATGGGTAGCGGGAGAGGTCTATGAATATATTGGTGCCGGTTGTTCATTTTTTTATTTTCCGCCTCGTTAATATTATAAATTTACTGGAGCGCTTGTTTGCTAAGTCAGAATCGCTCTATAAATTACTGCTAATTCCGGGATTTGAAACATTCCGTTGGGGGATTGGGGCCTGGCGAGCCTGGTATAATTTTGGCCGTGCGTACAAGTCGGTTCCGGCTTACCGCGATTTTATAGATGCTCACGGTGGAAAACCAAGAATTATGCTACGCAACAATATGATGCCAAGCCTCCAGCTAATTCCGGAAATGGATAAAGTTAACTACATAAAAGTCTATCCCAACGAAGCTAGAGTGCGAGGTGGCAAATTGCCGCGCAAAGGCGTAATGGTTGACGAATCGTCC
This sequence comes from Patescibacteria group bacterium, assembly GCA_040384565.1. Taxonomy (GTDB): domain Bacteria; phylum Patescibacteriota; class Saccharimonadia; order Saccharimonadales; family JAZKJC01; genus JAZKJC01. The sequence goes on from JAZKJC010000009.1 coordinate 1,614, forward strand.
GGTAGTAGTGGCAAACCTACCAGCTGGGTGCGCGGACCGGTAGAAAGGGCGCTAACGAAAGAAATGCTGCAGCTCAGTTACCACAGGGCTATGGGCACAAAGGGTCAGACATTTATTGTGAACGCATTTGCGCTCGGTGCTTGGGCAACTGGGCTAAATGTAACCATGTGTCTCACGGAAATTTCTATTATCAAATCTACCGGGCCTGACATAGATAAAATTGTGAACACTTTGCTCGAGTTTGGCCCTGGCTACCACTACATTATTATGGGCTACCCCCCATTCTTAAAAACGCTGGCCGATGATGAGCGGCTGGACTGGAAACAGTACAAGGCGGATGCAATTTTTGGTGGTGAGGGGATATCGGAGTCTATGCGCGACTACCTGCTTAAAACATTCAATCAGGTTATAGGCAGCTATGGTGCGTCCGATCTGGAGATAAACGTGGCAGCGGAAAATGCATTTACAATCACGCTAAGACGAATGTTATTAGAAGACGAAGCAGTCCGGGAAGCACTGACATTTACTGATTTTGGGGTGACGCCAATGGTATTCCAATATAATCCATTGGCTTACTACATGGAAACCAATGACAAAGCCGAGTTATTAGTAACACTTTGTCGCCCCACCAACATTGCACCTAAAATTCGATATAATATTCATGATCGTGGTCATGTGCTCAGGTACGAACTGCTCAAGAAAAAATTAAAAGAGATTGGTAAATGGGATAAGTTTAAGGACTTACCTGGGAAAGTTGATCTGCCAATACTATTCTTGTACGGACGTTCGGATATGTCAGTAGATTATTACGGCGCAAACGTAACGCCAGATAGCATAAGAGAAATCCTGTATGGCATTAAAGATCTGGCGTCCAAGCTAAGTACTTTCCGGTTGCTTTCTTATGAGAATAAAAAAAGCGACAAGCTTATGCATATAGCCATAGAACTTTGCAAAGACAAAACAGACAATTATGACCATAAAAATCTTGCCGAAGAAGTGCTCACCAAATTGGCTGCGATCAACAAAGATTTCTACAATGCTTATTACCACACTGCTACAGCAGATCAACACCCTAAAGTGAGTATTCACGAGTACGGCACGGGCCCGTTTGCGGGTGGTCAACGCAAGCTCAAAAACGAGTATGTTGCGACAGAACTAAAGTATGACAAGCTTTAGAATATAAGACTTGACCCGTATAATACGCAAATGATTGAAGTTACTGACGACCAGTTTGAGCATTTAATAAACGAATCAATGGACGAGTTACCTCAAGAGTATATTCGGAACATGAAAAATGTCGCGGTGACTTTTGCGGATGAGCCAAGCCCTGAACAGCTGCAAAAGCAAAAATTGCACCATGGACAAACCTTACTTGGGTTATATGAGGGTATTCCATTGACCAAAAGGGGCGCAGGCTACAGCTTGGTTTTGCCAGATAAAATAACACTTTTTAAGGGCCCACTCAGCCGCTACAGTTTTGACCATGCAGGGTTTAAGAAACAGATTAAACATACTTTGTGGCATGAAATAGCCCATCATTTTGGCCTGGACCATGACCGCATTCGCGAGCTTGAAAACAAGTGAGGGTCTCTAGTAAAATTACGAACGAGCAAGTTTGCGTTTACGGTAAAGCATTACCATAGCTCCGTTGGCAAGCATAATACCTGCTAGCAAACCAAGCACAAACAGCAGATTTGTGCCAACACCCAAGGTTGCCTTAAGCAAAACGCACAATTTGTATAATCCAAAAACATAAACACTCAACACCAACGAGCCAATTAATAAAAACACCACAGCCTGTTTATTTACTAGTTGGCGGCTTCTTCCGAAAGCTTCGGTCAATAAATATTGAGGTTCAAATAGCGCTACATAAGGGACGAGACTGTATTTTATCAAGCCAACAATTAACCAGACAATCGCAAATGTGCTAACAGCTATTAAGGCTCGGTTGGACAAAACAACAATATCAGAAAACCATTTTACGTAGAGATACACAGGCATGAATACAGCAAACATCCGTGCAAAATGGACTATCCCCAGCAGGAACCATGCGCTGGTCAGGCGGCTAGCAGCACCCAATGCTCGTTTAAATGTAGTCCGGATTGTCCGATAAACTTTGCGGTTTGCACCATCCATAACTGCAAGTGATAAAAAGTTGAGAGTAGCTGCCGCCAGTAACATGCAAAATAGAATCACTAGAGGTCCAGCTACCAGCAGCAATAATCCCATATCAACATCAGTTGCTTCAGACATGGCATAGGTTGCATTTGATAAGGCCACCACAAACTCTACGGCAATTACAGAGCAAGCATAAACTAATAAAAAGCCACTGATTACAGAGGCGAGCACAATATCCTCGTTCTGAGCGGATGCTCGCCGTAAATCACTAAATGCTTTAGGTAAAAAGTAATGTTGGCGCGAAGCCTTAAGTAGATAACGTTTAATAGACTTAATCCGTGAACTTACCAGCCTGCTAAACCTCTTACGAGCCTGTTTAAATTTTCCCAAAGACGGTTTACCGCGTAGTGGGGTAGGAAAAGTAAGAATTTGAGGTACAGACATAGTTAATTGACTTTCCTATAAATACAAAAAAACACCCTAAAAGCAAGACGCGGATCCAGATTTCGTAGTTTGAAAACAGCCGACCCATTCATATATTGCATTATAGCACATTGTTGAGCAATAATCAATACTATTTTTATAGTATAATAGATTTGGCTGACTTTATTGTGTCAGAGCTGGCATGCTGGCGCCGGGCCATTACAATAAATGGCAAGGCCAAGAGGTTAACAGCTGCGCTCAAAACGTAGGAGGTTCCATAGTTCCAGACATCGGCAGATTTACCAAGCAGGGGCTGTATTGCCACCGCTCCTGAAGAGCTGAGCAAATTATCAGAAGATAAAACTGTTGCCCGCTGGGCAGATGGTATTAGTGCGTTAATGTAGGCTTGTCGTACTGGGATGCTGGCTGCAAACAGAATCCCCCAGATTGCAAGTACAACTAGGACCAGCCAAAAGTTACCTATAATACCAGTTAAGGCCAGTGCGACAGCACTGAGCAGTGTAGTACCAAAAAGAATTGTCGTACGCCTTGAAAACATTTTTTGGAAGTGAGGGACTAAAAAGCCACCGGCAATTTGGGCACTGGCCACGAGGGCTGCCCCGATACCGGCAATAGCAAAGGAACCGCCATTGCCATAAAGTTCCAGCAGGTATGGTTGCATTGCGTAAAAACCATAAAAACCAACGCCAGCGCCAAAAGGCGCGGCCAGCATTAGCCAGCGGACTGGAGGGTTTTTGAAACCGTGGTCCAGGGAAGACTTAAATACGGAACGCATTTCCTTTAATGCGGAAGCACTTTTATGCGGCTTAAATCCGATATCTTTCATGAGCATGAAAGTTACTCCAAAAGTTATAGCCAACACCAAAGCCCGCAAAAGGTATGGGACACCCAAATTAGTTACTTGAGCTATAACTCCTCCCATTACCGTTCCACTGAGCATAGCTACACCAGCGGCTATCTGGCCCTTGGCAAAGGCTTGCTCCAGAGTACCTTTATATTTTGTATGGTTGAGGGCGTCAACCAGCCAAGCCTCGGTTGCTCCGGAGAAAAATGTAAAGCCCAGCCCCAGAAACATCGATGATAACGCCCAGGCCCAAAACGGTCCGTTTATATGCCATAAAAACAAATAGATTAAAGTTGAAACACATAAAGTAGCTGTCCCAAGCAAATAAGAAGCACGACGGCCAATAGTGTCTGCCACTACTCCAGTGGGAATCTCAAATATAACTTGCCCAAGCGTAAAGAAAGCATTAGCCGCGAATGCCGCAGTGATACTAAGGCCAGCATCCAGCAAGAAGAGTGTATTAACACCCCAGATCAGCGAAGAAGCGAACGTCGATAATAAAGTTAGTGTCACATATGTCTTCAGGATTTTTTGAGAGGTAGGAATCATAGTTACTTCTATTGTAACTCTAACTGACAAAAGATTACATCAACACTGACTCACACTCACGTTTTCACTCTCAAGGGGCGTTCCGCGCAGTGTAAATTTGCTTGAAGCCAAATTTACTCTGGTTGCACTCAGCAATGACCCTTTCAATCAAAAAAGTGACTGTGAGTCAGGCATCAAAAAGATTTGTTATTATTAAAGTAATGGCTAATTATAAAGGGCATATTGCAGGGGCAGTTGGTGTGAATGCGCTTTTTGTTGTTGGCATGGGCCTGCTGCCGGGTGAAGCCTTTGCCTTAACAGGCGGTTTATTTAGTAGTTGGCAGTTTGTAGCGTTTTTGTTTTTTATAGCAATGCTTTTTGGTTTGTGGCCAGATATAGATACTAACTCCAAGGGCCAGGATATATTCTTTGGAGCAGGTTTTTTGCTCGATATTGTGCTTATTTGGCAAGGCTATATTGAGCTTGCAGCGTACCTGGGCCTTTTGGCAATGACCCCAATAATTGGCAAGCATCGTGGCTGGACACATAGTAAGTGGGCGATGTTTCTGGTGCCGTTTCCCATAGTACTTGTTTCTTATCTTTACCGCGACACTGTGCTGCCTGCAGCTCTAATTATTTACGGCGCGGCTTTTGGCGGCTATTTTAGCCACCTACTCTTAGATGGCCGTATTACTCGTTATATTCGCTTCAAAACCTAAAATGGCTCTTGACATTCTTTTAAGTTCATAGTTAGATAGAGATACAATTTAGTTGCGTTATGGATGGAGGTTGGGTTCTCGGATAAAGCACGAGCGTTATAGCCCGTGTTTTTTTGTTTCTGCGCAAATTTTAAAACACGGGCAATTAAAGCCCGTGTTTTTTATTAAGAACGCTATGCGGGCGGCGTGCAGAATAGGAGAACAAAATGAGCGTACCAAAAGGTATGGTTGAGCGGCAGCCTATAGAACTGCCGGTAATTTTACAAAGTGAACATAACATTCCGGGCCAGGTAGTCACTGGTACGGTTCTACGAAATAAAGGAGATGGCTGGGTCGAAAATACTTGGGCTAACCGTCAACTTTCCGGGTCAATCATCCAAATGCGTCGGCGCAATGGGCACTATTACCACGAATTTGTGCCTGTTGATAACGCGCTTGTACAAGGCGATCAAGTCCATTTGCAAATGCAAGCAGAAATAGAGCGTCTAGCTGGCTGGTACGACCAAACTGGTGAACGTCAAGATGGTGAGGTTGATCAACTACGCCGAAACCATAAGCTATTGTCTGACTGGCTCACGCTAACACAAGCTGACAAAGACGATATTTCCTGGGATTTTGCCAATATGGCAGATGTCCGTGCCGGGGCTAGAAATCCGTTTAATCTTACCGTCGGTAGCATTGCCGACCGTGCCCGTGGGCTGAAAGACCGCACGGGCCGGCAAAACCCCGGAGCAATCAGGGCAATGATGCTGCGGATGCACAAGGATTTAGCAGGACGTCACGAAGAGGTGGCCGGAAACATACTGGTCAACCATTCCCGAGGCAACCGCTTACATCATGAGTGGCTGTTTCATGAAAATGAGATTTTAGCGCAGTGCCACAACATTATGGAAAGGCTATTAGTCAGCCAAAGCGACAGTGATCTGTTTGCTCTCAGAGGCATGGCACCCCATGTACGTTTTAGAGTAAAACCTTTCAATCTCATGGCTCATGAAATTGCCTCAAACGGCGGTGAAATAAGCGATGAACAGGTAGTTGTAAATGCCCTGGCAGCCTTGCAGTTTGAACGGTTTAAAAACTATCTGCTTAGTCCATTCCGTCGGGTAACTGCCGAGCCCAAAAAACGTCCGCCTTCTTATGTAAAGCCAGATGATGAGCCCCTGGACCTAGCACTGCAGCGCCGTCTGATTGCACTGGAATCAATGGACGCGCCAGGTGCCACTGGCCGGCTAGTAAGTCGGCTAATACGCTTAGGTGAAGCAGTAATCCGTGCTAAAGAGCTGGGTGACAATGAGCAGGCCAAAAAGATCGGCAAAGCGTTCAAATGGCTGGTGAATTACCACTGTCTGCCGGAGGCTGACCTGGAAACAGAGGTATGGCACCAGCACCAGCTTAGATAATGTACAAAAAAAGACCAGGCAAGTTAATACCTGGTCTTTCAGCTCTTTGACATTAATCAAATACGGTTTTTATCGCTGCTGTCCATTTCCATGGCCATCATAATCAGCTCTTCTCGGCTGAGTGAGGGATCATCAGTCCCTACATACTCTGCCAGCTCCTCGCGGCTCATGGTATAGAACTTATCTCTATTTTCTTGATCATCGTGTGACATGCTTTACTCCTTCTTAAGTTGATTAAGGGCACCTATAACTTAACAACATAAGTCCATGCCGTCAGCTAGATAACTAACATCTAAGTTGTTCGCCCTTGATTAGCATACCCATGATAAATTGCTTTTTGGATTGTCAGGCTTGATGGTTTTTGTTCCAGATCTTTTAGAATTTACGGAGTATATCTGGATACATATAGTAAATTATGGAAGATATGGGACAAAAAGGGCGAGCCTGGGAACCGGAAAGTAGTTTGTTATGGGTATATCTAAATAATAAGCAAGGTAACAGCTATGAGGGCAGGGATTGTTTGGGCAAATAAGATTTTTCGTTCTACGGTTATCGCGCCGTAAATTCCTGCTATTACTACGCAGATGAGAAAAAATGTTGCAACATTCTGCGACCAGGCAACATTTTTTATAAGAAGTGACCAGATAAGCCCGGCAGCTAAGAACCCATTGTAAAGCCCCTGGTTTGCAGCCAGCACTTTAGTAATCTTAAAAAAGCTCTCATTAAGCTTAGGAAAAGCTTTTGGTCCCCGTGATGTCCAGGCAAACATTTCTAGCCATAAAAAATAGATATGTCCGACGGCAATTATGCCTATAAGTAGCTTTGTTGCCGTATCCATTACGTAATAGTAACACAACCAAGTCGCACCACTAGCGGCATGCTTTTTGCCCGCCAAACTACACAGGCACTCTTAATATATGTAGGCGAAAGTTGACGCGGGTACTGTACGTCGTGATATGACATAGAGTCCGTTGTAGTTCATCTCACTAATCGTTACAGTGTTATCTCCATTAACGCTCTCAACATACACCACGTGCATGCCCTGTTGGCCAATTGCACCCGCTCGTGGTGATGATCCCGTTGGAAGACCCTGAGCCGCCGCACGGGCAACCCATGTATCGGCATTTCCCAGATTGTTGGGCATATCAGGTCGCTTGTTTTTGGCATACCATGTGCAATAACCAGGAGAGTATGTGTTGCCGGTGGATGCTCCTCTCGTCTGAACCGATGGTTGCGCTATGGGTTTCGGCGTTTTAGGTTTAGCGGCAGGGCCATTATTTCTTGCAGTTGTCGTTGCGACCACTTGAGGCTTGGCTACGGTTTCCTGCGGTAGTACCGGAAGTGGCCTATCTTTCAAAACCTCTTCAGGACGGGGAACCGTCAGCTCCTCGCCAACTTTTATAGTGTCCGGATTCTGAAGTACTTCGTTCTTGTCATAAAGACGCTTCCAGGTTGTGCTGTGCTTCTCTGCTATTGTGCTCAGCGAATCATTTTCCGCTACTTTATACTTCTCTTCAGGGGGCAAAATGGGCACAATCTCAGTCGGCGGCAATGTTGTGACAGGTGTGCTAGGTGTAGTATCAAGCGCTGCCAGAACGGTTGGCTGAGTGGCCTCAACTATGGCTTTATTCACTTGTAAAAAATCAGGCATTTCTGCACTGACTGTTGAGCTGCTTGTTGCTAACATAGCCAAAGCAAACAAACTCACTAATGCGGCTATACGCATCTAGTACCCTCCTTTAGGTTACATGTTCTAATGCCAATTACAGCAAGGCCATTTAGCAAGCCAGAAAATCTGATTCCTCATTTGCTAAATAAACATCAACGCATATTCGTTTGGGCTAATTAGTGTCCGTATAGTACGGAGCGCAACTTTGCTTTAGATAATGCGTTTGATGCTTTTAATTTTGTGTAATTGTCGTTTAAATAATTGCAGGAAATGCTAGGTTTTGTCCTGCTTTTTGTACCCCTCCACCTCACATGAAAAGATACTTAACCAATGGTACAGACATATTTTTGTATGTCAAGCCACACGGTGTTGCATTATGCTTGAGCTTTTACTGGACTTACGCAAAACTCCCCCATCCCCAGACCGAATAATCTCGGCTGGTAGCAGCTTGTCTTCTCCCCGCCTGTCTTTCCGACAGGACGGACAGGTCGATGTACCAACAGGTACCTCTCCTTCAGCCAAACTGCTCCTAACTCGAGCTGATTCACCCTGGGAACGGGTGATTTGCGTAAGTCCAGTATGCTAATTTGAGATCCTGATCCAATCTTCAAGGCGTGCAACATATAAATTTTGTTTGATAATTTCTGCTTCGAACGCCGCTAGGTCTTCCATTATTTTTGGACGAAAATGCATCAGTACTATATCACCAGGGACCAAACGATCACCTTTCTGATACTGTACTATCCCGCCGTCAACCTTAGCTGACCACATTACAATCGTTTTAACTCCACATTCATAAGCGGCGCCATATGTATTGGAATCGTAATGGCCACCGGGTGGCCGTAGCAAATTCGGATGCATGCCAAACACTTCCTGAACCTTATCGGACGCGACGCAAATTTCATTCTTTTGTTGTTTGTAATTTAAATCTTTCAGATAATGATGCGATAGCGTATGGTTTTGAACAGTCGCGCCGGACTGGACTAGATTTTTAAAATAAACATAATTTTCTTTAGCATATATATCGGCCAGGAACAATGTGACAGGCCACTGCCTGCTTTTTAAGAATTCAATAGCTCTGTCATCCTTATACTGCCCATCGTCCATAGTTAAAAAAACGACTGGCTGATTAGTTTCAATCATGGAAATTAAATGAGCGAGAGACTGCTTTGGTAAAGACAAATTATCTGGTGCGAATATCTGATTTATCCTTACTTCCCGCATAGGACGCGAACTAATATCCGCTGGTTGCTTAACTCCGGGATGTTTGCTGAGAATAATAAGCGCAAATATTGCCCCAGCCCCGATCATAAATATGCATATAACCACACGAACAATGACTCTCTCAAAACCCCATTTCATAGTGGCTACACTATATAACCATGAGAAAAATTTATAAATAAAGTATCTAACTTGAACTCATTTAGCTTTCATAAAGCATTCTGTGCCGGCAATATCCGAACTAATACTCCCATTTTTTAGACATTCCATAAGCTTTTCATACTGACTGACATGAGCCGCAATGGCAGTAAGTTTTTTATTAAGTAAATCAGGCGGTAGCTTGAAGCAAATATCCATCGCGGCTTCCGGAAGCATGCGTGGGCTGGCTGTTTTGAAAAAAATATTCAATAGCTTATCGGCTTTCTGGTCAATCTTTTCATATTTTTCCTGAGATTCAATTACTTCATAAAGCGTTGGTTTGGGATTACTGGCAGATGCTACTGTGCGTGCCCAATGCCCGACAGCCTTGTGATCCGCATGGCCAGTTAAGCCATCAGGACCAAATGTTATAACTGTATCAGGACGCACCTTATCAAATATTTCCTTAAGCTGGTTACATGCACTGGCAGATTCAATATCCGAGCAGCCGCCATCAGGGTAATTGAGCCAATAGTGTTCATTAATGCCAATCACTTTAAGAGCAGAGGCAAGTTCTGTCTCACGTACTTTGTCCAATGTAGCTAAAGGCCAACGCTTGGTATCCACGCTGCCAAGTTCACCCCTTGTAGCCGTCACAATTACAACGCGCTGGCCATTTGTCACTGCTGCCATCATAAGGCCTGCAGAATTCCAAGTTTCATCATCCGGATGTGCCCATACTGCCAGAATGGTTCCCAAGCTTAGGATTTGGCGATTATTATTCATTATGTTTGAAATTAGAAAAATGACTTACCTAAGTTGTAAAGACTTTAATATTTCTAGAGCTTGCTTGTAAGCGTTACTGGATTTTAAAAGCTCCGGCGCTACGGCATTTGTAGCCAGGTCATCCTTGAGCTCTTTTGATGAAAAGCCACCACCTATTATGTAGGTTTCAGCTTCTTTGCCATAGTTTGGCCCAAGCGTATCGCCCTTATTGAGGCTATAATTACCGGCTATTAAAAACAAAGCAAAATTATCTGAGGTATCAATGCCAAATAATGTTAGATTGGTTTCGGTGCGCTGGCCCACGGCAGGCTTTGTGTATGTAAGTTTTTCTGAGGGCTGCAATGCTACGCCACGGCCAATAAATTTGCTATCTGCCGGACGGGCACCTTTGCGAACGTAAATACGGAAATTACCCGACACGTCTTTGCTGTCAGTTGTCAGATAGTTAAAAGCGGGAGATTCCAAACGGACACTGTCTTGAGTTTCTGATTCTGTGGCAATCCAGGTTTCGGGGTGAGTTAGCTTGATACCTAGAAAGCCGTTTTCATAAGCTGAAGTTTTGTCAGTGTCAGGAACGTCATTTTCTGAAGCATCATCGCTGGCAATTTGCTCAGTCTGTGGTGTCGAGGCAGTTGTATTTTCGGCAGGCTTTTTGTTACCAAGTAGCTTTATTCCACCAAAAATCATAGCAGCCAATACCACTGTTCCCAGTAGTACGGGCACAATATATTTTTTACTAAATTTAGGTTGCTTTGAAACGGAAGACGAGGATTTATAACCAAGCTGTTGATCACTCACTGGCTTGTTGGCTGGATGATTAAATGGTGGTTCAGTATTTGGCAAAATATTCCCCTAACTGGAGTCTATTATGCGCCATTTACATATTTTAGTGCAACAACTAAAGCTATAAGAACCCACCCAAGATTTTATTGTCTTCTGCGGAATCTTGTAGTGGCGTGGGTGAGGATATTTGTGTTATGTCTGGACTTTTTACCCATATGATGTTTAACCGCCTTTGCTCCTTTGAAACCTGGCACTAACGCTAATGCGAAAGCTCCTGTCCGTAAAGCCTGATTAGGAGTTATAGAAACAGCAGTATTGGATACAAACTCTTTGGTTCGAACTACCAGCCTACTGGCTATTCTTCCAATGCCCCCCGCAACATTGGCAAATATAGCCTTTGTCATTGTCGATAACTCACCGCTATGTGGTAAAGGAGTAAGGTCGGGTGTTCTGGCAATACCATCAACCACATCTTGCGCCCCCGCAAGACGCTCCGCTGCGATAGTAGAGTCTACAAGCATATCTGGTACTGGAAATGTTGGGCCAGCTTCTCCCGCTAGTCCTGCTGTTGTTGGTTGTGCGCTTTGCTCTTCTGCTCCCATAAATTTCTCTCCTTGCTTAGTTGAATGTATAAGCTTAACCGACCCTCCAGTTCTGACGCAGTAAAAAAACTCATTGCGCGTGGTATTTTGACAGGTATTTATAGTACTCGGTAGGCCAAAAAATTGTCTCCTGAATTGACAGTGAAGCATTTCACAGACCATTAATAAATAAGACTGTATCATTGAGGTAATATGGAAATTACAGATCGAGTTAAATGTGATATTTGCGGTAAGTTTTCTCCGTACTCTTGCTCCAAGTGCCTGGGCGACTATTGCCGGGCGCATATTGGTAATCACTCCGAAGCCAACGGAATGAAACGTCGGAAGTGGTAAATCGCTCCGGCGAGTTACACACAAACAAAGCAATTATGCTATAGTTTATTGATAGAGTGGGAATAATATTCTATAAATTGGAGGGTAAAATGCTAAAAGAAATTATTAAAGAAACAACCGATGCTGTAGCTGCAGCTGTCAGTGGTGTTGATGACATCTTAGGGGCTGTCACGGATACCGTTAAACATCAGGTGATAAATGTACTAAAAGGTACGGGAGAAATTTCCGGAGCAGGTGTGGAAGCAGTGGCTTCTGTAGCGAGCGGGGCAATTAAAGGTGCAGGTGATGTAGGGGCCTCCCTGACTGGGGTGGTGACTAATACTATGAGCGGTGTTGTAAAAGGCGCTAATCAGGTTGGCGGTGATGTGATATCTGCTGTCAGAGGCGGTGTGGAGGGTATTGTTACCGCTGTGGCCGAAACCGGTGGTGATGTAGGCGGTGCAGCCGTGTCAGCTGTTCAGGGAGCAATTAAAGCAGTCGGCGATATTGGCGCTAATACAGCCGATGCTGCCAAAGCTGCGGTAGGTGGTGCCTTGGATGCGACAACAACTCTGGGAGGAAGCGCCGCCAGTACAGTGCGCGATGCATTGTTGTCTGCTGCAGCCCTACCAAAAGAGCTGGTTGAATCGGTAATAAAAGGTCGCGACAACAAAAAATAGGTAGCTCAAAAGAGTTTTTAAAGCATAAGTCAGTCGAATTTAACCATGGCTTGGATTAGCTGATTGCCATATGCTATAACCGTGCCCGAAGGTACCCAGCCGTCCACCCTTGCTTTTAAGACTGCTGATGTTAGACGGTCTGTTGAGGCTTGCTCGACAAGCATATAATCTACGACTTTTTGCATAAATAAATCCTCCATTTTTTAGTACCCCAGCATGGCACAAGCAAATACAGCCTCTCGCTACATTCTGGGTACTATAGTACCCCTCCAACCCTAAAATGATGTATACCAACTACTCTCACCACCCCACACAGTCCGAACTGATCCGCTCCACAGTCTCTGTAACTATGGCTACAGCTCCTTTGCGGTGCGTTCACTCCGAACGGTCTGACATTACTGATAGTAGCTGGATATCCATCACCTTAGAGTTGGCGGGGTACTAGAGTCTCAGCCTACTTATTATCGGACAAAATAGGTGACGGTAACTGAGTAATGGAGCTCATTCTCGCCGGGCTGGACAGTTAGTCTTGAAGACGGTTCTGATGACATCACAGAATCTTTTGATAATGGGTAGACTTCACCAAAGCCGCCTTGATCCTCAACTGACTTAACGGCACCAACCTTAAAACCTAGATTCTTTGCGGATTGATCGGCCTTAGCACGAGCTTCCTTTGTTGCCTTGTCACGGGCCTCGCTGTCTAATTGCTTGCGCTTGGATTCACTAAAAGTGGGGTTGGGTGATATAGAACCCGATGGTGCTGTTGTAACTAAATAATCTTGTACTTTCTGGGATAATTCACGGCTGGCAACCGTAATAGTTAAGGACAAACTGTAAGTAGCACGTTTAGGGTTTTCAGGCTGAATCTCATCTGGATAACCATAGATTGGGTAGTCATTGGCGTTAGTGTTTGTCTTGATTTTGCTGTCTTCAACTCCCAAACTTTTTAGCTTAGCTACGATTTCTTCGCTCTTTGAGCCTAGCTCTTTCAAGGCTACAGCTTTATCGGTATTCTTAAATTCATAGTTTGGATAAAATACATATTCATCTGGTTCAGATTTAACCGTGGCTTCACCGGAAACTCTGATTGTGCGTTCACCTTTTCCATTGTCGCCAAAAATATTCCATGGTTTCCAAATGCTCAGCATACCGGCAATGACAGCCAGCAAGACAAAAATGATAATTCTGTAATCCAATGATAATTTAAAGCTGCTTTTATTTGGTTGCATCATAGTCTCCTGACATTTATCCTTATGATTAGATTGTGGTGTGTAAATAGACAAAAGTAAAGTAATCGCTAGTTTAAACGATAGTTATCCACAGAAATGTAAGCTTAAACATTAATAAAACATTAATTTATGATTGACAAGTATTTAGTGCGCGATTATAGTAACAAGTAGTCACTGTGAGGTGATTAGTAATAATTCTAGCAATAGAATTGTTGCGCAATAAAAGAGCCCCTCAAAAGGCTCTTTTTTGTTTATCATTAAGTTTATGACTGTTACTAAAAAACGAAATTTATGGGACAAAGCTTGGAATGATGAAGACGGCAGGCTGACCATATGGCAAACGCCAAATATACCTCTCATAACGTGGTTGCTGGCTTCGGTTGGCTTGCGCTTATTCAGGAACGGCACCCTGCATGCTCTACTCGATGTTGTTGCTTTTGGCTCAATATTTACTTGGTCATATCTGGAGATTCGCCTTGGGACCAGTTATTTTCGAAAAATATTAGGACTAACGGTAATGGCCGCAATAATTCTAAACAGAGTTTAGCTCATTCTTGGTAGGCTACGGGACTGGTCTGACTCGTCTTCTATTTCATGGCCCAATATTTCTTCCAGAAGATCTTCAATGGTAACGATTCCAATAATCTTATCACCTTGGTCAATTGGGATTAAATGTGTTTTGGCGACAATGAATTTGCGGAACATAGTGTCAAGAGCTGTCATGCTGCCAACAATCTTGGTTGGATAAAGCCTTAAGTCTTTGACCTGGCGTGGATTCTCATCGAAATCAATATCTACTAAATCTTTCATGAGTAGAATCCCCAGGCATTCCATGTGAGTATCGTTGAAGACTGGTATGCGGCTATAACCTTTTGCTTTAATTTCATCTATTTTGGCTGCGTCTATAATGGCCTGCGGAGTTAACGCGTAAACTTTTTTAATTGGTGTCATGATGCTGCTAACCCGTTTTTCACTTAACGAGAGAGCACCGCGCATAATCTCTACTTCGTCCTCATCTAACTCGCTTGCTCCAGGACTTAAGTGTTCACTAATGATCATGCCCAGCTCTCCGCGGCTATGAAGATAATGCTTCTCGTGGCCTAGCAGCCTATCAAGCAACAGCTGGAGAGGTTTGGAAACAGGGTAGGTGAATATAACTAAAAAATTCATTAGTGGTACAAACGTGGAGCAGAAACGCAGCGCATAACGAGTAAACAAAGCTTGGGGTAAGACTTCACCAAATATAACGTTTAGTAGTGTACTTATAAGGCCGGCAATTAATCCGCTAAAATAATCACCCAGGAGGATAGAGCTGGCAGCAACTGCGGCAACATTACCAAGTAATATGCTGGAAAGAGTAAGGTGACTATTTTTGCGAAGCGGCAGTACGCGCTTAGCCATAACGTTGCCAAGTTTAGCTTTGCGGCGTAAATCGCTTATAGATAGCGACATGAACGCGATATTCAGTCCGGAACAAATGGCCGCAACACCGACTAAACACAAAACTTCAATTGTAAGCAGGATTTGTTGCATGTGGAATTATGCATGTATTGTAAGGCTTAACCTCATAGTGCTCAAGCTATTCTGGCATTATGCTATGCTTAAAAGGTAAGAATTATGGCTAAAGCAAGTCTTAAAAAGAAACTGAAGCTTAGCAAAAAACAGCAAAAGCAGTTTCGTAAACTATTGATAACATTTGGCATTGGCCTGGCTGGCTTTATGACAGGCATTTTAACTACAGTTGTGCTAAACAGGCCAGAGCCACCAAGGAATCTGGTCTGGGCAGCAGATATCGAGGTATCTGTACCTAAAGACCTAAGGAAGTTTTTAGAAAATCAATCAGATTGTCAGCAGTACCGTGGTACTGACTCGCCGACTGGTGTAGGCCTCTGGGGTGTATATCAAACTTCCAAAGGTAGGTTTGCCAAAATAGCCTACGGCTGTTCGTGGAGTTTGAGCAGCTATATAATGGCTATAAAACAAGATGATCAATGGCAGTTATTGCAACCAACCGAATACTTCGCGCCGTTTAAGGATGGAGTTAGCCCGGCGCAAGGCGCGTTGCCGTACTGTTCAATTATAGAAAAGTATAAAATTCCTAAAGACATAGAATCCTTTTGTATAAGCAATGACAACAAAGCCCAAAGCAACGATTTCTGATCTTTCCAGCTTGCCTGATCTATCTAGCGCGCTTACTGCGGCGGCCGCCTTGCTTGGGTGGATGCTAATTCATGACAGCCCAGACGGGTTGACTGCAGGCTATATAGTAGAAACAGAAGCCTACATGGCAGATGACGCTGCCAGCCATACTTTTAGAGGAGAGAGTGCCCGTAATAAAATTATGTTCGGGCCACCAGGTTATTTATATGTATATTTTACATATGGTATGCATTACTGCGTAAATATAGTGACCAGTAAGACAGGAAATGGTGAGGCCGTATTAATAAGGGCATTGCAACCTATGGATGGGATAGAATTAATGCGTAAACGTAGAAATAAACAAGTCGACCTTGAGCTTGCAAGTGGCCCAGCCAAAATGGCGCAAGCCATGGGTATTAACAAAACACACAACGGCGCGTCATTGTTAGGCAAAGATGGTTTCACGCTAAAGCCGGGTCCTGCGCCTAAGCAAATTACTCAGACAACACGCGTTGGTATCAGCCAAGCCAAAAACAAGCTCTGGCGATTTTATATCACAGATAACCCTTACGTTTCTAAAAAATAATACCTATAATAATTATATGAAAGTAAAAACCAAAAAATCTAGCATGAACTTGTGGATAGCTATTATGGTGAGCGTAACAGTTATTGTCTTAACAAGTTTTGCTGCGGCTGCTCAAAGCTTAACTGGTATAGAGCTGACAATTTTCAGGTCTATCAATAACTGGCCGGAAAGCTTACGGTTATTATTCTTTGCTATTACGCAGTTGGGTAGTGCCTGGGTACTTTACGCAATTACCTTGACTGCATTATGGAAGAGACGTTACCGGCTTAGTCTGAGATTATTTTTTACAGGTGCGGTAGCCTTTATAATGTGCGAGCTACTTAAGCAGAGCATTGGTCGGCCACGGCCAGAGGCGATTTTGGGCAGTATTAATTTGCGCGACAGTATAGTGGTTGGCAATGGCTTCCCATCTGGCCATACGGCAGTAGCAACTGCTCTGGCATTTGTGCTGTGGCCGCTGTTACCTAGCAGGTGGCGGTGGCTGGCGCCAGTATTGGTAATGTTAGTCGGATTGTCCAGAGTATATCTAGGCGTGCATGCGCCACTTGATATTGTGGGGGGTATTGCGGTAGGCGTATTAGTTGTTAGTGCCAGTAAACTAATTACGGGCAAACTTAGATTTGTGACCAAAATCACAGGCATGAAACTAAGAGCCTGACCCAATCTCCCCGTTCAAAGGGAAAACACCAGCAGGCAGGGAGTTTTTAGCGGTTTTTCGGCTAAAAGCATACCTAAACGGTATGGTTTTAGTTGAAAAAATGGTAAAAAGCCCTGGACCTGGTGTTTTAGCCGGACGGGGGGAATGGGTCAGGCTCTAAGGTGAGCGGAGCGCAAACGACTTGCAAAATTTTTAGCATAAGCATATCCTGAATCTGGAAGTGTGAGGCTTCCACTGACCTCGGTATTTTACCGAGGTCATTTTTAAAAAATAAGACACCTCAAGGGATTCTTATCGCTCAGGCAAAATGAATACATTTTGCCTGAGCTACTCTTCCCGAAGACAATGTCGTCTCGCCACCAAAAGCTACTTTTTAGTGTAGCAGTTGTGGCAGAGGCCACGGATTTCTAGCTGGTGATCCATTGGTTTAAATTTGCTGCGTTGGCTTATTTTAGCGATTTCCTGCTCAATGATGTCGTTGTCTTTTAGGATAAATATTTTCCCGCAGCTAACACAGCTCATGTGGTGATGATGGTGTTGAAAGATATCGCTCAGTTCTATCTTAGTGTTCCATCCAAGCCGGATACGATTGATAATTCCTAGTTTTTCAAACAAATCAATATTGCGATACACCGTTACTGGATCATGTTTTTTAGTAAGGTGAATCAATTCTTTCAGCGTGTAAGCAGGATGATTCTGTAAATATCCAAATAATCGCATGCGCGGCTGCGTTACCAAGTAGCTGTGCTTACGCAATAATGTCTTAAATCGCTCAAATTCTACATCCGCCATTTTAAAATAATACTGCATTCCACGTACAGATTGCAAAAAATTTGCAATCTGTACGTGGGGGCGCATACTTAAATAGTAAAAAACTAGCGCAGACTGAAAGACGAGGCTCATGGCAAATTACGGACATATAATATTTTTCTCGCTGATTGGCGGTGTGTTTTCGCTGATTGGCGGTTTCTTACTATTAAGTAATAAGCGGTTGGCTCAGTCTTTGGCTAAATACGCGACTCCGTTTGCAGCGGGGGCATTACTAGCAGCCGTGTTTTTGGATCTACTCAAAGATGGTCTGGAGACTTCTTCTGCCGATACAGTACTCCTATCAACCTTAATTGGTGTTGTAACGTTTTTCTTTGCTGAAAGGTTTTTGCATTGGTTTCATCATCACCACCAACACGAGGGTCGTGACCCGGCAACAAGCCTGATTATTGTTGGTGACACTGTTCATAATGTACTGGATGGAATAGCGATTGCGGCGGCGTTTTTAATTAGTGTGCCAACCGGTATTGTGACTACCTTTGCGGTCGCGGCTCATGAAATACCCCAGGAAATAGGTGATTTTGGTTTATTACTAAGTAGAAAAATGAGCCGAAAAAAAGTTGTATGGGTTAATGTGCTGAGCGCCCTTGCGACCACAATTGCCGCCGTCATTACATTTACGCTGGGAAGCGAAGATAAATTGCCGCTTGGAGCCCTAATTGGCGTTAGCGCTGGCTTTTTGCTGTACATAGCTACCAGCGATATAATCCCAGATATTCACGAACGCTCACCAAAACACAGATTCTTTGACTGGCAGTCTATGATGCTTTTAATTGGCGTCGTCGTCGTCGGCTTATCTATAAGTATAGCCCACCATTTTGTACCCGAAGAAGCTATTGACAAGCCGGCTCTGGAGCATAATTGCGTAGATTATTATACGAAAGACGGTGCTCAGCTTCTGTATAAGGTATGCGAATAAGTAGACGATCCCAAATAAATCCGACAACTACCACCGCCCTCTCCGGCCAGAAGTTCCTGAAATATGATAACCGTACACGGGGATACGCTGATCATATTTCAGGAACTTCTGACTCGTAGATCATCGCAGTTATTTGTCGGATTTATTTGGGATCGTCTACTAAGACCCATTTTTACGGTACAATACGCTCATGACTATTGTTTTGATTGTTATTGGGGTACTAAACGGCTGCCTGCTATTATTTCTTATAATCAGGAAGCCAGCTAAATCCGATGATACAGCGGCGCAATATTTGAAAGCAGATCTGACAGAGCTAACCAAAGGCGTTAGTGATCTAAAAGAATCGTTAAACGACAAAATTACCGATAAACTGGACAAAAGCCAGAAACACATCAGTGATTCTATTCAGCAGCAGTTCGCGCAGTCCGCTAAGATAATTTCCGACATTTCAGGGCGCCTGACAAAACTGGATGAAACCAATAAACGGGTTGTTGATGTGGCCGATGAACTGAAGGTTTTGCAAAACGTACTACAAAACCCTAAGCAGCGTGGTGTGTTGGGTGAGTTCTATCTAAAGCAAATACTGGAAAATATGTTGCCGCCAGGCGCGTTTGAGTTGCAATACCGCATGGGGGACGGATTAGTCGTGGATGCTATTATCCGGTTGGATGACCGGATACTGCCAATAGATAGTAAGTTTAGTCTGGAGAATTATAATCGGCTTATTGAAGCCAAGCCGGAAAATAAACCAGCACTTAAAAAGATATTCAAAGACGATCTTAAAAAGCGAATTGACGAAACCGCCAAATACATTTTGCCCAAAAAAGGTACGCTGGACCAGGCATTGATGTTTATACCAAGCGAGGCTATTTACTATGATTTGTTGGCCAACGATGTTGGCGCTGCCGGCGTAAATGGCAGGGATCTTATGCATTATGCGGCCGTGGAAAAGCGCGTAACTGTGGTTGGTCCCAGCACGCTGAGCGCCATGCTGCAGATTATTTCACAAGGTCTAAATAGCCTGGAGATCCAAAAAGATACAGAACTAATTCGTAACAATGTAGAGCAACTTGGCAAGCACCTCAAGAATGTTGACGGTTATTTTGCGCGCCTGGGGAATTCCCTAAAAGCTACAGTAGGACATTTCAACAGCACGCATAAAGAGCTCTCCCGGGTCGATAAAGACGTAATTAAAATTGCCGGGGGCAACCCCCAAATTGAGCCTCTTTTAGTCGACCGCCCAACTGATGAGAACGAAAGTTAAAGGCCTAGGCTACTTAAAACAATTTTTTCCTGGTGCTCAAAACTATCAGAAGACTGTATTATGACGCTAGGTAAATCATTAGCTATAGGCTCGAATTGTTCATGAAGTCGCATCGCTCGCTCTGCAGGTACGGGGTGATAGAGTAGGTCAGGTGTTTGCTCCCGACTCATAGCTCTGCTAAGTGCTAAATCAGACGGCGCCTCTATGACTACAAAAAATGGAGTAATACCGATGTGGCTTTGAAAAAACGCTACCACTTTTCTTCTTTCATAATTAGTAAGTATATTGCCATCAAAAACAATACTATTATTTTTTTGAAGCTCTTCAAGTATGAGTTGGTATAATTTAACATATAATTCGGTTCGTTCTTGGTCTGTAAAAACAGGTCTAGGGAAGAATTTATATCTGGCTTGATCGTTATTAATATGCTTGAAATGATTATTACTACAGAATTGCGAGGCAAAGTGAGTTTTGCCTGATCCGGGAGGACCGACGAGTATTATGAGTTTCGCGGTAGCGTTTTTACCCATACTAATCCTTTAAAAGATCAATAGTGAGAGCCGCGGTCCACGAAAAGTTGGCAGCTCCTGCCGCAGAGCCGTCCAGAGGGCTGAAGTATTCATTGCAGCCGCCGTTACGTACCATCTCTATTGTCGATTCTTTTAAGGCTTCAGCGTGATCGTTGTAACCCATTCGCTGTAACCCATCGATAATTAGCCAATTAGTATTAACCCAAGTGGGGCCTTGCCAGTAAGTATGCGGAGAAAACCATGCGGAATTTTTTGGAACGCTGGGGACGGGAAAGGCTGTCCCAAACATGTGCTGGTTCTCTAGCAAACGCACCAGTTGGTCTGCCCGCTCTTTGCTAATGGTGCCCGCGTATAACGGCACTAATGCCGCAATCGTAGGTTCTTTCAGAAGTGTATGGGTAACGAAGTTGCGAGAGTAATATTGTCCAGAGTATGGATCCCATAGTTGGCTTAAGGCAACTTCAGTTTTTTGCATGGATTCCAGGAGTTCCGACGGTAGCTCTTCTTTCAAAAAATCCGCAATATCCCTTAAATGCTGATTCGCACGGATAAATATGCAGTTAAAAGTCAAATCTTCAATAGCAAAAAGTGAGTGCGACAATATCTTGTCAATGTCGTAACCCTTACGCCGCAAACGGCGCTGAGTGCTATAAAAGGCCAATGCCTCAATCGGGTCAAGCCGTTCTTCGGCAGGAATTAGTTTAGTGTCACGGCGGAACATGTTTATGAGCCAGCCAGCTTTGAGCTTTTTGACAATAGTAATCCATACTGCCAGTTGGTGTTCGTGGAGTTCATGCATCCAGGGAGGTGTATTGTCTAAGCCTGATTCCCAGGGGTGAATAAGTAGCACCAACCCTTCACTATGTGGATCCCGCTCGGTATATAGCCACTGGTGATGCGCCAACAGGGCAGGATAGACTTGTCTGTACCAGGAACGGCGCTCAACTTTTTTGAGTTTTTCTCCAATTTTTACAACTGCTTCAGCGATCATTGGGGGCTGGGTGATGCCGCTAGTCGCAACATCGTCCGGTGAATACGCATTGCTCCAACTGTTCCAAATGTCACGGTCGCGTCGATATTTTTTGCCACCCGCCAAAATTAAATTCGGCAACATGCCATTATGCCATTGTCCGCGTAGCAAACTCAAAATTTCGGTTTTTGCTCTATCAATATCTATATGCCTTAGCCCAATTGCAATAAAACAACTGTCCCATAACCACTGATGCGGGTAAAGTCCCGGCGCTGGAACGGTATAAGCACCATCATCATTACGGCCTAATACAGCTGTGGCTTCTGCCAAGATATCTTGTTTAACTCCAGGCTCATCAACCGGCTGCTCGTCGTCCATATTTTAAGTATAACGTGCTAACGATAGTTGGTAAAAGATAATGGGTAATCGAAGTCTTGGGATTTTAGAAGTTGCATGACGGCTTGGAGGTCGTTTTTGCTGCTACTGGTAATTCTTACTTCTTCGCCTTGAATTTGGGTTTTAACTTTTGGGTAATTGTCACGTACCAGGCTAGTGATCTTTTTGGCGTTTTCCTGACTCAAACCTTGTTTGAACAGTACTTCTTTAGTGGTTTTTAAATTTGCTACCACAGGCTCCTTAGACGTGTCCAGAACTTTTTGGCTTTGATCGCGGGCGGCCAGCTTCTTGCGCACAATGTCCAGTATGGCGTCAATTTGCCATTCGCCACTGCCTGTGACTTTGAGCCCGGTTTTTTCAGCATTAAGCCACTCTATTTCGGCAGGTGTACCTTTAAAGTCATAACGGTTTGCCATCTCCCGCTGAGTCTGGTCAAAGACGTTATTCATCTCTGCCTTGTCATAATCACTCACCACATCAAAAGAAAAATTCGCCATACCTCCAGATTACCACAGATGTTATACTGCTTGTAATTATGGCGTATTCAAATGCACGGATCGGAGAAGTTGCTGAAATCCTTAAAACCCGGCTAAAGAAGCTTGAAAATAAAGCCGATATATTAAAGGCGACTGAACTTAAGGCGCTGTACACGGGAATACCCAGCCTGCCAGCAAGCAAGCGAGGTGCGTTTGGCAAGGAGCTCAATAACCTTAAAACTGAGCTTGCTAGCATGGCAGAAAGCTATCAGCTATCAGCTACTAGCCAAAAACTATCCCCAATAGATGTGACCGCGCCCTTTGACATAAACATTCCAACTGACAAAAGGCCTAGGCTACTGAGTGCGGAGTTAGGCAGTCAGCACCCAATTACAGCGGAAATCGCGATTTTGGCCGACATAGCTCAGCGTATGGGCATGGAAGTGGTAGAAAGCCGGCAGCTGGACGATGACTACCATATGTTTGAGTCGCTTAACTTCCCAGAAGGCCATCCGGCACGGGATGATTACGATACTTTCATGACGACCGATGGATTCATTGCGCCGGCACATACCAGCACCATGCAAAACCGGGTGATCAAAGCACGAAAGAAGCAGCTGGAGTCAGGCGAACCAATCGCAGTGCTGGTGCCAGACAGAGTCTTCCGCAACGAAGATCTCGATGCCCGGCATGAGCATACGTTTTACCAGCATGAAGGCGTCTATGTGGGTCAAGACATCCATGTTGGTCATTTGTTGGCGACGCTCAAGACTATATTGCAGGAATATTTTGGCAAGGAACTGGAAATCAAAACCCAACCATTTTACTTTCCGTTCACTGAGCCGTCATTCGAATTCGCGGTCAGCTGTCCTTTTTGCGATAAAGCCGGCTGCGGCATCTGCGGTGAGGGCTGGATGGAATTGCTTGGCTGCGGCATGATCCATCCTAATGTGCTAAAGATGGCAGGCGTGGATCCTGCTAAATACACTGGCTTTGCCTGGGGCGGCGGTATAGAGCGGCTCATCATGGTGAAATACAACATCGAGGATGTGCGTCACTTTGAATCCGGCAAACTAGACTTCCTGAGGCAATTCAGTTAGGGAAGAATGGAGAATGATGAATGGCGAATGAAGAAGTAAAACAGAAGATCAAGAAATTTACTGACCTTGTTGTTTGGCAGCAAGCTCGTGGGCTTGCAAAGCAAACCTACAATGTTGCTATGGTATTACCGCCGGAAGAAAGATATGGATTAGCTAGTCAGATGAAACGCGCAGCAGTGTCAGTGGCATCAAATATTGCTGAAGGCTTTAAACGAGATACAATGAAAGATAAAATCCGTTTTTACGTACAGGCACACGGTTCACTTACGGAACTTCAAAACCAAATTATTATTGGCAATGATGTTGGTCTGATAGAAGACGACATGAAAAATGGTCTTTTACAGTTCACTGATCGCGTAGACGCACTATTAACTGGTCTTATTCGAGCCTCAAAGGAACGACTATGATTGCTCTTCATTCTTCATTCTTCGTTCTTCGTTCCGGAGGCTTTCTATGAAAGTCAGCTTAAACTGGGTTAAGCAATTTACAGAAGTTCAACTGACGGTTGAGGAGCTGGTTGAGAAGATGGGGGCACAGCTGGGGGCTGTCGAGGAAGTAATTGATATTGGCAAAAAATACCAGGGGATTGTCGTGGCTAAGGTTGTGTCATGCCGGAAGCACCCGAACGCTGACAAATTAAAAGTCTGTTTAATTGATGACAGCAAGGTTACTAAGGACGTAAAGCGGGAGAAAAATAATTACGTAGAAGTTGTGTGCGGCGCGCCAAATGTAGCTGAAGGCATGCTGGTCGCCTGGCTGCCGCCTGGCGTAACCGTGCCCAGTACCCACGATAAAGATCCGCTTATTCTGGAAGCCAGGGAAATCCGTGGAGTTGTAAGCAACGGCATGCTGGCAAGCGCCCATGAGCTGGCAATTAGCGATGACCACAGCGGTATACTGGAGTTAAATCCGTTTGACGCGAAGCCGGGTGATGACTTTGCTAAAACCTATAAGCTTGATGACTACATCA
Source organism: Patescibacteria group bacterium (assembly GCA_040384565.1). GTDB lineage: Bacteria > Patescibacteriota > Saccharimonadia > Saccharimonadales > JAZKJC01 > JAZKJC01. The sequence goes on from JAZKJC010000009.1 coordinate 25,923, forward strand.
TTGATATTGAAAACAAAATGTTCACCCACCGTCCGGACTTGTTTGGAGTATTAGGAGTTGCCCGCGAAATTGCCGGGATTACCGGCCAGAAATTTAAATCGCCGGATTGGTGCACCAGAGAAGTAAAATGGCATAAACCAAAAACACCCCTACCTCTCGTAGTAAAAAATGAATTACCGGACTTGGTGCCACGGTTCATGGCGGTTGCCGTAAGGGTTAAACATAATGGGTCTAGTCCACTGTGGCTACAAACATATCTTGCGCGCGTCGGGCTCAGGCCCATTAACATGCTGGTGGATATCACCAATTACCTAATGATGCTGACTGCTCAACCGTTACACGCCTATGACTACGACAAAGTCGCTAAACTGAGCCAGGGCGATACTCCCACTTTGGTGGTACGTCACCCGAAACTAAAAGAAAGCCTGGTACTGCTGAATGGCAAAACTTTGCAGCCAAACCCTAAAACTATCATGATTGCCACCGATAAAGTATCTATAGGTATAGGCGGTGTAATGGGTGGCCGCGAAACTGAAGTGGACGAAAACACTACTATTGCAATCCTGGAATGTGCCAATTTTGATATGTACACAATCCGTCGGACAGCTATGGCACACGGCTTATTCACCGATGCTGTGACCAGATTTAATAAAGGCCAAAGCCCGCTCCAAAACGACAAAGTACTCGGCTATGCATTAGCTCTTCTGGAGCAATTAGAAGTTGGAACATGGGCCAGTGAGGTTATTGATGACAAAGGCAAGATCCGTCATCCGGTCCCTGTGCATGTGACAGCAGAGTTTATCAACTCACGCCTGGGCTTAAAACTGGATATAAAGGAAATCACTACATTGTTAGTAAATGTCGAATTTGGTGTAGCTATGAATGGGCCGAACCTTGTGGTGACACCACCATTTTGGCGGACGGACATTGAAATTCAAGAGGATGTCGTGGAAGAAGTTGGACGGCTCTATGGTTATGACAATGTTCCATTGGAACTGCCTAAACGTAATTTGAAACCGGCAGCCAGAAATCCACTTCTTGAAATAAAGAGTCGAATTCGTGAGAATTTGGCAGCGGCTGGGGCTAATGAACTCCTGACCTATAGCTTTGTACACGGCAACTTACTCAAAAAAGCCCGTCAGGATTCTAAAGATTCCTACCAGATCAGCAATGCCTTAAGCCCGGATCTGCAATATTATCGACAGACGCTAACGCCGAGTTTGCTGGATAAGGTCCATCCGAATATAAAAGCGGGTTACGACGAGTTCGCAATTTTTGAGATTGGCAAAACCCATAACAAAATTCATGGCCTTGATGCTGAAAAAGTACCTGGTGAGCTGGAAGTGGTCGCACTGATATATGCCAAAAACCGTGGTGGCTCTCAAGCAGCTTATTACACCGCACGCAAATATCTGGATTATTTGGCCGGAAGGTTTGGCTTTATGCTTTCTTATGAACCAATTGACAAAGGTCCCGGCTTTCCTGTAACGCAACCGTTTGACCCTATGCGTTCAGCCACGGTGTCTATTAAAGAAAATGGTGTCCAACTTGGTATTGTGGGTGAATACCATCCTGATGTTTCAAACAGCTTCAAACTTCCGGCATTTGCTGCCGGGTTCGAAATCAGTACCGGATACTTGCTTGATGCCGTGCAAAGCTCACGAGAATCACCCTATGTTGAAATCTCCCGTTTTCCAAAGGTAACGCAGGATATATCGCTCAGGGTTAGTGTTGACACGCCCTATCAGCAACTATATGATGCTATTGAACAGCAAGTAGAAAGATTTAAACCAAAAAATACCATGACTACGCTTATACCACTAGACATATACCAGCGCAAAACAGATAAAACCCATAAACAAGTTACTTTGAGACTATCTATTGCCTCATACAATAAGACTTTGACGGACCAAGAAGTCAATAAGCTTCTTGATGAAGTCGCAGTACAAGCCAAACAATACCTAAAGGCGGAAAGAATTTAGTAGTCATGGCTCTGGAGCTTCGCTTATTTCGCTTCAGGAGCCCTGACAATATGCTGGATCGAGCAAACCCAAATCTCAGTCCAGCAGACCAAAACCCAGTAAGACCCGATCAACTCTCGGTAGCTTACGCATGGCATGGGGATTGTGTAGAGATCGGTAGATTAGTAGTGGGGGATACGAATCTACGCCCAGCCGAATCAGAGAGGTGGGAAGCATATTTTTCCCGTAGAAGAGAGAATCCTTTGACAGTAATAAAAGCTTGCGAATACCGAGGTCCGATTCGCGGGTTGGCGCTTTTTGAAAGGCTGCGTGGAATTCGTGCAACTATAGGGCATACACTGAGAGAAATGTATATTAAGCCTCCCGACGCACTACAAGGTCAAGCCGAAAGAATTGCTTATACACATGAAGTAGGTGTGCTTTTGCTGAATGAAGCAGATTTATGTCTTGCCGCAATAGGTGTGACACCTCTGCCGCATGATCCGGAATTACCACAGGTCTGGCCGTACGGTAGGCCTGAACAAATTTCCTGAGTTATACTGGGGGCTATGAGAAAAGCAGTAAGAGCAATTGTTATTAAAGACGGAAATTTGCTGATAATGCGTAGAAATAAGTTCGGAAAAGCTTATGAAACGTTACCAGGCGGATCAGTTGATGCCGGGGAATCCCTGGCTGCCGCACTAAACCGTGAGCTTATGGAAGAAACCACAATTGCAGTAGACAATCCGAGGCTTGTGTTTATAGACCACGCTGGGGAACCCTATGGTGATCAATATGTATTTTTGTGCGAGTATAACAGTGGTGAGCCTCATTTGCATCCGCAGTCCACAGAATTAAAGATTCATCAGGAAGGTATGAATTTATATGTCCCAGGGTGGTTGCCATTGAAGCATCTCGCTGCCAGCCCTTTTGTTTCAAATAAACTCAAAGACAATCTATTAAGAGCCTTAAGCCAGGGTTGGCCAGTTATTCCAGAAGAGTTCTAATAGACTTCTTCAGAAATAACTCCTCAGTCAAAAAACGATGATTTTTGTTCCGGGTTCTTATTTCCGAAGAAGTCTAATAAATCTCTAGCAGTCTAGGCCACGGAAGCGTATACTATGACCATATTCAAAAGGAGGATACATGGCAAAAACGCATGAACGCGTATTCGCGCTCGTCGCGGCGGTATTATTTTTTGCTACGACAGTAGCAGTAAGCGTAATAGTAGTTTTACAGGTCCGTCAGCAGAACAAGGCCAATAAAGCTGATATAACACAAACTAAGCAGCCACAGGAGACAAAATTGCAGGGAACTAAGCTGGTAGGGTTTACACCGATAGAAAAGGTTGACAAGTTAGAGTCTATTGACCTTGAGCAGGGAACGGGCGATGAAGTAAAGCCGGGCGATAAGGTCACGGCTCACTACACGGGTGCTATCGCAAAAGACGGTACAATTTTTCAAAGCTCCCTTGACACCGGCCAGCCAGTTCCCTTTAGCCTTAATGGTGTAATAAAAGGTTGGACAGAGGGAGTGCCAGGCATGAAAGTTGGTGGTAAAAGACGTTTACTTATTCCAGCGGCCCTAGCATATGGCTCAACGCCACCGCAAGGATCTGGAATCCCAGCCGACGCTGATCTGGTGTTCGATATTGAAATGGTAAAAGTAGGAGAATAAGCACAAAACACAACATGTAGGGTCTTTACAGGAACCATAAACGCTATATATACTACAAACAGAAAAACTTAAAAACAATAAAAGAGGGCAAAACAATGGTCAAAAACATTACAATCTTTACTACTAACACCTGCGCATACTGTGGCATGGTCAAAAAATACTTAGGCGCCAAGGGCTATCAATACGAAGAAGTAAATCTTGATACACATCCGGAACGCCAAAAAGAAGCATTTGAAATCAGTGGCGCCCTCAGCGTGCCAGTTACAGTGGTAACCAAAACAGATGATACAAAAGAAGTAGTAATTGGGTATAACTTGGCACGTTTAGCCCCCGCCATAGCCTAGGCACAATTTTCAAACATTCCAATTTTCAATTTTCATTCAATTTGCAGAGATTCAATGGGCAAAAATATTGATAAATTGTTAAAGGCTTTTTGAATGAAAATTGTAAAATTGATAATTGAAAATTCAGTCAGGTATACTGGAGAGACTTTATGGGAAGTATAGACAAAGAAGTTTTAGATGTAGTAATGGTAGGCGCCGGTCCTGCGGCGCTGACGGCAGCTATTTATACATGCCGTGAGGACATCAAGACGGTGCTTTACGAAAAAGGGGTTATTGGTGGGCTAGCAGCCATTACGGACTGGGTTGATAATTATCCCGGTTTTCCGGACGGAATCGCTGGGCTGGATTTAGCAGAGGCATTGCGTAAACAGGCTGAGCGTTTTGGGGCTGATATTCGTTTAGGAGACGTTATGGATATAACCGACGAGGGTGATTATAAAAAAATGGTGACCACAGATGGCGAGGTGCTGGCAAAAACCGTATTAATTGCCACTGGCAGTGATTATAAAAAACTTGGCATACCTGGTGAGCAGGAATATTATGCGCGCGGTGTACACTATTGTGCCACATGTGACGGGGCGTTTTACCGCGATAAGCGGCTGGTGGTAATTGGTGGCGGTAATTCCGCGGTTCAAGAGTCATTATTTTTAACGCGCTACGCTGCGCATATTGATTTGATAGTAAGAAGCACGTTAAAAGCTAGCGAAATTCTCCAAAACGAGCTAAAAAAACATAGCGATAAAATCACCGTACATCTGGGCATTAAACCGCATGAGATTGTAGCCACTGATAATATTGTGACGAGTGTCAGAGCAGAAAACATAAAGGGCGAGGAAGTTTCTTTTGAAACCGACGGGGTGTTTGTGTTTATCGGCTTACTACCTAATACGCAGTTTTTGCAAGCCAAAATTGATTTGGACGAAGTAGGTATGATCAAAACTGATAACAACCTGGAAACAAGTATGAAAGGTGTTTTCGCGGCTGGCGATGTCCGCAGCGGGGCAACAATGCAGATCGCAAGTGCATCAGGCGAAGGAGCTACCGCAGCGCTCATGATCCGTAAATATCTGGAAGCCCTGGAGCAATCAGCAGCCGCTTAATAGCAAAATCAATTTTCGATATTATCAGATATGAAACAATAATAAACTTTACAATCTAAAGTTTATTTGAAAGTATATTAGGTATGGAACGATCCGTATTACCAAGTATGTATGACCTATGCCTAATGCACGCTCGTGCAGATAGGGCTATGCGAGTAGTCGTGAGCGAGCAACTTGAGCCGTACAACATTACTATGATGGAATGGCTTGCTCTAGGTGTGGTTTCCGGGGGACCTAAAAGGGGTTTGAGTATGACACGCGTAGCGTCAACACTTAATGTCACCTTGCCGCAAGTGACCGCACTCATTACTAGCCTTGTTAAATGGAAGCTAATAAAGCAGAGAGTATTAGATACCGACAGGCGTGGACGACAAGTCATTGTGACCCTAAAAGGCAAGCGGGCTCTTGGTAAGATTGAAAGCGATATTGCAAAGGCAATGCGTGAATGGAGTAGTGATATTCCAAAAGAACAGTTGCGCGATTATATTTTGACAGTTAGCCAGTTGGCGAAGTAATAATAGGCCTATTTACTAAAGGTTGTATATTCTACATATAAAAAAGCTTTACTTCACATTATGAAGTATTATACTTAATAAAGTTAACTATTATTAAAAGAAGGGGTTTAACAAGATGGAAAATATTAACAATAAGACAAGTGCCATAATTGTAGCTGTAGTCGCATTACTAATTGGTATGGGCGGTGGTTTCCTGGTAGGAAATAGTGGTGATGATAAGCATGACGATTCAGCCAAAACTACTCAGTCCCAGGCAACAGCTCCCAGCACAAAGGCTAGCGATCTGAGAGTATTACTAAATAACCTAGAGTCAGAACATGTTGATTTGGCTTCCGCTGCAACCCGTGCTGGGTTTGACGGCAATGCTAACTTTGCAGCTGCAGCTGGCGCATTGGGCAAGAACACTGATTCACTAGCAGCTGCTGTCGGTAGTGTCTACGGTGAAGCAGCTGGTACTAAGTTCAAAGAAATTTGGGCTAGCCACATTGGGTTCTTTGTAGACTACACCGTTGCAGCTAAAGGTGGTGACCAAGCAGGCATGGCTAAGGCAGTAGAAAACTTGAACGGTTATGTTGACGCAATCTCAACTTTTCTATCAAGTGCCAATCCTAATCTTCCAAAAGAAGCAGTTGCAACCTTAGTAGGTGAGCACGTTGGTCTTCTTAAGGAAGCCGTTGATAAGCATGGTGCTGCTGACTTTGTAGGATCATACGATGCCCAGGCTCGAGCACGCGTGCAAATCACAAACAAAATTGCTGATACGCTTGCAGGTGCAATCGTTAAGCAAAAGAACCTATAAGATAATAGGTTAATGGTTAAAGCGCGCTCCATTCTACCAGGGTGGAGCGCGTTTGTTATACTGGACTTACTTAAGTTTTAAAGGAGATATTATGAATAAAAGTATTGTCGGCATTGTACTTGCAGTTGTTGCCATTGGCGCAATTGCCAGTGTAGTGATTATGAATAAGCCTGAAACAGCGTCCAAAACAGACGATAATCAAGCTCATAATACAATGAGCAACATGGCCAGCAACAAGCCCACAGGCGCAGCCACGCCATCTAACGAGGTAACCGAAACCAATAGTGTGACCATAATTGACACAAGCAATAGTTATGACTATCAGCAGAAAAAGATTCGTGTCAAAAAAGGCACAACCGTAAAATGGACTAACCAGAGTAATACTAAGCACGATGTAACGCCTGACACAGAAACCGCTGAATTCAAAGCAAGTAATTTGCTGAAAAAGGGCGAATCATACGAGGTTACCTTTAACTCAGCCGGTACTTTTACTTATAACTGTTCGCCACACCCTTATATGAAAGGCTCGGTAGAGGTTACAGAGTGACAAAAAGCTCGCGCAAAAAAGCTTTATATTATGTTGGGCTAGCAGCCTTGGCTCTGTTTGTCGGATTATCAGGCTTTATGATAACCAGCCGGAAAAATAATCATCATACCAACACGCCAGCTCAACAAACTGTCTGTGATGGTATATGCGTGGCACTTAGAGCTGAAAAAGCTGACCCGGATACTATTACGGTTAAAGCTGGCGAGTTCGTGCAGTTCAATAGTGCTGATGGTAAAACCCATAGACTTTCATTGGGTAAAGGCGGTGAAGATCATGATCATAGTGGACCGTTTAATTCCGGGGATTTTAAGGCCGATGAAGCTTGGCGCGTGCAGTTCAAAGAGCCAGGAACTTTTAGTTTTCACGATCACTACAATCCAGACATAAATATTCTGGTAGTTGTCTACAACCCAGCAAAAAGCTAATTACGGAGCGGGGTAGCCGGGGAAGAAGTCTAAAATAAGTTTGTGTTTGTTGACGCCGGCACTTTTTAGATCTTTTTCCAGGGCTTCAACCATTGGCTCGGGACCGGATACGTATATAAGTTGCTCCGCAGACGGTCCTGCAATTTCCAGTATAAGCTCACCCGAAAGCCGCCCTGTCCGGCCAGTCCAGCCAGAAGTTTGATCTGATAACACAACATCCAGATTAATGCCCTGGCTTTTGAATAGCTCTTTGAAAGCGATTTCATCCAGACTGCGGGCTGCGTATATAACGTTAACTTTTCTTTGCTCGTGATTATCCACAATCCATTTCACCATACTGCGCATGGGTGTGACGCCTATTCCACCTGCCACGAACACCAGCGGTAATGTATTATCTTTGGGCAAGACAAAATCGCCCATTGCTTCACTGATGGTTACTTCGGCACCTGATTTTAGGCTAGCCAGAGTTTGCTTGAATGTACTGCCGTTTTCTGTAGCTAGCTTGGTGGTTATGCTGATCAGTTTTTCGCTTGGTGAGGAAGACAGAGTAAACCAGCGTTTGTGGCCGCGCTTATCCGGGTTGGGATGGGGAAGTTGTAGCTCAACAAACTGCCCGGCTACGTACCGTAAAGGATGCTGAGGTTTAAACCAAAACGTCCTAATGTTGGTGGCCACTTCTTCGCCATGGTCAAAATTTACGTACACTCTATTTCCTTCATAAGCTAAAGTATTATAGCTTATATCATGATAATATTGGTAGTATGAACGATAAGATCGACTGGCGCTATATGCTTCACGATACAAGAGCCCAAGTTTATCTCTTGTGGGCAGTTTTGTTGGCGACTGGCTTTACGGCTACGCATTATTACCAGAACGTGAATATTAATGGTGTGTGGACTACATTGTCACTTATCGGATTGGGTTTCATGTATAAAACCATGCCTTTAAAAGTCAATACCATGAAGCGTATTTTTAAAGTATGGCTTGGTGTTGTTGTGGTGGGAATTATGGTTTCAGGATTCGTGGCCCACAGTACCTCGCCAAACATCGGGCACTATACACAGTTTCTTGGCGGTTTTTGGTTATGCATGATGGCGATTGGCTATGCGTTAAACGGAATTGTTGACGAGCCAGCAACGTGGTACTGGATTGCTGCCGCCGTTAATATTGCAGCCGGGGCCGCATGTTTTTTCCTAAACGATTTTCAGACTGTACAGTATCTAGTTGCAGCAATTATAGCGGCGTGGTCTATGCTGAATCTATGGCTTTTCCGCGTCTTTTAATAAACCGTTCCGGGTAGTCAGTACAAATCGCAATATCCGGGTACAAAAGGCTAAGAAACTTAGCCTGAAAGCGGTTATTGACTGTGTAAACATACAAATCCAAACCAGCTCGTTTTATCAGATAGTAAGTTAAGGGGTTGAGTATCCAGTAGTTCAGCCCCACGCCGTTCAGGTTTATACGTTTTGCCAGATGGATCACATCAAACAGCTTGGTTCGTTCCAGCGCGCCGAGGTTAAGCTCTGGTGCCAACATCCGCAATATTTCCAGCTCACCATGCTTAAACGACACAACATGCACCACCGCATTTGGGAACTTCGCTAAGTTTTTTATAAGCAGTTTCGCGCAACCTGGTTGCTTTACTTCTATGTATATACGCTTTTCGCCAACAAGTTCCAATACTTCAGATAATGTTGGGACAATTGCTCCGCCGTGCAAGGGAATTTTTTGTAGTTGCTTAAGCGTCAGGTCGCTAATTTTGTCGGAACTATCAGATACTCGTGTCAGGGTTGAGTCGTGGCAAACTACCAGTTGGTTGTCTTTTGTTTTTCTTATGTCAATTTCCACAGCGTACACACCCATATCAATCGCGGCCTGAATACTGGCTAATGTGTTTTCGAGTTCACTACCGGCCGCACCACGGTGCCCGATTATTTTCATACTAACGTAGTGTACAATAATACCCAAGTAATCGGAGAACCAGAGATGGCAGATTTTAATCAAGTTTTGACTTCCGGCAGTATTGACGATGGATTAGTAAATACTGTTGTAGAGATTCCGCAGGGATCAATTCTAAAAATTGAATGGGACCGGAAGCGGGCAGCGTTTATGCTTGACCGCGTCGAACCAACCATTTTTACAAAACCCTGTAATTATGGCTTTATTCCACAAACGCTTGATGAGGATGGCGACGAACTGGATACACTGATAGTCTGTCGCGATGAGCCGTTGCCGACAGGAATTTGGCTTGAGGCTAGGATTCTTGGGGTTATGAACTTTGAAGATGACGGTGAAATGGATCACAAAATTGTGGTGTCGCCAGCCGATGACCGCAACAACAATCAGTGGCTAAAAACACTCGATGATTTGGGTGAGCAGTGGAAGCAAAGAGTTGAACACCACTTTACGCACTACAAAGACCTCAAAAAACCTGGCAGCACTAAAGTTCTGGGTTGGGGTAACATAGAAGATGCTAAAAAGTGCATCCGTGAATGTATGAAACGCTATAAAGCTGAGGTTTAATGAAAAAGGTTGTTCCTGAGGATGCAATTCTTATTCCAGACAACGCTAAGCGTGTTTTTAGGGGGATTGTCTTTGATGTATACCAGTGGCCGCAAAAAATGTTTGACGGAACTGTGAAGACATTCGAGATGCTTAAGAGGGTAGACACCGTAAAAGCAATCTGCATCGTTGATCAAAAGATAGTTGTACAGCATGAAAAACAGCCAACGAGTGTATATAAAAATGAACTTCCTGGTGGAAGAGTTGAAAAGGGAGCGAAATCACTACTAGATGAGATTAAAAGGGAAGTTACAGAGGAAACCGGCTACAAATTTAAAAACTGGAAATTAATTCATGTGGCACAAGTTACGTATAAAATAGAAGGATTTTTTCATTATTACTTAGCGTGGGAATCGATTGGCCAACAAGCAGTAGCTCATGATGCTGGAGAAAATATCCTAACAGAACTAATCTCTTTTGAAAGAGCTAAAAAACTTAGCGGTCAGCCGGGGAACTTGTTAGCAGAAGTCTGGCCAATTTTCGAGAAAGCGAAAGATATTACTTCGCTACTCGAAGTGACGGAATTTCAAGGGCAAGTCTTAGACCGATAATAATTGCGCTTCGCTTCAGTTACCCGTACAATACTTTGAGAAATGCTAACGCTTAAAAGAGGTGGGAATAAATTCTTATGAAAACAAGGGTGGCAATTAACGGATTTGGGCGGATCGGACGTAATGCGTTTAAGGTAGCTTTTGACCGGAGTGACTGTGAGATTGTGGCTATTAACGACCTAACAGACACCAAAACACTGGCACATCTGCTGAAACACGATAGTAATTACGGTACTTATCAGCACGAGGTTAGCTTTGATGAATCTAATATCATAGTCAACGGGAAACACATCAAAGTACTTGCCGAAAAGGAGCCGTCGGCATTGCCTTGGGCAGATCTTAAGGTTGACGTAGTAATAGAATCAACAGGCTTTTTTGTTGATCCTGCCAAAGCTCGGGCTCATATTGATGCTGGTGCAAAAAAGGTAGTAATTAGTGCGCCCGCAAAAGGCGAAGGCGCGACTACTATTGTTATCGGCGTAAATGAAGATGGGCTAGATAAGGCTGAAGACATCATCAGTAATGCTTCCTGTACTACTAACTGTATTACGCCTGTCGCCGCAGTCATAGAAAATCATTTTGGAATAGAAAAGGCCATGATGACGACAATTCATAGCTACACCGCCAGCCAGAAGCTGCAGGATGCTCCCGCCAAGGATTTGCGTGAGGCCCGCAGCGCGGCTGAAAATATTGTGCCTACTACTACAGGTGCCTCAATAGCCGCTGGACAAGCCTTGCCGGCTTTGCAGGGCATATTTGGGGGGCTATCTATACGTGTACCTACGCCGGTTGTATCGCTCAGTGATTTTGTAATCATCACCAAGCGTAAAGTTACCGTAGACGAAGTTAATGATGTCTTTAGGGCCGCTGCTCAAGAACCTTACTATCAGGGTATCTTAGCTGTGACGGATGAAGAACTTGTTAGTAGCGATTTCATTGGCAACAGCCATTCGGCAATTGTAGATACACATCTGACAGCTGTAGTTGATGGCAACATGCTCAAAGTGGTTGCCTGGTATGACAATGAATGGGGCTATAGTAACCGGCTCGTAGAAGTGGTTGCGGATTTGGGAAAATTTCTGCACCAAAAAGAAGATCACAGCGAACACCACGATTAGTCGCTCCCTATATCGTCTTGGGGTAGCGTTTCACGCAGTGAAAATTTGCTGGATGCCAAATTTACTCTGGTTGCACTCAGCAAAGACTACCCCAAGCCAATATAGCTCGCTTGATTTTATTGGGTTGTAAGTCGGTGGTTAATCTAATAAAGTGTGGGTATGAAGATAGCGCTTAGTACGGACCATGCCGGATTTGACGATTTACCAAAGCTCCAGACTTTTTTAGAATCACAAGGCCATGTGTGCGTTAACTTTGGTCCCCAAGCTTTAGATATGGCCGATGATTATCCGGATTTTATTTTTCCGGCAGCACGAGCCGTGGCAAGTGGAGAATGTGAGTTAGGAATTATTTGGGGTGGCAGCGGTCAAGGTGAAGCGATGGTAGCTAACCGAGTAAAAGGTGTGCGATGCGTAGTTTATTACGGACCAGCAAAAGCAAAACGAGCAATCAATGCTGAGGGCGACAGTGCTCAGGATGATTTGGAGATATTGCGCTTAGCCCGTGAGCATAATAACTCTAATATGTTGAGTTTAGGAGCCCGCTTTTTGGATCAACAGGACATAGAACAGGCGGTCAACATTTGGTTGGCAACACCACATGTTGGCTTGGAGCGCCACACTCGCCGAATCAAAAAAATTGATCTCCCATGAAGCTGATGCACACAAGCTATTTGATCCGCTATATGTTACTTACAATTATAATGCTAACTTCGATAATTGGCGTAAAAGCAAGCGATGTCATTTTTCTGGCTGTCATCCTAGCTTTGTTTAACCTTAAGTACTTGCTCTACGACGGACTTATAGTATTAGGAAAACACCACATCAAAAAATTTGTCGCACAGCCCTGGCATTTAACCGGTTATTATTTGGCGGCTGTTATCGACATACTCTCAGTATACTATGCTGTGTTTAGTGGTGATACAGACGCTGGGTTTTCAGTAATAATCTTAATATTCTTTACTCCTTGGATACTTGTGACAAGTCTAATATTAATGGTTGCTAACACAGTTTTTGCAAGAAAGGCGAAGTAATATAATGACAATCATTTGTCCAACTGTGACTGCTTTTGACTCAGTCGAATACCGGAAGCAGATTGAGCGGGTAGCACCGTTTACTGAGCGTGTGCATATTGATTTGATGGATGGTAAGTTTGCTCCAACAAAATCGCCGGAACTTAGCGAAATATGGTGGCCCCATCATATGCGGGCAGATATACACCTAATGTATGAGCGGCCAATGGAATATTTAGAACAAATTATAAAGCTGAATCCGCGGATGGTAATTGTTCATAACGAAGCTACGGTACACCATATGCACTTTGCTGGTGAGCTTCATAAAGAGAATATTTTGGTAGGGCTGGCGGTGCTGGCCGATACGCCAATTGAACACGCTTATCAGATTATGCATAGCTTTGATCAGGTCTTGATTTTTAGTGGCAAGCTAGGACACCACGGTGGCCAAGCCGATCTGGGGTTATTAGAAAAAGTGCATAAAACCCGACAACACCACCCTGACGTAGAAATTGCCTGGGACGGAGGCATAAATGCCGAAAATGCTCAGCTGTTGGCAGGTGCTGGCGTGGACGTACTCAACGTTGGTGGTTACATCCAAAAGTCTGACAACCCGGCAGACGCTTATGCTACACTTAAAGCATTAGTGGAAAACAGGGATGAACATAGCCAAAAAATTGACGATTGAACAACTTGAGATCAAGGCAAATGAAATTCGAGAGGATATCATTAGGGCGTTGGAGCATGCTGGTAGCGGGCATAGCGCTGGACCGCTTGGTTTAGCAGATATATTTGCGGCGCTTTATTTTGACATTTTAAATTATGATCCTAAAAAACCGGATTGGGATGAGCGGGATATATTGTTGCTAAGTAACGGTCATTGTGTGCCGGTACAATACGTTACTATGGCGCATGCTGGTTTTTTTGATAAAAAAGAACTTAAGACTCTGCGACAATTTGGATCGCGGTTGCAAGGTCACCCTGAGAGGACTAGATTACCGGGCCTTGAAAACACTAGTGGGCCGCTGGGGTGTGGACTGAGCCAGGCTGCCGGCATGGCACTAGCTATGCGCATGAATAATGATTTGCACCGTTGGGTCTATGTAATATTGGGCGATGGCGAGCTTGATGAGGGTAATGTTTGGGAAGCGGCCATGCTTGCCGGCAAATATAAGCTGAACAATGTTATCGGCATTATTGATCGCAATAACATTCAGATTGACGGGCCAACAGAGACTGTTATGCCGCTGGAAGATCTGAAAGGCAAATGGGAGGCTTTTGGCTGGCATGTCATAGAAATTGACGGTAACGACATTGAAGCTATTATTGATGCTACCGCTATGGCAAGAGCAATTGTTGAAAAGCCAGTTATGATCATAGCCTACACAGTACCCGGTAAGGGTGTAGATTTTATGGAATATGACTTTCATTGGCATGGTGCCCCGCCCAATCATGAGCAGGCTGTTAAGGCATTGCATGAGCTTAGGACGCTTGGCGGAAAAATAAGGAGTGAACATGAGTAACCGCTCATCATATTTACTTAGGGCAGCACTTTGCATGGACAAGCAAGGAACACTACATGCGGCGTTCAGCAAAACTACCCTAAATAAACATGATTCGCTCAGTTTTAGGCTGCACTCAGCAAAAAGCCTCTTTCGCTCAAAATATTCGCTTTATTGGAGTGTGAAATGAGTGATTTTCATCTTATTGCGGATATTATGGCTAAGGATATTGTTAAGGAGCCAAATCGTAAGGGTTTTGGGCGGGGGTTATTAGAGGCTGGGAAGCGGGATGTAAATGTCGTGGCGGCTTGTGCGGATTTGACGGATTCAACTCAAATTAGTTTGTTTAGGGACGCGTTTCCGGAGCGATTTGTAGAGATTGGTGTTGCTGAACAAAACTTGGTAACGGTAGGATCTGGGCTGGCAGCAATGGGTAAGATCCCATTTGTAAGCTCATACGCGGCTTTCAGCCCGGGACGAAACTGGGAACAGATTCGTACAACTATTTGCCTGAATGACCGTCCAGTCAAGATTATCGGTTCACATGCTGGACTTTACACCGGCAAAGATGGCGCTACCCATCAGATGCTGGAAGATATAGCACTTATGCGTGTGTTGCCTAACATGGTTGTGATAGCTCCTGGAGACAGCCTGGAAGCTGAACGGGCGACTTTGGCGATGGCAGCAGATAAGCGTCCCAACTACATGCGCCTGGCTCGAGAACCTATTCCAATCATAACGACCGATAAAACACCTTTTGAAATTGGTAAAGCCTATGTTTACGCACCAGGGGACGACATAACGATAATTAGTACCGGAACAATGACCTATCCGGCATTAGTTGCAGCCGAGCTTTTGTATAAACATGGCATTGATGCTGAAGTTATCCATTGCCCCACGATTAAGCCACTAGATAGTGCCACTATACTCAAAAGTGTTCACAAGACTAAAGCCGTACTGACAGTAGAAGAAGCGCAAATCAATGGTGGGCTCGGTGGCGCAGTTGCAGAACTTTTAGGAGAAGAATTCCCTGTGCCCATGAAACGAATGGGTATGCGTGATCATTTTGGCGAATCAGGCGACCCGGAAGATTTGCTTAAGCATTTTGGGCTGACAGCGAAACACATCATGCTTACTGCGCATGAAGTGGCTGGGAGAAAATAAACTAATGCGTAGAACGTATAACGTAGAACGTATAACGGCTAAGACAAGCTCATTGAAGCCAGCCGCTATACGTACTACCAACCCCGTACTACTGAAACCGGAGGTTTCGTAATGTCGCTAACATTGAGGCAGATTAGAGAGAATTGCCAGAAAGCTCGTCACGCTATGGCCAGAGCGCGAACTGAGAACTTTGCGCTAGGCGCCTTTAATATAGACAACCAGGAAACGCTCAAGGCAATTGCTAAGGCGGCTGCGAGTAAAAAAGCGCCCCTGATGGTTGAAGCAAGCTTCGGTGAGGTCGAGGCTTTAGGCGTCGAAAATATTCGCGACATGGTGGATAACTACAAGCAGGAATATGGTATTGAGATGTATATAAATCTTGACCACAGCCCTACTATCGCAGCTGCAATTGAAGGCATTGAAGCAGGTTTTGAGTTTATTCATATTGACATAAGCCAAGCTAGGCGTGACGCTACGGTTGAAGAGATCATAACCGAAACAAAGCAAATTGTTGAATATGCCAAAATAACGGGGGCACTTGTAGAAAGTGAGCCACATTATTTTGGCGGTGGATCCAATGTATTTACTGAAAAGATTGATTATGAAGAGATTAAAAAGACTTTTAGTACGCCGGAAGGCACTAAAGCTTTTGTGGATGCTACAGGAATAGATACGTACGCTGTAGCTATCGGCAACTTGCACGGTAAATATCCCGTTCCAAAAATTTTACAAATTGACTTGCTAAAACAAATAAGACAGGTTGTTGGCTGCAACATATCACTTCATGGTGGTAGCGGTACCCCGGGACACTATTTTAAGGAAGCGGTAAAAATCGGAGTCAGTAAAATAAATATCAATACAGATATGCGTTTTGCATACCGTGAAACTCTAGAAAAAGAATTAAAGGAAAATCCGACAGAGTATGCGGTCGTAAAGCTTATGGATAAAGTTATTGAGGCTGTTCAGGCTGTCGTAGAAGAAAAAATTGATATGTTTAACGCAGCTGGCAAAGCTGTGATAGACTAAGCATAAGTATGAAAATGGGGTGGGGGAAATGAGCCAGATAGACGTGTTAAGTATAGGCGATGTAGTAACTGACGCCTTTATCAAATTATTTGATGATCGAGCGCATACTTATGAAAACGAACACGGTAAATGGCTGGCAGTTCCGTTTGGCCAGAAAGTTCCTTTTGACCATGCTGAGGTTATTGAAGCGGTTGGAAATGCCGCGAATGCCGCCGTTAGTTTCGCGAAGCTTGGGCTAGAGAGCGGCTTAATTTCTAATGTTGGCGGTGATTCAAATGGCCGGGATATAATTCGGGCCCTGCATGATAAAGGCGTAGATAGCCGTTTTGTAATTATTAATCCTCATAAAATTAGTAACTACCACTACGTTCTTTGGTACAAAGAAGAACGAACAATACTTATTAAACACGAGGAATATGATTATCATTGGCCAAGGTTTCGCTCCATAGACATACCAAAGTGGGTGTATTTTAGCTCAATCAGCAAAAACGCTCTTGACCACTATCATGATCTGGTTTCTGACTGGCTTAAAGACAATCCAGATGTCAAGTTTGCTTTTCAGCCTGGCACCTACCAACTGGAGGCGGGCGTAGAAAAGATAAGGGCGCTGTATGACCGCGCTGAAGTCGTGGTCCTGAACCGTGAAGAAGCCGCCCTGGTTACCGGCAAGGACCCGGATGATATGCATGTACTGCTGGACCAAATGCACAGCTATGGTCCTACAATAGTTTGTATTACGGATGGGCCGGCCGGTGCCTATGCATCTGATGGCAAAAAGCGGCTTAAAATGCCCCCCTATCCTGATCCAGCCCCGCCATTTGAGCGCACCGGCGCGGGCGATGCCTTTGCCAGTACTTTTGTTGCGGCACTTATTCAGGGAAATAACATCGAGGGTGCGTTACAGTGGGCACCAATAAACTCTATGAGCGTAGTACAACATGCTGGTGCCCAAGCCGGATTACTCACAGAACACGAAATAGGCGAATTTCTGAAAAAAGCCCCAGAATGGTACAAACCAGAAAATTTCTAGGTTTGTAGCGGTAAAGTTTCTGATAATGCGGAACCTGACACAAACATAGTGCGATAGGTTCCCATAGTTGACAAGGAAAGTGTGGCCCCACCAACGAGCATCATGTCAGCAAATCTTTCTGAATGTGGTATGTGCTTACCCCTATCCAGAGCTATTGCCATTCCAATGTCATTTAAGGCTGTCTTAAGTCTTGCCGCCTGAATCGCGCCAGTGTTTTTATTGCCCTTTTCGCCGGCTTGATTTCGCCAATTTTCTACAACCACGTCACGGACGCCTTGAGTGACCATCAAGCCTGCATAAAGAGTCGCTCGCCCAAACTGTCGATGTCTGAGGGCTTTCACTGCCAAACCAGACATCACAGATCTATAAAGCCACTGATCGGCTTTGCGGTCTCTCGCGCCACCTTCGATCTTCTCGGCTGAATTTGGTTCAATGTCATGACTCTTTTTTCCCAAAAATCCATCCCAAAAATCTGAGGCTTCGGAAGTTACTAAAGCAACTTGAAGCTCGGCGTCATCAATTAGCTCCGTTGCGATCAAAAAGCCTAAAAAAGGTGATGTATATTTACGCCCATCGCTTGAGATATTGGCTAGGAAACGATAAGCCCGTGCTTGTTTGTGTCTAAAGACTTCTCTATTGGACATGCTTTAACAACTCTAGCAGCTCCCATTTGCTTTGCAAGCTCTAGCATCTTGGAGTCAAGCTCTTTTTTGGTACATTCTCTGTTCCGTAAGTATTACAAATATCCTGTCAATCAGTTTGCGACTGGTAGCAATGTTGGCAACAGTAAAGGAACGACCCTCGGCTCGTTTCTTTTGGTAGTAGGCCATAAGGTCAGGATTCCAACGACGAGCTAAGTTGGAGGCTAGGAATAGTGCACGGCGCAAGTCAGGTGAGCCACGCTTTGTTAGCTTGGTATTACGGTTTAGGGTTGTGCCGCTTTGTTTGACACGTGGATCCAGTCCAGCATAAGCCACAACTTGTTTTGGACTATGAAACCTAGTTATGTCACCTAGCTCAGCTAAGATACGAGTACCCAGTATCAGACCAATACCAGGGATACTTGTGAGATAGCTGAGTTGGTCTGGATCAACCAAACCTTGAGCCTGCTGGTAGCAGGCAGCTGTTAATTGCTTAAATTGGTGGATGACCGCGTCCATAGGTTCTTGAAGCGTGCCTACATTTGGGCTGTCAGTGGCTAGGTGGGCTACGTATGTCATTTGGTTGCCAATATGCTGGCCTTGTTGTTGGAAGCTAGTGGCCAGTCTGGTAAGGGCTTTGGCTGGTGACAACATAGCGGCTGTTACTAGTACACCTTCACCCTGCGCCACCAGACGAGCTACAGCAACAGCATCATCCAGATCAGTCTTTCGACCTCGAATAGTACGCCAGGTGAACTGTTTGGTTGTAATGGGGTTAAGTAGGTAACACGGTAGCTAACGCTTCAGGCAAAGCCTAAGTAATAGCTGCTGGTAGTAACCGGTTGACTCACAGCCAACAACTAGTTTAGGGTGCTTAGCTTGCGTAGCAGTTAGTAGTTCTTCGATGGTTTCTCGGGTATTAGCTAAGTGGTAGGTAGCTTGGGTCTTACGAGAACGGTTAATTAAAGCCGCGTCCAGATAGTCTTTGGCTACGTCAAATCCAAGAACGATCATAGTGATCTCCTTTTGTTACAGTGGTAAAAAAGAAAGAAGAGAAAAGAGAAGAAAGAAGAAAGAAACTTGGAGATACACAAGGTCTCCCACCCGGTGCTAGACTAAACAGAGGCTGGTATTGTTATTGGCGCCTTCAAAAGCACAATCTAGCATTGCTGCCAGTCTAAGCCTGGGGAGACCAGACGCTTGCAGGGTGGGCATTATCCCAAAGCACAAGCTGCTGGCTCTCCTCTTTTAGTGTAAGTGAAAGCTCACCTACGTGAGTAAGATACCAGCATGAGCTTTACGGTTGGCGACTTCGGTGATATGCTTATGGTAAGAATATATAAGGATAATCAAAACGTGTGTAAACTGATCGCAGAACTGACGGGTGTCGAGAAAGAAGTTACTCGAGACATTTTAGGACGGTTAGAAAAGCAGGCGGCTTTGCCGGGAGTTGATGTCCGTTTAACAGGGGAAATCTACGGCAAGGCTCATAGTAAAATGCGTGAGCTTGGGCTAGACTCGCGTGATACTACTCCCAGAGAGCTATACCAGGCACTTTATAATTTGACAGAGCTACATGATAATTTTCTGTCAAAACGGATTGGCGTAAAACACCCGGGAAGCGCAGCCGAGGTGGCTAGTGCCATAGAGCGTTATATAACCGAGTCAAAAATCCCAAGAGAAGTCCTGGCACTAAAACATACAACACTTAAAAAACTTCTTAAAAATACTCCACCCAAAAACCTTATGAAAGCTCTTCACTATCGATCACTAGAGTCTATGCTGAAGCGCGAATCGTCTGTAATGCTGCTAACAGTAGCTCGGCATTTTGAGCCAATTAAATGGCAAGAACGGTTTCTCCAATCTTACCGAAAACTAGAAACAAATGATTTTGAGATGCGAGAAATTGAAGTCTTGCATTTAGCTGGTAGGCATTGGCAGTCGGTTGGCGACCAGTTTAGCCAATCCTGTCGAAATAATATTCTTCATGCCCCTGAAGCAGCCGGGATTGCATTACTACCGCTCAAGAGGTCACCTAGAACGGGATTAACATTAGCAGGTATGCTGCTGACACTCCATTACATCAACGAGATTAGGTCAATTAGCACCTATTTTAAGTTTCATCATCTGCGTCCTGAGTTGGGCGTTCGTTTAGCCGAGCAGACAATGCAAAACAAACAAGATCACCTAAAAATTGCCGGTCAGCCGGTCCACTGGCGCATTATTCACCGATATTATGGTTCTAAAAACAAACTAAGCCATCCGGAAATGTTTGAACCACATGTTCAAGCCGAAGATCTGGCTTATAGAAAGGCCGAGGAAGTCTTGTACCGGCTTGAACCGGCATTACATTTTTGGCATGAGCTGGATTACGTAGGTTTATCTATTGATGGCAAACCTTTGAGTTTTAACCTGACTGACATGGCGATGAATTTGGTGAATAGTTTGCCATATGAAAAGCGAGTTCACTATCATCTAGGCGAATCTGTCTGGAATGAGCTGTATCTCCGCTATACGTCTTTCCCGGCTGTCGAACAGGACATTCTAAGCAAACTAGAAGAAACATCTGCTGTCGAAAACCCCATATATATGGTTGGACTTCAACAAGAGCAAATAACCATAAAACCCAAAGATATTCTTGCCGACATGTTGTCGATAGATAGCCCCGCGTCACCTAGAACTAGACGGCCAGTAAAAAGGCGCGACCCAACCAGCAAAGTGCTCGACATGGAATTTGTATGGTGAAACAACTTCTGCAGTATTCTATTTGTGTATCCGGAGCGGCAGGTGGTGACTCTGTAGATGCAAGCAAAACGCTAGCCAAGCGTCTAGGTGCTGCCATTGCCCGCCGTGGTCATGTCACGACTACAGGGGCTACTGTTGGATTGCCTTTCTTTGCGGCGCAGGGCGCTAAAGAAGCGGGTGGAATGAGTATTGGTTTTTCGCCGGCTGTGAATGTTAGGGAGCATATGCGCAAATATCGCTTGCCCAGAGAGTATTTTGACTTTATCAATTACACAGGCATGCACTATGTTGGACGGGACACACACCTTATCCAATCCTCAGACGCAGTTATAACTGTAGGTGGCAGGTTTGGCAGTTTGCATGAATTTGTGACAGCGCTAGAATCCCATAAACCATGTGGCATACTTATAAATAGCGAAGGTGTGGCTGACATTATTCCAGAGCTTATGAAAGTACTGGAGCCTCCACGAGAACACCAAGTGATTTATGATGAAAACCCCGAAAACTTAATAGAAAGAATTGTGAATATTCTAGACGAAGAATATGCTGACGTCAGGAAGCAGCTTGAGCGCAACGAGCACTGGTTCTTAAAAAACAGCAGACACCAGGGTTAAAACAATAAGCCAACTGATACAATAGGGCAGTGAGCAATTTTAAATTGAGATCAGATTATAAACCATTGGGTGACCAGCCTGCTGCCATTCACAGGCTGACAGAAAACTTAGAAAATAACGTTAAAGAGCAAACACTGCTGGGTGTGACTGGATCTGGCAAGACTTTTACTATGGCCAATGTTATTCAGAACATTCAGAAGCCTACGCTTGTTCTCAGCCATAACAAAACTCTCGCTGCTCAGCTTTATGGTGAGTTTAAAAGCTTCTTTCCGGATAACGCAGTGCATTACTTTGTTAGTTACTTTGATTATTATCAGCCGGAAGCCTATATTCCAAGAAGTGATACTTACATAGAAAAAGACAGTCAGATCAACGAAGAAATCGATCGTTTGCGACATGCCGCAACCGATGCGCTGCTTAGCCGCCGTGATGTAATTATTGTCGCAAGCGTGAGCTGTATATATGGTATTGGCTCGGTTGATGATTACAATTCCTTAGCCGTTACAGTTAAAAAAAACGAGCGACGGGTACGAGACAAGCTACTCAGGCAACTAACCGATATTCAGTATCAACGCAATGATCTGGACTTCCGGCGTGGTACCTTCCGGGTGCGTGGTGATGTTGTTGACGTGTTCCCAGCGGGCGAAGAGGTTGGCTATCGTATTGAACTTTTTGAAGATGAAATAGATAGAATTACCAGAGTTGATCCATTAACAGGGGAGATCCTCGCAAATTTAGACGAGTTGAAAGTCTTCCCTAGCAGCCACTATGTGACACCACAGGACAAACTTAAGGTTGCGCTGGTTCAAATTGAGACAGAGCTAGCGCAGCGGCTTAATTATTTCAGAAAACACGGAAAACTTTTAGAGGCTCAGAGACTGGAGCAACGTACCAGGTTTGATCTGGAAATGCTTGAAGAAACGGGCTTTGTTAAAGGAATCGAAAACTATAGTCGATATCTAACGAACCGTGAGCCGGGCGAACAACCAGCTACGCTTTTAGATTACTTTTCAGATGATTTTCTAATGTTTGTAGACGAATCACACATGACTATGCCGCAGTTGCGTGGCATGTACAACGGTGATCGTGCCCGCAAGGAAGTACTGGTAGAGCATGGTTTCCGCTTGCCAAGCGCATTGGATAATCGCCCACTCACATTTACGGAATTTGAAAAGCATGTCAATAAGCTGGTCTACGTCAGTGCCACTCCTGCTGACTACGAACTGTCGCGTAGTCCTGAGCCTGCCCAGCAGGTGATCCGGCCGACAGGGCTAATTGATCCACCCATAGACGTTAGGCCAATAGATGGGCAAATAGATGATCTTATTAGTGAAATCAAAGCAACCATAGACAAACATCAGCGAGTATTAGTGACTACGCTAACGAAACGCATGTCCGAGGATTTGACAGAATATTTGCAAGAACTAAATATTAAAGTCACATACTTGCACAGCGATGTCGACACGCTTGATCGCACAGACATATTACGTGATTTGCGTTTAGGGGTTTATGACGTGGTGGTCGGTATTAACTTGCTTCGGGAAGGTTTGGACTTGCCAGAAGTAAGCCTAGTTGCGATTCTTGACGCCGATAAAGAAGGATTTCTAAGAAGCCAACAAGCGTTGACCCAGACTGTGGGGCGGGCCGCTCGCCATGTCGAGGGGCGCGTAATTATGTACGCGGATCGTGTTACGGGGAGTATGCAGCGGACAATTGACGAAACCATACGCAGACGTAAAATCCAGACCGCATATAACGATAAACACAATATAACACCAGCAGGTATTTCTAAATCTATAGAAAAAGGCATGCGGCCTGATCTGCCCGAGGAAGCCAAGCGTGCTAAACTTGATCTCAAAAAAATCCCCAAAGACGAATACGGCCATCTCATCCGCGACCTAACCTCCCAAATGGATCTAGCCAGCGCCAACCTAGAGTTTGAAAAAGCCGCTGAACTACGCGACATCATCGTTGATATAAAAGCTAAACTATAAATTTTTTAAAAAAACATAAATGTGCTTTGCGACATGCTTGATAAAATCATTCCCTAAAACTAGCATATGCTAGTTTTAGGGAACTGTTTAAGATAGTCATTAGCAAGTTATTATTAGGGTTCTGCGGCAGTTATTCAGCCTGGGGAAAACACCCGAAGAATAGAGTATAATACTAGGAAATGGCTGATCTAAAACATCACGGTATGCTGCATTGGTATGAGGCGTATTTATTGAAAGACAAATATAACCGGGATACTTGGCAAGGAATATTATTTGGCATTTCGCAGTATATTGGGCTACTGAAAAGCTGGAAGCTGGTGGTGCAGATAGAAAACAGCACGGTGCGGCTATATGTCGGCACCAATAAAGACGTCGGCATGCTGTCTAACAATTTAGAAGGCATAGTTCTTCGTCCCATTAATGGTGAACTGGTCAAAATACCAACTAAAAATACCACGGAGCGGTTTGTGCAGTATGTTGGCGGCGGCAATTTACTGGATCTGAAAGAAAAGTACCAGGTCAAACGGCGCAAAGAACTAGAGACCGCTATTTTTACTATAAGGTGTCTGAATGTGGAGAAATCTCATACGCGTATGCAACTGTACTTTAAAAATTCTGCCGAGCACTACAGCGTATCCTCTAAGCAACTTTTGACATTGCCTAGTCACTTGCTGGCAGTTGATTTTGTGGCCAATACCAAATATTTACGCAAAAAACGTCCCAAATACCTGGATATACAAAAAGCGATGCATATTTTGCAAAGTGCCAACATCAATGCTATCTTTGAAATAGATACTTTTCCGTATTTACCCCAGAACTATTTTTTACCATTACAAAGTTACGATTTTGAAAAACATTCCTTCATAATTGGTGCCAGCGGCACTGGCAAATCCAAACTTATTACCCTATTAATTGACCGTTTGAGTAAAAGTGGGGTTAAGCAAAATTACCGAGTTATTGTAATTGATCCTCACGCGTCTTTGGCAGCAGATTTAATGCATTATGACAGCACAAAGGTGCTGGACTTTAAGGGCAATGATGAGGGCACTGAACTATTTGGTGGCGCTGGTACGGATATTTCAGCGGCGACTGAACTAACTGGTACGTTGTTTAAGTCGCTTTTGGCCGACCAGCACAACGCCAAGCTGGAGCGTGTGCTTAGAATGAGCCTGTACGTCTTAATGACTTCACAAACCATGTCTTTGGGCATGCTTAAACGCTTTTTGACAGATATTGAGCTGCGCAATCAGATCCTGGAACATGTTCAAACGTTTGTCCCAGCAAATATAATCAGCTTTTTTGGAGCTGACTTCAACGAGCTACGAAACAAATATTATAACGAAGCTATTTCACCGATTGTGTCGTTGGTTGACGAAATGCAGATGCAGCCGTCTCTGGCAAACACAAATGAAAATGCCGCCTCATTGGCACAGCTGATCAGCAATAATTTCCTGACGGTATTTTCACTTAATAAAGTCAGCATGGGCGAAAAAGTAGTAAAAACAGTAGCGGGTTTGTTGATTCAGCAGATATTCCTATTAGCGCAAGCCAAAGCATTCAATCAAAAAGTCATATTGATAATTGATGAAGTCTCGGTTATCCAGAACCCAGCTCTGGCATCCATTTTGGCCGAGGCGCGAAAATATAACCTGTTTGTTTTCCTGACCCAGCAATATTTTGGCCAGATTGAAAAACCACTCCAAGACGCGATTTTCACAAACGTTTTTAATTACTATGTTTTTAGGGTATCAGAAGAAGATGCTAGGGCACTGGAGGGTAACCTTACAATAGAAATTCCCAAAGAAATATTACTTTCAGAAAAGGCCAAAGGCATCAAGGAGACCGAAGTTCGCGTCAAAATGCTTATTAGTTTGAATGCTCGTGAATGTTTTTTACGCCTCAGTAATGAAGGACAGATTCTGCCGTGCATTAAAGCCAGGACAATTGATATTGAAGGTGCTGGTACTACCAGCACTAAAGTAGAGTTAAAGACATATGAACAAGCTCCGCAGCAGTTACCCTCGAAATTTGTGGAGAAAGCAGAAGATCGCCATAGCACTTTGCCTGCAACGGGCACTAACACGCAATCGTTAACTCAGGGACAACATAGCCAGCAGCCATCAATGGGCGCATCGACGGTCAATGATCCACCAATGAATTTACAGGATTTGCTTGCCTCGCAGTCATCTAGCCGCAAAAAAGTAAGAAAATAGGAGAAATATGGACGCAACTAAAGCAAAAGAGATGTTAGATAAAATTGTTGGGCAAGTGTTTGGCTATCAAAACCCATTTTCGCTTGAACAGTTTATGAACAAGTTTGCTTTTGATGTGCGCTTGCCGCAGCAGGTTTATGATGCTACTACAAACCAAGCTACCTGGGCGCAGTCCACCAATCCTACTAAGTTTATTACTATGAAAAACGCGTGGGACAAAGCTGATGCTGGCGGCTGGGAGCTACCAAAACGTCCATTGGCCAGCATGCAGGATATATTGACGGCTTGGGCGGAAACAAATCTGATGGCTACTGAGCGTGAGATTGATTCATCTAATGTTGCTGAAAGCGATGACACCATTACGTCAGAAAACGTTTACAGATCCGTTTTTACAACTGGGTCACGTAACATAATTTTCAGTGATGGCATGGCTGATAGTGAATTTGTCGCGGCTAGCCAGCGTTCAAAATTATCTAGCTTTAGCATTCGGATTGATGACAGTAATAAGTGTTCTAATTCCTTTAACGTATCTTGGTCCACGGGTATTACCAATTCGTTTTTTATCCAGGACTGTAAGGACATGCAGGATTCCATGTTTTGTTCTCACCTAGGCGGTAAGCGCTTTTACATTGCCAATATGCAGTTTGAGGAAGCCGAGTATATCAAGCTCAGAGACACTGTAATTCGTTGGATACTGACCGGCTAGTACCACTTCTCGCCTGAGTCTTTGGCTGAATGACCTCCAAGCAGCTGTGCCAGACGCTTCAGGCAGCTCCAGAGGCGTACCTGAACGGTACGAGGCTGGAGGGCATGAAGTGGCTGGTGCGGCTGCTTGGAGGTCAGACCTGAAGAAGCATGCGAGAAGGGGTACTGAATCTGTTATACTTGTTGAATATGGCGCAACTTTCACACGACGATATATTGGTATTGGCTCGGCTGTCACGGCTGCATTTATCTGAGGACGAAGTCGAGCAGTTTAGGGTAGAAATTAGTGCTATTTTACAGTTTGTAGAGCAACTTCAAAACGTTGACCTTAGCGGCTTGGAACCGACTTATCAAGTTACCGGACTTACTAATGTTTTGCGGCCAGATGAAGTCAAAGATTATGGAATCAAGCCTGAAGATTTGCTCAAAAACGCGCCGGCTACAGAAAAAGGACAAATAAAGGTCCGAAGGGTTATGCAGTGAAACAAATGCTCAATGCTCAATGCTCAAGTGTCAATGAATGGGCCAATAGTCAGTGTATTAATGCATTAAATCATTCAAGCATTTATTATTCATTGAATATTGAACATTGTAACTTTAGCATTGCTAGCGGAGTGTCCAAATGAGTCAGTGGGAGTCTGTTGCTGAAATTGCTAACGATGTTCAGTCCGGCAAGTCTACTGCGGTTAATTTGGTCAAGAAAGCTCACAAAAACATCGAAAACAAGAAAGACTATGACGCGATAATTTCCGTGATTCATGATCGTGCTATTGAACGGGCAAAAGCTATAGACGCACTTGTAGCCAAAGGCAAAAAAGTAGGCAAGCTAGCTGGCGTGCCATTTATTGCCAAAGATAACTTTCTGACATTTGGTAGTGAAACAACTGCTGCAAGTAATATTCTAAAAGGCTTTGAGGCCCCATACCAGGCAACAGCCATTGAGCGGCTAGAAGCCGAAGGGGCAATTTGTGTGGCCAAAGCCAATATGGATGCCTTTGGGCACGGTGCTTCAACTGAGAATAGTGACGTAATGGTTACAAAGAATCCTCATGACAAAGCCAGAGTGCCGGGTGGATCATCTGGTGGCCCCGCGACGGCAGTAGTTCTTGACATGGCACCATTTGCTCTCGGCACCGATACTGGCGGTTCAAATCGCCAGCCTGCCAGCTATTCCGGGTGCATTGGCTATCGCCCAACCTATGGTCTAATCTCACGATCTGGTGTTGTGGCCATGGCTAGCAGCACGGACACCATAGGAGCTCTGACAAGATCGGTTGAAGATCTGGCATATGTGCTTGATATTCTGGCTGGCCGTGATGAACTTGATGGTACCACCATTGAAAGGGATGAAGTAAGTTACAGTGATTTAGGCACTTCGCTCAAAGGTAAGAAGATAGGTCTTATTAAAGAATATATGGGAGAAGGAGTCGACGAATCCGTTAAAAAGTTGGTTCAAAAATCACTCGATGAGCTAAAGTCTAGTGGTTTAGAAGTGACAGAAATTAGCCTCCCATCATTGCCTTTAGCTCTAGCCGCCTATTACATAATTGTCCCTGCGGAAATAAGTAGCAATCTTAGCCGTTATGACGGCCAACGCTATGGCTTTTCTAATTCTAAAGCTAAAACACTCGATGAAAGCTTTAATTGGTCAAGGAGTGAAGGTTTTGGTAATGAGGCGAAGCGCCGTATTATGATTGGAACATATGTTTTGAGCAGCGGCTATTACGATGCTTATTACAAAAAGGCCCAGCAGTTGCGAACAAAGCTAATCAATGAGTTCAATGAGGCATTTCAAAAATTTGATTTCCTTGCCGGTCCCGTAGCGCCGACAACGGCATTTAAGATTGGTGAAAACGTCAGTAATCCGTTACAAATGTACCTTGTGGACATCATGACGGTAGCGGCCGCGCTGGTTGGCATTCCAGCAATCAGCGTGCCTGTTGGAATGAGTGGAAATCTGCCGGTGGGTCTTCAGCTTATGGCGCCCCAGCGACAGGATCGTTTGTTACTAACATTAGCCAGTAAAGTAAAGGAGCTGAATTAATGAGTATAAGTACAATTATTTTGGCTTTCGTAGCAGTCCTGACAGTTTTAATCGGCGGGACTATATTCGCGATTAAAAGGCCTAGGCGCTTAAAAGTAGAACAATTTATAGCCAGCTGGAAAGAGCTTCAAAGCTATTGCAGAGACAAAGCCACTTGGTCCAAAGCAGTTATTGATGCCGACAAGCTTTTGAACGATGCACTTAAAAAGCGCAAATTTAAAGGCAAGACCATGGGGGAGCGCATGGTCTCGGCTCAGCGAGTTTTTACAAACAATGATGATATGTGGTTTGCTCATAACCTGGCTAAAAAAATGAAATCTTCAGCCGATGCGAAACTAAGTGAGACTGATGTAAAATCAGCGCTTCAAGGCTTTCGTCAAGCCCTGCGCGACATAGGGGCTTTGCCAAAAGCTAATGATGAGGTGTCTGATGCAAAATAATTTATATGGGGTATAGGGTGATATCCTCAGACATTCGTGAAAAGTATAGAGCAACCATTGGGATTGAGTGTCATGTGCAGTTAAAAACAAAAACCAAGCTTTTTGCAGCAGTCAGTAATGACGCCCGGAATGCCTCACCAAACTCACTAATCAGCCACATTTGTTTAGGAATGCCAGGAGCCTTGCCGGTGCTGAATGAAAAGGCTGTGGAATATGCCATGCAAGTAGCCTTTGCCTTAAATACCAAGCCTCAAAAGTACAGTTATTTTGAGCGCAAACATTACTTTTACCCTGACCTGCCTAAAGGTTATCAAATAACGCAATTAAACCAGCCAATAATAGTTGGTGGCCATGTCGTAATTCAGATACAAGATAAGCCTGTAAAAGTGCGAATTAACCGTGTGCAGATAGAAGAAGATGCTGGTAAAAGCACTCACCCCTTAGGTAAGGACTATAGTTTAGTTGATTTGAACCGAGCCGGGACTCCATTGCTTGAAATAGTGTCAGAAGCAGATATACACTCACCAGAAGAAGCCAAGACCTATGCCCGCGAGCTTTGGCTACTAATGCGCTATAGTGGCGTGTCTGATGCTGATTTGTATCAAGGCAATATGCGCTTCGATGTAAATGCCAGCGTCAGTAAGACTGACGAGCTAGGTACCCGTAGTGAGACAAAAAACCTCAACTCTTTCCGAAGTGTCGAAAAAGCTGCCGAATATGAGATTAGCCGTCAGATAGAATTACTGGAAAAGGGTCAACAGATCGTTCAAGAAACCCGCGGCTGGGACGAGGCAAAACAAAAAACGTTTAGCCAAAGGAGCAAAGAAGACGCGCACGATTATCGCTATTTTCCTGATCCTGATATCCCGCCTATTGTGTTAAGCGAGACTGCTCTTAGCGCTGTCAAGTCATTTATGCCCAAGCTACCAAATGATGTACGTAAGGCTTTAAGCGAGTTGAAGTTAGGAAACGCAGCAATTGAAACTATTGTGGAACAATTACCGGCGGAGCGTCTGATTATGGAACTGATTGATAATGGAGAGGATGCCTCGCTCATTAAAAAAATTGCGAACTGGCTTGTTACTGATATTCAGACAATAATACTTGATGAAAGTTCCTGGGAATCACTGAAGTTGAATCCTGACAACCTCTTAGCACTAGCCGCTATGACCGCGGAAAATAAAGTTAGCTCTACTGGTGCAAAAACAATTTTGTTTGAAATGATAAAAACTGGTGATGATCCTGCCTCAATTGCTAAGTCCAATAACATACTCCAGATGTCTGACACTGATGAAATTACTAAGATTGTCCAGAAAGTGTTAGCTGAAAATGTTGGTGCGGCTCAAGATGTTAAAGACGGCGAAATGAAAGCAATCGGCTTTCTGGTAGGCCAGGTAATGAAAGAGAGCAAAGGCAAAGCCAACCCAGGTCTGGCTCAAGAACTAATTCGCAAAGAGCTTCAGTAATTTATTGTAAAATCATAAGTAAATTACACGTGCTACAATTTACCCATGACTAAACAACTGAAAGTTAGAAAAGCCGTCATTGCTGCTGCTGGGTTTGGGACGAGATTTTTGCCTCAAACCAAAGCCTTGCCTAAAGAAATGCTACCACTGG
The DNA here is from genome assembly GCA_040384565.1 of Patescibacteria group bacterium. Taxonomy (GTDB): domain Bacteria; phylum Patescibacteriota; class Saccharimonadia; order Saccharimonadales; family JAZKJC01; genus JAZKJC01. The sequence goes on from JAZKJC010000009.1 coordinate 56,267, forward strand.
TCGATAAGCCAATAATTCAGTATATTGTTGAAGAGCTGGTTGAGGCTGGGATTGAAGATATAATCATCGTTACTGGCTATCACAAACGTTCAATCGAAGACCATTTTGACCAAATGAGTGGTGACCTTCGTGCTAATTTAGAGCAGGGTAATAAGATAGAACTTCTTGAAACCACCAAAAGAATATCGGACTTAGCCAATTTTACGTATATACGCCAAAAAGGACCTTACGGCAGCGCTACACCAATATTAAACGCTGCTCCATGGATTGGTGACGAACCATTTATCTATACCTTTGCTGATGACCTTATAGTTGCTCAGCCAAACCGGTTTACGCAAACCATAGACTTGTACAACGAATTTCCGGGTACAATTCTGCCTTGCATAGAAGTTACAAAAGACGAGGATTATGTCCGATATGGCATATTGGGTGGAGAATTTGTACGACATGATGTCCTTAAAATGAGTAATTTGGTTGAGAAACCGGGTAAAGATAAGGCTGCGTCAAATTTTGCAAGTATAGGCGGTTATTTACTAACCCCTGATATTTTTAAATATGTTGAAACTGGGTTGAGTAAACTTGGTAAAGACGACGAATTTTATCTGACAACATATGCGCTTCAGCCTATGATGGCTGCTGGGCTGCCGCTTTATGGGTTTCAGGTAGCAAATGGGCGATATTACGACACGGGAAATAAACTAGAATATCTTAAGACTGTTGTAGACTTTGCACTCAAACATGATGATGTTAAAACTGAGTTTCGTGACTACTTGCGCACAGTGGTACAATAAGACTACATGGAGAATCCCGAGCAAACTCTGATTATTATTCTGGCTGTCACTTTAAGCGTATTTCTTTTGGTCGCGATCATTGCGCTCATAAAAATTATCCAAGTAATCACGCATCTGCAGAATATTATCGAAAAGGCTGAAAAGCTAGCCGATAAGGCCGAGTCAGTTGGTGAATTTTTTAAACAAAGCGCTGGTCCAATCGCGCTTGCCAAGCTTTTTGCTAGCGTGGGCCAAGCAATGTTTGATCGTCGTAAGCATAGGAAAGGAAAAGCATAATGATGCGTAAGCGCAATGCGGCAATAGGAACAATTTTAGTAGCCGGGGCTGGATATGTAGCTGGACTTTTAACCGCACCAAAAAGTGGCAGGCAAACCAGAAAAGATTTACGCCGAGCAGCTCTGAAAGCAAAAACTGAAGCCGAGCGTAAACTAAAAAAGGCCCATAGTGAACTCAATCATGTAATAGACGAAGCTGGAACTTTTGCAAAATCTGCAAAAGGTAAAGCGTCAGATGAGTTGGACAAAGCAAGGCAACAGGCAGAACAGATACGTCAAAAAAGCCGTGAACTTCTTTCGGCAGTTCATGAAGGAGAAGCTGAAGATAAAGACTTGCAGAAATCTATTGATGACGTAAAAAAAGCCACAGAGCATTTGAAGAAATATCTTGGAAAAAAGATCTCCACAGCAGCAAAAAAGTAAACACCCATCACCCGAAGAACTCGGAAATATGCTGGCGAATATCTATGAAAGCGGTTACTTAGACCGCAGCAAAGCCTATAAAATGAGCTTCTTCAAAGGGGTGATGGGTGGTTTGGGCGGGGTTATTGGCGCAACTATAGTTTTAGGCCTGCTGCTCTGGATACTGACCTTATTTGAGAACGTACCTTTGGTGGGGCGCTTTACTGAGAGTGTTCGTGATACTGTTGACAGCAGACAATGATAATTGTTGTTGTAATTAAACCAGCTATCAGCTTGCTAATAAATACTCTAAAATAATATTAACTATGAGGAAAAACTATGGCACAAGCTAGCTTGCTAACAGCATCTGATTATGTTCATCTGCATAATCATACACAGTACAGTCTTTTGGACGGTTTGACGCGAGTTGATCAATTAATGGGCTATGTCATAGAACAAGGCATGACTGCAGTTGCTATGACAGATCATGGCACCTTATCGGGTGCAATCGATTTTTATAAAGAAGCAACCAATCATGAAGTACGACCAATAATTGGTATCGAAACCTATGTAGCAGCTCGCGGTCACAAAGACAAAGATGTCGCTAAAGATAAAGCGCGGTTTCACCTTATATTGCTTGCAATGAACAAGCAGGGTTATGAAAATTTAATGCAGCTTTCCACCACAGCGAATCTCGACGGCTTTTACTATTATCCAAGAGTAGATCATGATTTACTAGAGAAATACAACGAGGGCCTAATTGTACTAAGCGCGTGCATGGGTGGTGAAATTGGTGACGCGCTAAAACAAAATAATTACGAACGAGCAAAAGAAATAGCCAATTGGTATAAAAATGTTTTTGGAGATCGGTATTATTTGGAAATTCAGGATCACGGCCATCCAAAAAACCCACTCCATAATATAGAGCAAGAACAAATCAACAAGCAAGTTTTGAAACTCGGTCATGACCTCAAAATTCCCGCGGTTGTAACTTGTGACGCACATTATCTGCGCCATGAAGATCAAGATGCCCATGAAATATTACTATGTGTTGGTACTGGATCGTTTCTGGATGATGAAAAACGAATGTCGCTTAAGGATTTTCCGCTTCACGTTACTAGCCCGACAGAAATTATTGAGCGTTGGGGGAAAACTAATCCAGAATTGATTACTAATACGAAAGTCATTGCGGACAGATGCAAACTGGAAATTGACTTAGGCAATATTCTAATTCCTAAATTTGAAACGCCAAAAGGCAGTACTGAAAAATCTCATCTTGATGAACTTACATATGCTGGTTTAGTTAGGCGTTACATTGATAATAAGGAAATTCCAAGCACGCTCGTCCAGCAAAAAAAGCTGTTACCCAAACATATTATTGAACGGGCGGAGTATGAGCTTGGGGTTATAGACCGGATGGGATTTAATGGATACTTTTTAATTGTTCAAGATTTTATTAATTGGGGAAAAAATCAAGGAATTGTGTTTGGGCCGGGCAGGGGGAGTGGAGCAGGGTCCATAGTTGCCTTTGCGTTAAAGATTACGGAACTTGACCCCTTAACTTATGATTTGCTGTTTGAGCGATTTTTAAATCCAGATCGCATAAGTATGCCGGATTTTGATATAGATATTCAAGATAGCCGTCGGGACGAAGTTATTCAGTATTGTGTAGAAAAATATGGGAGTGATAGGGTTGCAAATATAGTTACGTTTGGCCGAATGCAAGCACGAAACGCCGTAAGGGACGTAGCGCGGGTAATGCAAGTGCCGTACGCAGAGGCAGACAGACTTGCCAAGATGATTCCACAACCGGTTCAAGGTAGGCATATCCCACTTGAAAAATCGATGCGTGAGAATGCTGAACTCAAGGCCGAATATGACACTAATCCCACCGCTAAGAAAGTTCTAGACCAGGCGGTTAGACTGGAGGGTACGATACGCAGCCATGGTGTGCACGCTGCGGGTGTAGTCATCGCACCTGACAAATTGGTCAAATATGCCCCGCTGGAAATGGCGCAAAAGGGCGTGGTAGCAACTCAATATTCGATGGGCCCAATCGAAGAGTTGGGTCTTTTAAAGATGGATTTTCTAGGATTGTCGAACCTAACAACCATCAAAAACACTTTGCGGATTATACATAAGGTGCATAACCAGGATATTGATATTTCTGCTATTAAAATGGACGATGCTGAGACATTTAAGCTTTTTCAGGACGGTAAGACCACCGGAGTATTCCAGTTTGAGTCCGCCGGAATGAAACGATACCTCAAACAACTCAAGCCAACAGTTTTTGATGATCTAATTGCCATGAACGCTTTGTATAGGCCAGGTCCTATGCAGTGGATAGATGAATTTATTGCCAGAAAACATGGCGATAGGAAAATTGAATTTTTGCATCCAGCAATGGAAGCAGCCCTGTCAACTACCTATGGCGTAATTGTCTATCAAGAGCAGGTCATGCAAATCAGTAAAGAAATGTGCGGCTTCACTGGTGGTCAAGCAGATAGTCTGCGTAAAGGTATTGGCAAAAAAATACCGGCGGTACTGGCTAAGTTTAAAAGTGAGTTTATTGAGGGCGCCATCAAAACAGTGGGTGCTGACCGACAACTCATGGAACAGCTTTGGAAAAACCTGGAAGCTTTTGCTTCCTATGCCTTTCCTAAAGCTCACTCTGCGTGCTATTCCCTCATAGCCTACCAGACGGCTTATCTAAAAGCCCATTACCCTGCGGCGTTTATGGCAGCTCTTATGACCAGCGACTACGATAATATTGATCGGTTAGCGATTGAAATCGCGGAATGCAAAAACTTAGGGCTTGAAGTATTGTGCCCAGATGTTAATGAATCGTTTAATGAATTTGCTGTCGTGCTCGATAAGCCGCAAATACGGTTTGGTCTACGGGCAATTAAAAATGTTGGTAGTAATGCGGTCGATGAAATTTTGCGATCACGCGAAGTAAACGGTCCATTTAAATCACTAGAAGAATTCTTTGCTACGGTGAGCTCCAGAGTCGTCAACCGAAAATCATTAGAAAGTTTGATTAAAGCAGGAGCTTTCGACAGCCTAAACGATAGGGCTGTGCTTCTAGGTAACATAGATGTACTACTAGCCTATGCAAACAAAACACAAAAAGACGCCACCAGCGGCCAGACCGATATTTTTGGTAACTCGACTGGCGTGGCGGTCAAGCCAACCTTAGCGCTGAATGATCAAGTACCTAAACTAAATGTTCGTGATCAGCTGATATGGGAGCGTGAGCTACTAGGCATATACTTGAGCCAGCATCCATTGCAACAGTTTGAAAGACTGCTTGCTGAACAAACAACTGCGCTTAATAGTTTGACAGCGCAACACGATGGCAAATCTGCTCAAATTGGAGGTTCAATTATGGATATTCGTGAAATATCAACAAAAAACGGCCAAAAAATGGCATTTGTACGGCTGGCAGATCAGTTCAAGGAAATAGAACTAGTCTTGTTCCCGAGCATATACCAACAGACTACCGGTATCTGGGAGCGAGACAAAGTAATTATAGCCAAGGGTAAAGTTACAGCAAAAGATAAAGAGGGTAATCTAGCTGATGAAATCAAAATTCTAGTAGATGATGCCCGGGAAATAACCTATGAACAAGCAATGGCATATCAAACAACAGGGAAAAAGCCCAAAGTGTTAAAAGTATCTAAAAAGGCCCAATCAAAGATAAAGGTAACCAAAAACGTTAAATCACCCCGAGTATATGTTCGCTTAGCTACTAGCTCTGACCAAAATCTTTTGTTGTCTCTTAAGAAAATTATAGATGCTCATCCAGGAGAGACAGAAGTGGTTTTAGTAATCGGCGAAAAGACCAAACAGATTATCCGGCTGCCTAACCGTATGGCTCATGAAACTGGCCTTACTGAACTTGAAGCTGTTATTGGTTTAGGCCATGTTAAGTATCAATAAATTTGCGCCTTGGAATAGGGAAATTAGAAAAGAGAAAAAAATAGTTACATTCAACATGGTTATTCCATTCCATTTATTATTTCTTTTTATCCTATAAACGCTAACTATCACAAAATAACACCTCTAGAGGACAGTCCTCTCAATAACTCTCAATAACATCGGCTTAAGAACAAATTCGGACTGCTATTAAACAACATATAGACTAAAACGGAC
>JAZKJC010000010.1:0-73144 GCA_040384565.1 Patescibacteria group bacterium
CTTGTTAGGTTGACACTACAAGTTTACGAGTTGTTCCGTTTTAGTTTAACGAGCCTCATTTCTACTGGACTTACACAAAATCCCTGGTTCTCAAGGTGATTCAGACCGAGCAAAAACTGTTTTATCTGATAAGAGAGGTACCTCAAGGTACCTCGAAAGAAGAAAAACAGTTTGTAGCCGGATTTAATCGGCCTGGGGACTATGGAGCTTCGTTGTAAAAATGGCTGAGCATGTGGGTCTGGTACCCCGTAACGGAGGTAAATAAGACAAATGAGACACCACAATAGGGTGTCTCAAAATTCGGTATCCCTAGCTCTAGTGGTTAGTACAAGCATATACAATTTAGTGTATAATTTTGCATAAGAGGAGATTGTATGAGAAAAAGAAACAGAGTAAGTAGTATTAGGTTATTTTCGCTATTCGTATTGCCAACTTTATTATTGGCAAACGTCGGATCGGCTGGTGCTGCGAAAGTTCCTACACTTCAGCAGACGGTGGATAGTCATTCCTTGCAATTAACGAATCTAGATAACCAGATTTCGGTATTAAATAGTTCCGTAGGGCAATTAGTAGTAGATAACAACAACCAGAATACGGTATTGGGGTCTATCTCAAACAGCCTTCAGTCTCAGGGCATAACTATTCAAAATTTAAACGACAACTACAATAGCCTAAACGTTAAGGTAGACACCTTGGAGACTAGCTTAGTAACCCTAGAGGGTAAATTTAATCAGTTAAGCGATAAAGTAGACAGCTTAATTATTACACCACCGACAGATTTCTCATTCTTTACAAATCATCCGTTTAAGTACGGCGGCTATTTCATGTCTCCAGCTTTTGATGCTAAGGATTACACGAAATTCTCAATGTCATTTACCTGTACGTCACACTCAAATGACGAGCTAAAATACTGGATAGAAACTAGTGCAGATGGAACCAACTGGAGCCCATGGGGATACTATCATGTTAGATGTAATGGAATTTACGGGGGTGCGTCTATTAATAGCGGTGAGATGCCAGCACGATATTTTGCGATTGCCGTTCAACAAATTTCTAACACTAACAACACCAATACAATCACTTCTGTCGGAAGATTTTCTAATTAAGAGTTAGTGGTTATCTTGGGGAGAATAGTTTAGAAGTCCTTAGAGCTGTGCTTTTCGCTCCCACCACTCTGCGAAGCTGACACTTTTCACAACTCGTTCAATATATTTCAATACTGACAAAAGTTCTTCTTGCCCACCATATAACTGACGAACACCCCTTTTTAACATAGGGTATCGGCACTCTGGGTAGTCACTCACCATCGTATTTTGTAGATAGCAGAATCTATCTAGTAGGTTTGCGTACTTCTCGGGCAAAGTTGTTTTAGCAACCGCAACGAGTTTCCTTAAGTCATGACCAAGCTTCTTCAGCTCTTTTTCAGTGCTGTATCGTTTATCCATCGTCGTTATATACGCTTTGAGGTAAAGCTCTAATGCGAAAAGTAAAGAATAGTTCGAAGCATACATCCGGGAGCTACTGGCGTTTTTGCCTGCATGGTACATCGAAACCCATCCTCTTCCATGCGAAAGAAAACTTCTTGGCGTCATTTCATGGTTAGGCTTCATTTTTGCCGTTCTTTGTGGCCTTTGTTGCTTGCTTTTGTTCGGATTTCTGCTCTAGTAACTTCTCAAAGAGCATGTCAAAAACAGCATTCACTGCACTCTCATCAGCAACATACTGATAGCTAACTTTGGGTGTCTTTGGCTCTTTAGGCACTACTATCACTATAGTGGTGACTATCGATGTCGCCAACGCTTATGTTACTATTCCTGTGGAATAGCCCCTGCAATCCTTGCGAGAGAGGGGCTATTTTGCTTCTTTGATCTCTATATCGTCTTCTGTCCATATGAACTTAGATTTTCGAAACGCTCTAGTGAGGGCTTTGTCACAAATCACTTTGTCTTCATCGTTGTATGCAAAGAACATGATTTTGATCTGAGATTTTGGATTATCCTCGAAGTATTCTCGTAATGCCTCGAATGCGATTAGGGCTGCTTCATCTTTTGGATAGCGGTGTATCCCTGCTGAGAGTAACGGGAATGCAACCGACTTCATTTCGAGTTCTTCGGCTCTCCGCAGTGATTCCCAGTAGCAACTCTTAAGGATATCGGCTTCGTTGCCGTGATGATCGCCGTAGATTGGTGTAGCGGTATGAATTATGTGCTTTGCTGGTAGCTTAAAGCCCGGCGTTACGACTGCCTCACCAAACGGGCAATAGTTAATGTCGTCACAGACTTTTGTAAGCTCTGCATCTCCTGCTGCTTCAAAGATCTGACCACAAAGCCCGCCACCACCTTTAAGAGCTATATTTGCAGGATTTACGATGGCATCGCCATCAAATTTTAGAATGTCGCCTTGTTCTATTTTTATGTGCTGAATCATAGTGCCCACCACCTTAGCTTACAATTTGAAATAATCAAAGTCCTTTTAAGACTTTATATATCTCAACCATTGCTAGAGTGTCGAGTTTGCAATATTCAAGCAGGTCACTTAATATTTTCTCTTTATCGTCAGGATGTTTACGGTCAAGAACTGCTTCCATCCAAAGTCGCTGAGCCGTGCTGCCGTCAGATATATCAAGAAGTTTGTGTGAGAGTTCGGGCACTAGAACCGGCAATACATTCTTTATGGATGCGCTACCGCAGAAATTAGCGTCAACATACCAGTTGCTTGAGAATGGTGTCATCAAATCCACGATGCGGTCATTGAGTTTTGTGTAAAACTCAGCATGTTCCGGTAATAACTCGGCGAGGAGACTATTACAACTCTTCTCAAAACCCATATTCCAAGTAACGATGGTTCCGGAGTCACCGATCTGAGAGATTAATGCTTGAGTCAATGGTTCGGCCGGATTGCTATTGTCGCGATGCAGAAACTCTTCGTGACGAAGTTCACTATCGGGGCTATCAAGTAAGTGGAGCGAATACTGGAACGGTAATTGTTGGTACGGTTTTAGCCTATCAAAATATGGTACCAAGCTTCTAAGTGTTTCATAGTCAAAGAAATATAGCGGATATGTGAAAGAGCTCAAGAACTCCTTGATTTTATCTGCATGAACCGTAGGGTGACCCTGATGTAATGCTTCGACCTGTAGTCTTTGCTTTGGTTTTAGAACAAAATCTGCCGGTATATCTTTTATGAGGGTAATGTTATTGGCTTGTAGGTTTTGTAGTGCTTTTGCATCCATTTGGCACAGATCAAAAATACTCCCAGACTTCGGACCCTTTAGGTGCTTATAAATCTGTAGCCATTCACCAAACGACTTGGAATCCGCGTAAAGTGGCGAAACATCAGGACACTCATTGAGAGCCATAGTCTCTAAGGCTTCATCGATTTTCGTAATGGTAAAATCTCTTGCTGCTTTTACATCTTCAGTAACATCAGACCTTGAGGTAATTTCCTTTGCATCAATTGCACCATTGCGAACATATTGATTGTTTACATGAATGACGGTTATATTTCGTACGCTATAGCCACACTTTTCTAGTACGACCATCTGAAACGCAAGATCAACACTATGTTCCGGCTTGGCACTTGTGCTGGACTTTATTTCTATGAGATCAACTTCTTTATTGCCGACAACTTGCATGACGTCACATATGAATGTGATTTGCTCGTGTTCAAAACGACCCTGGAAAATCGTTGTAACTCCCTCGTCTAATACTTGTGTGGTCCTTTCAGGTAGTGACAGATACTCGTCGTAATCGCTGAAGCCGAGAGTAACTCCGCCGGGGAATAGTGCCTCCGCATACTTCTCGAATTCGTGACCAGTATCAAAGATTGCCTGTGTTGCAGGATCTGTTGGAGGAAGTAGTGTCTTAGCGTGTTTTTTAATCCACAGCCAAGCTGGGTGCTTGAGAAACATCATATAATCGGATTTTGAAAGTTGTATCATTTTTGCTGGGTGCTTAATATAGTTTAAATTTGTTTATTCCATTCTTCGCCAAACAAGCTAGCTTGTTCTAGTATCAAGGTGGTAGCAAGTTTTTCTTCATCAGGCGGATAGCCATATTCACGTAGTAGACGTTTCACTTCCACACGCAGTCGGGCTTGTGCACTTTCACGTAGTGTCCAGTCTACACTTACATTTGCACGTACACGCTGGACCAAAATTGCTGCCAGCTTGCGAAGTTGCTCATCACCCATTATTTCTCGTGCACTACCGTTTGCGGCTAGTGCATCATAAAAAGCTACTTCGTCGGGTGTAAGCCCCAGCTCTTCGGCTTCTTTCTCGCTATCACGGAGCTTACGGGCAATTTCTATAAGTTCTTCTATTACTTGCGCAGCTTCTATGCTGTTATTTTTATACTTCTGCAATGCTATATCCAGCATCTCTGCAAAAGACCTCGCTTTGACTGCATTTGTAGAGAAGCGTGTTTTTACTTCATCATTTAATAATCTTTGTAGGGCCTCCACTGCTAAATTCCTTCGCTCCATACCTCGTATTTCTGCCAAAAACTCTTCACTAAGTATAGAAAGGTTTGGACGCTCCAAACCAGCAGCTTGGAATATGTCTACGACTCCTGCAGGCGCAATAGCTTTATCTACAATTTGCCGAATGGCAGAGTTGTAATCCTCGGTGTTTAAACCCTTTTTTTCGCCAATTTTCGCCAGTCTAGCTTTCACTGCTTGGAAAAAGGCCACATGCTCACGTATTCCCAGAGCGTCTGCATGAGGCACGCTCAGGGCAAAGGCTTTGGTCAGTTCTAGCACATGCTGCTTTAGCCGTTTTTCTCCCTCATCTAACTCTAATATGTACTCTTGAGCGTCAAGTAATATTTGCAGTTGTCCGGAGGTATCCGATGCAAAGTAGCGTTCGTAATCAAAATTACTAAAGAGATCACGTAGTATTTCAAATTTCTCTTTCATTACCGCCACAGCATCTGCTTGGTTTAACGTAGGTTTGCCTTTGCCACCACTGGAAGTATACGTTTGTAATGCCTCACGCAGTGCGGCGGCAACCCCCAAATAATCCACCACCAAACCACCAGGTTTGTCCTTATAAACCCGGTTAATACGGGCAATCGCCTGCATGAGGTTGTGCCCCTTCATTGGTTTATCCAAATACATAGTATGCAGACTTGGCGCGTCAAAACCTGTCAACCACATGTCACAGACAATCACCATTTTTAAATCAGAATCACTTTGTTTCATTCGTTCAGCCAGCCTAGACCGACGTTGTTTGTTGCGAATATGCTGCTGCCACTCCAGCGGATCACCAGCCGACCCGGTCATGACAACCTTAATAAAACCCTGAGTGTCATCCTCGCTGTGCCAATCAGGCCGTATTTGGGTAATAGCATTGTACAAATCAACAGCAATACGACGGCTCATTACAACAATCATACCTTTGCCATCCATGACATCTTGGCGATTTTCAAAGTGCTCTCCTATATCGCTGGCGATTCGTTCAATCCGCTTGCCATTACCCACAATGGCTTCAAGCTGTGCATTCCGGGTTTTGTATTCTTCTTGTTTGTCTAATTCTTCTGCATCTAGCAGCTCATCTATTTGTTTATCAATTTTGCTACGCATTGTTTGATCAATGTCCAGTTCTACCAAACGGCTTTCGTAATAAATCGGTACGGTTGCGCCATCTTGGACTGCTTGTTCTATATCGTAGACGTCAATGTAATCACCAAATACTGCAGGCGTAGATTTATCTTCATTTTCAATAGGCGTGCCCGTAAAGCCAATGAAGCTCGCGTTTGGTAGGGCTTGGCGGATGTGTTTGGCAAATCCATCTATAAAGTTGTACTGGCTGCGGTGGGCTTCGTCCGCCATTACCACAATATTGCTGCGGTCAGTCAGTTCTGGGTAATCATTGCTTTCTTCTGGGAAGAACTTTGCGTTAGTCGTAAATATTATGCCGCCAGCTTCACGGTGCAGCAGTTCCTGCAAATGGCTCCGGTTTTCGGCCTGCACAGGATCTTGTCGCAGCAAGTCATGGCAGTTGCTAAAAGTGCCAAACAGCTGGTCGTCTAAATCATTTCTGTCTGTTATTACTACAATTGTTGGATTCTTTAGCTCTTGTTCGATTACTAATTTGCCGCTATAAAACACCATACTGAGTGATTTGCCCGAACCTTGGGTATGCCATACCACACCGATGCGGTGATCGCTGTTTGGCTGGATAGCTTGCATAGTAGAATCTATTGCTTTATTGACTGCCCAGTATTGGTGATAAGCCGCAAGCTTTTTAATATATGTCAGGTTTTCTTCATCGCGTTCAAACACCACAAAACTACACACAATATCTAGTATTCGTTCTTTGGAGCATACGCCACGCAGTAAGACTTCCAGCATCGGGACGCCTGCGTGTTCTTTGTCGCCTTCGATTGTCTTCCATGGAGTGAAGCGTTCGTAGTCTGCGCTAATGGTGCTGACTTCTGCGTCTATGCCGTCGCTAATTATTAGTAATTCGTTAAAGCGGAATAGTGCAGGGATTTCGGCTTTATACGTTTGCAACTGGTTGTAGGCAGACTTCATGCTGGCTTTTTCACTGCTGGGGTCTTTTAGCTCAATAACAGCCAGTGGCAAGCCATTTACAAACAGTATAATATCTGGTCGTCGATGGTAATCCCCTTGCAGCATAGTGTACTGATTGACGGCTACAAATTCGTTGTTTGTTGGGTTTTGAGTGTCAATCAGCCAGACTTTATTACTACGAACTTCACCGCTGTCGTCACGGTATTCAACGTCCACTCCGTTCACAAGTAAGTTATGAAAGTCTCGGTTATCAAGCAATAAAGTCGGCTCATTAGTACGCAGCACGCGTTTTATTGCTTCTGCCTGAGCAACAGCGGGAATGTTTGGGTTTATGCGGTGTACAGCTGCGCCTAGCCGTTGATGTAGAGCGGCATCAGAATAATTGCGCTCGCTCGTACCATCAGGCCCAATCTCCGGCCCATGCAAAACCTGCCAGCCCATAGTAACCAAAATTTCCAACGCATTCTGCTCAATTTTATCCTCTGTCATATTGTTATCAAGTATAGCTCAGAGAGAGAAAATTTGGCCATATTCAGAAAAATTATCTTTGATTATTTCCTTCCATTTTACAGTTTCGTTTGGCTCAGAAATATCGTTTTTGGAATACACGAGAAGCACCTTAACAGACCGCATATCCTCATCAATTACCAATATACATCTATTGCCAGAGCTTTTGGGAGATATTCGCGTACCTTCAACGGCAAAATCCAGCTTAACTAATTTATATTGACCAACAGAAGATATAAGGTCGGCTCTCTTATACTCGAGCATTCCGTCAATACGGCGACATACTTCTTCGATGTCGTCGTAGGTTTTATCCCAAGCGGCTTTATATTTTTTTAAAAAAGACTTTATAAAGTGACGCTCGCAAAATGGATCAAAATCAACACTATAGTTTTGTGCTTCCATGGTATATGCGCTCTGGATCTTCCTGAGTAATAAGGCCGTACGGTATCACTTCACCCTCGCGACAGATCTGCCACGGTAACTGAGCATGCGTAAAGTCCACAATCTCCTGTGTTTGCTGACCCTGCCATGCCTTCCCGATTTTTTTAATCAATACTTTTTCTTCGCTGTTTAATCGATTGGACGGGGCCTCTCCGGATTCTGCCAGCTCCAACATGATAGACCGGCCTTTTTCCTCTCGGTTTATAATTCCATCTTCTTCAAGCTCATCAAGAGCTCGGAAATATATATCTGGTACTGGTCCTCGCGGCAACTTACGATAACTCATGCCAGACATAGGTGTTAGCTTCTCGTAATACCAAGTGAAATCTGCCAAATATACTAGTTTCGCAAGCTTTGTCTTGGTAATTTTGCCATCTGCTTTATCTGCACCAGCCTGTAAGGCATTCAATATGATCTGCTTATATTTTTCCAGTGATGTTTGAGGATCACTGAGTGTCGACACACCATCCGGTGCTCCGCGTAGTTCATCAATACTCACGCGAAACATAGCCGCCAGAGCTTCTGCCTGTGACAGAGTGATATCTCTCTTCCCTGCCTCAACCTGTGCGTAGGTTGGACGGCTCAGGCCGATGGCTGTTGCTACTTGTTCTTGTGTATGGCCACGCGCAAGGCGGGCCTTTTCTAGGTTGTGTGCAAGATTGCTCATATTTGCCCTTTCATTTTGATATTTCTATGGTATCATGCTGGCGCTAAAAACACAACACATATTTGCAAAAATATTTTACACTTCATGTTCAATACGTGCTATAGTAATAATTGTTAGAACGTGTTCGGATCACGGGAAAACAAATATCAGTAAGGCTGCCTGAATAATTGCAGCCAGCGAATTAAAAGAGGGTAAAATCAAAGCATATTTCTATCAAAAAGCAGAAACCGCAACGTCCATCTCGCAAAAGCGAACGTCACGGTTTCGATCAGAGACAACAAAAATGTTGTCTCTCCTACATTATCACAAACAACCTAATTAGGAGAATTCTTAGATGAGTACAATCAATCTAGACTTACCAATTCAATATCAAACCTTAAATATCGACATCGAACCAGTAGCCCAAATGCACCAATTTGGTGCCGAGGCATACGATGTTGCAAACTGGACAGGTGTTGTGGCTGTCAATAGTCCAGCAGAAGACACTTATCGCTTAGTATTGCCGTTTGCTATAGAGAGTGGCACGCGGGCAACTGCTGTAGTTGCATCCGGTACGGACGACGACTTCAACAAACCAATCCAGTTTAAGAAACCCGCCGGATCCATTGATCTGTTCGTTGATTACCTGAAAAAGATGGGGCTACTTCCAGCAGAAGCAACAACTATACCGGCAGAACTAAGGGAATTTGTAAAAGGCTTCAAAGTAGCTGATATCAAAGTCCCAGCAGGCACGCATATCATTCGTATTCATGCAAGCCAAAAGCTCCTGTCGCTTACGGAAGATAAGCGGTCATATCAGCTTGTGCTATATGCACCATTGTGCAATTTTGTAGTCGCTGGTGGGCAAACCAACCTGACAGCTTTAGTAAGTTTTGCGCCAGACTTTCAAGCACCCGTTACGGTTGAAACGCCCGTAGTGGAACCACTTCCGGGTCAGTCCATGCCTGGGGACGGTTCACCGGCTGCTTTACCAGCACAAGTAGCCAACCAAAAGGTTTACGGCTGGCACTGGAAAAACGATCCCAAAGTAACGATCAAGTATCGTTATAATTAACAGTTAGGGCTGATAAAGTAGGGCGCCTTTGCAAAAACGCCCTACTTTTATACTTTTAGCTTTCCGGAGATTAGGCGGGGGAGGAGGGAATCTCGAAGTTCCGCAAGAGCAGTCATCTGTTCTTTATTCTTTTCAACATTCATGGTGATTTGATTAAGGGGCTCCTCTATCTGAATTAGATGCTGATCTGATGGTGCGATAATTTTGTAATTTTCAATCATTCCTTTAGTAATGAATTTGATTACAGAGCCCCTCGAGCCGCTAGTAATCTCGTCCAGAAATCGACTCATCAGAAAATATAGATAACCTACTAGTCTTTCATCTGCGGGGATCAATACATAAGTCCTTTGGTAGGCTTCAAATTTGCCCCTGTATAATTTAAGGCTAAAATCTCCATTACCCGCGAGCAATAATGCAGATCCTTCGAAAGAGTAATCAGGAGCCTTTGATGCGGTTTGTGCACATGTAAAGAATGGGTACTCGCCGTCCAGGGTGCCGAAATTCGCGTCCTTCTTCCCTGTTTTTACGGGAAAGAACTCCCCCAGCCTTCTTTCTGGCCAGGTTTGTGCTTCGGGGTTGTCTATGAAGTAATGCTTGAAAAGGGCTTGGCCAATCTGCTCCAGCGTCTCATTCATCCCCCGATTGAGCTCAATTTTTCTTTCAATCTCATCTAAAACTTCTGCCGCAAAATCTTGTTGTTCTCTTGCAGGAATTGTTACAGGTGCTGTTGCTAACAGCTTTGTATTGATCGACGGCATTGTCGCACCAACAGCAATTGATTTAATGTAGTTGGTAAAATGATCGCTTCGTAATAAAAAAGATAGAAAACGAGAGTTTACTTTTTCTTTGTTCGGGCTAACGCGCAAACAACGCCCTGAAAATAACCAACCATCTTCTTCTTTGTGTACATATGATGCACGATCAACAGATCCAACACGGCTAAATACCGTATCGCCTTCTTTGAGCCAATATCTATTGAGCCTTTGTTTATCTAAATCTGTTACTCTCGGCAAACCATTTCTATCAATACGATCTTGTCCTAAATGTTCAACGGTAATAATAGGAGTGCCATCTGTGACATAGTCTTTTTGATGCAACTGACTCCCAAAAGGCCCAGTTTGGATGGTGGCAATATCGCCAAGTAAAACTGTCTGAGTCATTTTTTATCACTCCTAGAAATCAGATCATAGGATAGGCTTGCTAATGAAATATAATGAATAGCTAAGTTTTTATCTATTTGCGTTGCAAGACTGTGAGATTTTTCGTTTCTTAAAAATTGTATTGCCAAATTCAAATAGCCAACCCCACGAAAAAAATCACTTTTGGGAGTTCCAACTTCTGCTGTTTCTCCAAATATATTCTCGTGGTGTTTATTATTTTCCGCATTCATATTGAATATATCGCTCGCTTTTTCTTTGCCACTAATTTCTCGAAGTTTTTCTTTAACTACTTTGTAGGCTTCTTCAACAGCATGGAAGTAATCCTCATTATTTAAGTAATTACTGATGTGATCGTAGACTTCTTTTCGGATCTCGATAGTAATTGAGTCGCCTGTCGCAGTTGCGAATGTGAACTGAGATTCAGACTGCTTTGGGTCAGTCTTTTTTGCTCCTAATATTGGACGGCCAGAAACATATTTCTTTTCATAAAGATGTATGCCATCATACGATAGATTTTTATTAATTTTGTCCAAAACGCGTTTTGTATTCCAGTCTGGTTCTCGAACTTCTGGATGAAAAAACTCAGCTATAAATTTCAGAAACACACTATCTTCAATATCCAACAAATCAAATTTTTCGATATACCACTTATCATCCCAGTCATCATTATTAATTCTATGTTGGTGTATATCACCTCTCATGGTGTCAAATCTCGCATCTGATGAGGGCAAATTATCTAGTTCAAAAATTCTTTCCCAAAACTGAACTTCGTCAAGTCTCCCGTAGAACCCATCGGAGAAGTAGGTATAAAGCAATTCAAGGATCGACCTTCGCGTGATTCTGCTGATATTTTTTTGCATGTGCCCCGCAGATATCGGATTATTAGTTATCTGATCAATGTTTGATGAACCAATGGAAATGTTAGAACTATGGATGTTATCAAATCTTTGCGGTGTTGAGGTGCGAAATTCTAGTTCTTGCTTTGCTTTATGGTAGATGGACGAAGGAACATATTGGTTGTCAATGCTGGCTCGCATAATATCCTGTAGCTCTTGATCTGATTTTTGTTTTAAGTCATCCATTATAGCTTTACTCCGCCAGCAATAATTGCGATTAACAAATCTAAGGACTTGTCACCGATATAGCCAAGGGTTTTTAAGATTGCTGATTTATCTTTTTTTTCTGTAACTTCCAGTAATTGCCTTAGTAACTCTTTTGTTTCGTCTTCTTGCTTATCAATAATCTGGCTAACGTATTGGCTACTTATTGATATATTGCTTCCGTAAATATTGCCGAAGTGATTTTGCCGAGCATCTATGTGCATTGCTGATTGTTGAGATAAATAATTCTTGCCTAAAGCTGTTATTTGATAGGCCTTGTATTCGAGTTTATTTTTATGAATTTCTTCAAACCTATCATTTATCTTGCGAATGTATTTCATCGGCAGCAAAAAACTATTGAGAACGC
This sequence comes from Patescibacteria group bacterium, assembly GCA_040384565.1. Lineage (GTDB taxonomy): Bacteria > Patescibacteriota > Saccharimonadia > Saccharimonadales > JAZKJC01 > JAZKJC01. The sequence goes on from JAZKJC010000010.1 coordinate 11,831, forward strand.
TTAGGGTGTCTTGCTTGTCACCAATTTCATTTATGATGTCATCGAGTTTGGCAAAATGTCCTGTTGCATCTGTACCTAAATTGCCATCAGCAATTATTTGTAAAATCGTAGCTGCCAGCTCTTTTGCCCTAGGTGTCATAGCCGATCCTCTTCAAATTGTCTTTGATTTTGGCTTCTAGATCGTGGCTTTGGGCGAATTGATCTTTTAGGTCGGTGGTTAGGCGTTGCATTTTTTCTTCAAAGGCTTCGTCGTCGTCCTCTATGGCTTCACTGCCGACATAACGCCCTGGAGTGAGCACGTAATCATGCTCTTTTATTTCGTTGAACGTAGCAACTTTGCAGAAGCCAGCTATATCTTCGTACTTATCATCTCTTGTTTTCCAGTGATGATATGCATCGGCAACTTTGGTGATATCATCTGCCCCTAGCTCTTTATTGCGGCGATTGATCATCGTTCCAAGGTTTCGTGCATCTACAAACAAGGTTTCACCTGTGCGGTTTGACTTATCACGGGAGATAAACCACAAACATGCTGGGATACCAGTATTAAAAAAGAGTTGAGCCGGGAGGGTTACGATGCAATCTATAAGGTCTGCCTCTACAATTTTTTTACGAATATCACCCTCGCCCGAGCTTTGGCTGCTCATACTGCCATTTGCCAATACAAAACCAGCTGTGCCCTTAGGGCTGAGGTGATGGATAAAGTGCTGCACCCATGCAAAGTTAGCATTGCCTGTTGGTGGAGTGCCGTATTTCCAACGCACGTCGTTTCTTAACGTTTCGCCACCCCAGTCTGACACATTGAATGGAGGATTTGCTATCACAAAATCTGCTTTAAGATCAGGCAACTTATCATTATGCAAAGTATCGCCGTACTCTATCTGTGCACCAATGCCTCGAATTGCCATGTTCATCTTAGCCAGTCGCCAGGTGGTCTGATTTGACTCTTGGCCATACACGGCAATATCGCCTATGCGCCCAGCATGCTCACTCACAAAGTTTTCTGACTGCACAAACATGCCGCCACTACCGCAGCAAGGGTCATAAATACGTGACCCTGGGGCTGGTGCAAGTATGTTTACTAACAACCCAACAATACTTCGTGGTGTATAAAATTGCCCACCACGCTTGCCCTCGGCATCTGCAAACATACCCATAAAATATTCATAAATACGCCCCAGCAGATCTTTGCTTTTATGGTCCTTGTCAAAAATGATGTTGCTGAATTGGTCTATTAACTCACCTAGCCGACGTTTATCAAGCCGTTCTTTGGCATATTCTTTTGGCAACACACCTTTTAGGCTGAGGTTGTCGCGTTCAATTGCATCCATGGCATCATCTATCAAAACCCCAATGTTTGGCTGTTTTGCATTGTCTTTTAGGAATGACCAACGGGCTTCTTTGGGCACCCAAAAAATGTTCTCGCCCGAATATTCGTCTTTATCCTCAGGGTCAGCATGAGCAACTTTGCTAAGTTCTGCATGCTTTTCCTCAAATGCATCAGAAATATACTTTAGAAATATAAGCCCAAGCACCACATGCTTATACTCCGCCGCATCCATATTATTCCGCAATTTATCCGCCGCTGCCCAAAGCTTTTGCTCAATATCCCGAATATCCAAAATTGCACTCCTACTTAGTGCTAATTATACTCCTTTTACATCTGTTTTTGAAGTTAATATCAAGTGCTAGTCAGGGTAGATAATTATTTATACATAGCAAGGAAGGATGTTCACATCTTCAAGCTTTCTCTAAGTAGACTCCTGCGAGAGCTCTTGATGATCATGCCTTTGGCTTTACGCCGCTGGCGAAAATCCTTTCCGATTACTTTTGGCTGGGGAGGAGGCCCGGCCTGTCTGGCCGATAGGACGGACAGGGATTCGCCTTGTCAGCAAAAGAAAACATTACTTTTGCCAAGACAACCCTGCTCCCATGGTCGCAGGACAAGGTTCGGGGAGTGCCTTTCATGGCACTCCCGTTCGAACCCTAATCAACAAACAGGGTTGTTACAACACCAAAAAGGTGTCATAACAACCCTGGCTGGGGAGGAGGGATTCGAACCCCCGAATGCCAGTACCAAAAACTGGTGCCTTACCACTTGGCCACTCCCCATCGTCGCTTTATTTTACCCTAAAGTGGGTTCGAATTATTAAAATGAGGGATTTCGACTCACAAATATTTTTCTGCTGAAAAATTTCGCGAGCCCGCCTCGCGCCGTCGCGCTCCGGCCTTGCAGATTGCTTTCGAGCAATCTTCACCCCGAATGCCAGTACCAAAAACTGGTGCCTTACCACTTGGCCACTCCCCATCATCCAACCTATTTTACCTTAATAGTTAGGAAGTTTGTAAATTTATCCTGACAGTTTTAACGCTCTGCATGGATAGTTACATACTATTTTGATGCGACTAAATTTAACCCATGGACACTTATTCTATCAAGTGGTCTTAGAGTTCCCGGCAAAACTATTTTGACCCTTTCGCTGTGAGGTAAGTTTGATTCACGCCATTTCATTGCTCTGCCTGGGTAAGCATGCTTAAAGCCTAAAAGGATGCTTTCATCCGGTAATTCCAAGGTGCTATAGGCTCTTCCGTGATTCTGACCTCTTACAACATGGGGTGGCGTTACAGTAATTACACGATATTCCATCGCAGTTAAGTATGTGGCAACCAAAACTCCATATTTAGTTACCTGATCTTGCATAGGTTGAGTGGCGATTTCACCTAAACGCTTTAAGACTTCTTCTTCATGTGGCATGATTTCTGCACATAAAACGTAATTCGGAGCTTCTTCAGCAGAAATAGGTCCTAATGGTGTGACAATTTTAATTAAAAAGTCTTCCAATTCAGGTCGGCTTTCTATCAAAGCTGAAGGATTGTCTGGCAGCACCAATCCACTCACTGATTCAATTGTATCACTTGCCATGAAGTCCCTTTTAGAAATATAAACATATTGCAACCTTAAAAGTAAGTGTACTCCAAATTAGTTGATTTTAATACATATTCTTGAAGATGTTTCTTAGTTACATGAAATATGACAAGTTGGTATACTCATTAGCAGTATGAAAGTGTTGGATCCTAAGGAACTTGAGGCGCGACGCCAGAATCGTGTAACCAAGCATAAAAATAAACGCCGCAGGCATTTGGTAGTGCCATTTTTGTTGGTTATTACGGCTATTTATGTTGCTGGATCACTTATTATACCTTTGCCCCCTCTCCAGTTGGACGTGGAAGATGTTAAATTGAGTGAAAGGGTGCCTGTAAGCATTGCATGGCCAAAATACGGCCAGGCAGCGGTTGGCGCAGTTGGTTACGGGCTACTCCAAGAATCAGGCGAACAAAAACCACTACCTATGGCTAGCATTGCTAAAGTTGTTACAGCGGTAGCAATTCTTAAAACCCGGCCTATGAATCCTGGTGATAAACCGGAAATAATTACTTTAACCTCATTAGATGTGGGTGTTTATAACAGGTTTTTGTCCGAGGGACAATCTGTTGTAGCGGTTGAAGACGGCGAGCAGCTTACCCAGTATCAAGCCCTGCAGGCATTATTGCTGCCATCGGCTAATAATATGGCAGATACTCTTACGCGCTGGGCATTTGGATCAAACGAAGAATATCTGGCATTTGTGAACCCTTTTGTCGCAACCTTAGGCATGACACACACTAAAATAGCAGACTCCAGTGGATTCTCTTCCCAGACAGTAAGCACGGCGGCAGACTTAACTAAGCTTGCGGAAATAGCAATGAATAACCCAGTTATCGCGGAAATTGTGGGCCAGCAACAAGCTGACTTGCCCGTAGCTGGAGTAGTACAGAATTATAATAATTTGCTTGGGCAAAATGGCATTAATGGCATAAAAACTGGGAATACTGACGAAGCTGGTGGTTGCTATCTTTTTTCCGCAACGCGGAAGATAGAGGGAGACCAAAGCGTTACGGTGGTTGGGGCAATTATGGGCGCACCTAATCGAGCCGGGGCAATTGCAGACGCCTTACCTCTAATAGACGAGGCATTCAAAAATTTCAAAGTAATGACTCCTATCCAAACTAACCAGATTGTAGGAAAGATCTCAGATCCTGGCGGTGCTAATGTTCCTGTGAAAGTTAAACAAGGCGTAACAAGTCTTGAATGGACAGCGCAGGAGCCAAAAATTGAGGTCGTAGAAAATGCGCTTAGTTACCAAATTTCCCAAGGGTCAGATGTGGGGAAGCTAAAGGTTCATATAGGTAACATGGTGCACGAAGCCACCCTAGTAGCTGACGGAACAATCAAACCCAAATCTATGCTTTGGAGGATCAGGCACGCCGGCGGCTACTTGTAAAATCTGGTTCTAGCTTGCCTAAACCCATCTAAACCAGTTAAAGTGTTCGGAAGACTACTTCAGAAGTAACTCCCCAGCCAAAAAATGCCCTTTTTGCCCCAAACTTCCCAAAATTTTAAAACCGTACCCTTGGTACGCTTTGAAAATTTTAGAAACTTTGGAACAAAAATCTTCATTTTTTCATCTGGGTTCTTATTTCTGAAGTAGTCTATAATAGATTTTAAGGATATTATGGTAAAACCTCACAATAAGCCAGTTAGCGATTTTATTATGCCGCTGCACATCAATGGGCTCCAGGGCCGGATGTTGCATATGCCTGCCCCGGCTGGCAAAAAGCGAGAAATATTATTGATTTATGGGCACCATGCCAGTTTGGAACGGCTGCAAGGGCTGGCAGAAATACTGAATGATTACGGTGCAGTAACCATGCCTGATTTGCCAGGGTTTGGCGGAATGGATAGCTTCTATAAAATCGGCCAGAAAGCCACCCTGGACAATTTTGCCGACTACCTGGCTACATTTATAAAGATGAAATACCGTCGTAAGCACGTAACTATCCTTGGTGTAAGTCTGGGCTTTGTCATTGCAACCAGGATGTTGCAACGATTCCCTGACCTCACCAAGAAAGTAGATCTGCTAGTAAGTGCGGTAGGGTTTACGCATCATGATGATTTTAACTTTACCCCCAGCCGCCACCGTTTTTATCTGAATAGCGCGCGCGTATTTTCACATACTTTACCGGCGACGTTTTTTAAGAATCTCTGCCTAAACCCGATTGTTTTACGTCTGGCCTATAGCAAAACTAAAAATGCCAAAAAAAGATTCGAGGGACTTTCAAAATCAGAGAAGCGCATATCTATGAATTTTGAAATTCATCTCTGGCAGTGCAATGATGTCCGTACCTACATGGCTATGGGAAAATCTTTTCTAAAACTTGATAATTGCAAAACAAAAATTGGGTTACCGGTATGGCACATCAACAGCGATAATGACCAGTATTTTGATAGCCACCGGATAGAGCAGCATATGAGGATTGTCTTTACAGATTTCCACGCTGTACGTTCTAGGCTGAGAAACCATGGCCCGAGCATTATCCTAGATAAAGCCGAAGCCAGACAGATGTTACCACCAAAGATCCGGCAGCTACTAGCCGAACCCACGTAGGAGACATCCCTTATATCACAAAACTAGCACAGAATAACACCTCTAGAGGCAACCACTAGTTTACTGGAGTTCAAACAGTGTTCTTGCTGGTTATAGTACAATTCGAGATGTAATGTAGAGTCAGGTAGTAGACAATAGTGCGAACAAGGTGTAATATATGTTAATTATAATTCTAATATATTTGGAGTGATCATGAGTGAAACAGGTGAAAGATTTTTTAAAGGTGGTGTTTACGGTACTGAGAATGAAATCAATCGCGAACTAAATGGTGGTAGGTTACATGAACAGTGGGAATATGCTGTGGGAAATAATTTGTTAGGTCGTACTCTTAAACATCTAGCAGTCGATGAACCGCACGATGCAGACGGTGTATATGAGTCGCTAGCGGCAGCGCTTGAGCCTGAAGAGACAGCTGTTTTGATAGGGTTCACACAAGGTATTACGGGGGGCTTTGATATGAAGAAGATAGATAGCGCAGAGCATTAGATCATTACCGCAATGGTTCTGGGAATCTGCATGCCTACGCAGTGCCCACCCAGGACTATACGGACTTTGCAGAACAAACTGGTCTCTGGGAAGACCCTGTGGCAGTACGTGAGCGCTTTTGGCCCGACGTTGCATAGTATATTTAGAATGTAATACATCCTTGGTGCATCTGTTTGTTGCCACGAACTTTACGCGGCATATCGAGATGTTTGGGTAACAGCATTTAGAATGTGTCCATGGATCCAGGCTCCGACTGGCGCTCTTAGCAAGTACCCCTCTTCATCGTACATGCTAACACCAGGGTTATCTTTACTTAACCCAATAACAGTTTGTAGTGGGGGCTGGTTATGTCCATTGTGGTCACCATAGTTATAATAATGCGGCCTTGCATGATCTTCAATATTTCTTCTTTTGGAAAAATACATTGCGTAAGAGTCGTATAGATTACGCCAGCCAATAACTTCGTTAATGAACGGACGTATATCATCTTTTGGGCCTATCCCCGGGTCATTACCTCTTAGCCTTGTATGTACAAAGTGGGCTCTATCACGTTCGGGTGCCAGACGAGCCCTCCGTGGTGATGATGGCGGTTCGTGAACGACTTCCCAATAAGACTGGGCACTATTTAAATCACGGGCACGTAGAGTCTCCAAAATGCTCCATTTTGTGTCCACCCATACCGGCGATGGGCTACCGCCAAAATGTGGCATGCCATACACTGCATAACGAGAGACAAAAGTTATTGGAATGCCAGCTGTTTGCAAGAAATTAAACGTATACCTCGCAGCTTCACGGTTGCACGTATAATTGAACGAGCTGTCGGGTTGCAATAAGCCATCTTTGAGCTCGGGTTGACCCCAAGCGGTTTTAATGCCACCCATCATTGTTACCCGATTTATTTTTTGGGCACAAAGGTCTGGATGATTCTCAAAAAGTATTTTTGCGTCCGTGTGAGAACTCGTTAATGCTAAGACAACCGAATCGTCCTCTTCTTTCTCGATTATTTTTGGCAAGTGCTCTGTGGCCGATAACAAGGGTTTTGTTGATTGTCTATAGGTGGTCTCAAACTCGTACGGCTGGAAATCAGATGGATCGGGATCTTCTCCAACTAACACAGGTAGATTGTGCCGGCCAATAACTTCGAATAGGCTGCTCATTAGCTTAGCGCGACGCGGTGCTGCAGTATCATTTGCCACGTAAGCTTTCATAACAAACTCACCGAAGTTCTCCATCCCTACAGCTGTTAGAGCAGCGTGCTCGCCATCGCTATCACGACCTGGATCGTCGATTATTATTAGTGGTTCCGGGCCTTTTCTCATAATTACGTAATTCTAATCCTCTCAGTACCACCCAAACGCTAACGGTGCCGTAGGCGCTTCTTAGACACCTGCACTACCCTGTATATGACTTATTATACCATAATTATTAATATATACGGAATTTGTTACAATTTAGTTCATCGGAGAGCTCTTTCCTCTTATACTCATAGTCCTGACAGCGTAGGGCTAGAGGTAACATTTCGGAAACATTATTCATGAGCTAACGAATACTATTTGGAAAAGATTAGATGAGCTAAGTCGAGGTTAGGATTTTTAGGCACTGTTCACGGCTGGAGTATAATGATACTGAAATGAAGATTGGGTTAGTGTGTCCTTATAACTTGTTTAAGGGTGGTGGTGTTCAGGAGTGCGTCTTTGCTATGCAGACAGAACTTTCCGTGCGTGGCCACGAAGCCTTAATAATTACCCCACAACCACGAGACTACTCTGGGGATGTTGACACTTTTGTGCGCTTGCTGGGTAGATCGACAGATATGAGGTCACCATTCCATACGACTGCCCAAATTTCCGTGAGTGTTGACACAAAAGCAGTAGATGCCTTGCTTGACGCAGAAGATTTTGATATTTTGCACTTTCACGAGCCGTGGGTCCCTTTGCTATCTTGGCAAATATTACCTAGAAGCAAAGCCCTAAACATTGCGACTTTCCACGCCAAGCTGCCTGATACGGTGATGTCTAAGACCATAGAACGAGTCATCACCCCCTATACCAAGTCTGTCCTAAAATATCTAGATACTTTAACAGCGGTTTCTGAGCCAGCCGCCAGCTATGTAAGGTCACTAACTGACAGAGAAATCACAATTATACCCAACGGCATAGATCTAAAAAGATATAAAGGACCCGGCGATGAAGCATCACGTGATAAAAACATGATTCTATATATCGGCAGATTAGAACGCCGTAAAGGCATCAAGAATCTTATAGAAGCCGTTGATGTTTTGGCAGCCAGCAAGCCAGATATAAGACTAATTATCGCCGGCGCAGGTCCCGACCTTAAAAAGTTGGAAAACTACGTGGAAGAACTTGACGCGCCGGTTGAGTTTTTGGGCAGAGTAGACGAAGCAACTAAAACAAAACTGCTAAATACCGCGCAGGTGTTTTGTTCCCCGGCCAAGTTTGGCGAAAGTTTTGGAATTGTGCTACTGGAAGCAATGGCCAGTAATTTGCCAGTAGTTGCCGGGGATAACCCTGGGTATCGGACTGTAATGCAGGGTGCTGGCCGACTATCTTTGGTTGACCCCTCAGATACGAATGAACTAGCTAGGCAGCTTGATATCATGATGAGCGAAAAAGCGGTGAGGAAAATTTGGCAGGATTGGGCCCAAAAGAACGTTAAAAAATATAGCTATACTAAAATTGTTGACCAATACGAGGCAATCTATCAACAAGCTTAAAATAGGGTTAGTGCTGGACGATAGCCTTGACCGAAATGACGGCGTACAACAGTATGTGCGTGCCCTTGGGGGCTGGTTAACTAAGCAAGGCCATACCGTGCATTACCTGGCGGGCCAAAGCAAGCCAAACCATGAAGCTGTATACAGTTTAAGCCGTAATGTGAACATTAGGTTTAATGGCAATCGCCTTACGGTTCCCTTGCCTGCAAATTCATCAGACATTAAAGTCCTATTAGCTAACGAAAAATATGATGTGCTACATGTCCAGATGCCTTATAGTCCAATGATGGCGGGGAAAGTGATTAAGTCGGCTGCACCGGAAACGGCGGTAGTCGGCACATTTCATATTTTGCCATTTGGTCGTTTGCAAAAATATGGCAGCAGGGCGCTAGGGTTGGTGCAAAAGCGCCAATTAAAGCGTCTTGACGCTATATGTAGCGTATCACCAGCTGCTCAGCAATTTGCAAAATCACATTTTGGGCTTGTTAGCAGCGTTATTCCAAACATGATTGACACTGCCGCCTGGCAGACCAACATTCAGCCCGTTCCTGGCCGAATAGTGTTCTTGGGTCGTCTGGTTCCCCGAAAAGGCTGCAAGCAGCTGTTAAAGGCGCTTGCTAGCTTGCCGGAGCCACTAGGGAACACTATTGAAGTGTTAATTGCCGGTGATGGGCCAGAACGCCAAAAGCTACAAGAGTTTGCCAACAGCCATAATCTGACACAAGTAAAGTTTATGGGTTACGTTGATGAGCACGCTAAAGCCGATCTATTAGCATCCGCCGTGGTAGCGGTTTTCCCATCGCTGGGAGGAGAAAGTTTCGGCATCGTACTGATAGAGGCGATGGCGGCAGGTGCCGGTGTAGTGCTTGGCGGCGACAACCCAGGCTATAAAAGTGTTCTGGGGGAGGATTCTGGCGCCTTGATACAGCCCACTCACACTGGTAGCTTTGCCCAAAAGCTAGAATTATTTCTGACAGATAATTTACTCAATGAAAAAATACATAATCAGCAAAAACAATTAGTTCAGCAATACGATATTGACACGGTGGGGCCACAAATACTAAACATGTACCAAACTGCCAAACCCCAGATTAACACTAACTAGGGTTGACGGCGTATTAGAAAGTGAGACAATAGATTCATGTTAGGTTTCGGAAGAAAAAACAAAGATAACAGCGTTGAGATAACTATATCTAACCATACGGTTATTCGTATCCTGCTGCTAGTGATTCTGTCGTTCATGATGTTTGGCGCTATTCAGCGGGCTTCACATGCTTTAATACTCATTTTTACAGCCTTTTTCTTGGCACTTGCTCTCAACGCTCCGGTACACTGGCTATCCAATAATCTACCCGGCAAACGCCGTGGCAACCGTACGCTAGCCACCGGTATTTCGTTTTTTATTATAATCGCGGTTTTACTCGGCTTCCTGGCGAGTATAGTCCCGCCGCTGGTAAGGCAAACTAGTAATTTTATAGCTGAAGTTCCAAGCTTAATAGAAGATGTTAGAACTGAAGACAGCGGCTTAGGACGGTTTGTGCGCAAATATAACTTACAGGATCAATCGGATAAGTTTTCTAGCCAATTGTCTGAACGACTGCAAAACGTCAGTGGATCGGCTGTCTCGGCGTTCACGCGTATTACCAGTAGTATATTCTCTACTCTTACAATTCTTGTATTGACCTTTATGATGCTAATTGAGGGTCCGCGCTGGATAGCTTTTGCCAGACGCCTGATACCTGACAACAAAGAAGGTCACGCCGAAGTAATGGCGCATGACATGTACAGGGTTATCACAGGATTTGTAAACGGCCAGGTAACATTAGCCGCCTTAGCTGCGGCCTTAATACTTGTTCCTTTAATACTGTTTGATGTTAGTTACCCGATTGCACTGATGGTTGTTGTGTTTATTTGTGGGCTTATACCACTTGTTGGCCATACCATAGGAGCCATTATTGTCAGTACAGTCGCACTGTTTACCTCACCGGTGTCTGCCCTTGGTATACTTATTTATTACATTCTTTACCAACAGATTGAAAACTATGTTTTACAGCCCAAAATTCAATCAAACTCTACTAATATGTCGCCACTGTTAGTATTTACTTCAGTAATAATCGGTGTCAACTTTGGCGGCTTGCTAGGCGGTCTTGTCGCAATACCGGTTGCTGGCTGTTTGCGGATTGTAGTGCTAGATTATCTTACTTCAAGGCGCCTACTTAGTAAGGCTGAAGTCAGAGAAGAGCTGACTTAAAACCTGGCTATAGTCGAAACCAAATTTGCCCGTGTCCGGTATCACGAACACCAATTCCTTGTTGACCCAGCTCATCTCGTAGCTCATCTGATTTGCTCCAATCTTTAGCTCTACGAGCAGCTTCACGAGTCTTAATCAATTGTTTTTCTTTCTCGGTAATGTCGATACTACTACCCAAACGCAAACCTAAGATACTGTCTATCCAGTCTATGAATGTATTGAAAGCTTCTTGAGCAGACAAGCTAATGCCACTGTTATCAATAGCGACTTCTAGTTCACTTAATACTGCTAGTGCTTGGGGTGTGTTTAAGTCATCTGCTAGTGCTTCACGGATAGCTTTTTGAGTTTTTTGTAGCTCTTGACGTATATCTTTAATCCCTGTTGACTGAAACCGCCTGTCTGCCATAGTTTGATAGCTTTGCAATCGAATTTTTGCTGCCTCAAGCAAATCCCATGAAAAGTTTATGGTGGCCCGATAATGGCTTTGTAGCGTCAACATGCGTACCGACATCGGGTCATGGCCTTTTTCTAAAACTTCACGTATGGTAAAAAAATTACCCTTGCTCTTAGACATTTTGGCATCATCAATATTTAGAAAGCCGGTGTGAACCCAGTGCCTGACAAATGGAACCTTGCCTGATGCTGATTCCATTTGGGTAATTTCGGCTTCGTGGTGTGGAAAAATCAAGTCAACTGCACCGCCATGGATGTCATACTGCGGTCCAAAAAAGTGTTCTGTAATAGCGGTGTCTTCTATGTGCCAGCCGGGCCGGCCATCGCCAAAAGATGCGTCCCAAACAGGCTCGCCGGGCTTTGAAAACTTCCATAAACAAAAATCATTCCAGCCTTTCTTTTCCTCAGAATGATCTATTCGTGTCTGAGCGTCGTTTTGCGTCACTTTCGTGCGGCCGGATAGCTTACCGTAACCCGGAAACGTTGCAACTTCAAAGTAAATGCCGTCAGCAATTTTGTAGGCGTGCCCTTTATCCAAAAGTACTTTAACTTGACGAATAATATCCTCGATGTAGTCGGTAGCTCGGGCATATTGCGTGACTGAGGTGTTGCCGAGGCTCGTCATATCTTTTAAGTATTCAGACTCAAATTTTTCCCGCAGTTGCTCCCAACTTATGCCGTTTTCTTTTGCGCGGTTGATAATTTTATCGTCTATATCAGTAATGTTCTGCAAATAAAATACATCGAAGCCTTGGTCTTTCAGCACTCTCGCCAGTACGTCCAGTTGAATATAGGTTTTCGCATGACCAAGGTGCGAAAAGTCGTAAACTGTCGGTCCGCAAACAAATAACTTGACCTTGTCAGCTTCAATTGGCTCGAAATTCTCAACTTTGCGGATTAGACTGTTATATAGCTTCATGGTGATTTCTTCTATTGTATCCTAGATGGCAGTAATCTTGAGTAAATTTTATACAGGGCTAGTCCAGCCATTTCTTCAGCGGTTACAACTCTGCCTGGATTGTCTATAATACTGACAGTATCAGATAGATCATTGCCCACTATTGATGGCAGGGTTTCCTCAAACAGCTGATAGTCGTTAATTTCCCTGGCACCAGGCACCCTTACTGGAGCTTCATTCCTGCTTATTTCTGCTATAGTCATCATTTATTTCCTGTTTTATTAAAAAACCTCGGTTGCCCGAGGTTAAGTTTTAATTACTAAATTATTACGAGCAACAGTTAATAGTAGCGCTGCAGCAACAAGTTTGGATTTGAGTTTTGGATTTCATTATGACTATATGCTATTGCGGTTCGCTTGTTTTGTCAAGTAGCTCTGCGGCCTTAGCTATGCAGCCAGACTTAATTTCGTTAAATGTACGGCCGTCAGTTACTTTGAAGCCAGCGGCGTACGAATGGCCTCCACCGCCAAAGTGAGCAGCCAAGTCCCCGGCAATATTACCGCCACTGTTGCAGCGGATGGAGCCAGTTACTTTGCCGTCTTTGTAATGTTTGAGCACAATGGCCAGTAAGACGCCCTCAATTTGAAGCATGTCAGTCTGGATTAACGGTGCCGGGTTATAGAGTGGGCTAAACTCCATTAGCTCGTCGTGCGGAACATTTACTAAGGCCAGCTTGCCGTCTATATGCAATTCCGTTCGCTGGATAAGCTTGGCTTTATAGCGGAAGATTGCTTCTGGCATTTTGCCAAAAGCACGCCGCGCTTCTTCTAGGGCTGGGCGGCTAACGCCAGATTCTATCAGATCGGCCATAATACGGTAGGTTTGGGCAGTCGTGCCGTCACTGGTTAAACCAAGCGAATCAGACAAAATTGAGCTTGCAATGTGAGTTTTGGCCTGTAAATTCATTGTCCATCCCAGCCCACTGGCCAGTCCATAGATAACTTCACCGGTAGCAATGGCCTCTTTGTCATTCATGACCACAGTGGCGTATGCTATGTCACAGGCAACATCTGCATGGTGGTCCAGCACTATCACCGGTTTTGAGGCCACTGGCGCACGATAAGGGCTGTTTTCGAGCTTTTCCAGTAAAACACTGGCGCTGGTATCAACAATAATGCTTAGATCAAACTGATTTGGTATGTCCTTGCTTACCCGATCCCAGCCAGACAGATGTTTCAGGTAGTCTGGTATATCCACACCGCAGTACAGGAAAGTTTTCTTACCCAAATCTCCAAAAATTTCTTCTAATGCCAAGGCGCTGCCTAAACTATCACCATCGGGATTATCTGCCTGAATTATAACAATTGCTTGGCTACTAGACACCAGGTCATTGATTTGGTCTTTCATAGTACTGTACGGCCTTCTAGGGCACGTCCCAGTGTGATCTGATCGGCGTATTCCAAGTCAACGCCTACAGGCAAACCACGGGCTAGGCGGGTTATTTTAACCTTACGGCCAGCTATTTGTTGCTGGATATATAAGGCAGTCGACTCGCCCTCAACACTGGCGTTTGTGCCTAAGATAATTTCTTCTACCTTGTCATCATCGATTCGTTGCAGCAATTCTTTTACATGCAACTGATCCGGAGTGATGCCATCAATTGGTGACACTAGTCCCCCTAATACATGATAAGTTCCGTGATATTGACTGGTTTTTTCTAACGCGAGGATATCAAAGGGTTCAGCCACTACCATAATTACCTGTTTGTCTCGCTTTGGGTCAGTATAAAGATCCGATAAATCCTGGCCCTTAGGTACTAATGCAAAAGTTTTTTGGCATATTCCCACTCCGCCGTGCAGGCTTGAAAGTGCATTTGATATTTGAACTGCCGTTCGGGAATCTCCTTTCAACAGATAGTAGGCATATCTTTCCGCCGTCCTAGAACCAACACCAGGTAGTGTCTCTAGTGCCTCAATAACATCTTCAAGTGCGCGGGGTAAGACACTCACCCTAAGTTTTCCGTTTTCCGTTTACTATTTACCATACATTTTCCTTTTTCTGTTTTCCATGGACAACGGCTAATGGTTTATGCATGGTAAACAGATAATTGTGAACTGTGAAAGAGGAGGTTGGCTATAAGCCTAGGTCTCCTAATGCTCCCATCATGGGTTGCATTTTTTCGGCAGCAATTTTTTGGCTTTGCTGTATGGCGTCTTTGACGGCGTCTTCTACCCAGCGTTCTAGCTGGCCTATGTCATCTAGATCCACATACTCAGGGTCAATATGGATTTTTTTAAGTTTTTGTTCGCCGGTAATCTCCACGCTGACAGCGCCATCACCCTGCTCTGTAGTAATAATCATTTTTTGTAATTCTTTTTGTAGCTTCTTAACTTTCAATAGCATTTTAGCTTGGTCGAATTTACTCATCACAAATCTCCTTATTCACAATACATTTTAACACGAGTTCCACACCTAGCCATTGATTCCAGGTTGCTCCAGGATAATTGCAGTTGTTCAATCCGAGGAAAACGCAACCATAGTTACGTTGAGTGAGGATTGGGCGACTGCGGCTGTTCTGTGTGATCTAGGACGGTGTAAAAATCCGAAACACGTCAGCTCAGGCTCTCGTCTAACCAAGTGTAACTACCCCATTAAATCCTACAACTTTTCAATGCGATCGCATTGAAAAGCTGTAATTTGGGTGTTTAAGGCTAAAAATCGGGGCTACAAGCAAGTTTTACCTGGGGGCAGGTAGCTTATGACTAAATGTCTGTTTTGTGAGAGGAGATTCGGGCCATGCGATAAAGTAGTGGCTAAGGTGGTAAAAAGAAACTAACAGTATGCTCAGTGAAAGCAGTGTAGTAGCTATGGCCCGGGCGATTGGGTTATGCGGGAATACAGCATACCATTGTTGCAGCATGAATGTCAGGCCAAGTGCTATGAATATGTATGCTATGGGTACAAGGACAGTGATGGCAACCGGGCCACCAAGTCCAATTAGTATGCCAAAATAGATACAGCCAACAATTAGCATCTGGCTTCTTATGAGCCGCCAATAGTTTCTTAAACTATAAAATCCAACGATCATCATAACGGTGGAGAATGCGTCAAATAACGGCAATCTACCTAACCACTTGGTGGCGTCGTCTGGGCCTCTGAGGAGGAAATATTCAGGTATGTTTAGAAGATTATTGCCTATTGTTTTTAGCTTGGGCATTCCGGTAGGTAACCCAACTGCACGGAGCAATTCCCTGGTGCTATCAATGCTCGCCAAAATCAGCGGTAACAAGAGTATGCAGATTATCAATCCGCACAACAAACGAAACCACCAAGGTACTTGACGCAGCTCACTCCATATTTTCTTGTATTGCCATACAGCTATCCCAACCAATAAAACACCAAAACCAGGTATATAAAAAGCCATACCGCTTAGCAAACTTAAGACTATAAGCGCTGTTTTGCGAAGGGTCGTGTTATAAAGCCAAATTGCTGCCCATACCAATGGCAGAATTAGCAAATATGATGCCTCTGGGCTTGCTAGCCGTCCTATGTGCAATAGCCAAGCAGAGGTTAAGAAGAGCCAGGTTCCTAATATGGCTATGCGGTCAGTTGACCATTCGCGCAATATAAAAAAACAACTTACAACGGAAAGCGCGGCAAATATTACGCTTACGAGTCGGTAGAAAGCTATGCGCTGAATGTCCAACTTGAACAGCAAATATGTTGGAATTTTATGTAGCGCGTACGTCGGGTTTTGTAAAAGCTCCCTGCCAGAGTCTACGGATGCTATATAGTCACGTTCTGATAGGCTTACTCCCCCGGTAAGGCTTCCAAGCCTAAACCCCAAAATACCGCAAACAATTACAGCAACAACCAAAAAAGCCAATATTGGCTTCCACATTAACACCACCCACTCTCTAAACTTTTTCATTTGCTAATTGATAGTATACAGGAAACCCGTTACCGTTTACCGTTCTCTGTTTTCCATACAGTAACCATCGCCTGTTTACCATGAAAACGAAGAATGGTAAACGGTTTCTAAGATTCAAATGGTTGGGTGTGTTTGGTGTCGAGCGTGCGGAAGCGCTGTTTGTCCTTGTCGAAGTAGAGTTCTATGCCGCCAGTTTTGCCGTTACGATGCTTTTTAATTAATATGTCAGTTATGTTTCTGCGGTCAGTTTCCGGGTTATAGTACTCTTCGCGGTAAATGAAAGCGACCACATCTGCATCCTGCTCGATTGAGCCTGATTCTCTAAGATCGGCTAACTGGGGTATTTGGGGGCTACGGCTTTCTACCGAACGGCTTAGCTGGCTTAGTGCTAGTACAGGCACATTTAGCTCACGTGCGATTGCCTTTAACCCACGGGATATCTCGCTAATTTCTTGGACCCGGTTGCCTTCACCGCCAAATTTGTGGCCGCCACTCATTAATTGGAGGTAATCTACTATAATCAGTCCCAGCTCATGGGTATGAGCCTCGCGGCGGGACTTTGTGCGGAGTTCGCTGACCGTGATGCTAGGGCTATCATCAATATATATCGGTGCCTCGCTAAGAGTCCCCATTGCCTGTCCAATTTTCTCAAAGTCAGTGTCTGTTAAATTACCTGTCCTGAGCGCCCAGGCGTCAACCCCTGATTCCATTGCCAGCATTCTGTCGACCAGCTGCTCTTTGCTCATTTCTAAAGAAAAGATTAGTACTGGTTGCTTAGACTGCAGAGCAACATTATGTCCCAAATTAAGCGCCAAAGCAGTTTTACCCATTGATGGTCTTGCTGCCAGGACGATAAGATCGGATTTTTGGAAACCGGCTAGCATATCGTCCAAATCTTTAAATCCTGTTGGAACACCACGGATTTTGCCCTTATCCTTGTGCAATTCATCGAGCCTATCAAAACTCTCGCTCAGAATGGTTTCCAGGCTGGTTACGTCCTGCTTGATGTGTGTCTGGCTGACCTCAAATAGACGAGTCTCTGCGTTTTCAATCAATTCCTGCAGCTCATTAGTTTCGTTAAAGCCCATAGTGGTGATGTCCTGGGAGGCTTTAATGAGACGGCGTCTCAAAGCTTTCTGGGCAACTATTTCAGCGTATTGTTCGACATGCGCAGTTGTTGGCACAAAATTTGATAGTTCGGCAAGGTACGGTGTGCCCCCAACCGTGTCGAGTGTTGAGTTGGCTTTAAGTTTATCGGCAAGTGTTAAAACGTCAATCGGGCTGTGTTGATCATAAAGCTGGGTAATGGCCTCGTAAATGTAACGATGCTTTTCGTCATAAAAATCCCCAACATCAATTTTATCGGCAATTTTAATCAGCGCATCGGTGTCGATTAAAATAGCGCCCAGTAGCGATGCTTCAGCATCTAAGTTTTGTGGTGGCACTAGAGCAGTCTTTGGGTCCATAGACCTACTCTACTATTTCTGCGCTGCCAAAGATATTGCTTATGGCTTCCAGATTATTTTTTGTATCAGGCTGTGGTTCTGGCTTACTGATAGCCATGCTAGTATCAGATTTCTTCTCCAGAATACATACGAGCGTAACGTCCCTGCCAGTAACTTCTTTGATAATGCCCAGCAGAATCTGTTTGTTCTTGGTATCATCAAGTCTTTTTTGATGAAACGCGAAAGCGAAAGTCAGTGTAATAATTTTAGGCTCAAATTCCGGCTGAGCCATCCGTACTACACTATAAAGGGTATTGTGTTTTGCCTTAATGGCAGCAAGTATGTCTTGCCAAGTTTCCCCGTCAAAGGCGTCACCTTTCCTAGGCTGGGTAGTTTTGACGCTTTCAGAGCTGTGGGGCTTGGTAGTATCACTTGTGATTGGTATTTCAGGAGCATCCAGCGTTTTTGGCCGCATAACTGGTTTTTGATGATTAGAAACTAGTGTGGGGGTTGGGGTTGAGTGCTTGGAAGTGTTTCTTGATTCTGAAGTTGGGGCATCTAGAGCAGATCTATAAAGGGCTAGCTCCAGCGCAACTTCGGCATCTGAACTGGCTGGGACCTGCAATAGGTCCTTCAATAGATCTAATGTTACTGGTGCATCCAATGAAGCATTATTGTTGACAATATAGAAGCGAAGTAACTGGGATAACTGATGGGCTACCAAAGCTGCTTGCACACCGTGATTCCTTAGATCTGATAGGCTTGATGCAATAGCTTTAAAGTCATGCTTCTCAATGGCGCCGAGTATATTCTCTAAAATCTCTTCCGGGGCTTGTCCAAGGGTTCGCTGGACGTTTTCTAAAGTTACATTTTCACTCATGTGGCGGACTTGATCAAGCAAGCTGATACTATCTCTAAAACTACCTTCTCCATGTGCCGCAATGAGTTCTAGCGCGGCGTCTTCTATGACGATGTTTTCTAGTTTGGCAATTTGCCTAAGATGAGCTGTGACTTTGGCCATGCTAACAGGCTTGAAGCTAAAGCGTTGGGTGCGGCTTATTATAGTTTCTGGAACTTTATGTGCCTCTGTAGTAGCAAGTATAAATATGGCATGTTCAGGCGGCTCTTCAAGTGTTTTTAACAAAGCATTAAACGCTTCTTTAGTGAGCATATGAACCTCATCAATGATGTAAACTTTGTATTTTGCACTCGTTGGCGCAATGTTCACGCGTTCTTTAAGCTCCCTTATCTCGTCTATTCTACGATTACTGGCGGCATCAATTTCTATAATGTCTAAATGAGTGGCTTCTTCGTCGTAAGGCAAGCTATTAACTTCATATGCTATGATCCGCGCAATACTGGTCTTGCCAACCCCTTTTGGGCCAGTCAGCAAATAAGCGTGGCTTATCATGCTTTTTTTGAACGCCCGGCTGAGAGTATTGGTTACGTGTTCTTGGCCAACAACCTCAGATAGCTTTTTTGGCCGGTATTTCCGGTAAAATGCTTTCCCCATAGTCAATAAAGTATACAGTAGACAGCAAACAGACGACAGTTGTGATATTGACAAAAATTTATCTCAACCTGTCTGCTGTAAGCTGTGTACTGTCAGCTATTTAGAGTGCGGCTTCGAGAGCGGCCCATTCGGAATGGGTATCATCTTCTGGGACGTTAACGCTGACTTGATCGCCTGGCTTGGCTTTAAAGTATGTAACACTAGCTAATAGCACTCGTAACTGTTTGCCGCTAACATCTACAAAATAATGGCCGTTTTCAAGCTTAAGCATGCCAACAACTTGCTTGCGTGGCACGGGTCCAATTTGCTTATAAAGGAAAGAACCGTCATCGGCAATGGTAAGTTTTAGTATGTCGCCTTGGACGAGCTTGGATTTGCTTGCATAGTTTGCAGGTACCGGATAGTTCTTGCCATCTGATCCAACCATAGTCTGACCGTCAAAAACACCCTCGATTATCTTGCCAAGTGGTTCTTCTTTGATGGCTGCTGCTACCAAAGGATCTTCCCCGACGAGACTCATGAGCAATTCCTTGGCAGCTGCCAAGCTTGTCTCTGCCTCCGTAATCAAGGACTTCAGTCTTTTGATTTGTTTTTCTGGTACTTCTGCCATCTCTTTTATCTCTCATGCATAAGTGTTTATTTGTACACTTGTAGCCTTACCGTACCACGTGTGTCAACTGAAGTCAAAAACAATTTCCAAAACTGTGGATAAACGAGGAGTGTGTACTCAAGACAACCAGACATATAAAGTATCGAAAACATTGGCTTAAAAGGCTCATTACATGTAACAACCTTTACTCTGTTATCCCAAACTCTTCGAGCGTAAAGAGTTTACTTTTTCACGCTTTCAATACTTTTAAGCCAATCCTCCCAGGCTGCCGGATCGTTTGTCATACCGCCAGTCTGAACTTCCATATCTGCAACTTTGCTTCAATATTTCCTTAACCTCTTTAAGGTTGTGGATCCGAATCATTACCAGGTTTCTGAAATATATCGAGGCTCGACCTATTTACTCTTAGGGTTAGGCCGCCTTCGTCATAAAAGTAACGATCATCTCCAAGTTCCTCAACGGTAGTAAGACCTAAAACAATTCCGACTAAATTCCTTGTAACTAGTTGTCCTTCTTCCCCCATCAAAGAAAGCCCTGGGCGACTGGCTCCACTTAATTCTTCTGCCATAAAAGTTTCTCCTCTTCTTAAACAGAACTGTCTATTAGCGCATCTAAAACCGGCTCAAGTAAATCCGGAGTATTTTGAAGCACGTGGTTTACTAATGCGTCTACCACGAATCCACGAGCACTGTTTCTTTGGCGTTCTGCTTCAGGATCGTCCAACACCTCGCCATCAACGCTCACGCCTGAAAGGTTTCCACCAATTTCTATTACGCGAACTTGCGTATTACCATCGTTAAACACGTATTGCTTTACATCAAATGAAGGGTGCCCATCTGTTCTATCTATATGCTGTACCTCGGTTGTTGGAAGGAGTATTTCTGCCATAACAAAATTGTACCACTTCTGTAGATAATGAGAAGTGGAAGCTATAGAGCCCAAAGTTTATAAGTCAGGATTTTGCAACTGCAGAATGAGCGTTACGTATGGTTAAATGTGAGAAGTTCAACCATACAAAAGGAGTATGTACATAAATTATTTTTAGTCTACTCACCCACAAATGTATCGTCAGGGGCTTTTATGAACGTACTACTAAGTGGATGGAATGCACTGACATCACCGCCATCAATATTGCCCCAGAATCGTATTGTTTTTAATTTTTTGTTGTCCCAGGTGGTAAAAAAATCAAGCTGATAGTCAATGCCTGAATTACCTTTTAGTGTGTAGTGCTCCTTTTTCTTCTTTTCTATCCATCTACACAATGTGTTGTAAGTGAGGTCACGTCTTTTGCTTAATTCACTTTCTAGCAGTTCAATGGCTTCATTTTTATTGTTTAATCGAACGTTCTTTAGCTTTTGTCTTTGTTTTATATAGCCAAATCCACTGTCACGCGTTAAAGTACAATGCCATACATTGTCAACTTTAAAACAAACCTCTTTTATGTGAAGAATAGGAGAACGGCTATACGTTACGTCACCCTTTAACGCAGCCGCGGCTAATTTGATGTGATAATCCAGGTTCTCTTCCTCGGCTGTATTCCAGTATGCGCAGTTTGTACCTTGGATGGTTAAAAAAATAGCTGTAGTTCTGCCGTAACCGCTTAATTCAACATCTAATGAGTTTGAATTACTTGATGTGAAGCTATAAACCGTACTGTCTTCTTTTTCTTGAAATTTTGAGGCAACACCAGGAATTGCTTTCAGCATATCGGCGTATTGCTGAAACATTGTGTTTACATTACTAAGGCTCATTTTTTAGGTTTTCTTTAAGGTAATCTGCCCAGTCAAAGATTATCTCAACCGCCCTATGCGTTCTTTTAGCATAATCGTCAGTCATGGTTAGTTCCATGGAATCCGCGGCAATTTTATTTAGTATATCTACAACACTTTCCTTGCTGGCACCACCGAGTATCGCGTTCAGCAATTCTGGTAGGTAGTGGTCATATTCATCCCGAGCCGCCGGTTCGCCTGCTACGCCTATCGGATCCCAAATATATTGCAAGACCTCATCTATGCGTTGCAAAAGAACCCTGTCATAATTGTGACTCATGGCATATAGTCCTTTCTATCCGGAGGCATTAAAATCTTCTTCAGTTTCGTATCTTTGTTTATAACCTCTCCCCGAGCTTCAGCAATAAGCATTGTTATTTCCATGGGTTTCATATTCTCAAGCCACCACGTATATGCTGCAAGTTTACCATCCTTTAGCTTCTCTTTGGGTGCATACAGATTTATATCTGCATTGACAAACATTTTTGCTATAGATTCATACCCATAATATTCTTTCAGGAATACCTTGCCTGCAGGAGTAATGTCACATACGGCTTCGTTAATCTCGATTATAATATCAATTAGCGACTGCTGGTCAATAAAATCATCAATAGTGAATTCCTCTTTATCGGCTTGGTAATTTCGGACAGCAAGGATTTTGGATCTGTAACTCTTTTTAATGCGTTCTAACTTGGCACTCATCTTGATGAAAGTATAGCAAAAGAGAAGCTATGATTGAATCTTGCTACTTTTTTCGAGCCTAATTTGCCTAAATTGCTAGGCCTCCTCCCAAATCTCTCCTCTTACTCCCTGTGCTTTTAGCTTATCTACGGTTGCAAACCGTATCTGTGGCCTATCATCATCGTCTGATTCCCATATTTCTGTCATTAAGCTTCTGGTACGACGCTTGGCATAGATCAGATCAGTCGTTCGAGGACACACGAGTAGGATTATTGGCAATGCCGTGTCTGTTTCGCTTTCCCAATCGCCCTCATCCAGGTACTCTGCATAGTTCTTAAGCCGTTTCTTAATACGGTAGCGTGGCAGCGTTGGGTCAAATACTTCCAGTAGGTAACTATAGGTGGTGATTTCCTCGTTACCTGCGCCATCGTATTCTTCCTTAGAAAAGCAAAGATGAGGGTGTACTAGTTCATTATCACTTAGGAAGTGGTAGTAGCTATCTTCAAGATAGTCAGCTTCAGTTTCGAAATAGTAATGGGCTTTATCAGTTCGTGCCTTTTCTAACGTAATACAACAGTCGGCAATTAGCATACATCGATCTATATATGTCTGGCTGCGTGATGGTTCACGGTAACGCTTG
This sequence comes from Patescibacteria group bacterium, assembly GCA_040384565.1. Classification (GTDB taxonomy): domain Bacteria; phylum Patescibacteriota; class Saccharimonadia; order Saccharimonadales; family JAZKJC01; genus JAZKJC01. The sequence goes on from JAZKJC010000010.1 coordinate 34,728, forward strand.
CGGAGTTCATGGATAGGGTGTTGCTCAAACGTCTTCAGGAAACGTATCCCGTTTATACCAAGATAATAGACAGCTGGCTTGGTTTTCTCGGCAAAGTCAGTGGAATAGATCCAGGCTACGTACTGTTTTTCTCTGAGATCTTTTAGCCAGACATTGATTCTTTTGTAATCACTATGGTTCATAAGTGTTTGTATTTGGATCCTGTTTAGGAATCTATGGGTATAGAGAAGTTCTAGTATTGTTTGTTGCTTCTTGGTTATGTTAGGTAGTTTCATTGTATGTATAGTTAGTTGATGATGGTTTGTTTAGTTTCTGTCTTGGAGTTGCTTTCATTTGCCAAACCCTCCTACACCGTATATTTACAAGGATAGAAAACACAATAAGTTTACAATAACTCTTTGGATATATCTATAATTTGTCCTAGCCCATTAGGACAATATGAAACAAGCTACTTTAGCAATCCTAACCACTTCTAGGCATGCCAGCGACATCTGATGTTATTATAAGGAACATGGGTAAGAAGAAATTTCTAGAACTTATTAAGCTCGCTTCCCAGCCTTTGCCAAAAGGAGCGGAAAAATCGTTTGATGACGGTGATTATAACGAAAGGCAAATTCTGCGACGTATGAACCAAGATAGTAAGGCGAAACTGCGTGGTAAGTCCCGTCCAAAGAACGTTTCAGCTGACCGAAAAAGCCCTCGACGTGGTTCGTCGTAACCCCATCTTTTACAAATTCTTGGGCGATATGTCTAACTGATTTGTGATTATAAAATTGTTTAACCTGTAAGTGTTTATAGATTTTACTTTCATCAGTATGGAGCATTGAGCCATCGTCTACATTCTCCCGCAGAAACGGGAGTGTGTGTTCTGAATTGGCTCTAGGTACAACTTGTGTCCTGATTTCTCCACCAACTTCTAAAGCAGCCATAACTGGTGTCTTGTGATCTTTGAGGGTCTGTTTGCGTTTACCTCCGATATAAGCTTCGTCAACTTCAATCGGCGTGCCTAAAAAACCAAGTTTACCGCTTTCATACATAAGTACGCGTATCATCTTTGCCATTCTATGCGCTGTTTTATAGGAAACGCCAACTTGCCTTTGTATTTCTAGAGCCGCAACACCGTTCTTAGACACGGAGAATAGATATAATGCGTGAAACCATAGTGACAGTGGTGTCGTAGACTTTTCAAAGATTGTGCCCACTAGCGGATAGATCTGTTGCCTGCAAGCGGCACACTTAAACGACATACGGTTTTTAACACGCCAAAACTTTGTACCGACAACCCCACACTTTGGACATGTTTTTAAGTCACCGTAACGATAATCAAAAACAAGTTGCAAGCAAGCCTCATCGTCTGGAAAGTCTTCCCTCAAGTCCGATATGGTGTATCTCATACATATAATTATACGCTTGAAATGGTTGTCGTCAAGCAAATAGTTACAGGTAACGTCACGTACTATTACATGTAAAACTATCAACATCAAATTTCTGTGGAAATGTGTAGTAAATAAGTAAAAGCTCTACGCTGTTAGGTTGTCTTGACTACATACTCCTCGGATAAACCAGTCATTATATTCGCTCAGGGTAGCACTTTGCTCGGACAAGCATAGAACATTACGAGCGGCGTTCCGCATAACTACCCTGAGCAAAAACAATTCGTTAAATAAATTGAAGATTAGTCTAGAGGCTGTCCCTGCGATTTATATAGAAAACAAATTGTAGCTCTAGGAAGAAAGTTGTATGATGTTGCCATATGTCAGAATCAACTCTTGGGCAACAGGGTGGTGGTCTATCGCGCCGAACGCTGTTGAGATGGATTGTAGCTGCACCCCTCATTGGAGTGGTGGGGACGGCTGGAGTAGAAGCAAAACAATTTCACGATCGTCAACGGGATGTGCAGAGTCGTGAACGGCAGGTGGGCGAGACCTATGCTTACAGAGTCCGGCAAGGGATGAAAGAAAGCTGGATAACTGCTTCTGTCTGGCCAGGTCTAGCGATCTTGCCGTCTAGCGTAAGGCTGTTCGCCACTCCGACACTTCACCATGACACTGAAGTGGAATGGCCCCAAGATAAAAGAGATCAACATCTTACTCTGCAGCGACCATTTATGGTGCGCGCAAGTTTAGAGCAAAATAATTATGACCACGAGGACGAGACTGTGCCAGTCGGCGATGAGGTTATGGGTTTCTGGTTACCTGGTACAAACACTGTCGCTTTTATAGATAGAGAACACTATAGCCATCAAATTTTGCTGCCAAGTCATTCGGGCAAACCCGTTTATACCGACAACTTCGCAGGAATTGTGGGGGAAAGCATCTTGCTGGAGGCTCCTGTCACCCGTCAGGGACTGACCTGGCGCTACCTAAAAAGCGAAAGAGTCTATCAAGAGGGTGATGCTAACTTCGCACGCCGTGCGGTAAGTGTTAATAAGGTAGTTGGTTGCTCTGTATGGAGTGATACGCCGGAAGCATTAGGCGCCTATAACGCTTTCGAAACCGAGGGTGCCTTTAATATAATCAGATTGCCGGAGCCGTAAATGTCTGAAATTGAATCTCTTGATCCAGAAGCAGCACTACCAAATGCCGATCCAGCAAGAAGAGACTTTTTGCTTGGAGCAGCTCGAGCTGGTTTTGCTGTGCTGGTAGCTGGTCAAGCAGGCTGGGCTGGCAGTAGACTTGCGAGATGGACGTTTGATGCCTATGCGACTCGTGAGGGCCAATCAAAAATACGTGAGATTTTTGAGCCTGGCATACAAAGTCAGTGGCACAAACTTGCTATTTTTGATGGCCTGATGCAACTCGATCCAAGTACACTAGTAGCTGACAGCATTTTTGCTGACGAAGGAAATTCTGTCGCACTGCCAACTGACAAATTCTCGGCAGTTGTTCGCCCAATTTCGGTGCGAGAAACGTTGCTCAGAAATATTGCTGATTACTCTCAGGCTACGCAGGACAATGTTAACCGAGTATTGCCCAATATGCCTCGGCAACTATTTGCCTTTTGGCTGCCTGGTCAGGCCGACCTAACCTATTATGACCTTGACGCTCATAGCAATAGGGGCTCAGTCATTCCCTTGAGCGAAACTGGTAGAGGTACGGTTTATGAACATGTTGGTGTTCGGGACGTAAATATTGGTGGCAGAGAATTACGAGACAATCAAGTATTTCCCTACTTAAGCCACCTCAAGTTAGAGTTTAAGCCACCTCAGTTTCTACAGGCACATATGGATGATCTACCTGAGGACGACCCTATGCGCCGGGACATGTTAGACAGAGCTCGTGATGATCCCTATAACTACATGCCGGTTCAGGCGCATAGGCTGATTGGACAAGTCGCCTCAGTGGATAACGCTTTTGCTTTTAATGCTATGGTCACTGATTTCTATGCAGGAAAAGAAGCGCTAGCCATCCCCGCCCCTTAACTGGACTTACGCAAATCGCTCGTTCTCAGGGTGTCTCAGCGGTCTTGCTTACGCAAGCTCTACTGTTGCGCCGGCGGCTTCGAGAGTTTTCTTGGCTGCTTCTGCGTCGTCTTTCTTTGCCTTTTCAAGAATGGTCTTTGGAGCACCATCAACTAAGGCTTTTGCTTCACCTAGACCTAGGCCGGATATGTCCTTGACAGCCTTAATGACAGCGACTTTCTGAGCGCCGGCGTCTTTTAGGATTACGTCGTATTCGGCTTTGGCTTCTTCTGCAGGAGCGGCGTCACCTGCTGGAGCAGCTGCAACAGCGGCTGCAGGAGCGGCGGCACTTACGCCCCAGTATTCTTCTAGAAACTTAACAAATTTACTTATTTCAAGTGCTGACATTTTGTCCAGCTCTTTAACAATAGCCGTGAACTCTTTTGGAACTTCTACCGCTTCGGTTTTCTTATCTTCATCTGCCATTTCATTCTCCTTAAATATTATTTATCAATTTGTACATTTACTGTCCTATGGCTTCGGCGCGCGCACTCAAAACGTTCAGTACGCCCCTAACATTGCCGGCCATAACGTTCATAAAGCCACTTAGTGGCGCTGCGATAGTCCCAACCAACATGCCACGTAGCTGTTCTTTGCTTGGCAAACTTGCCAGAGCTTTTACATCATCGGCACCAATGAAGCTACCATCTGCCGTAATTGCGCCAACAAACTGAATTGTTGGCTGCGTCTTGGCAAAAGTTGCCAAAATTTGTGCCGGAGCAACTTCGTCCTCGGTGTTAAAGGCATATAAAAGCATGCCCTCTAGTGCGCTAGTATCAGTTGTTTTGGTTAATTCATTAGCCTGCAAAGCCTTGATTACCAGACGGTTTTTAACAACTTGTACTTTTGTACCGTTGTCTCTAGCCTGTCTGCGCAGTGCTTGCATAGCTTTGACGGGTGTACCTTGATAAGCTGCCACAACAGTCAGCTTGGAGCTGGCCAATAGTCCTGCCGTTTGGGCGACAACCTCGTCTTTTTTCTGCTTAGTTAATGCCATGTGTCTCCTTCCAGTCGAATTTTCAGTTTTCAGTTATCAATTTTCATTACTGAAGATCAAAAACAAATCTCTGAATTCGACACATTGTCTTGCAACCTCGACCTGGGTTGATTGTCGTTACCAATAAAAAAGCCCTTGGTTTTATCCAAAGACCAGTGAAGTTTACAAATTTTTAGTTAACAGCTATAAGCTAACTGCTAACCGCTAAATTGCTGCCTCGGCGACATTATCAAGCCTTTTTACAGACCGTCGCTGTCTTTGGTAACAAATATATGCTACCAAAGTAGTCTGTGACTGTCAATCTGTTATTGATTACCTGAATCTCGAATTACCACTCCATCTGTAACAACTGGTAGCCGAACAATATCCGCAGGTAATGCAGGGCGTAGTTCGGCATGCTCCTTGGGAAACTGCTTTGCGGATGTAAATACTGTTTGAGGTAGTCAAACACTGTCTCAATCTTCGGTCTGCGTCTCAGTAGTTTAAGACGGCTTTTGGTAAGTAGTTGTTTTTTGTTGTTTGTAGTGTGGCGGAACCACAAAGACAGTACCCCATAAGTGGTTTAGCTTCTTGTGTAAGGCGCTGCGGTAACCACTGTTACCAACCGCCACCTTGAAGCCGTAATGTTCACCCTGGTGGTTGTAGCCCCCCTAGCGACTTTATGCCAACGCCTGCGGACAAGTCGGCAGACTTCTAGTATGGTCGAGTCCATAAAACAAAGCCATGCTTCACTGGCGAGCAGGCTGTTTAATACCAATTCTTTCAGGCCTAAGGCAGTTTATGATATGGCTGCCGGTAGATTAACGACTTTTTGTTGTATTCCGAACTCATTTGTAATGACTTGCATGCATCCGAGCGTCACAGAGACTTCGCCAAGTTGAGGCGCTACGAGTGCTAAGGCTGCAGTTTGATCCTGCTTGAAAAGGCCAAAATGTTCGGGAAGCCGTGGAACAAATAGCCGATAATTTCCGTCAGATGTTTGAGCGATTTCACCAGGATGCAACGCAGTTTCATTTCCTATGCCCGGTGGTCGATATTTAACAGCAATTTTGCCCAGTGGATAGCTACTTACTAAAATTCTGCGACCATCCTTGTCGTGAGTTTCGCATGGCGTGTTCGCTACTCTACTGTTATCAGATGTAATACTAATTGGTGAACTGCCGCAAGCTGTTAGCAAGCTTAATCCCGCGATTATAGTCGCACCCTTTTCTAAAGCAAAACCTTTTCTCATACTCATAAACTCCGATTAACCTAAGTATTAACTACATAAATAATACAAACACTAAATTGTATAAAAGTCAATCGTATTTTTTACATAATATTCTCACGCGCTTCAATAGAGATAACTGAAACCACGATGCTATTTTTCTTATCAGAGATGAGTATTTAATAAAACTATGCTATATCAGGGAAAGGGCTTCGAGATTCTGGTGTTATTGATTACTTTGTAGATAGCTGGCTTAACTGGTCACGATGATGCCCATTGGTAGAATTATGCGGTAAGTTATATCGACCCATATAGTCACTGAGTCGTATCGCTTGTTCTCTACTAGCAAAAAGACCCTCAACAACCTCATCACTTGCTTGCGACCCCAGAGCCAAAAAAACCTCACGGAATAGTGGATCAAATCGTCGCATACCACCTGTTACCCGAGAGTAGATAACTAACAATTGCTCATATGCCGCATGTGGGTCATCCCATACACGCTCAACCATGCGATCTGGATGAGTCAAAAGATTTGCGAGACTACTGGGATCGGAATAGACAGAGTCGGAATCTGCACAATGCTGCTCTTCTTGATGCGCTGTTTTACGTTTGTTTGCTTTCATGACTCTTTTGGCAACGTCAACGTCAATGGCTCCGTAAACGCTTCCGGCAAACATAGCTTTAGCAATTTCTGCTTCGTTGCTTTCGTCGACTAATCCATCCATTGCTCTAGGATAAATAGCTAAAGATCCCAGAGCTTGCGGATAGTCAATTGGAGTAGTCGAAAGTTTTTTCAGAAAACCACTTTCTGGTTGTATGGGGTAAGTGGTCATCTCTGCCATGATCTCTTTCCTTTCTAATTAAAACGCCCCGCTGGTGCGGGGTCGTTTGTGTAACAAAAGTAAACTACCCGCGTCTCAGAGAGTAAGAATAATCACTTCTGTTACAGTTTTGTACATAATTTATATAGTGATCCCAGGGCTAGCTTTTGTCAAGCGGGCAGTGATGCCATCCATTCATTCACTTCGGGTGCTTTATCAGGCTCGGTTCCGCTTTCAGCAGCAGAACCCACATAATCTACGCCGCTTCTTCTAGAAATAACTACAGCTTTAACTACAAAGTTCGGACTCGGCTCGTCATGGACTGGGATAACATCTGCTACCAGTTTGCCTGGCTCGTTACTAATATCAATTAATGCTCCTACCTGTCTACCTAATTCTGCCATTTCAACTCCTTAAATATTAAAAAATAATCAGGTGGTGAAGCCTGATTGGTTATCTGTTAGCTGTGCTGATGTCCGCTGCAAACGGATCAGGCTTCAATCATAGTGAAGCACAGCCCTGATAGGCTGAGTAGGAGCAAGTCCAAGTTGCGCTTCAAAATTCTCATTAAGACTGAATGTACTCCACTCTTGTATCTATGTCAATGATTTTTACTGGGATTTGGGATTTGCTATGCGAATATTTCCTGTAAAATCCCAATGAGATTATTTTTTTCGGGTTGGCTTAAAGAGCCAATTTTACTCGTCAATCTCTGTTTGGCTACTGATCGCATCTGGTCGCATGCTGCCGAAGATAATTTTCCGGTTGATTTAATAGTTAAACGAAATGGCCAATCAATTATGGTAGATGTTAGCGGAACTACTATTACCGTATTAACTGTACTATTCATTATGTCTGGCGAAACTACTATGCAGGGTCGTGTCTTTTTCATTTCGCTGCCTTTTGTAGGGTTTAGATCAGTCCAGTAAATATCGAACTGCTTCATATGCCGTCATCTAGCGTAATATCCCATTCATCAAGTTCGGGATCAGGCTTGGTGGCTTTAGGGTTTCCCCGCAATACTTTAGCAATTTGTTTAGCCCAACCTGAGCGTGGCTGTTTGGTACCGTGTAAAATTATTTTGCCCTGTTTAGCCTCAATCTCGACAGTGTCCGTCAAGCCACTCATAGCGAGCATGGTTTTTGGCAAGCGAACGGCAGTGCTGTTTCCGTCTTTGATCAGTTTGGCTGTGATAGTTGCCATAGTGGTTACATTGTACCCACTTGAGCAATGATTGTCAATAAATCGATCATCTGGGATTTGGGTGCTTCGCTACGGCATCTTTATCCAATTTTTCCAGCTTGTATTGAGTAGCTCTCTCGGCAGCTAGACGGGAGAGTTCCGGGTCTTCACCCTGATTTACGAATTTCATGGCTTCAGCCATCATGGGGTGGACTTCGCCCAACTTTTCGTGCATTTGTTGTACTAATTTGCGATAACCGGGGTGCCCCTGCGGGCTGGTCCGTAGTTCATGCAGGTGGAAAGCTTCTCTGGCATTGTAGGTAACTTTCCAGCGCATTTTGTGGCCTAAAAGCGTGGCGTATTGTGCTTCTAACTCAAAACCAGCCTCTTGCAACTGGCTGTGAAGCGCCAGGCTGATGTCAAAGCATTTTTCGAACTGCTCGCTTAATCCAGCTTCTTCTACTAATTTGGACATTTCATAGCCGTAGCGAGGGGTCAACAGCTGCCACTGCATATCATCTACCATCCTGTGGCGTTGAAGATCACGAAAGATGCCGTAATCACACATCAAATCCCAGCTGTAGTGGGCTTTTTCAATAGCTCTGCCTGGCCGGTGCCTGCGATTGAGACGTTCGCCAATGTATGCCGTAAATACTTCCTCTTTTTTGCTGATCGGCCACTTGGCTACTTGTGTCTGCACGCCTTTTAGTGGCAAATTGCTGTGTTCGTAGAGCATATCAGGAACAAGATCTAGCTCATTACGTGGCCAGTAAGACACAAGCTGGACTGCTTCGCTAGCATCAGCGTGTTTATCGCTTAAGTGCTTTTCTGCTAAATCACGGACCGTCTGCCGTGTATTGGCGTTATAGGCAATTGTCGCTCCGCCACGATCGGGCTTGTCGGCTCGTTCCAAAAATGTTGGCACTACTTTGCGTGCTTCAGCGAGCATTTGTTGCCCAGTAGCACGAGCTTCCAGCATATCGTCACTCAATAGATGCATAATAAGGCTTTCAAGTGCTTGACCGGAGGCAAAAATGCCAACGGTAGACTTTGTAGCTACAGGCAGCACTGGCCGGATCGCATCACATGCTTGAGCACGAGTAGCACCCTGCCAGGCAATGTCTTGCTCTTCCTTTGGTACATCTGCTTTCTCACGTACATATTTGGTAAGTTTATGTACCATATCGGAATACAAGTTAAATATTTCATCTATAGAATGTTCGTACAAAACTTTAGTCTTTTGGTCAAAATTGGTAGGGGTATAGTATTTGTACTTGCCGTCCTCATCTTTCTGGTCATAAAAAATATAGCGGGTGGATTGTTCTAAGTAGGCTGCCAAACGTCCCCATTCTAACTTTTTAGTTAATAAGTTACTGGCGGCTTCTACGACTATATATTCGCCAACCAACTGTTGGACTGAATCGTCGCCGTAGGCTGTTATGACGCGTTGCAGCAATTTTTCGTCTTTGCCCAGTGCCCCCGCAAACTCGTCCAAAAGAGTCACCCGCATATCATCGCCGCGTCTAGATAACCTCGCCATGGCGGCAGCAATGGTTATTGGGCTCAACTTTTCGTAAAATCCATAAACATTTCCGGTGGTGTTGGTGACGCTTTCCTCTAAAAATTTCTGGCCAACAGCAGTAATTTTGTAGCCATCTTCCGTTTTCTGAATATATGGATTGTTGGCTTTGGTAACCGATGGTGCCTGCGTTGTCTTAAGCTCACTGCTCACCGCTCTTTGCTCATGGCTGCTAGTCTTATCAGGCAATAGCGGCTCCACGGCTTGCCACAGTAAACTATGAACAGTGTCTGCATCCAAGAGCTTACCGGCTCTTATGCAGTCAATGATGGCAAAGTCTTTTGGAAATAGTTGGCACATAGTTTCATAAACTTCAACCGAACGTTTCATGTGCTCAATATCGGCTTCGTGAATATCGCGCTTATTGTCCGTATATTCGCGTTTTTCTTTCTTATCAACCAACCCCTGAGCAATTTCGGCTGGCACACGTAAAACAATCGAGCGGTCAGGCCGTGGTATTTTAAGAACTTCAAATTCCAGGTTTTCATTCCAAAGGAAATAACCGCGACGATGTTCAGCGTGGTTAAACTTGGCCCCTTGATGGGCCATATTGCTGCCGGTATAACGGTTAGTGATAACAATTTTACCTGACTCTAGTGCCTCGCGTATTGCGGGAGCTGCCTGGTACCTGTCAAGAGCGTAAAATAACGAAGCCGTGTAAGGCCCAACCTGCTCGGCGGTTCCGTACGCCCCGTTCAAATACTCTTTGACGAAATATGAGGACGGTAGGTCGTACTGCGGAAAGTCAAACACGGCGACATCGTAGCCGTCGTTCTTGAGCCGTTCAACGAGTTTTTTGAACTGCGTGGTTTTGCCTGAACCGTCTGTTCCTTCGATGGCTATAAGCGTACCTTGGGCTCTTGGCGCTTGCTTGCTCATAGTGCTTTTAAACCTTTGATCTCCTCCGGTAACTTTCTGCTGTCTTTATATGCTCGCGGCAGCATCTGTTCTGGCGTCCAGTTGGCAATAATAGAATCCAAATCATCACTAGCATTAGGCTGGTACTTACCACTTAGCTTCTTGTACTCGCTATCTACCGGCCCAGTCTCATAGAACACCATTTGGGCAACTCGTTCGCCGACAGGCAAAACAACACTTTCGTGCTGGTTCATATTGTAAATTTCCATTGTCCAACGGTTAATATAGCCAGGATCTCCCCAGCCAGCATCTAAACAAACAGCAACGCCGTTCCTGCCCCAAGTACTCCTGGCTTGCATGGTGCTAGTGCCAGGCGCCTTAATTCCTATAAATTCGTGCGTATGCCCCAGGATACGTTCTTGGGGGCGCAAGACAATAATAGGATAGTCCGGTGGAATGTTGGCGAACAGTTTACGTCCATGCTTTTCTGCCCATTCCTGATGAACCTCTGCTTTCATGGCGCCACTAAAGTATTGATTCACTGAAGCCTTGTCAAAGGGATTATAGAAGCCACCCTGACTAGGTCTTTCTGTGCGATAGAACCATTCTCCGAGCGTCACATCTATACTGCTACCCGCAATGTGTTCTTCCACATAGGGGTGATATACGATGTGACCTGCCTTAATGGCGGCCTTGATTTGAATATTGCTATAGACTCCCATCTCCTCCTATTGTACGAAATATTTTGTGGTCTTTACAATGATATGCGGAAATATTACAACTAAATTTTGAGTATAAACCTACGACGCGTGTAATCTATTGACTAAAGAATCTAACTTATAGAGACGCAGTATGGTAAGTGCTCTGAAGTTTATTTTGTTTTAAGTCCTCGTAGAATATAGCCGTGAACTTACGTACGTCAGCTACCGTGCCATTGCTCATGATAGTGCAATCAACCTGAATATTTTGTCTTTCACGTTCGGTTGGATCCAGCATGTCGCTTTGCAGATGTCCTGGGCGATATACCTTAACAATAATCGCGCCGGCGCCACGCAAAATCGCGGCATCGCTGGGGTATCGTAAACCTCCTACAATGCATAACTCGCAACCTGCCGCGGCTGCTTGCCTGATACGACGTACAATTTCGTTATACCAGATGCCACTGTCTATGCGTTGTACAAGATAACCCCCAAGCCACTGCAGAAGCGGCCTAAAGCTTTCTTTATTATCCTTGGTGATTGGTTGATTAATAAGTTCTGGTCTGCGTTGTAAGTTCTCTACATGGAGTATTAGCTTTTGGTATTCCACAGGGTGTTCTTCCATAGCTATTTGGTCAAGTTTAATTTGCTCAAAGTTAGCGCGGGCATGGACAATATCCATAAGAATAGGCGGTAACGCTCGTAACCAGTTGTTTAATCGTTCCACATTGTACGGGTCGGGTATATCATTAAGCGCTGATTGAAACGCGTTAGCCACCTCTGCGATTATTAATGATGTTTCAAGGTGAACTGTCGAAGGCACAAGCTCCTTAAGGCCATCAGCAAAAGTGCTCTTGCCGTGTCCAATGGGCCCGGTCATTCCGATTATTATCATAACCTTATTGTACTAAAATACTGCCACTTGTAGAAAGTTTATTTAATTACGATGCGCAGATGAGGTTTCTCGAAGTATATTAAGCCTCTAACCTTGCGCCTGGCTAGCTTAATAAGATGGGTATGTTGGTGCGTGACAGATTTCATGACAGATCCAGGCGCGCGGGCATAAATGTCATAGCCTTTTTGTTCATATTTACTGATTGTCCTGACAAATTCACTAGCTGCCTCTGGGGTAATATCGGCTAGCGTATCAGTGTGTTGTTTTGGTATAAGCATCAGGTGATCCAGGACTGGCTGATTATCCCATAGCGAATACGGAAATATATTGTGAACCACCATAAAAGAGCTTGTTTCACTCACAAACTGTTTATGGGACCTATCTATTGCGCAAAAATCACATTTATTGCTGTTATTTTTGGCCTTAGACAAATGTTTATCATAAGCTTTAGTCTGTTTGTTGGATCGGTAAGACATAATTGATCTCCGATTGGCTATACTTCGGATATCTCTACAGGAATACTTGGTCCCATGCTTGTGGTAACAAATATAGATTTGACATATGTGCCTTTAAGGCTAGCCGGTTTGTTAGATTTTATGTTGTCCATAAGAGCTAAGCCATTTTTGAGTAAGTTGTCACCGCCAAAGCTTACCTTGCCTATGCCAGCATGCACTATACCCGTACTATCTACTCGGTATTCAACCCGGCCTGCTTTGGCTTCAGTAACTGCTTTTGCAACATCGGTGGTTACTGTACCGCTTTTGGGGTTTGGCATAAGGCCTTTTGGCCCTAATAAACGAGCATACTTGCCTAGTTTTGACATAGATTGTGGTGTGGCGATCAGAACATCAAAATCTATTTTACCTTTTTCTAACTGTTGCAAAAATTCATCACTTGCTGCGATATCAGCGCCAGCTTTTTTGGCCTTTTCTACGTTATCACCCTCAGCGAATACGGCTATTCGCAATGTTTTCCCTGTTCCAGCGGGCAATACTATGGTGTCACGAAGATTCTGGTCGGCCTGTCTGGGGTCTATGCCCAAGCGTATATGCAGCTCTACTGTAGCGTCAAACTTAACCGGACTTGTCTTTGTAGCAAGCTCCAGGGCGTCTTTAAGGCTATAAATTTTATGCTTTTCGATCTGCTCAGCCAGTTTGCGGAAATTCTTGCCCTTACGTTCTAGCAATGAACGTGATGGCTTTTGGAGAACCTTTGGCTTCTCTTGTTCAGTAGTTTTAGATTTTAAGACTTCTGCCTTTCGGGCTTCCTTGGCTTTTAAGGCTTCAGCTTCTTTATGTGCTTTCTCGCTGCGCTTACCAGCCTTGGCAGTAGCCTTCGGCTCTTGAGCAATGAGCTCTGAGCTTTGAGCAATGACGACTTCGTCGACTATAGACTCTGCTTTTGCTGCTGGTTTTTTAGGTACAGCTTTCTTTGTTACTTTTTTATTTTCATTGCTCGGTGCTAGTTCTTCTTTGCTCATCTTTTGTCCTTTCGTGGTATTAACATACTGGCACTCCCAGCACTCCCACAAATTAATTACTCATTTAAGGATAGCATATACGCTCATAATTAGTAAATACAGCTCATAAATGTTATTATATGCATATGATCCCTGTAGGTGACGGCATACTTAAATCTTCCATATCTGAGATATACCCTGGTGATCAAAACAGGGGGTTTCTTGATATACATGCCGAAGCCTTGGAAGATCCCTTGGCGAGTAAGGTGATTAAGATTTTATATGAAACCGGTTTATTAACGCCAGGTATGAGTGACGCGATTGGTGTACTTGGCCTTGTCAGGCAAACCGAAGAAGAAATAACTAGAAACGAGCCAGATAACCCTTTAGGACTCGACTCTGTTGACAAGCTAAGAGGCTTACTCCCAGAATATGACGAACGATGGGGATATGCATTTGGAGTGGCCTTGTCCGTAACTGAAAACGAGAGATATGAACTAAGCCACCTTAACCAAACAGCCGACGAAGTGCTTGAGCTACTGTTAGCAAGCCCACATAGTGAGCTTTCTGATTCAGAAATTATGGCTGTCGTTAGCGCATTAGCTGGCTACACCCACGATGCCATACCACTTAAGTCAGCCGCTAAGCTTATTCCCAAATCGTCCCTTGAAAAAGTAAAGTCAATGAGAAAGCTAATATTACAAACCGACATAGAGGGTTTTCTTATAAATACTGCCCATAATATGGCAATTGTCGAGGATCAATTAGCTGCATCCGGGTTAAGACTACGTGCCGCCCTGAATATAATTGAAACTCTTAATCCTGTGCTCAGAATGTTTGGGGATGGCTTTGAACCATTTAGGATTCGCGCACGTGATGGTGCCGGTAATTTTTTGGCCCAAAATGATCCTGAAATGCACGATAGAATCCAAAAAGTTCGGGATTTGGCAGCACGCGCCAGTGAACCTGCATTAAATATATTCCAGCAAATGGCAAATGGATATGGCCAAGTTGTTGCTGGGCGCCCAAAAAGCGAGGTCTCGTTTATGATGAAATCGACTCGAAAAAACATCGAAATAGAAGATGTCGCTGATCCGCTTGGCTATAGGGTAGAAGCTCAAACACATGCCCAAATGATCCAGCTGGTAAAGAGTATACTGGATTTATTTAAGACCAGTAAGCATGCAAAAGTTGAAACGCCGAAATATACTTTGAGTATTGGCAGAACCGACGGTGAGCCTGCTATAGAATTGGACATTGCTAATTCTAAAGAGTTTTGGGAAAAGCTTGGGCAACCTGAAAATGTTCAGGCGCTAAGTCCAACAGCCAGAGGGTATCAGATAGTACACATCAATTTTATTATGAAACTTAAAGACGGCAGCGATCCTTTGAACATTGAACTACAGATTGGCACAGCTAAAATGCACAAAAGGAATGAACAAGGCGAATCTATAGTTGCAATATATAAACTTGGGTATGATGAGGATGATGATATTAGCCCAATCATAAGCATGCGTGACCATATTCAAAGACGAGCAAGTGGTTATATAGAGGGGAAGAGACAACTAAGCATGAGTACACAGTTAAAGTTAATTGAACTTATGCCTGAGTGGGAAACGTCGCTATCAAAGCTGTACAGTGTTTTAAGCTACCAAAATAAAGTTATTGCGTATTCCAAAAAGCTTCGGAATTGCATAGATTTAGCTACTTTTAGCGACGAGCTTATGGCTACTGAAGCCTCTGTGTTAGTGGCACCGATAGGTTATATGGATAAAGACACTTTTATAGGTATAGTTGGCTCAATTGAACCTACATTTGTTGGTGACAGATCAAAGCTACGCCAAACACTTACGCTTCTTGAGGACTGGCATAAAGATGATAATCTGAGGCGTGACGGCAATAGACATTTTGAAGGGCATATATTACCAGTAGCACTTTCCTACTTTATTAACCGTACAGCCCAAGGCATAAAAATTGACGTGGACGAATTGGTGGCAATTATTGCACACGATGGCATTGAAGATGAAGAGGATCTCTCAAAGCGTGAAGCAAAAAGAAAAATTGTTAAACAACGTCTTGGGAAAACGGTATACACACTAGTTGACTTACTAACAAAAGACCCCAGTCTCGCTGGTGACGATGCTGACGCCGAACAGGCCAAAAGATTGGCGCATGCTGATCCAAAACTCCGAGACTTGGTTTTATACATGAAAGTTGTGGATCGGTTCTGCAGCCACACTACTGACATGGAAGCAGCAGTAGCTGCACCAGAAGAGGAAGCATGGCAGCCACGTTATTCAGAATACTTTAATAATTCAGCGAAGCATTTTGCTGAAATGTTTCTGGAAAATGATCAAACTCGCCCACTATGGCTGTTATGCTGGGATATTTTTAAGGCTGTTGAGAAAAAATATAATAAGGGGACGTAAACCTACTCGACTTCCACGCCCATGCTGCGGGCTGTACCGGCTACCATTTTTTTAACGGCTGGAATGTCGTCGGTGTTCATGTCGCCAGCTTTTGTAGTGGCAATCTCTGTAAGTTGATTGTCATTAAGCTTTTTTGCTATTTTTTCGCTGTTAGGTTTGCCTGAACCTTTTTGAATACTCAGAGCCTTACGTATAAGGTCATCTGTTGGTGTTCCAACAACCCGGAAATCCATTGTCCGGTCTTCAAATATGGTAATATGCACTGTCAGATCCTGACCCATGCGGTCTTTGGTGGCATCATTAAATGGAGTAATAAAATCCATCATATTCACACCATATTGGCCCAAAGTACTACCCACTGGAGGTGCGGCATTAGCCTGGCCGCCCTTTAATTTCATCTTCAAATTTGCTTTAACTGCTTTAGCCATAATTAACTCCCTTATCGTAGTAAGTAGAACGTAGCACGTATAACGGGATTGAAACAATCCGGTTGAAGCTGACCGTAATACTTTCTACGTACTACGTTATACGCGCTCATGTAACTGATAAAGTCTACTACAACTTACCCCTGTTGTCCATTATTTGTAGTGCTCAGGAGGGGCTACTTGACACCTATTCCTACTTTATGCTCAAGCCTCTATCGTATGCCTGCTCTGCTTGACAAACCAAAGATTGATAGTCAAGTCTCTCTTCAAGTGCTGAGCTACCGCTATCTAATAATACTTGGGATACCGCACTAGCAACTTCAGTTGCTTCGTGTCGCAAGAGTCCTATAGCTGAGGGATTTATCCCCGGTTCATCCTCTAGACCTGAACTAAAATCATGCAATTCTCGGCATAATCTCCCAAGCTCATTAGTTAACCCATTGAGCACTTCCCAGTTTCGTGTAACTCTTTCTTGTGCACTTAAATCTTCGTATTTTGGCATGGTCAGCATCCCGTAACTATAAATATTATACCCTTTTAACTTGCAAGCTGTCAAGCTCTACTGGGGTTTCACGGCCAAACATGTTTACTAGGACTTTTAGTTTGCCCTTGGTCTGATCTACTTCGCTGATGCTGCCATCAAAGCTTTTGAATGGGCCATCAATGATGTTAACGACTTCACCAACCTTGTAATCTATCTTGTGTTTAGGCTCGCCTTGCCCCATACGCTTCATGATTTTGTCAATCTCGTCCAGGCTAATGGGTGTCGGTTCGCTACCGCTACCTACGAATCCAGTAACGGATGGGGTATTACGGACAATGTACCAGGCGTCTTCTGTCATTTTAATTTGGACTAACACGTAACCCTGGAAAATTCGTTTTTCTACTACTTTGCGCTTGCCGTTTTTGACTTCGATCATTTTTTCTTTGGGTACCAATACTTGGATAATCTTGTCCTTCATGTCCAAGCTTTCGGTACGTTGGCGTATACTTTCTGCTACCTTTTCTTCGTAACCACTATAGGTATGGATGGCATACCATTGTTTCGTTGCGTCGTATCGTTTACTCATTAGTTATATTCTCCTAGTTCAATATAAGTTTCTTAAATAATTTATCTAGTCCATAGTCGACAGAGCTAATAAGTAGGGTGAAAAATATAGCAAACAGAAAAACTGCAAAAGTTAATTTAATTGTAGTTTTCCAGTTTGGCCAAACAACTTGACGCAGCTCAATCCAACTGTTTATAAAATATCTGGGGAAAAACTTACGTGGTTTGTTGAGTAATCTACCGGCCCTATTATCAGGTAACGGCAAGTAATACTCTTTGCGGCCAACCCGGGCTACTGCTTTAAAGGGCTTAACGGCAGAAGATCGCGCCTGCTTTAGCCGTCTGGGCTTTTTATCCGCACTAGATTTTTCTGCCCTTTCACGTACAGTCTGTGGTTTCTTTAGCTTAAGCTGCCGCTTTTTGGAACTGTCTTTTCCGTCACTCTTCTTAACTGCCATCCGTTGCTCCCTAGCCTTTCTAATAAAAAAACTACCTTAAAAAGATAGTCTTGTTCGGGTGTCAATATACCACCCGCTTAATAATTAGTAAATAGCAATTAGAAAATAGGAAGAAGAAGCGAAACTATTTCCTATTTCCTATTTCCTAGTTACTATTAGCATATGCTTACATTTTGGATTGGTTCTTTTGTAGCCGAGGGACTATTGTTCTTGATTAGTCCGCTTTGGGCAAAAAGGCGATTGTTAGCGGGCATTATTGCTATATACATTAGCTGTGCAATGCTAGTTATCTGGATAAATCTTGGCTTTTGGCTTGGGCTTCTTCTAGGGGTCATTGCTTTGTTTAGAATTTTCAATTTGTCCCGGATTATTAAAGGCCGCATGCATACAAATTATTTGCGGCGCGTTACCAGGCGTACCAGCTTATCGCTATATTTAATCCACGTTTTGGCATTAATAGTACTGCTGCCTTTTATTTTCATACCTGAGCGCGCAGTAAATTTTTTGATGATTATCCAGCTTTTGGCCGGGGTCACAGCTTTTGTTATAACGGCTAAAACTATTAATAAATTAAGGTTTAAGCAACCAGATCACTACATGTCAGATGCTGAGCTACCAACTGTCACTGTAGCTATTCCCGCCCGCAATGAAACAACCGATCTAGAAGAATGTTTACGAGCGGTCATAGCAAATAACTATCCTAAGCTTGAAATAATTGTCTTAGATGACTGTTCGCAAGGCAAAACAGCCGATATTATTCGTAGCTTCGCGCATGACGGCGTACGTTTTGTGCCTGGGGATGCCCCGGCAGTTCGATGGTTAGCCAAAAACCAGGCGTATCAGAAACTTTACGAGGAATCCAGCGGTGACTTAATCCTATTTATTGGCGTAGACGCAAGGCTTGGTCAGAACACAATACGAAGTATGGTGAATTTACTTAACGCTCGTAAAAAATCAATGTTAAGTGTTTTGCCTATTCGTCGCCAAAGTTCGCCCGCCGCCGCTCTTATTCAGCCTATGCGTTATTGGTGGGAGCTTGCTCTGCCCCGCCGGCTGTTTAACAAGCCGCCGGTGCTAAGTACGTGCTGGATGATAGGCAGGTCAGATCTAGAGAAGTTAGGTGGCTTTAAGGCCGTCAGCCACGCCATACTGCCCGAGGTTTATTTTGCTCGTGAAATGGTAAAGACAGATCAATATAGTTTTATAAGAAGCACTAACGACCTAGATGTTTCGACAGTCAAGTCTTTTCATGAGCAATATGAAACGGCCATTCGAACTAGATATCCTCAGATCCGCCGCCGTCCTGAATGGGCCTTGTTTCTAACTTTTATAAACCTGCTATTACTTTTGTCGCCTTTCATTTTTTTAGCTCTAAGCTTTTGGCTGCCCCAGATTAATTTCTGGATTGCGCTGATCACTTGCGTGATTTTGACGGCAACTCATGTGCTAATTGTTCATACTACTGACCCAGCGAATAGCTTGCTAGCCGCTTTTACATTTCCGGTGGACGCATTTATTGAGATGCTAATAGGCTATGTCTCAATGATCCAGTACGAGTTTTATACTGTGGAATGGAAGGGCCGCAATATTTGCATTCCCGTCATGCACGTAGTGCCAAAACTGCCTAAATTGTAGGTTTCAACTTACTGGAGGTTTGGGATGAAGATCTTGAAAGTAGAGCCCTTGTTTAGCTCACTTTCTACGTCTATTTCAGCATGTATTAACCTGGCTAATTTCATAGTTACATAAAGACCTAACCCAGTGCCGTTGTTTTGGCGAGTTCTATAATCTTCTGACCTAAAGAATTTATCAAAAACTTTTTCTTGGTCCGATTTACTAATACCAATGCCCGTATCTGAAACACGGAACTCAATCCCATTATTTTTGGCTTTAGCGCTCAAGGACACATTTCCATGCTCAGTATATTTGATTGCATTGGTAATAAAGTTTTGCAGTATTTCACGCACATATAACTTAGAAGATTGTAAAAGCTCAAGCCGGGGGTCATTGTCGTATTTAAGGGTTAGTCCTTTGTCCTCAGCTTGCTTACCATAGGCTTTGGCCAGGTCTACGACCAAATCGTGTATGTTAATCGATTCAATATCTAGTGTCAGCCTATCTCGTTCGGCACGCGAAAGTGTCGCTAGATCATTTATCATGCCGCTCAAGAATTCAACTTGTTCGTGTGCCTCCTGGAGTGCCGCGTTAACTGCGCTTAAATCACCAGACTTCTCTACTATAAACTGCGCGTTGCTGATATTACCCTCTGTTATAGCAATTGGAGTGCGTAGTTCGTGGCTTATTACACTTATAAACTCATCACGTTCTTCCTCTAGGGACTTTTCGCGGGTTATGTCTCTAAGCAAAATTACGTAGCCCTTTTTGCCCTCTTGCCCATAGCCCAAGCGTACTGGTGCAATGCTCAAATATAGGTTAATAGTACTGCCGTCTTTATAAGCTAATCGCCAATCCCTATTTGTAAACTGTGTCTTTATGTCCTGGACAATACGTTTGATATCCACAGGCTGGTTATTTTTATCAATGAGCCTCAGGACGCTTTTAAGCTGCTTGCCCTCAAGAGTGGTATTTACATCCAGTACGTTTAGGGCAGCGCCATTAGACAATACAATTTTGGTATCTTCATCGGCTGCTATTACGCCGTCCGCCATACTGTTAATTAGGCTTATAAGCCGCTCGCGTTCTAGCTCCGCGCTGGGTGTTATATTTTTTCTAATAGCATTTGCCATGCTCTTAGCAGAAGAGATTAATTTGGACTTGCTTTTTGGTTTATGCGCGGGCATAAGCATATTGTAGCAAAATCAAACCGATTACCGTTCTCTGTTTGCTCCGTTTTCCAAATGTTTTCCGTTTTATGTTCTCCATAGCTAATAGTTCAAGTCAAACTTGTGGTAAATAGTAAACGGTTACGCCTGGCTTAAGAGGATTGGCTGATAAGTTTTCATAAGTTTCCGCTTAGCCGGTAAATCGTATACATATTGGTTGAGCTCAGTCCAAAATTTACTACCATGCGCCATGACTCGCGTATGCAATAGTTCATGCATAATTACGTAGTCTATGAGTTCCCACGGCAGCTGCATCAAAAAACAGCTAAGCGCAATATTTTTTTGGCTGCTGCAGCTTCCCCATCGACTCTTTAGTTGCTTAATACTTACTGACTGATACTCAAAACCATATCGCTTGGCAAGATCCTCAATACGACCAGGCAACAAATTGCGTGCTTCTTGTTTGAGAGCTCGTATGGAGCCTTTACTCACATCTTTTTGGACATCGCTGTCCGTCGGCTGTTTGTCTAATGGTAAACGCACAACCAGCTCAGTGGCTGTCACACGGCAGGTTATTGTGGAACGGTGCTCGTGGATAAACCGGATACGATGAGCCTTGCCGATACGTTGATCCGGTAAAAGCACTGGCCGGGTTTTTGTTAACTGATGGGTGCGAATCCAATCACTTTTACTTATGGCAAAAGCTTCACCAACTTTGTAGGGGGACCAAGGCGGCATGCTTATACGCAGTGTCCCGTCATGACCAACAGTTAATCTTATACTACGTGTGCCCCGCCTTTTTTGGAGCGTGATTTCGCCTATTTCTGGCAATATAATGATTTTTTGTGACATTTAGCTTTAAATTCCAATCTACAAACTCCAAACAATCCCTAATAAGTAAACAACGCCGTTATTTTGTATTATATTTGAAATTTTTGTCATTTGGAATTGTTTATGATTTGATGATTGTAATTTGGAATTTCATTACCGTATGGTTATGTTTCGGCGTGAAGAATCTACCCTGCCTCCACTGATATTCGGTACAAGATTTACCAACGCCGGTTTGGCAATGCCTTGGGTAGTTTGCTGGGACTGCAGAAGCCCCATATCATATAGCTTTTTAATAACGGCGCTTCTTTGTGTATGAAAGGTTCGCTTTCCACTTACTACCATATAATCTTCTGTGCTACCTGGATTTTGCATTACGCTAGTCACATTATCAAAAGTCGTCCTGTCCATAGGCGCTGTATACTTATCGTCAATTCTACGCCTGTCACGGCTGGCTACCCTGTCAAAAGAGCTTTCCAAATCCAGCTGAAACCAAACCAGCACGGTCTGGGCCTTGAGCCTCCGTGCCATATCCCTAAGTTCACGGCGTTGGCTCGATCTCATTGCGTTTACATCAAAAACTACACTTATGCCAGCTTGCAGAAACTCCTCTGTCATGTATTCCATGAGGTGAGTGATGATTTCATTTTCCTGACGATCATATCGTGGTCTTTCAAACAGTTCATAACGGATACGATCACCTTGAACATGAGCGGCCTGCAGCTCTTCACAAATTTGGCGCGCAAAATAGGTTTTGCCGGCGCCCGGAAAGCCAAACAACATAAACAAAGTTGGGTGAGTGAGCAGTAGTTTTGCCATTTACCCGCCTAAACTTTTCTGAAATTTGTCATAAATCAAACTATGCATTATGTGTCCTGAATTCTACACCTTTAGTTACCCCAACGAAAGTTTTGGTGGGTTAATCACTATAGTATAACAATTAACTCTCTGGCGCAAAGTGAGGACAAGAAGATCTAAACGTGGACTTCCGTAGATTGAAATGGCAGGGGTTCATGGATGAGTTGGAGAAAGAAATTGATAGTTTTGATGAGCTTGATTTTGAACTAAAGAGTTTGCTGGGTGGAACAGTGTAAATACTGGCTCTGTTGTCGGAAACTAGTGAGTTTCTATTAATTCTCCTGTAGAATCAAAAACAAAAACAGTCCCCTTGCTAGCTGTTGCTCGTTTCTCGGCCTCAATTAGCGCCTCTGTTTTACTTGCAAAAGTACCAACAACTTTTTGGTTGCTAACAAGTTCAACAGTCCAGCGTGCCCCATGGGGGTTAACAAATATGCTCCTGAATCCCTTTTCCACAGCCGTGGTGTATTCACGAACCTGCTGATTTGAAGATGGTGGTGTTGGAAGTGTTTTATACGTCATGATTAACTCGCATTGCTTGCATGATACCATCTTCAGTATACTGCTCACGGTGTAAAAATTCAATTAGCGAACTGCGGTCAGGAAAAGTAAGCTCGCGAAAACTCATAGTAGAGCCGTCCCCAACAAAGTCAACATCGCTCATGATAATAGTAACCGCTATATCAGGAAACTTCTCTGCAACCTCCAGAACGGTTTTCCTCGTAGCGCTATGAGTTCTGAAGAAATGTCTTGTAGAAAACTTACGGTCCCTGTTTAAGAATGCAACATAGGCAACCAAAAAGCTTTCAGGCAACACGCAATGTACATTTATTTGCTTTTGGGCTTTGCGTGCCTTTTTGATTTTGATTTTGGCACCAGTAGTGGTCGGCAGTGTTCCGTCAAGTACGATAGCTGCTTCGTTTTGGAGATATGCCGAGACATATTCAGATTTACCCGATGCCGTACCGCCTGCCATTAATATGACGGTCGGTTCGGTACGCTCTCTCACCGCTTGGGCATATAGCTTATCCGCGAGTTTAGCTGACTCATGATGAAAAGCCTCGGATTTGTCAGGGCTGTAGCCTGGCAAAGTTTTCTTGAGTTCATCTGCAGAAATGATGTAAGCCATACTTTTTAATAATAACAGAGCGACGAGTGATGCGCATGTCTTCAGAACCTGACTTTGAAAGATCAAAAACTTCGGTGGGAATACAAAAAACCGTTCGATATTCTGGCCAAAACGGCCAAAAATGATAACTGGCAGGAGTTCACGTCTGAGTATAGAACTTTTCTAGAGACCCCAAGCACTGAAAGTGACAATCGTAATGTTTAGGTGCTTTCGTAACTCAAAAACCCTGTCCAATGACCTGCTCATTTCAAGTCTATATTGTGACAAAACCTTCTACAAGGCGTTTGTCAAAGACTTGAAGTACGCTACGCATGAAGTGGTGATTGAAAGTCCGTTTATTGCATGCAAGCGTACAGATGAATTGCTGCCTGTTTTTAGGAAACTACGCAAACATGGTGTTAAGGTTCGCATCAATACTCGCAATCCTCGACATCATGACAAGGAGCTATGTATACAAGCTTGGGTGGCCATGAAACGTCTACGTGCAGTTGGTGTCAAAGTCAAATTTTATGACGACTACAGACATCGTAAACTAGCAGTCATTGATAGTAGAGTTTTATGGGAAGGTAGTCTGAACATACTGTCGCAGAGCTGCAGCAAAGAGATTATGCGACGTACGGTTTCAGAGACTCTCGCACTACAAATGCTGTGTTTTACTGGCATGAATAAATGGAGTTGGTGATATGATGGCAATTATGGATAGTGCGTTAGTTGTGATCGGTGTGTTTGCTGGCCTGTGGCTGATGTGGCGCTGTGCTGATCTTTTGCTTATTTTGTATTACCAAAGCAGATATCAGGACAAAGAATCGTATTTAGCGCTCTACGATTTATTGGACGACGAATACAGTTATAAAGTGATGCAACGACAAGACCCTATCATTGCAACCTATGACACGTACTTAAAACTTCACCAGCAAGCCCGTAAGGACGCCTATAAATACTTCATACGTTACTATCATAGAGTTTCCCGTAATGTGGCGTTGCACTGCATCCTGTTCTTGTTCGCGCCAAGTCTCGTTCTGTTCAGTAAGGCGCTTTGGTTTGCAATACCTGCGCTTGTAGTGTTTGTCTTGGGTGTGTTTTATAAACGATTTGTTAAGAAGATCGATACTGACTTTGCAGGTCGTATGATGCTAGCGGCTGTATTGAAACAATATTTAGCAAAATAGTGGGTTACTTCCAGGTTATTTGTTGTGGGTTAGCCTTGCTGTTTCATGGCTTTAATCTCATGATCAATCATGTTGTGCATGACTTCACCAAGATCAGGGTACTTGTCGGCCATGTAACTCATCCAGTATCTACCGGTTCGTAAAGCTTTTCGTTCTATGGTCGTAAACAGCGATAAGGTGGCTTCAGAAACATCGCCGCCAAAGAACTCCCCTACAGTTGGATAGTTATGTATGATGCTCATAATGTTAACTTCTGCTGCCTTGCAGAGTTTCCGAAGTACTAAAATGCTGACTGCAACATTGCCCTTTTCAATCTGACGATAGTGATTAACGCTCACACCGGCCTTTCTGGCAAATGCTGCTTGGGTTAAGTCTTGCTGTAGACGGTATTTCTTAAGCTTTTCGCCGATTTTTATTGAATTATTGTAACGATGTGACATGTGTTCTCCTATTAGTGTAATTAAGGAAGTAACCCAGTATAATGATACCTATGCCTAACAAAGCAAAACCACCCGTAGTCTATGCTTTCATTGACAGCCAGAACCTCAATCTTGGCGTTCGTTCTACTGGCTGGCAGATTGATTACAAGAAGTTCAGATTGTATCTGAAAAACAAATATAGTGTTGATCAAGCTTTCATG
Organism: Patescibacteria group bacterium; assembly: GCA_040384565.1. Taxonomy (GTDB): domain Bacteria; phylum Patescibacteriota; class Saccharimonadia; order Saccharimonadales; family JAZKJC01; genus JAZKJC01. The sequence goes on from JAZKJC010000010.1 coordinate 59,651, forward strand.
TTTATTGGCCTAGTTGCTAATAACCAAAAGCTTTATACGACTCTACAGGCTGCTGGGTTTATTCTCGTCTTTAAACCAACCGTTCGTTATTTTGAAAATGGCAAAGAAACTGTTAAGGGTAATGTCGATGCGGAACTAGTCTTGCATGCTTCGGCCATTGAGTTTGCAAACTATGACAAGGCCATAATTGTGAGTGGTGATGGTGACTTTGCCTGCTTGCTAGAATTCCTTGATGATAAAGACAAGCTACTCCACGTCTTCACACCAAACAAGACTTATTCCAAATTGCTGCGTCCTTACTCTAAGTATATTGTTGAATTAAGTCGGCTGAAAAAGACGTTGGAATACAAAAAGACCGGCATCGGCGGTCGGTCGAAACCTTAGGCCTATCCGGTTATGGTGATGCTTAAAATATAGCACACGGTAGCTAAAAGGTCAATACCGAAACTGCTTACGCTACCTCTGTGAATTTGTACTTCTAACGGAGACGAGAAAATACTTATGCTATAAAAAGTATTTGCATTTATTTCAACACCATGATAATTTTCCGTAGTAAGGAGGGGCAGTATGCGTAATGACACTCGGAACAGGATTGTAGCAAGCGTAATCTCATTCGGACTAACGTTCGTACTGCCAGCCACGACCTTTGCCCAAACAGCCGGTGTGGGACAAGTAGAGGGATTTATTAGAAACATTATCAAAGTCCTCGCAGGACTTGCCGGTCTTATTGCGACCGGCTTTTTTGTTGCTGGTGGTTTTAGCTACATCATGAGTTCAGGTAATCCTGAACATCTAGATAAAGCTAAGAAGACCTTGCTATATTCTTCTGTCGGTCTTGCAGTTACGATTGGAGCCTTTGTACTCAGTAACATTGTTACGGAGTTAGCAACTAACGCTTTTGGGAGTTAATTAGAGATGCTTGCATCCGTCGCCTTACACTTCGGCGCGACGGATGTGTCCGCTGCGGGCAATGCCATGAAAGAACTGTTACAGCCCCTGATGTTGGCATTAACAGGATTGGCTTCACTTGTTGCCGTATTCTTCCTGATATTCGGTGGCTATCAGTACATGACCAGCAAAGGCAGTCCAGACAAACTGGAACATGCTAAACGGATTGTTAAGAATGCTCTGATCGGCCTTGTAATTGTTATAGCTGCTGGCACGCTCACCACTATTCTCACTAGCGCCTACGACAATGGCAACCAACCAGTGATTGATTCGTTGCCGTCACTCCAAGCCATTGAACCGCAAGACGGTGGAGGTGGAATTGTTGAAGTTTTAGTCAAAGCAATTGTCGGCTTGTTTAAACACATTGTAGTTTCTGCTGCTAAACCGTTTATATCAGCGCTGGAATACTTTACGACCGCTACGCCGCTTATGGGAGATAACTCGGCGGTGTTTCGACTGTGGCTGACGGTAGTTGGCATTACCGATGCCTTGTTTGTGTTGGTGTTAGCCTTACTCGGCTTCCACGTTATGAGCGCCGCTACTCTTGGGCTTGATGAGTTGGAGTTTAAACATCTCATTCCCAAGCTAGCGCTAACGTTTCTGTTTATCAATACGTCAATCTTTGCCATTGATGCTGTCATTAGCGTGTCTAATAGTATGATCAAAGCCTTAGCGGCTACGTTCGGTGATACCTCAGTGTTTAAGGTGCTGACTGGCATAGCAGATCAGGCAGGCGGTATGGGACTTGTTGCCCTTATGATTTTGATTGTATTCCTGATTCTATCCTTTATCTTACTGGTCTACTACGTCATGCGCTTAGTGGTGCTTTATCTCGGTGCGATTTTGTCACCAATCATTGCATTATTGCTATTGCTACCGGGTTTCAAAGACTTTGCGATTACCGCTATTAAGACTTACCTGACTACTGTCTTTGTGCTGTTTGTCCACGTCATTATTCTACTGCTAGCAGCGTCTATCTTTGCTGGTATGGTGGCGGCTGACACAGACAAAGCGCTCAATCCACTGATGTCTATCATTGTGGGTATTGCCACCATGATGACACTTCTCAAGACTCAAGGAGTGATGCAGAACATGGCCTATGCCAGCACGGGGCCACGAGCGATGCGCAAACTCGGCGGGGAGTTTATGCACGGTGTGCACTACATAACGCGGATCAAATCTTCCCGAAGTTCGGCAGCCAATAACAGTGAGCCGAAAGAATCACGCAAGAAAGGTAAAGATAAGGAGCCTGTGGAAGCATGAAGACAACTGTTGTACCTGCACAAGTCACAACTGTAGAAGATAAGATTGCTGGAAACCTTAGCTTTACGCAATTATTACTGCTGGTGACACCCGTTTTTTTAGACGGTGCCGTCTTTGTAATACTTCCACCAGTATTTAACTACAGTCTCCTAAAGCTGGTCATTAGTATAGGGATCGCTCTAGCCTGTATGACACTGGCTATCCGTATAAAAGGCAAAATCCTATTAGCTTGGATCGCCATAATAGCTCGTTACCGTTTGCGACCAAAGTACTACCTATTTAACAAGAATAATCTGTATCTGCGTGAGCAGAAACCGTTGTTTGATCTTGAACCGGAGCCAGAACAAATACTTGAAGATGAAGCAGAAGTATTTCCACCAAACCTTATTCCGACCGCTGAACTAGTGCGTCTTGAAACCGCTGTGCATGACCCTAGAGCAAACTTCCATATAAAATTAGGGAAAGGAGGCTTCCGTGTCCATATTCGTGAAGTCAAAGAAGAAACAGTCTAGTCGTCATCAGATCGCTATAGAGGGCGTGCGGGAGGGTATTTTACTGTTACCGAACCACCATTATCGAGCTATTCTTCATATTTCGTCCATAAATTTTGAGCTTAAGAGTGAAGCTGAACAAGACGCCATTATTGATACCTATCAAAGTTTTCTAAACTCCTTAGCTACTCCGTTGCAGATCGTGGTGCGAGTGCGCGAAATGGACATGGATAAGTACCTCGTGGACTTTGCTGAGCGCGTAAAAAACGAGCCAGAGGAGATATACCGTGAGCAGATCGAAAACTATACTAACTTTGTCCGTAGCCTAATAAGTACAAATAAAATCCTAACCAGGCACTTTTACGTGGTTATTCCGTATAACGACAAAGAAAAGGACTTTGAGGTCGTAAAAGAGCAACTCAGTCTCACCCTGGATATTGTCGGCAAAGGCTTGGCACGGCTGGGTATGCAAAGCCGCCAATTAAATAGTCTTGAAGTTTTAGACATGTTTTATAGCTTTTACGATCCAGGACTAGCTAAGCGCCAACCTTTATCTGCTCAAACCATGCAATTACTGACGGAGAGCTACTTATGAACAAAGCAGTCCTAGACAAGCCAAAGGCGCTACTCAAGCGTTCTCGGGTTATAGCAAAGAAACCAGTCAGTAAGGTTCAAGCTTGGAAGAAACACCGTAATGAGCGACCCAAAAACTTAGCATTATCTTTCGGCGGGCAAGACCCGATGGACATTATCTCTTACGCTGGATTAGAGGAGAATATAGATCACCTCGTACTTGACGGTCAGTTTGTCCGTTCGCTCTTTATCTCTGGCTACCCTTTTGTAGCCAGTTCTGGTTGGCTGAATAGTCTCATAAATTTCAACCACAACACTGACATTAGCTATCACTTAAATAGCGTTGATGCTACCCAAGCACTACCCAAGCTACATCGTAAGATTACAGAACTAGAAAGTACTAAGCGGGCAATGATGCGCTCTGGTAAGATCATTGGCTCAGAACTGACTGATCCGCTTGAGTCAGCAGTCGAATTAAGGGATAAAATCCAGCGGGGGCAGGAAAAGTTATTCCAAGTCTCTATCTACGTGACTATTACAGCTGAATCGTTGGTTAAGCTCAACAAAGTAACTAAATTGTTAGAAACGGCTCTGTCGGCGCGTCTGTTCTATACCAAGACCGCGAGATATCAGCAGCTTGAGGGGCTACAGTCAATTTTGCCGCGCGGCGAGGACATTCTGAACCAGAAACGAAACCTGGATAGTTCATCGGTTGCTCTGACGTTTCCGTTCATGAGTTCCGAATTGGTCCAGGAGGCAGGTATTCTCTACGGCGTAAATAAATCGAACAACTCCCTCGTTATCCTTGATCGCTTTAGTTTGCATAACGCCAACTCAATAGTTTTTGCGCAGTCGGGTTCGGGAAAAAGCTACGCTACCAAAGTAGAGATACTGCGCCAACTGATGCAAGGAACGAAGGTCATTGTTATCGATCCTGAACGGGAATACAAACGGCTATCCGAATCTGTAGATGGCACGTATATAAAACTGTCTGCTAAATCCAGGGAAAAGATCAACCCCTTTGACCTGTCGGTAACGCATCACAAGAAGTCCGACTTATCTGAACATACCCAAGACCTTATGGAAGTTATTTCATTGATGGTTGAGGGCTTGAATGCCCGAGAAAAAGCTGCCGTAGATAAGGCCATCCTTAAGCTCTATAAAGGCGCAAAGAAAACACCACTCCTAGAAGACCTTTTTAAGGAGTTACAGCGACTAAATCATACAAAACTCTGTGAGCGCTTAGAGAAATATATAACTGGATCATTGTCCGGCGTGTTTAATAGCCAGACCAATATTAAACTGGATAACCGACTAGTCATTTTTGACATAAAAGACTTACCGGAGACTATACGTCAGATCATGATGATGATCATTTCCAACTTTGTGCAGAACCAAGTTAAGGTTCAGCCTGAAAAGCGTTTACTGGTAATTGACGAAGGCTGGTTACTGCTTGAACACGAAGAATCTGCACGGTTTGTGGCGGGGCTAGTCCGTAGAGCGCGTAAGTACTACTTGGGTGTCTCAATTATCTCCCAGCAAGCCAATGACTTTTTGAAGTCAGACTATGGCCGAGCAATTGCTTCACAAAGTAGCCTGCGTATCCTCATGCGCCAAGATACCACGACTATTAAGAAAGTTGTCAGCGAGTTTCATTTAAGCGAGTACGAAGAAAACTTTCTACTCACCTGCGAAAAAGGTGATGCCTTGATCATTGCCGATCAAAACCATGTCGCAATTAAAATCGTAGCTTCTGAGAAAGAACATCCACTGATTACCACTAACCCAGCGGAGCTATATCATCTATGATGTTTCTGCGGTGGATTTTTAGTAAGAAACACTATGAACTCAAAATAGTGCTGGCGACATTGGGCGTGCTATTTGTCCTACCTATTATCGCTGTCGTGGTCGTAGTATCTACGCCTATTGTTGCCGTTGGGAATGCCTTAGCTGCGGTAAACCCCATAACCCATATAGTTGAAATATTTAACCCGAACGGAGACAAGGTTGAAGAAATACAGCTTTCAACTACTTGGCCAACACGGGGCTACACCACTGATGAATTTGGTGCATACGGTCAATATCGTATGGAACATAACCTGGGTCCACATACGGGCTTAGATATTGCCAACGAATATAACTTAATCGGCGAACCAGTTTCACCTTTTACGGAAGGTAAGGTTATCAAAGTAAATCCTTTTGACAACGGCACTTGCGGTATCTATGTTAAAGTCCAACATGTCTTTAATGTGACATCACTGTACTGTCACCTAGCTATAGCTTTAGCGGTGGAACAGCAAGACGTGAAGCCGGGTGACATTATTGGCCTCATGGGTAGTACAGGCGCATCAACAGGGGCACATCTTCACTTTCAGGTTGCCGTTTACGACATTCCCGTTAATCCGCGAACATTTATGGTTGGAGAACCAGAGAAAGGAACAATTAAAAGTGTCTTACCATCTTTCTAATATAATCAATGTTCTTAGCAACGTGCTGCCAATTGTAGCTATTGCGGTTGTTAGCTTAATAGCCCTAACCGTTCTCGTGTGGCTTGGCCTAAAACTATATAACCTGCTGCGACTGTACAAACAAGATGTAACGTATCTTGAGTTAACACCGCCAGCTTGGACAGACCGTATGCCAGAGTCTACCGGACAATACTTTACGTCCATGCATGGCCTTGGCACACAGCGTTGGCTCGATGAGTTACTTCGGCGAGAATATAGCGTTGCGCTAGAAGTTGTAGCAACTCGGAGTGAGGGCATCCGCTATCTTGCCCGTGTTCCAGAGGCTACAGTTGAGGAAGTTGAACGTAATATTCGATCTTATCTGCCAGACGTCAAGATAAAACGAACCACCGGTTACTTTAAGGGCAATATCTCTAAACGATCGAAAATTTTGAGTTTTAAACAAGCCGCGCATTTTGCCCTACCCCTTAAAAGCTACGAGTTTTTATCTCAGCAAGACCCCATGGGGTACATCACCAATGCTATGACGAAACTCAAAGACGGCGAACTGATGGCCATGCAATTAGTGTTTACGCCTTCGTATAACAGTGAGGCAGACAAACTTAATTCCCAAATCTTGAGCAATGAAGACTTGTTATCCAAGCTGGATAAAAGGCGTGCTCCCTTGCGGCCAAAAATCTTTAACGTTATTAATACTATTATCTTCGGTATTATTGACGGCCTGGGTAATGCCTACCATGGCTCATCCCAGCAGACCTACTACGGAGCAGAGCACTACTCCCATCAACGTGAGCTAGAACATAGCAAACAAGTTGCCAAGCATTTGAAGCCAGCTCGAACCCTGAGCTATTTTGAACAGCAACTGGTTGAATCAATCCATGACAAATTGGCACAACCGCTGTTTAAAACTGAAATTCGAGTACTGATCGACTGCGACACGAAACAAGTGATTAAGCAGCGACGCCGTAGCCTGGTATCAGCTCTTAATCTACTGAGTGTACCTAATTACCAACGGCTCAAGGTACAGCGGGCTCGCTTCGGATGGCTGAAGCGTTACCAGCAGTTTGCGTTTACCTACCGGCTACCTAGACTGTTTGGGAGCTCTAATCTGTTTGCGGCGTCAGAATTAGCTAGTCTATTCCATTTTCCACATAGTAAAACCGCCAAGACTGAAAATGTCGTCAAGTCGCTGAGTAAGACATTGCCAGCACCAATCTCGCTCAAGAATAGTACAAAACTCGATGTTATCTTGGGCGTCAATCAACATCATGGTAGCGTCACACCAATTGGACTAACGGCAGCAGAGCGTGAACGTCATATCTACATGATTGGTGGTACAGGCAATGGCAAGACTACCATGCTTATGGGTAGTATTGTCCAAGACATGCACAGTGGCAAAGGGCTGGCAGTGGTTGATCCGCACGGAGATTTAACTAAAACCCTCCTAGAACACGTACCACCGGAACGGATGCAAGACGTCATCTACTTTGATCCTGATGACGTGGATTTTCCAGTAGTAGTGAACTTGCTGGAGTTACCAGCTGGACTGAGCGGCAGCGAACTTGAAAAAGAAAAGGATCGAGTTACCGAGTCAGTTATATCTGTCTTTCGTAAAATCTTCTCAGAAGATGATAGTGGCGGACACCGAATTGAATACGTTCTTCGTAATGCTATTCAAACGGCACTGACATTAGAGAATCCTACAATCTTTACAATCTTCGAATTACTAACTAATGACGTCTACCGTAAGAGTATTACAGATAACCTGCCAAATGGTACATTGAAAAACTTTTGGAAGAACGAACTTGGCAAAGCCGGTAATATGCAGCGCGTAAAAATGAGCCAAGGTGTTACCTCCAAGATCGGGCGTTTTGAATTCTCAATTCACACCAAACGAGTCATGGGACAAGCTAAGTCCACTATAGACTTTGACGAAATACTGCAAGATAGCAAAATCTTGATCTGTAATTTCTCCAAAGGTCGTCTGGGCGAAGAAGCCTCAGCCCTGTTCGGGACGGCAATACTGGCTAAACTACAGGTGGCAGCCAACCGGCGAGATATTATACCGCAAACTGAGCGTACGCCGTTCTACTTATACGTTGATGAATTCCAGAACTTTGCCACCATGCCGTTTGTGCAAATGTTGTCCGAGGCCCGCAAATACCGTCTGTTCCTGACCATGGCTGAGCAATCTACGAGCCAGCAGGAAGAACAACGAATGGTAAACATAATCTTAGCCAACGTCGGCACAGTTATTTGCTTTAGAACGGGCAGCCCTTTTGATGAGCGCTTAATGTTACCGCTCTTTAAGCCCTCAGTTGAGGAAGGAGAAATTGCTAACCTGCCAAGTTTCAACTTCTATATCCGTATTTCTGCCATCCAACCACAAGAACCCTTTTCTGGTGAAACAGTACTGCTGGATGAAACTGGTAGTCAGCAAACGGCAGAACAAGTCAGGGAGCAATCTAGAGAAAACTATGCGATTGAATACAAAGAAGAAAAGCCAAAACAAGCTAAACAACCACCAGCTAAAACGGAGACAAAAGAAGATGACACTACAGATGATGACGAAGGCTATGCTATAGAAACAAAATCTAACCCTGCCTGAGTTTGAATTACGCTATAATTTACAGTAGGAAGCAAAAGCAGATGGTGGATAGAATATTTACACGCAAGTTTTATAATGCCAACTACTAGTGAAGTTATAATTTCACCATTTGACGGTGACCAGGCAACGGCAGATACTATTGCGGCTTTACATTTAGATTTAAGGTTCTGGCAGAGGGAGCATGGGCAAAACCAATTTCGAACAAACATTCGTGAATCACAAGCTGATTTAACAAACATAGGTTCCTACTATGTTGAGCCAGGTGGAAACTTTTTTATCGCAAGAGACGCTTCTGATAATGTAATAACTGGTTTCGTTGGTTTAAAAAGGGCTCAAGAGACCGAAGAAATGGAAGCAGTACTAAAGCGCCTTGCCGTACTACCTAAATATCATAGACGCGGTATTGGCACTTTGCTTGTTGGCGCACTCGTTGAATGGGCAGCAGAGAGTGGATTTAGAAAAATAAGTCTTTCAACTGGTGAAGGTGAGAATGCACGCTCGCTTTACGAGAAGTTTGGCTTTGTAGTTGTTGGGTTTGATGAGGAGCATCAAGACCACCTAATGGAGCTAGAATTAGTAATATAGAGCTGTCATATTGTAATTCAGGCAGGTGACGGTTGAGCACCAGGGAGTGTTATCCCACCCAAAGCCGTACTCAGTCTACGGACACGTTCGCGTAAAGTCATGGCTTTTTCCTTATGGCCTCCAGAAGAAGCTGCTATATCTACGCTACTAATATCAACAAGCCTGGTTAATGCTCTTAAGACGGGTCGTTCTTGCTCAGGCAAATGGGTGAGGTAACTACCAGCTCGATTCTTATCTTCTAAATGGTCACGGTAACTGCCACCACTGGCGTCTTTATCTCCAACCGGATAAGCTACATATCCAGCCCGTGAGGTAACAGCGTATGCATGACGTGAAAGTTCCAAGGTAGTTCTATCTCCTTTAGAAATATAGTGCTGCCGAGTAGCAGTACCAAGTTGAATAGGTAGCCTCTCGCCAATTCTTGGTCTTGTATGAGCCCAAACCCATAAATTAGGGAGTAGCGGGCCTTGATCGTCAAAGCATACTTTTTTAAGCAAGCGTTCCCCATCTGCAGTAGTCGTCAGCACGCCCCACTCTAGATATCTCCCGTAACTCATGCCTTGGTCGGGATATAAAGCGAACTCTTGATGACTATCTGCCTCATACTCTGACTCACACCACCATTCTTCTCCTGTATTCCGCATAATTTTCCAAAATTCACTATATGGTTTGCTGATTGGCGGCGTTTCCTGGTCTGGTTTGGCTATGGGATTGCCGTCCAAATTTACTAGCTCTCCTGGTTGACCCTCTGGCGTACTGTTCTTAGTTACATATTCCCTCTGCAATATGACTACTGAACCATCCGGTAGTTCGCTAACTGTCGGGTCAAACCGTTCATCGCCACTAGCTGCTTGCGTGTCTACAGTACAGTTAAATTGTGCCGCCATTATGACTTCACACAAGGAAGATAAAGCTTGCCTATTAAGGGAGGGAGTGTTCTGGAGCCACGTTCGTTCAGGGGCACCTTGAAAAGCGTCGACGTCACTAATATCGACACCCCAATAGTCGGGACTTACAAGATGTGGGCTAGCTTCAATTTGACGGGTCATTAGCGTAAATTATGCCACATACTGGAGGATTATAAAATAATATAAAGAAAACCTGTGCATCCTAGTACCATATAAAGATTATCCGGTGATATAGTATTACCTATATGAACGTCAAAGATGTGTTTTCTAAAAATAACATCCACATTCAAGAAATCCCGTACGCTTGCGGTCCGAGTACGCTCCTGAATGTGCTGCACTTAAAAGGCGACTCTTCACATAGCGAACAAGAATTGGTCGAGTTGTGTAAGGCCAAGCCAGTACTAGGTACTTCAAACGAAAACCTCATTAAGGCTGCCAAACAAGTAGGTCTAAAGCTTGTCGAAGAAAAGAGTAACGCGCTCGTCCAAGACATTGAACGCAATATAGACGCCGGTGTCTCAGTGATTGTGAATTACTTTCACGCCTTTGCCGGTGAGGGACACTACGCAGTAGTTACCAATTACGACAATAAAGCGCTGTACTTAGTGGATAGTTCTTTCGGGCTTTTGAGATTACGCAAAGAGGATTTTGAGAAGTTCTGGTATAACTCAGACAAAACTATCTACGGCTGGTATGCCGCCGTGGTTTAAGCTGCGCTCTAAACATTGATAAACAAGTGATTGACTAACGCAGAAATTCTGTTATTCTATTTTTCTAATGATAAATATCTCTGTTCTAGGAAAAGAATCACAGCTGAGTAAACTTGATGCCCCTATACGAGTACGTGGCAGAGCGAGAATATTTCTCGCAGCTCTGACGGTAGCCAGTGCCCTGGGAGGTTGTAATTCAGGGGGTAGCGAAGAGGCGGGCTGCGAACCTTTTACGATCTACGCTCAACATAAATGGCCTCCAGATGGTGCCGCTCTACGCAGCGAGCCTAATAAAGATGCGCCCCAAATAGCTGGCGTTGAAGGTCCTGATCCGATTCTAGTTGATGGTTTCGTTAAAGCAGCGGAACCGACATATCCGAATAATCCTGATCCTTTCAAGGGTGAATATTGGTATCATGCAACAGAACCTGAAGAGGGGTGGGTGAATTCTGCAGCTGTCCGGGCAATTCCCCTTAAACATGAGGAATTTGACCCAACTGGGTTGGATCCCAATGGTGGCCCGCCCGCCCCGCTGCCGAAAGAGTGCGAACTCACTAGCGCAGCTTAGGCAGCATGTCTAAATAGTTGACAAGCGTAAGTAAAAGTAGTATCATAGAGCTAAATTTCTAGAAATAACTAGAGACAAGGAGTTTATAAGTATGAATGGTCAAAGTGCAGCCGAAGCTATTGAAGCAATAATTGGCACAGTTCCTGAAGGTGAGCCATTGGTGTTGAGTGAAGCTACGTTAGCTCGTATTGGGCTAGTTGGCGAAGCTACTGGTGTTGTAGTTGCTTCTAACACTGTTGGAGTAGAAACAGTAGAAGACACGGCTCCTGAGGCTGTTGAAGCTCCAGCTCCTGTTACCAAAGAATCACTTGCTGAACAGCTACCATTCGCCCACAAAGGCTATAACACGGTAATAGATATTATTAATGATGGTCGTAAAAAAGATAAAATAGCGCCTGCAACCGAAGAAACGGTTCGTGAAGAATATGATGCCTGGATCGCTGAAAAAGAGCAAGACGGAAGCCTAGCTTATGTCAGAGCAGCCATGGAAGCCGATCCTGAACTCGTAGCTACCCTTGACGCTACTCCTAATGTTCTGGTTAGTGGTGAAGAAGTTACTAATGCAGAAGTAAAATTCGGTGAAGGACAACCATACAAAACCGAAGTCTGGTCAGACATATTGACCCGCAAGTCACGAGGCGAACCACAGTACACGCCACAAGAAATATCTGGTACTGATCCGACAAACGGCAACAGTGTCATGTTCAGCATCCGACTTAGTAAACCCACGCCGGATATGGGTAGCAATCGCCAGCAAAATATTGACAGACTAGTTGAACTACAAAAGGTTACCCCTTCTTTACGTTTTACTACCCCGCTTGAAGCGGCCACGCATGTTCAGACACTACGTGCCGGAGGAGATAAACTTGTGGGCAATGGTACGTTTGAGAAGACTATCACTCGATACCCAGACATGGAACCTAGGCGTGTCGGCGACTTTGCTTGCGTGCCTGACTCGTGTGTCGGCGACGGTGGCATCCGTAGCTTGGGCTACTCGGACGTTGAGTATGACGATAACGTCGTTGTCGTGGTGGGGTAAAAACTTAAACCTTTTTTCTCCCTTTGTTTCTTCTTCCTTGATCTTTGCGAAGCAAAGATACCGAATAAAATTTTTGATACAATAGCCGTACGGGGTAAGTAATCCAAGGCGTTAGCTATCGGTGTCCCGAGAATTGTTTGCAGGCACAAATCTTACTGACCTTTGGCGTTGGCTAAGATGTTTGCACAATCAGAACCTTTTAAACCCCACGAATAGTCGTTATGGAGTCTGCACATTTGCGGGCTGAGAAAAGAGAGAAGCTGTCTATGCGTAGGCAGCGGAGTGATCCTGGCGAAGTTCATAAGCGTATCGGCGACTTTACTTACGTGCCTAACTCGTATGTCAACGACAATGGCAACCGTAACTTGAGCAACTCGAACGTTGAGAATGACGATAACGTCGTTGTCGTGGTGAGGTTTAAACGGATAACTTACGTTACGCTTTTGCGCCAGCCGCCAATTTGGCGACGGGCTTCGGTCAGTTTAGCCTGGATTTTCAGCACGTTCGTTTCATTTGCCAGCTTGAGCTCTAAAATAGCCCGTAGTTTTAGGGCTGTCATTTCGGCTGAAGCGTCAGCGCTAATGAGATAGCTGGCTTTTATAGGTTTAGGAGCGTGCTTAGCCAAAATAAGTTGCTCCAGAGTAGTTGCGCAACTCGTTACAACTGGCTCTCCAAGGGTGTAGCGGTATTTTTTATCTATTGTAGTAGTGAGCGTGATCAGTTTCTTGTATATTTCGTAGGTGACAGTAATGACTGATAATTCTTCCATAGATCTTAGTCTAACAAATATCTGGCTAGCATGGGCAGCTTTTCGCACCGGCAAAAAACCCAGCCGTGAAATCAGAGCTTTTGAAGGTGAGCTTGAGTTCAACTTACTGCGGCTCTGCGCTGATTTGAACAGCGGGGACTATAAGCACGGCTCATATAACCACCGGATTGTAAGTGAAAAGAAACGTCGGGATATTGCTGTTGCCAGTGTACGTGATCGAGTGGTACATCGCCTGCTGTATGACTACTTAGTGCCAATTGTCGATAAACGCTTGGACTACGACGTCTGGTCTTGTCGCCAAGGCAAAGGCTTGCATCAAGCGTTGCTACGTACGCAGTATCTGATGAACAAATACAGCCACTGCTGGGTATGGCGAGCTGATGTTTCCAAGTTCTTTGATAATGTTGATCATCAGATACTCAAGGGTTGTTTGTCGTGTTTTGTTTATGATGATAAAGCCAAAAAACTGCTTGACAAAGTGATTGACAGCTACAGCCATAATAAACAGTCAGTCAGTCAGTCAGTCAGTCAGTCAGTCAGTCAGTCAGTCAGTCAGTCAGTCAG
>JAZKJC010000010.1:73244-86096 GCA_040384565.1 Patescibacteria group bacterium
TCCATGGCATACCAATTGGCAACCTGACCAGTCAGATCTTTGCCAACATCTACTTAAATGAGTTTGACAGGTTTGCTCGTCATAATGTTAAACCACTAGCCTATCTCCGCTATGGTGACGATTTCATACTAATTATGAATACAAAGCAGGAGGTAATTAGAGCGCAGCAGGTTGCAACTGCATGGCTTCGTGACAAATTAAAGCTAGGGGTTCATGAAAGAAATAATGTGATTATTAAAGCTAGCCAGGGGTTATTGTTTCTTGGGCATAAAATCCATCCACTATCACCAATATCTGTTGATAAACATATGCTCACCAAGATACTAGCAGAGCTTGATGTTAATAATGCTGCTAGTTACCAAGCAATGCATGTGCCAAGAAGAAAAATAAAGCTATTGCCCTGGCTATTAAGGCAATAAAAAGAAAGGCTTCTGTCGTCTCGCAAGACACACAAGCCTTTCAGGAATTAGTATACATAATTATTGGTTTTTTCTATCCAAAGCTTCCAATACTTCTCTGTGACGCAGATTATCTCTTTTGCTTTTCCGCGAGCCTCTTCTAATAAGTCGATAAGGCACTAATAATATTCCGAACACCAAATACCAGAAAACGACGAAAAACCACACGACTGAAATTAATAGCAACGCAATCGGCGCAAACACCAGCAACTTTAGTACAAAGTTCTCCGTGCCAGTAATCCTCCAAATCCGAGCCGCCGACCCATGAAACGACATCGGTGCAGACACAACCACCCGCTCAGAAGCTAACACGTCACCCATGATTTTATTCTATCACCTTTCCTTTGAACAAACGCAAATCAGAATGTGTAGAGGAAAGCCTGGTTGCTTTTTAGAGGTTTTCTGCTTAAATAGGTACATCTATGAGGCAACCAACTGGAGACCAGTCTGTAAGGACTAGTGGTTATGATTTTCCTGAACTCTGTGCAGCGGTAAATGCTGCTGGGTATGACTTGGAATATTTACCCGAAACAACGACAACCATGCAGGACGCGAGGGCTTTTGGTTTGAGAAGAACTGTAGTCCTAGCTGATCATCAATCGCAAGGTCGTGGGAGATATGGGAGAAGCTGGCTTGATGTGCCTGGCCAGTCAGTATTGATGACACTGGTAGAACCGTGGGGCGAAGCAGGCGATCCGCCGCCTGATTCACTTCTACCTCAGCAGTTATTTGTATTGGCAGGTTGCGTGGCTCTTCAGGAGCTGACTGGAAGCACAGAACTTCAAGTCCGATGGCCTAATGACTTGACTGCGCACGGGAAGAAACTAGGAGGAATCTTAATTGAGAATCTGAACCGACATGGAAGGGTGCCTTACCCAATGCTTTTTGGCATAGGTATAAATGTACACGGGGACGCAGATAGAGCTTTCCCGGAAACCGACTACGGAGCAATCAGCCTAGATCAAGCTACCGGATCAAATAGTCTGACGCGCCAAGAAATAGTTGCGGCAATAGTAAGAAAGTGGTCTTTGATGAGAGTTGACTTGGGTCTTATGCAAAATTCTGGCATTTTTGAGCATTATAGCCGACTTTGGCAACAAAATGCTAGTTTGCAAGATCAAATTGTCAGTATCAGTGGCCTTGGGCGAACGAGAGACCGCACTGTTGAAGGTAGGGCATTTGATTTCCCGCTTGGGCAAGGAGTTGTGCTTGAAACTTCCGAAGGTATTGAAGAAGTGAGAGAATTCCATACTGAGTCGGTAGTAAAGGTAATGGAGTAACCGTATGGCTGAAGTACCCAAACCAATTGACCCATCATATATGACACCAAAGGCAGGCGAACGACCTACTGGGTTAGCTGAATTGGAAGAAATTGCTTCGCCACTTGGTACGCTTGCCCTCGGTATTGTCCCTCTCCTTGGTGGCCTACGTGAGCTTGGCGTTAAGGAAGTAGATATTGTTGTTGAGGGATCAGAAGAACTTTCAGGAACAATGCGCCTTCGTACATCCGAGGATGGAGAGGTGTTAGTTAGAATTATTGGCAAGCTTGGCAGCGAATTGCCCACTTTGCGAGGTACACCATATTCGGCCAGTTGGACGGGAGCATTTTATCGACGGGCAAACCCAAGTTTACCTTTTATTGTCGAAGATGACGCTGTCGTAGAAAAAGGACAGATGATAGCTTGGGGTTTTGTCGATAAAAACACCCAGTGGCCAATTGTTAGCCCAAAGGCCGGAACTGTACATTTTGCAGCTGAACATGAAGCAGAAGTTGCCAAAGATGATACGGTCATTTTCTATCTAGAGGAAACAAAGTAGTGAGTCCCGCGCCTGGCGAACAACCTGTCCTCCAGCAAGATATTGCTCGTGTTTATATTGCCAACCGTGGTGAAATTGGCCTTAGAATTTTACAGACTTGTCATAGATTAGGAATTGGTGCTGTTTTAGGCTACGCCGCTCCAGATGGTGATTCGCTAGCAGTACGTACTGCGTTGGAATTTGGTGCCGAAGATGACCGGTACGCAGCCGCACCACTCGGGGGTGTTGCTCCTCACACTAGTTATGAAAATGTTCCAGTTGTGGTTGCTTCTGCTAAGGCCTATGGTTGTGATGCTTTGCATCCTGGCTATGGTTTTCTTGCCGAAAAAGCCGTTGCAGCCCGTGCTCTGGCTGCTGTTGACGTTAGGTTTATCGGCCCATCAGCATCAATGATTGAAATGGTTGGCAACAAAACCCAAGCCAGAGATCTAGCAAGACGATGTAGAGTGCCTTTGCTACCTGGAACTGGCGTATTGGGTAGTTATGAAGACGCGGCCAAAGAAGCAGAGAGAATTGGCTTCCCGATCATGCTAAAAGCTGAGGATTCGGGAGGTGGAGCTGGTAATGTCATAGCCACAAACGAAGCAGAACTGAAAAATATGTTTACCAACCTAGCACCGCGTTTTATTAATTTGTATCTGGAAAGATACGTCTCATCAGCTCGACATATTGAAATCCAGATAGCAGCCGACAAGCACGGGAATGTCATGGCACTTGGCGAACGTGACTGTTCACCACAAAGACGCTTCCAAAAAGTCATCGAAGAGTCACCGGCTTTGGTTGTACCACCTAAAGCTAATGAAAAAATGATAACCGATGCCATAAAAATGGCAAAAAAAGCCGGTTACCACGGCTTAGGGACGTGGGAATTTTTATACGATTCTGTTACAGGAAAACATTACTTCATGGAGGTTAACCCACGTATCCAAGTCGAACACCCAGTTACCGAAGAACGATATGGAATTGATTTAATTGAACTACAGCTCAGGATTGAACAAGGAAAACGTCTGCTTCCGCAGCCACCCGCCCGTGCCAACCATGTAATAGAAGCTAGGTTGTATGCCGAAAAGACTGAACAGGGTTTTCTGCCAGATTCAGGGGTTATTCAACTGCTTAGTATTCCTGAACTTGACGGTGTTAGAGTTGACCTGGCTTACGCTGAAGGAGATAGAGTTCCAGCAGGCTTTGATACTACAATTGCCAAGATAATAGCCACTGGCCAAACTCGCGAAGAGGCTCGTGAGAAGTTAGCCGATATGCTAACTAAAATCACGGCAACTGGCGTCTCTACAAACCGCGAATTTCTATTATGGCTAATTGGTACGGAGGAGTTTCGAGGAAACGAGGTTACGACAACGTTTATTGAAAATGCCTGGAATAAACATCGGCTGGAACGCTTTCGGGGTGTTGAAGATTTTTTGAAAGGCGGCCAGTTTTTCCCAGAAACAACACCAGTCAGATTCTCGCCAGAAATATTTCCACAAAACCTCATATATGAGAGAAAGGGCGTGTCCAGAAATTATGCTGACGAGGTGCGTGGTTTTCAAGAGGCTAATCCAGATAATTGTGCATTTAAGTTTGGGGTGTATCAAGACGGCTCAACTGGTATACGGCTAGCTTTCGGGTTCTGGGATTTTAAGGTTATGGGCGGCACGCTGGGTGCTGAAGAAGGTAACGCTGTAGCTGCGCTATTTGAAACGGCACACAAAGACGGACTACCAGTTGTAATGGTTACGAGTTCTGGAGGAGCAAGACAACAAGAAAACGCCTTGGCATTACAGCAAATGGACTATATGATGGCGACTGCCCAACAACAATTCCCACCAAATCTTTTTGTAAATATTTATTCGGGTCCTAATTTTGGTGGCGTAACAGCTAGCATTGCGGGTAGGCCAGATATCCAGATGGCAGTTGATGGAAGTCTTATAGGGCTTACGGGTCCTGATGTGGTGGCAAAAATGATGGGGAAGAAAGATAGGACTGCCTTACCAGTTGGCGCGCATACTGCTCACGACCACTACAAAGATAGACAGATTGACCTGATAGTTGGTGACCTCGAGGAGGCTAGGTTAAGGGTGTTGTCAATCTGTTCAGAGCTTGGCCTCACTGACTCACGGATGTCATACTCATTTGATCTGCGAGCTTTTGACTCATTGACTCCAAGTACCAGGTATGATCGCCCACCCGAACATAGATTCGCTGCCAGGGTTAGTGGTCTAACAGGAACTATATTTCACCATGCAGAAAGACGGTTAAGAGATTCTAGGCCTAAAAAAGAACTTACTCCTACTGAACGCCTTGCCCTTATCAATCACCCTCTGCGTCCAACTGCTGCCGACCTAATGAGCCCTGAGCTTAGGGTCTTTGAAAACTTGTCACCGCTAAGTAACAAACTCGTGGTTGATAATATTGAGCAGTATCCACCAATTATTGCAGCAGTCGCTCAACTTGGTGGCGAACCTGTAATGGTGCTGGGGCAGCAAACCCAAAGGCGTCGTGATGAAGATGGCGTACTTCACAAAGAATATATCCCTCAAGGTCCCAACGATTTTAGGTGGGCTCAGAGAATGGTTGATTTGGCAGTAAAACGAGGTATGCCAATAGTACTCCTGGGAGATACGGCTGGAGCCGATGCGCGCCTAGAAGCAGAGAAGCAAGGCATAAGCTCTGAAATTGCCAACTTTTTGGGAAGATTACACAAAGTACCCGTGCCAGTAATTAGCGTCAATCTTGGGCAGAACGGTTCTGGCGGCGGACTTACCTTTGTCCGCCCACTCGACGCCGCCGCGGATTTATCTAATGCCCTCACCCTTGTCTCGACTATTGATGTGCAAACCTGGATCGTAACTGGCAAATGGCCTACAAACGATGCTGAGAGAGCTAAAATACTCGACCAGATAAACGATGGAACGGCTGCTGGACGACTGAGAATGCGCCATATCGATGAAATAATTCAAGAGCCAGCTGGTGGTGCTCAAAACGATTGGCCATTGATAGCAAAACGGTTACGGACATTTCTCCTGACTCAGAAGGCTGAGCTAACTGCGTTAACGCCAGGCGAGTTACTCACGAGAAGATATGCAAGAACAAAACGAGCCGCCCAGTTCGCTACCCGTCCAACTGAGTAGGTTGGACTATAGAATTTAACGAAATCTGCTAGTATTAGACCATGAAAGTTCTTTTTTCACGACACGCTACCCCTTGCGAGCGCACAAGCTTTTTTGAAAATGTTGATCTTTCTGAGCAAGGGCGTGATGAGGCTAGACGTCTTGGCCTTGCATACGTCGAGGGGGAGGTAGACCGGATATGGGCTTCTCCCTTGAGACGTACCGCACAGACAGCTGAAATCGCTGCTTCTGTGTGTGGTGCTGAAGTCGAAATTGAAGAACAGTTGATTGAGATAAGGCATGTTCGCGGTGATAAGCCTTTCGAGCGTGGTCAAGCAGTAGCTGAGCAGGTAGTGTTGCAAGGCGGCCAGCACCTTGCAGTAGTAACTCACTGTGGATTCTTAAGATATGCTTTAACTGCTGCAATGCATAGAGATGTGTCATCTCGGCTAGATTTACCAACGGCACCATGTGCCTCTGTTAGCGAGTTAGACTTAACGTCCACTGGCGGTGAACTCGTTCGCCTAAATGACATTGCTCACTTGGGCTAAGTGTTCGGCAGACTAGTTTTTCGTGGATAAATAACAAGCTTATTTTTTAAATATCGGGTTGGGCGATAATGCTCGTGCTTGCTACGGAGTAAAATACCAACTATCGTTACTGCATGAACTTTTTAGGACACCATGAGGTAGCCCGGAGTGTATCTGGTGATGATAACCCCGCATTTTTATTTGGTTCAATGGTGCCGGACTTTGTAGGCATGGCCAGGCTGAAAAGAGATTATAAGTACAATAACGGTGATGACGTTACTGATAGGCAGTTGTATGCAGGTATAAGGTTTCATTACAAAACCAATGACAGGTTTGATGAATCAGAACCAGTTAAAGAGCTTGAGCGAGCCATGATAGCCGGTTTTAAGAAATTTATGCCAAGGTGGACTGCCGTACAATGCGGCCGGGTAGGCAAAGATATATTATTTGATGGCTACGTTATTAAACAACCTATGGTTGTAGAAAGTTATCAAAACACCCTCGGCATTGCAGCAAGCGGGCTTATAGTATTAACTGGCATAGCCGAAAGCCCGGAAGGTTTGCTCCAAGGTGTTCAGATGATGGAACAGCTTGGGCTCCCAGACTATGCAGATCCAGAAGTTGTAGCCCACAGGTTATACAGGCGATTGACAGGAACCAGAAGTGAATTCAGCCCTGACTTACTACCCCACTTGTCAGAGGCCATGACCGAACATCAAGCAACCGTATTCGAAATCGGTTCGATTGTTATGGACGAGGTGGTCGAGAAACTTGCAGCCTAAAGGTCGATATATTGCCTGGATTTTTATTGTTGCTTCATAGAACCTAGACAACTGTGTTGATATATTTCTAAATTTCCATTAAAGTGTAGTGAAATATGTCAGAGAAAGATCCTGAATCCACCCTTTTGATAATATATGGCGCTGATTGTGCAATCCCACCGGACGAACGCAAGCTTCTTATGCCTGACGGTCAAGAGTACTTTTACCCAAACGATTATTGGCCACCCGTACCAGGACAATATTGCCGACCTCACATTCTCAGAACCGTAGGAGTGGAGGTGGTAAATATTGAACTTAGCGGTGGTTACCTAGGTGGCTTCTTCCCAGGTGGTTTAGAGACTGAAGCAAAACAACGTCAAATCGACAAAAGGGTTAAAAAAAGTTATCCAGATCATGAAGCCTTACCACAAGTTCGCCCCTATGCCGATCAACTCCCTAGCTAAGTGATTTTTCTAATTTTTAAACCTTATTAATGTCGACATGAAATTACACCTAGCATCGTTCAGGATTCCATCCGCTGAAATACTAGAAAGTTTGATAGGCGTAACGCTTGAGGGGTTGAACATAGCGGTAATTGCCAACGCCAAAGACCAAAGAACCTACCGAGCAGAAGATGTACGACTTACGCATCGGTTTCTTGGGGGATTAGGCATCTCGGCGCAAGAGGTTGACCTTAGGGATCTAGCTAATTCAACCGGTGTAACTGAAGCTTTAAGTACGTTTGGTATGGTATACGTAATGGGTGGTAACGGGTTTGTTTTACGGGAAGCAATGCGAGCTAGCCAGTTTGACGAAGCAATCCATGGGCTTGTAGAAGCTGGCTTGGTATATGCTAGTGAAAGTGCAGGTTCAGTGGTAGCTGGTAGAACTTTATGTGGTACAGAAACCGTTGATGACACTAGTAAGGTTGATGAGCCAATTTTTGAAGGGCTTGGGTTGATAGATAAGATTATAGTGCCGCACGCCAGCCGTCGTATGTATGCTGGTTATCTTGAGCACATGCGCTCAACGTTTGAATCGGAGGAGCTGATTATTCTGAATGATAATGAGGCGTATGTAGTAAATGATTAAGACCGTACTTTAGCGTCAGATATGTAGGAGCTTCCCCAAAAGTAACGACAGGCAACATATAGCACAGCCAACTGGGCTGTTGAAAGAATCAGAACACCTAACTTTGTTGCCTCAACGGTGGGATTAACACCAAGCAAATTAATAAAGCTATTGAAGAGCGCGAGGCTAAATAATAGTGCTGAAAGTATTAGTAATACAAAGTTCAGTTTATCCGTCCTAGATAGTTTTATCTGTTTTATTGCGGTGAGCTTCCAAAGACCAAGCGTAATAACCGCCATGGTTAGCACTAGCGCATAAAACACAGCGTCACTTTGTGTGTAGCTAAATGTAGTGTTGGCTGCTGTGAAGCGAGAAGCCAGAAAAACGGGTATAGCGAGGGCTAGCAAAACAAGCGTTACAAAGCTAGAGATTTGTCTAGCAATAGCGATAAGTTGGTCTATGCGTTTTGTGTTGAGTGTCTTAGTTTTCTTAGCCATACAATCTTTATAGCACAAGCGCTTTAACAGAACAAGGTATTACTTAACTGGTTTTTCTAAAACCTTAGCTAGGCCGGGATAGCTAGTGCCATTGCACCAGGGGTTGTGGGATCAGGTGTATTTCTTGGTTCTCGGTCACCGCTATTGAACGGTGGATTGTGTGGAGGTTCAGCTGGAGCTACTGGATTAATTTCTACTCTGACACCTAGTATAACTACTTCAAATGGAAGACCGGCTCGGAGTGCTTCACGAAGTATGATCATACGTCGCTGTTCATCTGGCAAGTGCTTTAATGCAGTTACCCCTACATCGAGAACTTCTTCTAATTTATCACTAAGCCCACTTTCTTCTTCGATTACTTGCATTTCAACTAAATCCAATGAGTCGAAATCATCAGCTGCAGCGGCAACCTGTTCCCCTAGTTCAGCATAAGTCGGCAAGTTATCTAATTCAAAGGCCATGAAGATTATTTTATGCCGATGAGATGTAGTTAGCAAGAGTATATGTTGTTAGTTTGCCTTCAGGTTGAGTGCAAGTTCGGGCAAAACTACTTCAGCAGTTTCAGGGATCCAGAGTGTCGCAATAGGGTTTGCAAGCGTCGGTTTTGGGTTAACTATAATGATGTTCCTACTGCCATCTGCCAGATCATACAACCATTCCTCTAGGTATGGTATTTCTACTGAAGCACCGACTACCAGTATAGAATCGGCTGATTCCAGCGCTTGAAAGGCTCTTTCATGAATAGCCTCAAGATTAGGGATTGAATCCATACCAAACAATAGGATATCTGGTTTCATTACATCACCGTCAGAGCAAGTGGGTACTTGAGTCTTGGGATTATGCTCTGATAGCCATGTCTCTGTGGATATACTCTCACTGCAACCAATGCATGTCATATGTCTAATGTGGCCATGGACTTCGTGGACTCTTTCCGCCGGTACTCCAGCTTCCAGGTCAAAGCCATCCACATTTTGTGTGACAATGTTGCTTACAATCGACTCATCGACCAACCTTTTTAATGCTTGATGGCCAACAGAGGGAGCTAACAATTGTCTTTTTTCATACAAAGTCCAAAATATTTCAAACCACCTGGCAGGATCGGCATCAAATGTTTGCCGATACCCCCACTTGGCAAGTTCCGGGTCTTGCCACAGCCCATCGTCACCACGAAATGTTGGGATACCCGCCTCTTGGCTAATACCCGCACCAGTTAACGCTACCGTTTCCCTGAAATTAGTTATTAACTCCGCAGCTTCAGCAATAGTTCCCATAACGCCATTATACATTTAGCGATTATGAAAAAGACTTTTTTGTTAGCTGGTATACTGGAAATATGAATATACTAACAAGAACTTTTAACAGAGCGCTGGATTACTTCGAAGGGCCACGGGAATGGCGGAACGGTATGATCGCTGGAAGTATAGGCATGCTAGCAGTTGGCACTGTTGGGTCAGTCGTGGCAGAGTACCCAGAAAGCACAGCCATTGGCGCAGCAACATTTGGCATGACCGTAGGACTTGCCATGGGAGCACTTATACATCACAGGGACTACCAAAGAGAAACTGCCAGGGCAGGAGAACGGCACGCTTCTCTTACTCCACCTCATAATGCATAAAATTCTGAAAAATGCTTGGCAGTTAGACTTCCTAAGGCCTTAGTTTGCTATTCTATATACATGACACAGCATCAAGCGATTTTATTGGAAGACGATTGATTTGGGCTAAAACAAAACACCACCCTATTCGGACGGTGTGACTTCGCACTTCCGAAGAAGTGCGAAGTACGATTTGCTATACTATGATCATGAAAACTAAAACAAAAAGCTCAAATCTCATCAAGAAAGCCTTTACCTACGAGTTTACCAAGCCAAAAAAGTAATCTTGGCGTATACTGTTGCTAATTTATGAGGTACATATACTTAGTAAAAGCCGGTGAAGATCAGTATAAGATTGGCGTTAGCAGAAATGTAGCAAAACGTATTGCTGCCCTGCAAACTTCAAATATTCATCTCGTAGAACTGGTCTGCGCCAAAAAGACTATAGATGACAGCTCTATTGAGAAGCGACTTCATAAAAAGATGCGTGAATTTAGTGGCACGGGTGGCAAGGAGTGGTTTCACCTCACTGCTTCCCAGGCAATTGAAATAGCAATCGAGATATCCAAAGCTCCTGAAGTAGATGTGGCCGAAAACATTGTGCAGGACTTGAAGAAACAGATTCAAACTATTATTGATACCTATGAATCAAAAATCGCTGATGAGCGAAGACAACTTGATGAAGATCGAAAAGCTTACTTTATACAAAGAACCAAGATACCCGTTAAAGCAGCCTCTGTACCTGATCGTGAGGCCGAACGTCAAAAAGCTGATGAGCGTGACTATGAGCTTGCAAAGGCTATAGTGCTCGAACATCAACATGTATCTACATCATTCTTGCAGCGTCACATGCGCATTGGCTACGGCAAAGCTGCCAGGTTCGTGGAAAGAATGGAAAAAGACGGACTCATTAGCCCCTTAGACGGCATGCATCGCAGCGTCTTATAGTTCGTATATTCGTAGTTGCTATTTGTTTGCAATGAGAGGTAGCCCTTCCACTGCCTCTTAAGTATAAGCCCTGAACTGACTGCATCAAGATTTTACTCTGGATACATTCGTAAATCACCAGTTCTGACTATTTAGCATTCTCGCAGCTCATCAATACAAGCCTTATATCGCCTAGCTACAAAATTACTGGTGGGAGATACCTTTACTAATTCTGTAGCTAGTGCCTGAACGGTACTGGCTAATTTTGTACCTCCATCACTTGAAACTGTAATTATGAGATTGCCAAAACCCTGCATTCGTTGATGATTGTTCCGTTTTACACCAACTGGCCGATATTGTCTCTCAATGAAGGTTCTAACAATGTGTTTTTGCCAATCTCTAAGTTTTGCATAGCGCTCTTGGGCTTCTGTACGCTGGTATTGAAGATGTAACCCTTCTTGATATGCCTGATGCCCAAAAACGCGTGCCAGATCACGTTCGCCCTGCTTCATGAGCTTTCTGGCCTGTTCTGTGTAATAGATTTTTGTCTCTAGTTCACCAAGTGCCATATAGGTTAAAACCCCAACTTCCATAGCTTCGTGCAAACCTGCACTTGTACCAGTTACTATGCTGACAGCTTTAACTAAAGGAGTCACTTTATGGATAGTAGGTTGAGGTAGGCGCCCAAAACGATTCAGAATGCTCAGTTGAGTATTTGCATGTCCTTGCTCTTGCC
The DNA here is from genome assembly GCA_040384565.1 of Patescibacteria group bacterium. Classification (GTDB taxonomy): domain Bacteria; phylum Patescibacteriota; class Saccharimonadia; order Saccharimonadales; family JAZKJC01; genus JAZKJC01. Next base: position 84,744 of record JAZKJC010000010.1, read on the forward strand.
ACAGCCATAGATTAAAGAACTCAGCGTCCTGTTCGCTCATATTAGGGAGTAGGGCTTCTACTAATCCCAAACTTTCAGCTACCTCTGCTTCTATTGGCTGGGAGTATTCTGTCGCTTCTCCAACTATCTGATCAGCGACTTCTACAATTTCTATTAATTCCCCAGCATAAGAATTAGTCAATCCGTCTTCACGTATTTGCTCGAGTAATTCAATGCTGCTCATTCTTAGTAATTATAACCCAGGTTTTACAGGTTAGACCTTCCCCTGCCTCTTAAGTATAAGCCCTGAACTGACCGCATCAAGGTCGTTCTGCAAGTGTGGAGCTCCACCTTGACGCGCCCAGTTCAGACCTCCGTTCTATTGGCAGAGCGGAAGGTCGATTCGCTTGGGATGTAAATGTAATTCGAGGAGATTAGCTATGGATATAGAAAATGTAACAAGAGTCGCAGAACTAAACGATCAGTTCCGTAAATCAGGTTCAAGTTTCATGATAACTAATGGTGTATTGCACCTAGGTAATGTAGGAATAATCGTAGATATTGTTCGTAAGTTTAATAACTTTAATCCATCCAATGATCCTCATGGTGAGCATGACTTTGGAGCATTTAGCTTAAATGGCGAAGAAATCTTCTGGAAGATAGATTACTACGATATGGAGCTAAAGTACGGGATAAGTCCGCTAGATCCTGCGTGTAGCCGGGTACTCACTGTTTTACTTTCAAGCGAGTATTAATTGCTGCCCTGAGTATGGCGATAAACTGCTCAAACCTCAAAAGAATTTTGGCGCAGTTCTTGGCAAAACATTTCGCTTTTATCTTTCCAGTTAAACTTTCTTCTGGAACTACCCGGGTAATTTAAAATCTTCTGGAGTTAGTCTGCCATCTTCACAAGCCGGATGGCCTACAGATCTACTAGATGCATTGCCACTTCTTCCATTATCATCAGTCTGTTCTAGTAAGTCTAGGCCATCACAGGATTGCAAAATATCACTGTATTGTCCTAGCTCATCATTTCTATATGTAATTAATCTGTTGCCGTTAGGTAAGTATTCGACATCTGTGCCAAGCGCCTTTTTCTCAGCTTCCTGTGCCCGTTCTTCAGGCGTAGGCGGGGTACGGTCGTTATCACCTGAACAACCCGTTAAGGCGATAGCAAATAAGGGTATGCATAATAATGCGCCCCTTGTTGTTAGAACTATTCTTTCAGTTCTTGACATCCTGTTCTTTTCCACGATATATAAGTTTTACAGTAAATTATTGTGCAACGCAAGCATGAGCAAAATCTATAAATACAAGAATTTACTTTCTCGTATATTGAGGATACCCCCTACATCTGTAGCCGGGGTACAATAC
>JAZKJC010000011.1:0-59973 GCA_040384565.1 Patescibacteria group bacterium
GTTTCTTCTCTAGAACAACAGATTAGAGGAGCAGTCCAAATTTGTTCTTAAGCCGATTTTGTTAGCTCCTGTTTTAACTACTACGGACCGAAAAGTTTTGCGTAACTTTATGAACACCAGCAACAGAGAAAAAATAAAGCTGCTCAATCCAACTGTGCCATATACAATTTGCCACGGCACATCCGCGACATTCTGATTGACAATATAAAAGGCTAAACCCCATATTGCAGCTGCTAAAAGCGCGTATATCGTGTCCTTGTGCAGTTCTTTTAGGGGTATCTTGCTGGTATTTTTTTGATAAGTCAGCGCGAGCACACCGCTAATGATTACAAGTATAGACATTATTTGATTTCCGCTAAGCACACTTCCCCCAAGTATTATCGCAAGAGCAAGCGTAAACAAAGGATTGGTGCTAATAACGGGAACAATAACCCCTACGCTACCATCAGTCAGAGCTTTGATCATCAATACAAATGCCACGGCAAATAAAAGTCCTACAGCTATAAACGGGATAAGCTGGCTAAAACTTTCGATATTTTGGTAATTGAATGCAAGCAAAAGTATAGAAGTTACTAAACCTGCGATTTTGGTAGCTAAGTTAACCTCGTAGGCGTTATATTTTTTACTGTTTTTGGAAACCAGCCAGTCACTCATGCCCCAAAATACAAATGCCAGCAAACCACCCACGGTGGAAACTAATACCTCATTCATGGATTAATGATAGCACCTTAAACACCTGTTGGGTGCCTTTGCAGAGCTCTTACTCTCTCATTATGTTATTATTTATAGATCAAGTGAGAGTTTTAAATACAAATGACTGAGCAAATACTTTTCCCCTTAATAGTAGCTCAAGGCGCGAACCATGACCCAAACGGTTCTCTCCATGCCACTCTTGCAAATGCGGGTGTACCTGATGTTGAAGCCGATTTAGAACAAGGTTTAACTCCTGATATTCTTGTGTCGAGAGAGCTCGATGACCACCTAGAATCAGTATCAGCCCAAGATCTTGCGACAGCGTTGGTTTTAGAACTGCGTACGGAGAGAGCGCGAATAGACACACGCAATAGGCGTATGGAAAAGCTGGCTGGAGGGCTGGGTATAATTGGCATAGGCCTTGGTATTAAGGTTGGGCTTAACTTATTTAGTATTGGTACCGTTTTAACAACCTGGTCAGTAGCGGCCTATGGAATCAGAAAAGTTGAACCGCCACATCAAAGCAAACGCAAAGTTCTTGAAGACAGTATAATGCACGCAAATGGCTTGGAGTAAGCGGGTCTCGTTCCTATCGAGTAGTACTATTTTCATGCGGGACCAAACTACAGGCTTTCCAGGGGAATGCCAGTTTTTTTAGAAACTTTTCTGGCCCAAACAAGTAATCGCTGAAACTGTGCGTCCCGAGCGGCTAATTCTGTTTCGTATTTATCAATTCTGCCTATGAAACCGTCGATTGTATTTGTAAGCTTGTCCATACTTGAACGAGAAGCAGTTTGCTCAAACTTTTGATTCATTTCGCTTCGAAATGCCTCGACATACTTAAATAGCTTGGTAAATTCGTCTTCGCTCATTGTTTTATTTTAACACCTTATTTAACTCATCAATTTTCACACGTTGTTGTTCGGTAGTGTCGCGGTTGCGGACGGTTACGGTGTCTTGGGTGGTACCTTCCAAGGTGTCAAAATCTACTGTTATGCAGTTTGGGACACCGATTTCGTCCATTTTGCGATAGTTTTTGCCTATATTGCCGGTGTCTACCCACATGACGTTGCCAAATTCTTTTTTCAGCATGGTGTAGACTGCCCTAGCCTTTGCTACCAGTTCTGGCTTATTTTTGGCAAGTGGTAGAACTGCTACTTTTACTGGCGCAAGGTGGGTTGGTAGTTTTAGGAATACGCGTTTTTCACCGTTTATTTCATCTTCGGTATAGGCTTGGCTTAATACGGCCAATACGTTACGGTCAACACCATACGTAGGCTCAATTACATGTGGCACAAATGCTTCCCCGCCATCTTTAGGAATGAATTTTAGGTTTTTGCCAGAATGCTTTTCATGGTTGGTCAGATCAAAATCTGTGCGGTAGGCTAGGCCTCCAATTTCATCTGATTTTTTAAACGGAAAGTCGTAGTAGAAATCTATGGTGCGCTTACTATAATGAGCTCGGTCTTCGGCAGCCAGTTCAGGCTCGTGAATCTTTTCTTTAGGTAGTCCCAGCGCGGCAAACCATTCACGGCTTACATTTAGCCATTTATCAAATTCCGCTTCCCAATTATTTGGGTTAATAAAGTATTCCAGCTCCATGATTTCCAGCTCTCGGACACGGAAAATAAAGTCCCGGGGACTGATTTCGTTCCTAAAATTCCGTCCAATCTGGGCAATACCAAAAGGTAAATCAGGCGAAAAGCTATCCAGTACGTTTTTGAAGTTCACAAACATGCCTTGGGCTGTTTCTGGGCGCATGTAAACCACCGACGATTCATCGTCAGTCGGCCCGGCATGGGTTTTGAACATCATGTTAAATAACGCGCCGGCACCTAGCTGGTTGCCGTCCGGACTTTTAATACCCTTTTCTCTTACAAGATCAATCATCTGCTCAAGCGTCATGCCTTCGGGATTCACATCGTTATCTTCCAGCAAATGATCAAGCCGATAGCGTTTTTTAGTCTTAACATCCTCTATAAGTGGGTCATTGAAAGTCGCCACGTGCCCACTAGCTTCCCAAACCTTAGGGTTCATAAGTATTGTGGTGTCAATCCCATACATGTCATCACGGTCTTCTACGAATATCTTCCACCACAAGTTTGTGATATTACGCTTTAGAGCTACGCCTAATGGGCCGTAATCCCAAGTCCCTGCCAAGCCGCCATAAATCTCAGAGCCCTGGAATATAAAACCACGGCGTTTGCACAAGCTGACAATATCTTCTAGTTTCACATCACTCATTTTTTGGCTGCTTCCGTTGCTGTAACTTTGTCTTTATAGAACCACTCATATATGCCGTATGCCCAGGTAAAAGTGTAAATAACAGATACAAATAATACGCCCCACTGTTTGTTAACGTATGAAGTAATCAGCCAAAACGGCTGTGAAGCCAGTCCAAACACAAAACCCCATTTGTTTTTTTTGGCCACCAAAATAATGGCGGTAATCCCAAAAACCGCAATCCCAACCTGCGCAATATTATCAGCAGTCATCTTGATACAGATTATAAGGTATAACCGTCCGGGCAAGAAATCTAGTTGGCAGCGCCAACCAGCATTTGTTCAGCATTTGTAGAATTTGCCGCTTCTAACTCATGCTTTATGGAATTGCTGCAAGCCTCAACGCATACGCTTGCAAATTTTTCAGGATCCGGAGATAGCCAACGCGACGAACGTGTTTGCAAGGTATTTAGTTCCTCGGTTTTAGCGCCATTAATGCCATACATAACACACGCCTCTGGATCGTCAGGATCAATCTCTACTGCAAAACCATTAAATTGATCGCAAGTTTCGTCCCTGCTTATGCCAAAATCGCTTTGTGAGGCTAGTGGCAAACCAAATGTGCCCTCATTGTTGGCCATGACCATAAAAATTTTACATCCATTAAGGCCGGTCATTAACACTAGCGTAGCACTGACTTTTAGCTCTGGTGGATTTCCCTCAAGCTTGCCTATTTTTATCCTTTCACGGACTGTTGGTACTGAAATGGGGAGGACAAAATGCGAAGGATTGCCATTCGCCGCATAAAGATCATTTAAAGCAGACAAAATAGTATTTTGCCTATACTGCCTTGACCCAGGCTTGATCTCCGGAGTTTTTTGCGGGCTTTCTAGTGTTGCTGTTGTCATAATAAGTATTACATTACCTATACTTATTATATATTATTTTTGATATGCTGTAAACTATTTATGCTTGTGCTCTCTACCTACGTGCGAATATGATTGGGCAATATATTCTGGGTGAGGTCTAAGCAAGAACGTATGATATTTTCAGCCCCTTGCACCTTATGTAATGAAGCTGGTTTATGATTACCAAAGGCCAGACGCAAAATTTTTATATGGCTTGAGCCAAACTTACCATCGGCATTTTCAGAAAACGCCATATCATCATAAGAAAATGCATAGGTTTCGTTTCTCTCCAGGGGCTTTCTGGCAATATTTGTATACAACTCTGGCGTATGGCCCGCTAATTTGAGTAGCTGTGCCAAAAACCAAAGCTTTATTAGCTCAACCTCTATTTCTGCTTGGTCCAATGATTCTAGTGTGATTCGTAAGAGCTCAAAGTAGTCTTCTCCCGGTTCGTCCTCTGTCACTTTGTTGAGCAGTTTTATAAGCTCATAGCCTAGCATAGTCCGGTTGATGTCTTGGACTATGGTGCCGTAGTGTTTGATAAGACGGGATGAAACCATGGTGGCAAGATCGCCCCTACCACGCATAAACCCAATTTCTGAAACGCTAAAAAGCTCTACACCACCCGCCATTTTGGATTTACTTTTACGAACCCCCTTAGCAAGTACACTTAACTTGCCATAATCTGTGGTTAAAATGGTTAGTATCCGGTCAGCCTCCTGGTAATTTGTCCTGGCTAGGACTATACCCTTTGTAAGTAACTGCTTCATAAAACAGGTGTAAATTGCTTAACCATACTGACTAATTGTTTTGTTGTGGTTCTGGGCTTGTACAGTACTGCTTGGACACCTAAGGTCTCCAGTGATACGCCGAAAATTTGATCCTGCGCCTTTGCGTTAATTGTATGTACGATTATGGGGATACCCTGCCATTCCTGGTAGGAATTCATTTCATACAAAAACTCTATACCATTATGTACACCGAGCTGCAGCTCCAGTATGACAAGATCGGGCAAAGACTCGTCCAAAGCATCAAGCGCGCTTTGAGCACTGCGACTCCAGGATACTTTATAGCCAAATGATTCTAGAGCACTCTTTATAACTTCCCCCAAGATTTTATCCGGCTCCACAAGTAAGATATTCACTGCTTGCAGTTTAGCAGAATTCCCGTTAGAGGTGATGGGTTAAGATCTTAAACGGACTTTCGTAAAATGGTGCAGTTTCGGTTAAAACTGAGTACTAGAGCGGAGGCGTAATACCGTTACGCTAAGGCATCGGAACGGAAGTTTTGGCCGGAAATGTGTGGTTTTACGAAAGTTCTACTTAAATTAGTTGTAGTTGATGGCTGGGTAACAGCATGCTGCCTATGCCTGAGAGTGAGCGGTGGCGATAGGCTTTGAGTGGGGCGGACATTTGTTCGCTCAGGCGATCGGCGATAGCCAGCCCTGCGCCACCGGCCAACCCAAGTGTCGGTGCTACCTGAGTTGCCCGTCCATGTAGTTCACGGACCAGTTGAAGCGCCCGTTGCGATAGTTCTACATGGCTGCTAAACGCCCCTATAACCGTTCCTTGGGATGACCTATGCGTGCCAAGTATCAGGCGCTTCGAGGTATTATCTTGCTCGGTGGCTGCTTCTATCAAGCTAGCGCCTAACAAAGTTAGCATTGTGCGCAGTGACTCCCGGTGGGCCATAACTGGCACGCCCCTGCCTTGTTGGTCTATATCGATTATAAAATCTGATTGCTTAGCAAAAGGCTGTAGCATGGTTGCTACATCATACAAAATGGCGCTGCTAGTGGTAGGTTCCAGGATTAGCTTGGTTTGGTTTTGAGAGTTAGATTGGACATAGGCGTCAACCAGCCGCAAGGCATGGGCACTAATGGTTGATATTTGGGGTAATCTGTTTACAGATGACACCTCAGCCAGCCTTGCAATCTGCAGCAACGGTGTTTTCAGTTGCTCTGCTAGCGCGTTAAATAACTGTTCGGAATGATCATCACGTCCCAAGGTTCATTACCCTCACCTTCTTGAATGCAATTATAACACCAAAACTGTTTACTGTGCGTTTTCTGTTTTCTATGGAAAATTGTAAATAGTGTAGTTATGGTATAAACTTCAGGTTTTCCAAAATTATCGTATCGAAATCTCCGACAAACTGTTGTGATTCTGTAGATATTTTTAAGGTTTTATCTCTTAAGGGCAGCAATACCATGCTATTTTTCTGACCAAGATTTATCTCGCCGTCCAGCCTGGAACCAGCAACACTGGGAACGTTTTTTGGCACATATGGCTTGACTGATACTTTGCCACTGGTAACTTTTGATTCATGTTGTTTAAGCTCTTGGTCGTATGGCTGGTTTACAATTTGTACCCGCAAAGCAAACGCTAACCCTGTTTGTTGGATACCTGGCACAAAATTCGGGTGAAAGTATATGTCTAGTGGCAGCGCACTGCGATCTGTTTGGACCACATAGGCACTCCAAATTTTGGAATAACTTATATTTAAGCTACCGTACGCCTCTGGCCCAAAGTATGTCTTGAGCGGGCTCTTTTCTTTTTCTAAAAACTCGTTGTCTTTCCTGGTGGATTCTTGCTGTTTGGCAATCTCTACGGCCTTGGCGGCCTTTATGTCAGAATTGAATTTATAGTCTTGCCTCTCCGCAAAGGCCCAGATGCCAAACACGCTAGCAGCTATAAAAAGTATCACAAAGATAACCAATGCAATGATTAGCCCCCACCGGCGAGGTTTTTTGGAGTTAGCGGACTGTGAGTTTGGCATAGATGGCGGCATACCCACTGGCACCGGATACGGCTGAAATGGTTGATTGGGTGGCATATTGTTCTTATGGTAACTCAAGAAACCCGATTTTAGCAACCTCAAACAGCCCTCGCTGAACGTTTACCATTTACCACTCACCGTTTTCAATGCGTTTACCTTGATCCGTTTTCCATGGTAAAAAGAAAACGGGAAACGTGTGGTGAACGGAAAACAGTAAACAGCTAACGGCTCCGGGGTTTATACTCGTAAAGCATCAGACCGTTGAGTTCTTTAACCGGCTTTTTGCCAGGGATTGCAAATGCAAAACTAACTAGTTTGACAGGTTTGGTTATTTCTTGTTCAATTTTATTGTTCAGCTTTTCCATATATTGATTTAATAAAAATACATATATTCCATCTGTTACGGGCAACTTGTGGCGCCAGTAGTTACCCCAGTGAACAGTAATTAATTTGTGGTATTTCCAGTGTCTACCCTTGCTCCATATCACCAGCAAAGGGTTTAGCTCGTATCCGATTGACTTAATACCGCGCTCGGCCGCCGCCCGCAAAATGCGTCCATCACCGCTACCAAGCTCCAGCAACGTCTGCCCAGGCTTAAGATCAAGCAAATCTAGTGCTTCTGGTGTCCTAGCACGTAATGTGGGTAGATATGGCGCCCCAAAAGCAATAACAAAGCTGAAAATCAGGATTGCTGATATGACTATTATCCATAGGACTGCTGGCATTATGAGAATCCTTTTTATTCGTAGTAAGTATAACGGTTAGCTGCACCAACTGCTTGTCTTACCCGTTATACGTAATACGTTCTACGTTCTACGTCTTCTTCAGGTGTTCTATCTCGTTTTTAGCATTGTGTAAATAATCTTCTAGCTGAGCAATAAGCTTTTGCCCCTTTTTATACAGGTCAAGGGCTTTGTCTATGTCCAGCTCTGCGGATTGCATCTCTTCCAGCACCTCATCCAGCTCGGCCTGTAGTTCCCTATATAATTTTTTTGTAGCCATAGTCTTATTGTACCTTTTGTACCTTGTTTACTGTAGCTGAAGCTTGGCCATCCTTAATCTGCAAAGTTACCAGATCACCTGTTTTGATTTGCTTAACAGACCGCACAACCTTATCGCCGACTCTAATAACCGCATAGCCACGCCTCAGTGCCGCCTCGGGGTTCAAAGCTTCTAACAGGTCATTTTGCCTGCCCAAAGTCTGCTCTGCCATAAAATATGCCTGTTGTAGCATTTGGCTCATGGCTTGCTTGTGCTCTTTAATTTGCTGACTAGCCGTATGTAGGCTAGTGCTTAAAAGCTCACCCAAGTTACGGTTTTGGTCTGCAAGCATGGGTAAAACATGCTTTTTGTCTGGAACAAGCATCTGAGCGGCATTTGTGGGAGTACTAGCCCGCTGGTCTGCCGCCAGCTCTGCCAGGCTTGTGTCAACTTCGTGCCCAATGGCTACTAGGGTTGGTATCCGGCTAGCAGCCACAGCCCGCACAACCTGTTCACTGCTAAACGCCGCCAGATCATCCGCACTACCACCACCGCGTGTAATCACCAGCACTTCCGGTGGGTTTGGCTGTTGGTTCATGTGTTCTATGGCTTTTACAATGTCGTTTACGGCTGGTTCGCCCTGAACCTGGACATCAATGTGGCTAACCAAAACTCCGCCCCACCGCTCATCCAAAATTTTTACAAAATCTGCATATGCCGCTGATTCCCCGGAAGTAATCAGTCCAATATGGGACGGCGCTATAGGCAATGGCCGTCTGCGTTCTTCATCAAACAAGCCTTCTTTTTGCAGCTTCACCAGCAGCAAATCAGCCGCGCGCTTCAGGCTGCCCTCTCCCACCGCCACAACTGACTGCAAATTCAGGCTAAAGTTATAAAGCGGATGCATCCGCGGCGATGCCACAATCCGCACCATCATCCCCTCCTCAACAGGCCCAGGCAACACATATACAGTCCCAAAACACTTAACGCTTGCCAGCTCGTCCTTTATATCAAAATAAACCCACTTACCCCGGCTAACCCGCACATTAGCCAGCTCCCCCTCAATACTAACCAACGGATAAGCAAACTCCAGCGTCTGATTCAACATCGCCACAAAATCCGAAGGCGAAAATATGAGTTCCTGCATATTATTAACTTTAACACCCAAGCCAGATTCTGCGCACGCTTCGCTTGCTCTCGACTTACTTTTGGCCACCCAAAAGTAAGCAAAAGCTGCTGGGCGGCTGAACTGTCTTGATACAACCATTAGATTAAAGCCAACAATGCTCACAGAACTCACCCGGCTTCCTTGCAGGAGGCCGGGCTTAACAACTCCTCGCTTTTAATTGTTGTTTTGACATGTTTGTTTCAGGACAGTTCAGATGCCCAGACCCAAAAGACCATGGGGCTTCGCTGTTTTTGTATTTTGCTCATGGTTGTATTATTTAGTAAGTAGTGGTATATATAATTTACTAAAGGAGTAATTTATGACAAAGATAGTATCAGCTTTTCCCGGGTGTGGTAAATCATTTTTAACAGAAAATTATGACTCAACGAGTCCAGTTCTTGATTCAGACTCAAGCGGCTACTCTTGGCTTCATCAAGATGACGGAACTAAAGTGCGGAATCCGGATTTTCCCCGTAATTACCTTGACCACATACAAAGCAATATTGGAGAGGCAGCAATTATACTCGTATCTTCTCATGCTGAAGTCAGAGAAGCGCTTGCAGAGGAAGGCATCGACTATACATTGGTTTATCCAGAAACTGAACTTAAGCAAGATTATCTGGAAAGGTTTCAAAGACGAGGTAGTCCAGCTGCTTTTGTGGACTTACTAGACAGGAAGTGGGATGAATTCATAGGTGACCTAGAGTGCGATGCGACTCCCAGAAAAGTAGTTTTGGGCCAAGGGCAATACTTAAGCGACGTCGTTGACGAATTATAATTTTAACCCCGGATTAAGCACGCAAAAAATAGTAGCTATAGGTGATTAACAAAGGTAAAAAAGGAAATTCCTCGAAAGTCATTATTTTGTGTAAGTTTGTTGTAATATAAAAATACTTTAGACCATGGTCTTATGCAGGCTTTGAAAAACTGATTGGCAGCTTTCAGGGGCAGACCGAATAGCTAACCCAAAGTCAGTCCTGGCCGGTTCCAAGATAAAGGCCAGGGCCGACCGAAGGGAGTTCTTTGGGTTACGGTCTGGTCCTGGTTAGGTGGCAGTAAGGTTTTTTGTCGCCTGTCGGCTTTTTCGGTTCATTTTTGCCGACCAAAAAGGAACTCGCCTGTCCGGCGAGTCGGACCCCTAGAATAGTTTAGGAATCTTCATGTTTTATAGCCTCGACAACATCCTCCAACTTAGGCTCCGCATGCAGCGCTTTCTGATAAAAGTAATAGCCCACCGGCAGCTGCACCGCCATACTGACAATACGGAACATAACAGTTACAGGCAAACTCACGCTTATTGGCACACCGCCAGCCGTCATAACACCGGTCATAAGCGCTTCATAAATACCAATTCCACCCGGCAGCACTGACACCAAGCCAGCAAAGTTGGCAATGGCATAAGCCAGCACAACCGCGCCAGGATTTACCAAGTGCCCAAACGCGATATAAACCACATAAATAGCCGCGATCTCCGTCACATTTGCCAGCAGCGAAAACATTAGCGGCTTTTTGAGAGCACCGAGGTTACGCCTAATATGCATATAGTTTTCATGCAGCTCGGTAAAAGTTTCCCTGGCCTTAGTTATATTGATTGTTTCTGGGTGGTTACGCCGAAAAACATAAATGATACGGTTAAGCAATCTGGTAACCAAGGTAAAAAAGCTGTTAATACGTGATTTGCTGCCAATTACAAAGGCAATTCCAACCGTTCCCACAAAAAGTAGCGTCGATAATGAGCCGGCCACCAAAAGTATCAAGCTGTTAGCTTTGTCACCAATTGCCAACATAATCAGTCCAATAAATAGCAGTATCTGGAACGATACAAACACCATAATGAACTTCATCATCTGCACCAGCGTGGCCTTGGCCGTAGACACTTTTTCCTCACGCATTCTATAACTCAAATACGAGAAGCCGCTTACGCCGCCAGATGGAAAAATATTGTTGACTAAGTTTAGCTCTAGTGCCAATCGGTAAAGCGATTTTGTACGAAACCGGTCACCTAAAATAGCAAATAACCCCTGATATAACTTAGCTTGGCCGTAATAGTTAAAAGCCTCAAGCGGAACTACCAAAAGCAATGCCCAAGTATTGACCTTGCCAAAGTTCTGAATGGTTTCAGCAATCTGGCCACGAACGGCATAAGCCGTTCCGGCAAGCGCCGCCAGCGTCACTAAAGTTAAGGCTATTTTCCAGCGTTTACGCCGCTGTTTGTCACTCATTGACTACATTATACTTAAAAACTATATAACCTAAGCGAAAATTAGTTACACCCTTAAGAAAGCTGCAGAATAACTAATCAGATGTGCTCGCTATTTGTGGAGTGGCACTGGCGGGCAGATTTTTTTTACGTCCACTACCATCGAGTCATCCTCCCTAGAATAGTCTAGGGCAATTGATAGCTTGCTCCCAGCATCGAGATTAAGCTCTGTATAGCCTTGATCCCACAGTTTCATGCTTACGAGTGCGTCTTCGGCACTGTCGCTTTCGCCAATTAGCAGTTCATTATCCTGCCTGTGAAGTAATAGATGGGGTACATTACCGCCTTTATATTCGCGCAGGTTAGTTATGTTAACTTCTAATTCTTGGGTATTTTCAAGTCCGATTTTTTTTGATACAGATTTGCAACCATCTGAGCTCTCTTGACTACATGCAGCGGCAATTAACCCTATTGCAATTATTACAGCTCTTAATCCTCCTAGTGGTCTACGGCCCTCAATGGTCTGTCTTTTGCATGGTTCGGACATTTTCTACTCCTATAGCTAATTTATTTTTATTTTAGTAACTATTTATGTTTCTGTCAATATTATTTCACATAATCTGTGGTACTCTAGAGCTTATGACACAATCAATTGCCGTTTTGGGACGACAGCCCGCTCTAGGTATAGCCGAGCTGGAAAGCCTGTATGGAGCGGAAAAACTACACCCACTTGGCGATCAGGCCGCCCTAATAGATATTGACCCAGCAGAAATATCTTTTAGCAGATTAGGCGGCACAATCAAACTTGCCCGGCTGGTAACCATAATTGACAGCACCGATTGGAAGCAAGTCGAGCAGCATCTGTCTGAAAGCGCAGCCAAACACAGCACTTTTTTGCCAGATGGCAAAATGAGCTTTGGGCTAAGTGTGTATGGGCTGGATGTGAGCCCTGCCCGCATTAATGCCACCGCTTTAAGCGTCAAAAAACTCATCAAAGCCACCGGACGTCCGGTGCGGGTAGTGCCCAACAAAACGCCAGACTTATCAAGCGCGCAAGTGCTGCATAATGGCCTGAATGGCGAGAGAGCCTGGGAATTATTATTTATCCGGCACGGTCAGCAAACATATATGGCCCAAACTACAAACGTACAGGATATAACCGCCTACGCCGCCCGCGATCAAGCTCGCCCAAAGCGTGATGCCCGGGTCGGCATGCTGCCACCTAAGCTGGCACAAATCATTATCAACTTGGCTGTCGGCCAGGTTGAGGAGAACGAAGAACGGAGAACGGAGAATGGAGAAGTCGGAACTGTAGCTGTTCGTCATTCCTCATTCCTCGTTCCTCGTTCGTTGACAGTGCTTGATCCGTTTTGTGGGACGGGGGTTGTGCTGCAGGAGGCGCTGTTGATGGGGTACAAAACTTATGGTACTGACCTAGAACCCAGGATGGTCGAATACTCCAAGACAAATCTTGACTGGCTTTCTACCGTCTACCGTCTACCGTCTACCGTCTACAACCTTGAAGCCGCCGATGCAACCAATCACAAATGGGATCGTTTTGATACAATTGCCGCAGAAGCTTACCTGGGCCGTGCCTTTTCCGCCCTGCCCCGCCCTGAAATTCTGCGGGAAGTTATGAGTGATGTTAATGCGATTATCAAAATGTTCCTGCAAAATGTCACCCGCCAAACCAGCCCGGGCTTTAGGATGTGCATTGCCGTTCCTGCCTGGAAGACTGCTCACAGCTTTGCACATCTGAAACTACTTGATAATCTGACAGATTTGGGGTATACTCGGGCGGTATTTACTCATGTGGCTAGTGCGGAGCTGATCTATCACAGACCAGAACAAATCGTCGCCCGTGAATTAGTAGTGCTGGTTCGAAAATGATAAATGGTAAATGTAAATTAGGTAAATGATCCATGTCACACGTCAAAGCAGGTGGAACTAGTAAAAACAACAAAGATAGTCCTGGGCAAAGGCTTGGCGTCAAACTTTTTGGTGGCCAGCCAGTCAAAACTGGCCAAATTATCGTCCGCCAGACAGGTTCCACCAAGCGCGCCGGCAACGGTACATTCCTAAGCCGTAACTACACAATCCACGCAGCCAAAGACGGCATAGTCAAATTCGGTGAGCGCCGAGTCAGACTATTCAGTGGCAGATCAGTCCGCCGCACCGAAGTCACCGTCGAATAACAATAAAATTCCTCTCTTTCGACAAATGGTGCAGTCTGGTTGAAAAATGAGCACTGAAGCGCAGCGTATTTTAAGGTACGTGAGCATCGGAGCGCAAGTTTTCGGCCGGAATGTGCCGTTTGTCGAAAGAGAGTTTCAGTTTCCGAAGTAATTTTCTAATTGAGTGGTTACGCTCGATATTCCCGTCCAGTAACCACCAGTGCTCATAAGTACCAACGCATATGTTTTGCTTTTGCCATACACTATACCAGCATCATTGAAGTAACCCGGAACATAGCCGACTTTGTTGGCCACAGCTGAACGGGCGCCCTTGGGGATACCACTCCGATATGACTGGCGTTTCATTGCGCTAATGAGCCTATCACTCAGGTCACTTTGCACCAACGTTTTATTGTTTAATTGCTTCAGTAGCTTCATCAAATCTTGGACACTGGTTTTTTTGTCGCCGTTAAATGTTCCGTTAGGATTATAATTATTTAGGCGCGTGTTGCTATACCCAAGCGCTTGCAGACGTTCGTCAATAGTTGCCCATCCCATAGTCTGGGCTAGCGAAATCGCACAGCGGTCTTGGCTGTGTACGATCATCTGCTCAAAGCAATGATCGACAGTTTGACCAGTTGACAGAACTGTTTCCCACTGCATTCTTCCGTCACTCAAATACTCAAACAGCACATTTGCCACAAATAATTTATAAAGGCTGGCGGAAACGGTTGGTACATCACCACCTATAGAGGCTGCGCGTCCATCGTCACTAGAAAGCACTTCAACACTGCCGTAATAACGGCCGGAGACACCTTGCAAGGCATTTGTCAGCAAGGCCTGCAGGCCTTTGCTTGTCTGTGAATACTGATATTGATTAACCTGACCGGGCTGGATGGTAGCAATGGTGACGGTAATGGTTTCCTCAACAGCATCAGAAAGTAAGGCTTTTTTGAGCTCTTGCAAAGTTTGGTCGGCAACAATGGCCTGCCCTTGCCTGCCTTCGGCTACTAACTGGATTTCATTGTCCAGGTAGCTGGCTTGGGCGGGAATACCCCCCGCTTCGACATGCTTTTTAAGTGAATCTATGTACTCACTTGCTGTCGCATCCTCAATAGCTACTGCTGGTACTTCGTCAACTCCGCCGGTTATTGACACCCAGTTTTGCAGGTCAGCACTCGTTAAGGTCTGAGTAAAATTTCCAGCCGTAATAGTAAGTTTTTTGTTTAAAATTTTGGTGGCGGTTTTTTGGGGTTCATTTAGATGCCCACTGACGACTTTTGGAATCAACTTCTTTATGGGTAGAACAATGTCAGCACTACCATGGCTAGCGGTTTGTTCCACCTGGCCCGGTAAAGCCAAAGTATCAATTTGCACACCGTATTTTTCAGGTACAATTATTGCTTGCTCTTTGTCTATTACAAGCACGGCATTAACCGGTTGTTCAGAAAATAGCTCCTGCAGTTGAGGCGTAATTGTCGCTAGTTGTTTAGCGTCCAAATTTTTGATACTGTTACTGAGTTTTTTTGTACGAAATATAGAAAACGGAACAAAGCGCTGCTTTAACGGATAATCAGTTAAGGCTTTGGCAGTTTTGTCACCATCTATAGTCAAGCCCATTTTTTCTAGCAGATACGGTGTCTTGCTGCCATCTGCTGCTAGTAAATCAATTTGCTTAGGACCGTTTTGGGCTGCAGTGCTGATGCGGGCAGCCGTGGCAAAGCCCAGCTTGTTTTGGCCAAGGGATGTCCTTGGTGTACTGATGCCAGTCGGATACAGCAATTGGGTGACAACCACAAGGCCTAAAAAAGCGGTGACATATCCCGCTGCATACAGCAGCCAAACTCCACGAAACCGTAAATAAAGCCTATCAGCAGCGTTCAAACCAGCCTGAAAAGCCATAAATGAAAAGTTGCGATGTGACTTACTATTATGTGCCATTTTTATATTTATTTAACCTTTTAATTATAGCACAAGCTTTGTAATAAGTCAATTATATTTGCATACTCTTTTCTATTGCATTGAAAGGTTACCAATGGCACATTCTTAAGTCGCAATTACACCCTCCACGCAGCCAAAGACGGCGTCGAATAGTATAAGTTTGGTGCGATGCCTATGTCAGGTTGTGGACTCTGGGTGGTAAGCCAGCTCTTTCACGATTAATTCGGTCTGCCCTAGCTATACCAATCTGCCTTTCTGCTTCTCTCCTAGCGTCAAAACCAGTGTTATAGCGTGGTACGGGTGGTTGCGGTATCTCAGCTTTACTGAAATCATAAGGCTGCTTGGCAGGTTCGGAAGCTTCTAAGGATTTATCAGCAGGTTGCTCTTCTGTAGACAAAGCTAAGCCAGCAACTATTCGCCTAACCTCTGCCCTAGGTATACGATGTTGGCTCACGCCCATATCTAACTCAGCAGCATTAGGTACATGGGTAATAATATTCGGATCCGTTGGTTGTGGTGGTTGATTTGGATTGCTCATTTTTAATTCTTTTTTCTTTTAAATGATACAGTCTTATATTAGCACAAGCTTTGTAAAAAGTCAACTTAGTTATAATTTTAAATTTTAAACTGACGCATATTCTAGCTCTCACCCGTTAACGGGCACGCTGAAACGACCGGCGTCATACATGGCTGTCAAAACCAGTGCTCTCTTGGCAATTGCCTGGCTGAGTTCTGGTAGTTCTGCTTGCATAAGTGGGGTATCAGGAGCAAGGATTTCTGTTACCGTTTCGGGTGTTAGGCTACGTATGACATCAAAATAGCCATTAAAGTCAGAATCTTGTGCCGGAGTACTTGACCAACCCGTTCGATCATAAAATGAAGCTTCACCAGGCTCACTAAAGTAGCTATCTAATGCTTCACTCCAGGTACCAAATCGAGTCCTGCCATCCTTATAGATCAGCTTTGACCCAACTCCAAGATCCTGCGCATAATACCTGCCCGTCTCTTGATCAACAATACCCTGGTTGGCGCCATCACCAAAACTACCAATTAAAGCATTGAAAATACCCCTAAACGCAACATCGTTAGGGTTCGTTATATCTGCCCGGTCCGGGAACATATCTAATCTACTGCTACTAGTGTAATATGAGTGGTCTAACGCGTTTGGGATAAAGCGGTAGCCTAGGTGTGGCTTGGATCTGCCGCCCCAATCTTCATCTTCCATGTCGGGCTGAATAAGCTTTGTTTCTGGTACCGAGTACCCCAAGGCACAGGCCATTCGATACGCCAGTACTTCCGACTCAGCAACTTGCATATTAAGTACATTATGCATCACCTGCGGATCATTTGTTTGAGGTCCGCCATAGTCTGCAGCTTTCAACAACCAGGTTTGTTGATCCTCGTCGGTTACAACTCGAAAGTCACGTTCACTAACACCGCGTAAGAAAGGATCATTTTCCTTTAGAAATCTTTTATTGCTTGGGCTTGTTTTTAATTTTATTCTTTTATACCCCAGCTGTTCAGCTAGGTTATCGCCAGCACCATCAAGCAAGGCGGCTGCATCGGCAACTTCTTTATCTGTTGTTGGCCGGTTTTGTCCATACCAGCTAATGTAGCTTTTTATATTTGCAGCTACCGTTTTGACAGTGGCTTTTTGTTCTCCTACATTTCCTCTTCGCTGCCTGGAAAAAATGTGTCTTAAACCATGCGCAACCTTAGGCCGTTTTGTCGTATGTACTGGCTGCTCGCTGTTACTGGGGGTACGTTTTTCTGTCATTTTTTTTCACTTAACAGATACAATAATAACACAAGCTTTATTAAATGTCAACTGTAGTTATTGATACACTTACTATACGGACCAAGGGCTTGCGTAAAATGGTGCAGTTTCGGTTAAAACTGAGTACCGAAGCGGAGGCGCACTTCTGGTGCGTTGAGCATTGGAACGGAAGTTTTGGCCGGAAATGTGCGGTTTTACGCAAGCCCAAGGTGGGATTTGATGCGGTCTACTACGTCGGCTATCACCACTTGCGATTTGACTAGATAATCGTCCACTCCAAGAGATTCGGCACGTTCTTTATCACTATCTTGGCTGAGGGCGGTTAGCATGACGATTTTTACTTTGGCGGTTTCTGGCGTGTTGCGCAAAATATCCAGGACATCAAAGCCGCTGACTTTGGGCATCATAACATCTAGCAATATCAGGTCTGGCTTATATTCTAAGGCTGAAGCTAAAGCATCCTCGCCATTTGGAACACGGCGTACGGTAAAGCCTTCGGCCTGTAGACGTGTTTCGTAGACGCTAGCGAGCGAGTCGTCGTCCTCAACTAATAAAATTTTCTTATTACCAGCAGTGGTTGGGGGTGTTTGTTGATTATCCATAAGTGTTATGGTACAGGAAAATTTAACAATTTACCAATTCTCATTTTCCAATTGTTTTTCATTTGCCATTTACCAGTGAAGCTAGAATAGCAGATGGCAAGAACTAGTCTGTTTACGGTTTACAATTTACCGTTCACTGTAGGTTTACCTTGAGCTGTTTACCATGGAAAACCGAAAAAGGAAAACGCAAAGTGAACGGAAAACAGTAAATAGCTAATGAGATTTGAGGGCGGCTGCAATAAAGCCACGGAACATAGGGTGTGGGCGGTTTGGGCGGGACTTGAATTCCGGATGGAACTGGCTGGCCAGGAAGAATGGATGATTGGTGCCTTCGATAATTTCTACAAGATTATTTTTGGTATTGATACCGCTGGCCCGTATTCCCCACTGCGCATACTGGTCACGGTAAGCATTGTTGCATTCGCCGCGGTGCCGATGACGCTCAATTGTCCGGGTACTACCGTACACTTTGGCAGCCAGGCTGCCCTTTTCCAGCGCACAGTCGTAATCACCAAGTCTCATTGTGCCACCGGTCATATGCTTGTCAGCCTGGTCAGCCATTGTAGTGATAACTAAGTTTTTGCTGTCGGTTTGAAGTTCAAAGGTATTGGCGTCGGCTAGCCCGGCATTCCTGGCAGCTGCAATGACACCCATTTGCAAACCAAGACACAAGCCAAGATATGTAACGTTTTGCGTCAGAGCGTACTGTGCGGCCTTAATCTTGCCCTCTAGGCCACGCTGGCCAAATCCACCCGGCACAACGATACCGTCAAAAGCCCGTAATGTTGGGGCTATATCCTTGTCAGGAGCATCAAATTCGCTGGCATCAATCCAAGTAATATTTAAGACACATTCGCTGTGCCAAGCGGCAGCTTTGAGGGCTTCAAACACCGACATATAGGTGTCCGTATTGTCCATGTATTTGGCCACGAAAGCTATATTGAGCTTCCGCTCATGTTTAGTGATGGCCAGCTTCACGACTTCACGCCAGGCTTTTAGGTCCGGTTTCTTGGCCTTCAAACCAAGGCGCTCTACCAGTACGTCAGCAATGCCGGTATCCTCTAGTGTCAGGGGCACCTCATAGATAGTCTTGGCATTCGGGAGAGAGGCGATATGTGTACCGGGTACGCCGCTAAATAAACTAAGTTTGTTAATGGCGGCAGCGCTGGCCGGGTTTTCACTACGGGCAACTAGAATATCGGGCGCAATGCCAAGCCCGCGTAGCTCCCGGACAGAATTCTGGGCTGGTTTGGTTTTAGTCTCGTTGCTCGCACTGATATGTGGCAAATAAACGACGTGCACATAGGCGCAGTTGTCCAAGCCAACCTTAATGCCCATTTCGCGGATGGCTTCGACAAAACTGAGGGATTCGTAATCGCCTACTGTGCCGCCGATTTCGACGATATGTACGTCAAAACCTTCACCGGCTTTCACAATCCAGTCCTGGATGGCTCCGGTAAGGTGCGGAATGATCTGCACGTCGTCACCGTCAAACTTGCCTGCCCGCTCATCCTGAATGAGCTTGAGCAATACCCGTCCTGCCATCAGACTACTTCGACTAGTCATTTCCTCATCAACAAAGCGTTCGTAGTGTCCGAGGTCGAGGTCAGTTTCGGCGCCGTCACGTGTGACAAAACATTCGCCGTGCTCACGCGGATTTAGTAGCCCGGCATCAACATTAAGATAGGGATCGCACTTCTGCAGATTTACTTTAAGACCACGAGCTTTTAAGAGGTTGCCAATAGAAGCGGCAGTAATGCCCTTGCCCAGTCCGGAAAGCACGCCACCTGTAACAAAAATATACTTAGTTTGGCGCTTCGCCATAATTTTGGTTCCGCCCTCTTATATTACCTGTAGATACTACTCTACAACTTCGCTCAAAACAAGGTTAAATTTACAGTTTAAAGTTTTTAGTTGGCATCAAATCTTCTGACTTTGAGAAGTTTGGCAGTGTACTTTTCTGCCTCTGTGCGGCGAATAAGCTGCGTGCGGCTAGAGTAGCGTATTAGAGCTAAGCTAGGTTGGTGTTCAAAACCTATATGCACCATGTCTCTTTTGTAGCTTTTAGCTTTCATTATGGCTGGAATTAGATCGGTGTCTGATGAAATCACGAAAGCCACGTCATATTTTTTATCAAAAGCTCCAGACACAATATCTACCGCCAATCGCACATCAACGCCCTTTTCAAAAAATTTGCCATCACGCTCTAGCAAATAACCTTTAACAATTTCTATATTTTGACGACGCAATTGTTCAAACACACGTTGTTGATTCTTAACTAACTCGAGCGCCTTAACATGATTTTTAGTCTTTTTGGTATCCCTGACAACACCAATGTAATAACCCGTATAAACAATAGATTCGTCTGTATTTAACATACTTCTTATTAGGTCTTTGTAGCGATAATGCACAAAGTCCATCTTGTTTGGAATCAGTGTCTTGAGTTTGAAATAGAAGTTGCTCCCGTCTATAAATACCGCAACTCTCTTTTGTTTCCTACGTTCAGCCATATCTGTAAGTATGCGCCGTAAATGGGCAAAATAAAAGCCCCGGCTTGCAGTGCAGTCCGAGGCGATTTAGCCATCTAAATGTAGCAAATCACACGCCTCCTGTCAATACTGACTTAACAACCTGCTTATCTATTGAGTTCGGCTATGGCGGCATCCAGTTGGGGGTCACGCTGGGCTTTAGCGTCCTCTTCTGACAATTTTACTTCCTGGTCTGGTTTGATGCCTTCTTTGTTTATGTTAATACCGGCTGGGGTGTACCATTTGGCAATCGTGACTTTTAGGACACCGCCATCAAGGAGTTTCTCAAGCTGCTGTACGCTACCCTTCCCAAAGCTTTTAACACCTATGAGTTTGGCGGCATTATTGTCATGCAAGGCGCCGGCGGTAATTTCGCTGGCACTGGCGCTTCCTTCGTTTATGAGCACCACCGTGGGAATGCCTTTTAGGGCTGGGCTGCCCTTGGCATTATAAGTACGTATGACTACACCATCACGTTTTTCTTGTAATACTGTTTTGCCAGGTTCAAGCCATAAGCTGCTAAGGTTCACTGAAGCATCAAGCAAGCCACCAGGGTTGTTTCGAACATCCAAGATAACTCCCTTGACTTTACGCTGTTGAAAATCTTGGGCCGCTTTTGTAGCCAGCGCAACTGTATCATCGCCATATCTTGAAATCTTCAGGTATCCTATATTGTTTTCTAGTATTTTGCTTTCCACGCTAGGTATATTGATTTGTTCACGCGTAATCTCGAAGCTTAAATCCTGGGCAGAATTTCGAATAATCCTTAGTTTGACTTTGGTACCGACCGGGCCGCGTATTTTGCTTACAGCGTCGCTCACTGTAATACCGGCCGTTGGGTTACCGTCAATTTCTAAAATTGAATCTTTGGACTTTAGGCCGGCTTTTTCGGCTGGAAAGCCGGATATGGGCGCAATTATTATCAAATTACCCTTGTCATCCTTGCTAAGTTCCGCCCCGATACCGCTGAAGGTACCATTTAGCTGCTCATCAAACTCTTTAGCTGCGTCTTTATTTAGATACTCTGTGTAGGGATCCCCTGCCGCGCTTGCCAGGCCAGCCTTGATACCATCAAGCAATTTTTGAGAATCCAAGTCCCCGTCATAGTCGCGGCGAAGCGTGTCATAAACTTCTTCTACGGAAGTGTACTCCAGATTGTTTGGCAGACCTTTCTGAATGCTTTTTCGGAAGAGTTGGTCACTGTTCAAGATAACCCTGCCACTGCCTGTCGCCCAGCCACTTAAAAATATGACACTTGCAGCCAAACCGTAGCCCAATCCACGCATAATATTCCGCTGCTTAGACACTTTCTTTTTGTGTACCATAATTACCCTTCACATATTTGTTGAAATAGACCAGTCTATTATGTCACACGATAGCAATTAGTAATGATAAACTAAGCTCTGGATATTTTGGTTAAAATCATGCTGGATAGATTATTCTAGGTAATTTTATAGCCTAGCTGGCGAAAATATTTATCAGAGAGGTTACGCCAATAATTCTCTGCTCTGGTCAATTCTTCATATAATTCATTCTCTTTTTCTTGGATGTAATGAGTGGCTGCTAGCGGCTTTACGCATTGCTGTTCGTCAAAATCTCGTAGACTCTTATGGACCATATTGAGTTGAGTAATAGATGCTTCGTATTCTTGGTGGGTAATCATGTTTTATATCTCCTTGATATACTCCTATTATGAATTAGTTAGTGTACTTAAACAAGGCATAACTGGGTACTGACTAACTTCACTAGAAGTGTATGAATAGGAGACCGGATGCTGAGATCCGTCTTTCGCTGTAGCGTCCGTCAAGACCTGCGTTATACTGGCTTATAAAGATCGTGCCATCACCGTAGACATGCTCAACGTACATAACGTGACCGTAGGTACCGCCATTAGAAACTGCTACGTCTCCTTCGCGTGGATTACTGTCCACTGGTATACCCGCATTCTGAGCATTTCTACCTGGGACTCCACCTGGACCATCTCTATCGTATGCCCATTGATACGCATTGCCATGGCCGCCCCAGTAAGGCATATGCCGTCCGGAAGCGGCAACCTTGAACGCCGTATAGCTTACGCACTCACGGTTCCACATACCCCAGGTGTCTAGGACACTATCTTGGGGAACCTCACACCACCGGGCAGGATAGCCACCACCACACGCGGGACCGGATCCAGGCGCCCCACCGATAAAGCGGGCATTCGCGATGAGTTGTTGGCGTCGAAGTTCAGCAATATTTGCCTTATTAGTCCGGATTGCGGCTATGTAACTATTCTTTTGGTCTTGGGTATATGCAAGCAAGCGGCTTTGTTCCGCTTGGGCGGCGTTTAGTTTTTCGTTCATAGCCTGTTGGTCAGCCAGTAGTTTTTCTACCAGGGTCTTCTGTTCTTTTAGTTGAGCTTTAAGTGCGTTAATAGTATCCAGAATACTCTTAATTTTATCTTGGATAGCCTCGCGGTACTGTTGTTGATCCAGGAACTCACTAAGGTCCCTGCTAGACGCCAGCATCTCGAATGTACTAATCTGGCCTTCTACGTAGACTGCTTTTATATTCTCTGAAAGTAAGATTTTTTTCTTGCCCAGTTCTTCTTCTGCAGCAGTAATCTGCTTCTGTAAGTCATCACGCTTGGCTTCATTTTCACGTATTAAGGCCCTGACACCATCAATTTCACCTTGTAAACGGTTGATTTCACCTTCATAACTATCTGCTTGGACTTGAAGTTGGTTAGCACTCTGTTGTTTAACATTACTATCTGCTTGAAGTTGCTTAATTTGTTCATCAAACTGATCAGCACGTGCTAGGGGTGATACGACAAAACCAAATACCACCAAACCTATGGCGGCGATTAAAAATAACTTCTGTTTGGCTTCTTCTGTTCTACTTTTCATTTTTTGTTTGGTTTTAACCATAAACATCATACCACACACCTCCCAAAACAGCAATAGGATGTTTTGGAATTACCAATTTACAATTTACAATTTTCAAATATAAAAAGTTTAAACAATTACTAATAGTATACCCTCGCTTATTGTTAGTGATTTAACTTATAGAAATTGTTTATTTGCTGGTTTTGAATTTAAGATACCGTCTGGTCGCAATAGTAGAAGAAACGGCACCAATTAGTATACCAATTCCCAGCTGGCTTGCCAAAATTAGCCAAAAATGTTTTCTGAAATAGTCTGTTGCAAAGTCAATGTCCAGCAACCCAAAATTACTGGCCGCGAACGCTGAAGATGAGACTATAAAAAGTGAATTTACCACAGTAATAGATATAAATGCTGACACGATGCCGTACAGAATAGTTTCTACCACAAACGGCCCTCTAATATAGGATGTACTGGCACCTAATAAGCGCATTATTTGCAACTCGTCCCGGCGGTTGAATATTGTCATCCTAATTGTGTTAAATATAATTAGCATAGAGACAAATGCGAATACGATTACGCCCACAAAACCAGCTTGACGCAAAAAACTAGTGCTACGAGTTATGTTGTCCAGAGCTTCTTTCTTTTTGCCGGAATACGTTGTTTTGTCTGATTGTAGCTCGCGGACTTCCGGCTTTTCCAGGAACCCCTGAATGGACTGCAGTTTATTAGGATCATATGGTTTGACGTGGATGGTGGCTGGATAAGGATTATCGATCTGGGCCAATGCCAGTTGCTGATCTAGGTTTTCATCGGTTGGCTTTTGCTGCTCTTTTAATACGTCCTCTTTACTTTTGTATTCCACGCTTTTGACGTCTGGGATAGTTTTTAGGTCACTGATTAGCTTGTCCTTTTCTTCAGGCTTAACTGTGTCTTTAAGGAAAACGGAAACATCAATCTTATCATTTATTTGTTGGATGGTATTGCCAAATGTCGCATTAGCTATCAGAGAGGAAAGCACAATAGTAAGCGTAATTACCATTACTGCTATGGCTGCTATTGCGAGTGTAGCGTTACGAACAAAGTTCTGGGCACCAGCTTTTATGATACGGTTTAAGACAATTATTTTAGCTTTCATCTGGCGCTATCTCACCTCCCCGTTCGGCTTGGACGAACTATAAGAGGCATTGGCGCGGTCACTCACAATCCTGCCGTCACTTAGAGTTATAACCCGGCGCTTGAGTTTATTTACAATGTCCTGGTTGTGGGTAGTTAGTAGTACTGTTGTGCCATAACGATTAATTTTTTCCAGTATCTTAATAATATCCCAGGCATATTTGGGATCGAGATTACCAGTGGGCTCGTCGGCAATAAGAATTTTAGGTTGGCGGACAATCGCGCGCGCGATGGCTACACGTTGGCGTTCACCTCCCGATAGCTCCTGTGGCATGCGTTTTTCTTTGCCTTTTAGCCCTACTATATCTAAAACCCGCGGGACTGTGTGTTTGATCTCGTTGTGACCATAACCGACTATTTCTAATGCAAAGGCAACATTTTCAAACACGCTTTTATTTGGAAGCAGCTTAAAATCCTGGAACACCACGCCAATTTTGCGGCGAAGCAATGGAATATTTTTGTCCTTTAGTTTGTCGTAGTCTATGCCGCCAATCACAATTTTGCCGCTGGTTTGGCGCTCCTCACGGGTAAGCAGTTTTAACAGGGTGCTCTTGCCGGCACCGCTGGCACCGATAATAATAACGAACTCCTTTGGCTCGACATGCAAACTGACACGGTCAAGCGCCGTGGAATTGCGATTATAGACTTTAGTTACCCTGTCAAGAAGAATCACTTAAGCTATTATAGCAAAACTTACTTATATAGTTGGGAATGAGTGCCGATGGCTACCACAGTGATGGCATCCATGCCTCTTTCTTTGAAGTGAATTCTAAGATCTCCTCCAACACTAATTGACCTGTACCCAAGCCATTCTGCTTTTAAAGCATGGTTCCTCAGCTCTGGAGCAAATTGATTGACTACAAATAGCTGAAGACGCCGGATCGCCAGCTTTTTTTGAGCCGGTTTTAGCCTGGAAAATTGTTTATCAAAACTTTTTTCATAATAGACTGTCATAGAGTTTTCAGGTGGTCTATAAACTCATCAGCGCTTAGAGGACCGACGATGTTTTTGCCGGTTTTGAGGTCCTTTTCGGCTTGGCGCATAATCTTTTCAAGATAAGGTGTGGGTTCTAGTACTTCTTCAAAAACCACACGACGGTCACGAACTACCTCACGTAGTTTATTTTCAATTATGGCGCTCAGGGACAGGCCAAGTTTTTTGGCCAAAGCCTGGCTTTCTTTCTTTAGCTCATCATCTATTTTTATGGTCATGGGTACTTGAATCATACGTACATTGTATTCCTTTATACGTATAAAGTCAATACTTTCACTTTCTTATCTAAATATTTTGTTCCAGGAAAGCGATGATGAACGGGTCTAGGTTGCCGTCTAGAACGGCGTCGGGGTCGGAGGATTCGTGGCGCGTGCGGAGGTCTTTGACTTGTTTATAGGGGTGCAGGACGTAGCTACGGATTTGATTGCCCCAGGCAGCTTGCTCGTTGGCGCCTTTTAGTTCGCGTAAATCCTCTGCGTGTTGCTCCAGCTTTAATGCTGCCAATTTGGAACGGAGTATGGTCATGGCAGTTTCCCGGTTTTGCAACTGCGAACGCTCGTTTTGAATAGCTACGACAATCCCGGTTGGAATATGCGTAATGCGCACGGCTGAGTCAGTTGTATTGACGCTTTGACCACCATGCCCGCCGCTTCTGTAGACATCAATTTTTAAATCTTTTTCGTCAACTTCTACGTCTTCTGGCTTATCTATTTTGGGCATAATTTCTACTTTGGCAAAGCTTGTTTGGCGTAAGTTATCTGAGTTGAAAGGACTAAGACGCACCAAACGATGAACACCATGCTCGCCTTTTAGCTTGGCATATGCAAAAGTGCCGTTTATCTCTAACGTTACGCTTTTGAGTCCTGCTTCTTCGCCTGCCGACTGTTCAATGGTTGCAACTGTAAAGTTAGATTGTTCCGCATAACGGACATACATACGCAGGAGCATTTGCGCCCAATCCTGCGCATCAGTCCCGCCTGCACCGGCATGAATACTAAGAATGGCATCGTGGTCATCATAAGGACCATTGAAAAGCAGCTCGGCTTTGCGCGTATCAAACTCTTTTTGGGCCGCGCTTAGCTGTTCGCTCAGATCACTTTCTATGCTTGTATCATCCATTTGTAATAGTTCTTGGATATCTTTGACCTGCTGCTCAAGCTGCCGCCATGGCTTAATGCGCAGCTCTAGGGCTGATTGTTGTTTCATCAAACTTTGAGCCCGGCTTTGGTCTGACCACAGGGCCGGATCGGCTGTTTGCTTCTGTAGCTCGGCTAAATTGGATTCAAGCTCGTCAATACGCAAGTTGGTTAACGCAGCCCGCACCGCACTCGCCAGTTCGTTTGCCTGTTTTTGCATTTCTTGCATACTAATGTCGTTCACCGTTTACTGTTTTCCGTTCACTTTGCGTTTTCTGTTTTCCGTTTTCAGTGTTGTCACGCAGCGTATTAATAATTTTTTGTAGGGTCATCAAAATGTAATGGCATTCTTGCTTAAGCTCAATACAGTCTGCCTTGTTAGGTGCAAAGTCTTCTAGCAATATCAGCCAGTACTCAGATTCTGCTGCTTCTTTTTTGGCAATGAATATTTTGTTTCTGAAGTCTGTTTTTGATGCCGCATTATTAGCTTCAGCATAGTTCGCGCCAACACTATTAGCAGAACGTATCAGCTGATCAATAATTGGCCTTGTTACTATTGTGGCCTGAACGCTACCGCAAAACAATAATACTTTTTTAGAGAATGCAGCGGTTCTATCGCTGAGACTGTAAGGTAAATGGTTCATAGTAAACGTATTGTAAACGGAAAACAGTGAACGGTAAACGAGTCAGCGTGTCCACAGAGTGCTGAGTATACCGGTCAGTTGCTGGCGCAGCTCTGGCGAGGCTGTGCCTAGAAATCCCATACCCCAAGTAGGTGTGCTGAAGAATTCTTTTGTAATATCGGTCAGCTGCTCTTTGGTAATAGCTTTGATCCGTTCTGGAACAGCGTAGTAATCGTCAATGTAATCATCAAAGAAATAACGTCCACTATAGCCTGCCGCAGTACCAGAAACCGTCTGGCCACTGCGCTGAAACCGTCCCAGCAAATATTGTTGAGCCGCGGCAATATCCATATTTGTAACTTCCCCATTGCAGACAGCCTGAATTTCTTTGGCAATAATAGCAAACAATGCCGGTGCGTTGACTGGTGTAACTTGCGTACCAAACCACCAGTTTGTGGCAGATTTGGTTTGCAGGTAGTTTGAGCTCATGCCGTATACCAAGCCCTTTTCACGGGCTTCCCCCAAAATGCGTGAGTGTAATGTCTCCGTCAGCATGGTGTTTACTAAGCCCAAGGCATCGGCTTCGTCCTCGTTTAGACGGCGATTTATGAACGTGTCCAAATAAAAGTGCATATTCTCCACTGTACGGTTATGGATATACATAGGTTCTTTTAAGCCCTTGGGCCGTTCCACGGGCAGCGCAATCCGCGCACGGCCAGTTGGCAGCCCTATATTTTCTAAAAGTTCCACTATATGATCACGCCTGGGCTGGGTAATCTTGCCAGCAATTACAAAACGCATATTTTTGGTGAAGTGGGTTTTTTCGTAATGCGCGCGGATATCCTCTAGTTTGACGTTTATCATCCGTTTTATGCGCTCTTGGTCTGTCAAAACTTTGTAGCCGTAGGCTTGTCTTAGGGCTAAGCTTAAGTGACGAAAGTGATTGTTGGAGCGTCCGATCATTTCCTCTTTGACGTTGCCGTATTCTGCTTTATATTCGTCTTCCAAAAACAGCGGTTTACTTATAGCCGTGAGCAACAAACTAGCAATACGCTCCCATTCAAAATCCGCACACTCGGCTTCGTATGTTATATCGTAACTGCCAGTGCTGGCGTTGCAGTAAGCACCGTTTTTTTCAAATTCTGCTTGGAACGCCCGTGCCCTTGGTATCTGCTCGTTTGCTCCCAGCAGTAAGTGTTCCATAAGATGAGCCACTTCCCATTTATCTGGTGGAGTCAAAAAATCGCCTGCCCGAAAGTTAATTTCCAAACCCATAACACTGGCACCCGGTACATGTATAAATAAACCTTTGGCACCATTGTTTAAAGTAACCTCTTCTACGGCATGCTTCATAAAGCTAAATCCGAAATTAGAAACTTGAAACTAGAAACAAATCCGAAATTAGAAACTTGAAAACCGGAATGTTTTGAGCTTTGAGTTTCAGGTTTCGAGTTTGTTTCTGATTTCGTGTTTCTGATTTCGTGCTTGGTGTACATTATTTGTGTTTCTTCTTTTTGTTTTGGCGCTGTTTTTTTCGGGCTTTTTTGATTTTTTCATGGCTTTTAGCCTTTTCGGCCGTGGCTACTTTTGCTGGCACAAAATCGGTTTCTTCAAATTCATCGGCTTCTATAATTTTATCGGCGTTATCTACGGAATGGCGGGCGGCACGGGTTAGTTCTGTCTCCACTGGCTGATCGCCGGCGACTGGTTCGGCGCTAAATAGTGCTTTTACAACCTCATGGCGCAAGGTAGTCTGCATTTCCTCAAACATGCGCTGGGCTTGGCGGCGGTATTCTACCAACGGGTCGCGCTGACCAACGCTAATCCAGTGAATACCTTCACGCATATGGTCCATGTTTTCAAGATGTTGCATCCATAAATTATCCAGTATTTGTAAATATATATCGCGCTCTACTTTACGCATAATTTCTGGGGTAAAGGCGGCTTCGCGGGCTTCGTATAGTTCGTGAGCTTCGGCTAGCAAGACTTTACCAAACTGGGTGGCTTCACTATCAAATAGTCTGTCTAATGTTTCGTCATTAAACGGAAAGCTTTCGGTAACTATTGCTTCATATTGGTCAGATAGCAGTTCTGGTGAGTTGGCCAGAACTTTTGCTTCGTCTTCTATGAAAGCCTTTACCCGTTTCTGGATGTCTGCTTGGAGCAAAATCTCACGGCGCATTGTGTAAGTGGCGCGGCGGTGTCGGTTCATAACGTCATCGTATTGGACAACGTTTTTGCGCATATCAAAGTTGTAACCTTCAACCTTTTTCTGGGCGCCCTCCAGGCTTTTGCTAATTACCCTGTTTTCAATCGGTGTTTCGTCATCAACGCCCAAACGATCCATAATAGAGCCAATTCTCTCGCCGCCAAAAATACGCATCAAATCATCGTCTGTGCTTACAAAAAATTGCGTTACACCCGGGTCACCCTGACGGCCTGATCGTCCACGTAACTGATTATCAATACGCCGGGATTCGTGACGTTCGCTTCCGAGTACAAAAAGTCCGCCAAGTTCTTTAGTTTCTTCGTCCAGCACAATGTCTGTTCCACGGCCTGCTATGTTAGTCGCTAGTGTTACCGCCCCTTTTTGGCCAGCCTTAGCCACAATTGCGGCTTCGCGTTCGTTGTTTTTGGCGTTTAAAATCTGGTGTGGAATTTTAGCCTTGGTTAGGAGCGCGCTCAAGGCTTCATTCTTTTCAATCGATACGGTTCCAAGTAGCACTGGTTGGCCTTTATGGTGCAAGCTGGCGATCTCCCGGGCGATTGCCTTAAACTTACCCCCCTCGGTGCGATAAATGC
This sequence comes from Patescibacteria group bacterium, assembly GCA_040384565.1. GTDB lineage: Bacteria > Patescibacteriota > Saccharimonadia > Saccharimonadales > JAZKJC01 > JAZKJC01. The sequence continues at coordinate 29,567 of JAZKJC010000011.1, forward strand.
GGTCAGCCCGGTCCTTGCGTACCAACTTTCGGTTTGAGGGCACTTGAACGACATCGAGCTTATAGACCTGATGGAACTCTTCGCTCTCAGTCTCCGCGGTTCCAGTCATCCCCGATAGCTTGTCATACAGACGGAAATAATTTTGGAATGAAATAGTTGCCAGTGTCATTGATTCTTCCTGGACTTCAACGCCCTCTTTGGCTTCGATGGCTTGATGCAAGCCTTCATTGTAACGACGTCCCTTTAGCAAACGGCCCGTAAAATCATCCACAATCACGACCTCACCGTCACTGGTTACCACATAGTCCTTATCACGGTGAAATAAAGCTTGGGCCTTGAGAGCCTGCTCTAAGTGATAAATTGTTCGGATATTATCTGTGCCGTACAGACTGTCTATGCCCAGAATTTTTTGGACATGCTCAATACCATCTTCAGTTAGTACTACGGCTTTGCGCTTTTCATCTGTTTCATAGTCGGCTTCTTTTTTGAGTTGGCGGGTAACTTTGGCAAACTGTGCATAGGCCGTACCACTGGTAACCGACGGCGCACTGATAATTAGCGGGGTACGAGCTTCGTCAATCAAGATAGAATCGACCTCGTCAACAATCGCGTAGTGCAAATCACGCTGCCTAAGTTGATCGGTTTCCCGGACCATGTTGTCGCGCAAATAATCAAAGCCGAATTCATTGTTGGTTCCATAGGTAATATCCGCTTTATAAACTTCTTGGCGGGTGGCGGGCTTTAAATGCTTAAACCGAGTGTCATCATGGTTGTTGTTTTCGAACTTGGTGTCATAGATATACGACTCGTCAGCAATTATGACACCCACGCTCAAACCTAAAAACGTATAAATTTGCCCCATCCAGCCGGCGTCTCGTTGTGCCAGATAATCGTTAACCGTAACTACATGCACACCTTTGCCGGTAATCGCATTCAAGTAAACTGGCAAAGTAGCTACCAGAGTCTTACCCTCACCAGTTTTCATTTCGGCCACTTTGCCCTCGTGCAAAACCATGCCACCGATTAACTGGACATCAAAATGTCTCTGGCCTAGCACACGCCGAGCCGCTTCGCGCACAACCGCAAAAGCATCTGGCATGATTTTGTCCAAAGTCTCTTTTTCTAGGCGTTTTTTGAGTTTATCGGTTTGTTCCTTGAGCTGCTTGTCAGTCAATTTTTTGTATTTTGGTTCAAGCGCGTTTACGTCTTTCACCCTTCGGCGCATGCGCCGGATAGTTTTGGCCTGGGGATCCCCAAGTAATTTCTTAAATACTTTGTTCATTTAATGTAACTTCCTCTCTGTCATAATCAGATGTTTCCGCGATACAAGACATTGTACCTCACCAGAGGTAGTTTCTCCAGGTAATTTTACCAACACCCTACTTGGTCGTTGCGCGGACGTATATAATTATACTGAAGCCTACGCCCAGAAAAATTAATCCGATTAGCTGAAACTGGCTGACTTTTTCTTTAAATATAAAATAGCTTAGGATGGTTGACAGGAAAATTGCGCTGCCAAAGACAATTGGCGCGACTATGCCGACCTTGATTTCGGAATAACTTTTTAACCATTGCCCAGACAAATAATCCTATGACCAGACCGCTAAGCACTGCCATAGCTATACCAAAGCGGTCGTTAACCAGTGGCTTTTTGCCAACAGTGGCAACCACCATTACTGCTGGCATAATCACCGAAAATGCGGCTTGGATAACGGCAACCAAACGGCTATCGGCATGGCGCGAAGCCGCCGTCCCCATTAATATAATCCCCGTATACAAAAACAGCGCCAAAATAATATAAACCATACCTTGATTGTAGCAGAAGTTAGCTGGCTAACTGTTCGGCCAGCCAGTTTTCACGAACTTGTCGCGCATCCTTACGAGTTCTGGCTACGTCTCCAGGCCGCCAAGGTGCCGGATGCTGAAGTTTAGAGCTGGCCGGGAATGCGTGCTGAGGACTACGCAATCCTTCTGTAACCACAGTTAATTTGGATCCGTCTTTTCGCACTGCCTCAACTTCTATTTCCTGATACCATCCAAGTGGTGCAAGCCTCCAGCCATCACGAATCAGCCGGTGTACTTCAGGAGAGATAAATACAAGTAAACCAGTGACTGCTTCACCTCTATGGCGCCTGATTGTGGGAGCCGCAAAATCCCAGTCGGCGCCACCTGCCTCAAGAATATGCCTAGGCGATCCGCCTAAAGATTGTCCAGTAGCAGTTCTGTAAGGAATAGTCCGCATCGTCTGAAAACATAGCTGAACGTCCGACATGACAATCTCTGTCAGCGGGTGTTCACCAACATTTAGCCCTGTTAAATTTTCAAGGACTGTCGGGTCAGTAAGTTCGCCATAAACACCATACGGGATTAATGAATCTGGGTTTGTCATAGATTTCCTTTACAAAAGTATTTTATATCAAATTTTATTTCTAAATGCAAGTCCGGTCCGGTCCGGGAAGTTTAAGCTTCGTGTTTGATGCTACGCAAACGGGCTACTAAACGGCGGTGAAAGCGTGGTTGGCCGTGTAATTCTTTGTACTTTTTGAGCTGGTTTTTTAGCTTGGCTTCCACTATATCAATTGCGGCATACATGTTGATGGTTGCTTCTTTGGTAGTGATTGTGTCATTTGGTAAATGCATGACTACCTCGCAGATGCAGCTTTTTTTGGTTTTAAGCAATTCTTCTTTAAGGGTAACCTCGGCATGCATACTGTCACGAACGTGCCTGGACGCATAATGATCCAGCTTACCAATTTTTTTAGTGGCATAGGCTTTAAGCTTTGGATCAACTTTCATGTGTATGCCAGATATTTTTAGTTTCTTTATCATTACATTACTTCCTTCCCGCTTAAGAATTGTCTTAACACTTCTGGTACACGCACATGTCCATCGGCCGTTTGGTTATTTTCCAGAATTGCAATCAAAGGGCGCTCGGAAAATGCGGTTGCATCATTAGTATGCACTAGCTGGACTTCCCCGTTGCCACGGCGAACTCGTGTCTGCATGCGCCTGGCTTGATAATCGGTAATGTAATCGGCGGTGTGGGTTTCCCGGTATTGGTTTTGGGACGGCAGCCATACGTCAATATCAACACCGCGCGCATTTGGTCCGCCAATATCGGCTGTGCATTTCATCACAACCCTGTATGGCAGCCCAAGGCTCTGCATCAGATATTCCTGAATGGCAATCATGAAAAGATGCTCGTTTAATGAATCCTCCGGCAGATTGAAGCTTTCCATTTCCAGCTTGTTGAACTGGTGCAAGCGCATGATGCCGTCTGAGTCTTTACCATAGGTTCCGGCTTCGCGGCGAAACGCAGTGGTATAGCCAACGTAACGGATTGGAAAATCGCTTTCATTTAGAATTTCGCCCATATACATTGGCGCCATGGTGTGTTCAGCGCTGGCATTAAGCCACAGGTCATCATCTGCCAGTTTGTAAGTTTGCTCTTCTTTATTGAGCCGACCGGTGGCATCATACACCTCTGTTTTTGCGACTGCGGGGGGTATTACTGGCGTAAATGGCTTGTCGCTAACTTGTAGATTATTGTTGCTGATTATTTTACGTATAACATCTTGGCTGGTTAGTTGACTTAGCGCAAACTGCCAGAGAGCAAACTCCAGCAACACCAAATCACCCTTAAGGTAGGCAAAGCGTGAGCCAGCTACTTTGGCAGCACGTTCTTTATCTATCCAGCCCCTTTCTTCACCTAACACCGCATGGCTTTTGGGTTCAAAATCAAACTGTGGTTTTTGGCCCCATTCACGGACTATGACGTTGTCGTTCTCACTGACGCCAACAGGTACATCTTCTGTTGGCATGTTTGGGACAGTCTTTAAAAGTGTCACGAATTCCTGTTCAATTGAACTAAGCTGGTGTTCAAGCGTACCCAGCTGGTCTTTAATTTCCCGGCCTTGAGCAACTTGTTCATCAGAAGGGCGTTGGCCTTTTGTGGCATCTGATATTTCGTTTTTTCGGCGGCGTAAGTCTTCTACCTGCAGCTGCAGTTCCCGCCGTTTACCATCAAAACCAAGCAACTGATCAATATCAACGCCGTACCCCTTCTGTTTTGATTTTTCCTTAACAAGTTCTGGATTGTTCCGTATAAATTGAATATCTAGCATATCTACAGTATACAGCTGACAGCTGACAGTTTACAGCTTCGAGACTGTTTTTTTGTTTTGGATTGATGCAATGGTCAGTTCGGTGCGGGAGCGGGCATACATGCAATAGTCGCAGTCGCCACCCATGGCGGCTGTGCCTACTGCTGGTATATCGCCTTCCAGGCAGGATTTCATTTTGGCCAAGGTTGGCTCTACCCAATTGGCATCACCGGTATATGGAATAACTTTGGTTACAAATTCAACGCGGTCGTGGAAACCATCCAGGTCTACGCGGGCGTTGGTGTAGACAAAATAGGCGGTGTCGCTGACCTTAAAACCATTGGCACGCAGCAGCCACTGATAAATTTCCATCTGGCGTTTGTAGCTCATCTGCCAGTCTGAATCTATATTTATTTCTGAGGCTTTGGAGGTGGCTTTGTAATCCACCACAATTAATTCTTCATTATCATTTATCCAAATATCATCAACCGCGCCAAATACATGGAGGTTGGTTGGTTCATGCAGCGTGGAAACACCGGTAAAATTGGCCCGCCAGGTGTCTAAATCCGCGTGGGCATACGGTATAGCATTGATCTGGTTGTCGGTCATCATGGGATGCGGTTTGCCTTGGGTGCGGTAGACATCAAACTCTTTTTTAAACAGTTCATCTATGGTTTTGTTGATGTTAAAGGGTGGCCCGCTGGGGCGTTTTATTTTGAGCCGGGCGTCCAGCCAAAAGCAACGCGGACACTGCGTAAACAGCTCGATCTTGCTGCGGCTAACCTTAAAAACGTCTTTTTGTCCCGGAACATACGCTTTATTCCGAGATTTCCAATAATTTTCTGCCATATCCACCTATTGTAGCAGGCGAACTAATGCTTGTTCTTAGTTATTACAGTGCCGAGGGTCTGCTGTGAGGAATCTAGGCCTGTGGTAAGGCAGGCTCTGGTTTTATACGGACACTGGTTACGATTACGGATGGGTCGAGATTAATTTCTACACCATCTGCAAAAGCTTCCGCGAGGGCTATTGCCAAATACGCTTGTCTGTTATTGTTAAGGTGATTACGTGCGTCTGTGATATCTGGGCCGTCAGAAGGTTCTTGCATCTTCAAAATTGCGAGAATTCCCAGACCTAAGCGTAGTGTATCTGGTCGGTCAGCCCAGACATCCCTATCATCTCCAATTGATGGCTTACGTCTATAGTCGAAGAGGTCCTGCTTAGGCTGTAAATCTAAGTTTAGCAGGTTCTCATAAGGTTCTGGCAGTGGCAGTTTATTTTCTTTGATAATTCGTGAATCATCCTGTAATAAACTATTTCTGTTAGGTTTTTTAGGAAATGTACCAACTGCAAAAGCCCCCATAAGACTGGCTAAACCAAACGCAGCATAAAATCTTTAAGGCCTGATGTGAAAGTACGCCCAGGGGCTTCATAAGGCAAGTACCCTGGAATAGTGGCACGGGCATGTGCCTGTCTAAGCTCAATAACCCGATCTTCAAAAGCAGCTAAACTACGTTTACTACGCATTGACGTTTCCTCTTAATTAACCGTATATTATACCTTTCAAAGTTAAAAGTCAATACTAAACAATGATTTATATGATAGTGCGAATTTACAGGATTTTTTTAACACAGGAACTAGCAGCTGAAACGGGATCGCCTATTTCTGTCAGGCGCAGTGGTTGTGCGCCAAGGCTCTTAATCAGGGCCGCTTCCGTTTGGGACCAGCCATTGATTGGAACAATCAGTATGCCTATGTGATCTTGCGTGGGATTTATTTCCGATTCTTCGCCTTGCTCACACACAAAGAACTCTGCTTTACCCGTGAGCTCTTGTAACGCTTTAGTCAGATGCATGGGTTCCCGCACGGTGGGTACAACGCTCCATTCCCCTTTTTCTGCAGATTTAGTCACTAAAGTTTTTGCAGAATCAGTGTCAAAATCCGTTTGTTCACCGTTATCTGCCAGAAGAGGCATAAAATGGCTCACGCCAAGCGCTGTACACTTTTGAAGCAATTGATTGTTTTGGTCCGATGGAAGTAGCGGCCACAACAGGTAGACTTTTCTTGCAGGTAATTTTAATTCAAAGTCAGTAACAAGCTGAAGGTGGGCTTCGTTATCCTTTAATTCCACAAGTTTGTACAAACGATCCTGCTTATTGCCATCGAAAAGTACAACTTCATTACCGACTTGTAAGCTTGCGCTGTGAATTTGTGCAATTAAATCTGCATCGTGCAGCCAAAAGTCATGACTCAGGTCTATGTTTACATAAAAACGGTTTGGGACCATATTGATGGCTAGTATATCGATTTAGATTATTTTTGCAGGCCAACAATCAAGATAACTGCAAAGGCTACTTTTACGAATAGGCTAATTTGTAAGTAGTTTCGTTCGGTTTTTTCGTAATCGGCAGCTGTATTTTGAAGGAAGCGCTTGTTGTTTAGGCAATAAGCCGTAAAACCGAGCAGCGTTGTGGCATAAAGCGCGTAGACGTACCAAGGGCTACGGACAAACCCATATATAGGTGTAGCAGCGGCATATGAGGCAATTAATAGCCATGGCAATGCGCCAGTAATAAGGCTAAGAACAAATACGCCCCTGCCAGTTGAGGCTTGCCTGGCATGATGCTTTTCTGATAACCAGCCAAGCAGACATGTTACGGCTACCAATCCACCTATTAATTTAAGCGTCATAATATCATTAACGCCGCTCAGTAACGCGACAGTTTCTAGGATAAGAGCACCTACAACAGCCGTATCAATCCAGCGAAGTAAGTTTACTTTGCCTTTAAGGCTAGCCTGGTAATAATTGCTGAGTCTTGTGAGCAGAAGTAGCGGCAAAATTGCTGCTAAAATCATAATTACCACTACGATCCAACGTAATTCTACATTTGCGACGACGTGTACCGCGGGTACAAATACTGTAGTTGCATTGCTAGCTAGCTCATCCTTAGTTAGTAGTCCGGTGACAAACTGGTATGCAGTGTTATTCATCAACAATCCTGCTGCTACCGCGCCCACAAGGGACAACAATGCCGTCAAGACGGTAAGCATTCTTAATTGGCTTTCCATTGACCGCCTGATAGTTATTTTACTTTTGGGAACACTGCTAACTGACTTAGTCTGGGTTACTTTTTTAGTTGCTTTAGCTGACTTAGTAATTTTTGCGGACGTTTGGGTTTTTGCTCTGGATGATTTTTTAGTAGTTGCCATAGCCCAATAATATCATCAAATTGCTTTATAGGGTATATGACACATGCCTTGACCTGTTTTTTCAGAAAATTTTTGATGATAATCTTCGGCTTCATAGAATGGTCCCGCGGGATTAATTTGGGTCACTATAGGTTTTTGGAAATCGGGCTGTAACTGATCACGAATTGCTTCCGCGATAGTTTGTTGACTATTATCAAAATAGAATATGGCTGAACGATAGCTATCACCTATGTCTGGCCCCTGCCTGTTTAGCTGTGTAGGATCATGCATTCGGAAGAAATGTTTTACAAGTGTCTCATAACTTACCAACTGTGGATCAAATTCAATCATAACAACTTCAGCATGGCCTGTGGTATGCGTGCAGACATCTTCATAGCTAGGGTTAGCTTTGTTACCTCCGCTATAGCCAACGGAAGATTTTATAACTCCCGGTATCTGATCAAAATAGTACTGCACTCCCCAGAAACAACCTGCACCAAACATAGCTTTTTGTAAGGCCATCATTCTTTCATCCTTAGACGTTTTATTAGCCAATCGCGAGGGAGGAGACTTAGGAACCAGCCGGCGCGGGGGCCGGAGTCTTTGCCAATTATGACTTGGTATAAGGTAGTAAATAATTCCTTGGGGGCTAACTCTATGTAGTCTTTGAATTCGTAAATAGCTTTGTGGAACCATTCCCCATCCGCGTCTTCCGGTGCCCCAGCTATTTTGTCCGCCAGTTGAGATAAATATTGCTTCTGCACATCACTAAGCATACTTGCATCCAGCTTTTCCAGTAGCTCGAATTTAACGTCTTCTGGTGCCCAATTTTTGAGCCATTCATCTATAAACTTTAGCTCGTTTTTAATAATCTCAGCGTCTTCGCCCACTATGACCGCATGTTCGGTACGCTTGGCGATTTGGATAGTATTATCAGCATCTTTCAGCGCCGCTTGATAGCTGGTTACAAGGTGCGAAAACGGTACCCGGCTAACAGTTTTATGGTCAAGCCCGCGAGTACATAGGTATATAAGCAGGTTTTCTGCCTCTGTTTTATCTGGCTTGGCTGCCAGTTCTGCGAATTCGTCTACAAGCTGGATTGTGCCCTGTACTTGGTCAAAATAAAGCCTTTTGTTAGGTGGGTAGCGCAGTATGAAAAAACGCACGACTTCTGCCGGCAGTACTTTTATAACTTCGGCAGCCTCAATGCCTGTGCCACGGCTGGCACTCATTTTTTTATTATCCCCTGCCAGGTTTATAAAGTCATACGGCACTGGGATAGGTCCAGGAATTTCAAAAATATCCCGGTCAATCGCCGCACCAGTATCGTATGATCCCCCCTTGGTGGCATGATCACGGCCAAACGGTTCAACGTCGACATCCAAGAGCCACCATCTGGCCGCCCAGTCTACCCGCCAATCCAGTTTAACTTCCCCAGCCGCGTAGCTTGTCTCGTGCTCGTTACCGTCCCGGTCTTTATAGGTAAGTGTTTTTTGGGCTTTGTCGATATTTACAAACGTCCGGCTTTTTAGGTAGCCATCTTCCATAACCTGAATCGGTGACCAAAACTCATCCAGCTGACGCCCGCCAACTGTTTCCAAAACATTCCGAACTTTATCAACATTGTCTAAAGTTTTCTCAATAGCGGGTATAAAAAAGCCACTGCGGTATTTCTGATGGCTATAAATGATTTCTACTTCTATGCCGAGTCCTTGCGCGCTATCCAAAAGTCCTTGCAGAAAATAATCAGCATACGAACGGTCTGAGCCATCCGGTGCCGGTGTATCACAAAGCGGCTTGCCTAAGTATTTTTCAAATTCAGCCGGAATATTTGCCGGAATTTTACGCAGAGCGTCCAGATTATCCACAAAATGGATGTGTCTTGCTTCACGCCCACGCTGTCTAAGCGCCAAAACAATGGCGTCACAGGTAACAATTTCCCGCAAATGCCCAAAATGATACGTCCCCGAGGGTGACGCCCCAGACTCAACCAGAATCTCACCCTCCGGCTTCCGCGCCACAATTTCATCAACAAGCTTATTCAACCACTGCATACGGATAGATTATAGATGATAGGCTACAGAATTCAGAATAATAAATGTACGGTCACATTTTTCGGCATCTAACGAATAATGTGACTGCTCACAGTTATTAACCGTCGTCAACTGTCCGCAAAGAATGAATCTCAATACTTATGTGCTTACTTACTAGTTAACTTCGCCTTTTACGAGGTCGAGGACAACTTTGTCGCCGGTTTTTAAGGTTTTAGTGGCGTGTTTGGTACCGATTATGCAAGGTAAACCTAGTTCACGTGCAACTATAGCAGCGTGAGACATCATGCCACCATGGTCAGTGATTAATGCCCGGGCTTTGCGCATCAACGGCACATAGCTGGGGCTAGTAGATGGTACGACCATTATGTGATCATTTGGCAAAATATCCATCGGACTGCTAATCAAACAAACCGTGCCGTTGACATAATGTTTACCTCCGTTGCTGGCTACAAGGCCAGCAACGACTGAGCTGGAGGCCTTGAAGTCAATGTATCGTTCCCAAAGTCCTTCAGCATCGGTCTGATTCACTAGTTGAGATTGACCATTGTCAAAAAACCAGCCATATTCGACAGGCATAAATGGGTGCTTTATGGAACGGCGGGACTGCATCATCCACGCTTTGCGCTCGTCCATGAATTCAGCGAGACGTCTTGTCAGGTGCAAAGCCTTAACTTCACTAGGTTTCAGTTTAAATTCTTTTATCAGTTTATTGCGCTCTTCCGGGAGAACCTTTTTTGGCTTGCTGGTAGCAAGTATCTCCAACCGCTCCTTAAAGTACTCATTAGCTGTGGTGAAAACACCTTCGTATCCATTTTGGATCCACGGATATTTTTTTGCCACTGCATGAGGGTCCTTTGTGGCTATAAGTTCATCATCGATCCGTCCCATAAAAGTCGCATTTTCCGGTACTGTAAATACCGCCCAGATTTTTTGACGAGTTTTTTCTTCGTATCGCTCCAACAAATTCGATACAACGCTTTCGGCACCATACAGAGCAAATTCAGCGAACATGGCATATTCCCAGCTTTTTAATAATGCTTCGTTGCTATGGGTGCTATTTTGCCAGTTGACTATGTCTTGTTCCACTTTGTTACGCTTCTGATAGGACATAAACAGTTTTTGAGTAAAGTTAGCGAAGTCTTTGGCGTTAATAAGCCAAACTACTTTGTCTTTATGAAATAGCGCCACAGTTTTCATGGGTGCTGGCATGGCATCGTTTTTGCTTAAACCAATAAAAAACTTTTCTATTGCCGCCACATAATCACTCATGTAAAGCGCTTTAGCCCTAGACGGACCCCAATAAAATAGATCCTCCGGTTTGCCTAAATTATACTTTTTGTCATCATGCCATACGGTAACTAAACTTTCGTTAGCATTTAGCACAATCATATCGTCTTCTCGCAGGACATCCATGCAATTATCTGACCCAACGATGCACGGTTTTTTGAGTTCCCGCGCAATTATGGCCGCATGAGAGGTTATGCCACCTTCAGCGGTAATAAATCCAGCCGCTTTTTTCATAACTGCTGTGTAGTCTGGCATGGTTACTCGGGCAACCATTATATCGCCACTTTTAACTTTTTTCAGATCAGATAGCTTATTTATCTTGACTACTCTACCGCTAACTACGCCCTTAAAAGCCGTGGTGCCTGGGCTAATGAGCGAGTCACCACCTGACTGCTCAGGCTTAATGAGTAGTTGCTTGGCTTTTTCAATAACTGCTTCGTCAGCATTTACCACGGCTTTGCCATTTGAAAAGTAATAAAGATAGTTCTGGCTTATGCGATCAGATACCATATCGAAAGGAGGAACTTTGCCCGACACTATAAAATCATTGATTTCCTCATTGAGTAAATTGGCAATGTGCTTGACCTGCCATGAATGGCCATCAATTTTTATTAAGGTTTGCGCCAAAGCCATAAACACCTCTCGCATGGCTACTTGTACCAGCTTGAGCTGATCTATTCGACCAGTCCGTATAAGTACATAAGACTTAGTGAGTAAGGCTTGGTTTAATTGAGCTTTTTTAGGCAGAAGTTTGGCCAGAGTTCTTTCATAATTTTTGTTTTGCTCAATCGCACCTTGTATATCATGAAGCTCAGATTTGGCCTGGGTCAGACTTAGCTTTTTGACTTCGTTTTTAACGTCTGCTTCATTTTGCAAGGATTCTACAAAAGCATATTCGTTTACATGACGATACTTTTCAACAATAATTTTGAGCCCCTGGGCAAATGCTTTAGGTGACAATTTGCTATCAATCGCTAGCTGGCAAATAGCCAGCCGCTGTTTTTGATAATCATGGTACCCGAGCGGCGTGGTTATAAGTTCTAAAATCTTGTCAGCTTGTTCTGGATATTGTAACTCGACTTCTTTCTTAAGATTGGGATACACAATTTTATCAACTGCCAGGCCGACGTAAAGAAATGGGCTCAGATTATCCAAAAATTTAAACCATCTATCAAAAATCGCCTGATAATTGCTGGGAGACTTCTGGATAAATTCTTTGAGATTATTGGCTTCGGTCTTGAGCCTGTCATACGCCTCAAGGTGACTAGTCAGTTTTGCCTGGGTATTTACAAGTTGAAAGCTTTCAGATAGAAGTTTTTTAGCAACGCTCTGTTCTAGATAATACGCTCGCGTTGAGCTTTCTAGAGGTATTGTGGCGAGTTGTATGGGCAAAATTTGGCTAGAGGTATATCGGACAATTTCATCGCGTTGCAACGTTGATGGTCTGGCTAAAATCTTGACGCAGGAGTTAAAGAAATCAGGCAATAAACTTTCTTCCGGCTGAAGAGTAGTTATGGGGCGAGATTGTACAATGTAGAGTTTATTGTCGTTGATTGCCCATTCTATGTCTTGGGGGGATTTGTAATGGTGCTCTATGTTGTCAGCAGCTGAAAGCAGTTGGGCAATTTGTTCATTGGTGAGTATTGGCTTTTTAGATTTCGAAACTGAAACTTGCTGGTTTTTACCATCTCTATACACAAGTTTTTTGGTTTGGCGATGCGGTTGGCGCTCTAGCACTAAGGCGGACTTTTTATCTATTATCAGACTTTCTGGCGTTACAGTACCCTGAACCAAGAGTTCCCCAAGACCATAAACTGTTTCGATCACGGTTTGGCCAACGTTATTATTCACTGGGTTGGCTGTAAACATAACGCCGGCAATTTCACTGTCCACCATTGCCTGGACTACGACCGCCACGGCCCGTTGGTCTTTGCTGACCTTATTCTCATCGGCGTAGGCTTTGGCGTGCGTGGAGTTGATGGATTGCCAGCATTTTTGAATCGCTTCAATTAGCCCTCCCCGCCCAACATTCAAGTACGTTTCTAGCTGCCCTGCCCACGACGCACTGGAAGAATCTTCAGCAACCGCCGAAGATCGCACTGCTACCCGCTGCACTCCAAAATGATCAAACGCTTTTAAAGCAGTCTGCTCAAGCTCCTTGGTCATTCCACTTCGGAACCCATCTGTAGTTACAACAAACCCTGGTGGCACCTGGATACCCGCCTGAATCATCTCGCCCAGACCCGCCGCCTTGCCGCCCACCAACGCTATGTCGGCTTTGGATACATCAGAAAGCCCAAAAATCATGTTATTTAAACTTTATACCGGTTTTTTTAGAAATAAGGATGGCGAGTGTTTCTACTGCTGATACACGCCTCTCAAGCTCTATCCAGTGTAATTTGTTTTCGTTAATATCTTTCCTCAGACTTGCGATCATTTTGTAGAGTTCCTTAATATCTGCTTGAATCGCTTCAAGCTTGCCTTCGATATTGTCGAGACGTGTATTGGTTTCAGCCTGGCCTTTCTCTACTGCGTACAGCCGTGTGTTGGTTTCAGCCTGACTTTTCTCTATTTTGTCAAAGCCCTCACTCACTATTGTGGTTAAATCGCTGACGACTTCTAAAACGTCATCGATGTCGCTGGTTTTTTGCTCCATATTCTTATTGTAGCAGTCGTTTAGGTGATCTGGGTGATTTTGTAGGTGGAGGTTTCAGCTGGTGTGACAATCTCTACTTTATCGCCAACTTTTTTTCCTAACAAGGCTTGGCCAATGGGTGATTCGTCAGAGATTTTGCCACTTAATGGGTCAGCTTCTACAGTACCGACAACTTGAAAAGTTTTGGTTGCACCGTTTTTGAGTGTAACCGTACTACCAATCTGAACTTTGCTGTCGCCACGCGGTTTTGCAATTACTTGAACATTTTGCAGAATGTGGTCAATTTCTGTTACACGGGCTTCCAGCTTTTCCTGTTCTTGGCGTGCTGATTGGTATTCAGCGTTTTCTGCAAGATCACCGAACTCACGGGCAGTTTTGATGGCGTCGGCAACTATACTGCGTCCAGCAACAAGTAGATCGCGCTCTTTACTAAGCTCCGATACACCGTCTTTGGTGAGTAAAAATGCTTTATTCATATCTATTATTCTCCGATTCTTTTCCCTAGTAACTGACGCTAATTAGTCTGATGTTGGAGGTGATTATACAGCTCTAACTACTAAGCGCCTAGTACTTTTATGAGATTTTCTTTGTCTAATAATTTTGGTGAATCTTCTATCCGTTTTTTGAGCTCATACTGGCCGCTAGAGATTGTTTTTTCACTAACGACTAGCCGGTATGGGATCCCCATGAGGTCGGCATCGGCGAACTTTTCACCTGGGCGGACATCACGGTCATCATATAATACGCTTATGCCTTTACCCGTCAACTGGTCATATAATTCGTCTGCTGCGCTTGCGACAGCAGGTATATCGCCTATTCGCGCCAAATAAACCAAGGCTGGAGCAATATTGTCTGGCCAAACCATACCTTTGTCATCCGCAAAGCACTCAACAATTACCCCCATAAGCCGCGTAACACCTAAGCCGTAAGAACCAAGAATGACTGGCTTACGTGTGCCATCCTCATCCACAAAATACAGGTCGAGCTGTTCTGATTTAGTAGCGCCAAAGCTAAAAATATTGCCAACTTCAGCTGTTTTTACTTCTTCTAGCTCATCACGAGATATATCAAGATGAGCGAGAACCTCATCGCTTAACACTTCTTCATTTATAGCTAACTTTTTCTTCCGACTTAGGTACACCGTATCTTCACCCGCCGCTGTGATAGTCTGAAATTCATGGCTGAATTGAGTAAAGGCGCCTCCCGAAGCAAAGGTTAAGAATGTTATATCGCCTAAGCCAACACGTTCAAAAACCCGCAAATATGCTACAGTTGCTTTATCATAGAAAGCCTTGTGGGCTTCCTCGCTAACGGAATATGAATACATATCATTCATGACAAATTCACGGCCGCGCATAATGCCACTCTTAGAGCGCAGTTCGTTACGTAACTTTGTCTGGAACTGGTGCACATATGCGGGTAAATCCCTATAACTGCTCAAGTAATTTCGCATCATATCTGTAATTGGCTCTTCGTGTGACCACCCAAAACCAATATCTGTACCATTTTTTAGCGTAGACTTAAACCAAACATCAACTTTAGCATCATCCCAACGATCCGTTTTTTCCCATAGTTCTTTGCGCTGTATGGCGGTCATAATAAGCTCATGACCGCCAACGGCACTCATCTCTTCACGTACAATTTGTTTGATATTTTCAAGAACCTTAAAACCTAAGGGCAAATATGCATACACCCCAGCCATTTCTTTGTGAATGAATCCAGCTTTAATAAGTAGCTGTGCGTTTTTGGCCGTCTCGTCCGTAGGTGCGTCTTTGCGGGTTTTGGTAAATAGTTTCGATAGTCTCATCGTTGTTTCCTTTCATGTATTCTACCTGCTAAATCAAAAGCCACAAAATGCGTACCCTCAATCCCTTGCAATACATCTAAAAGTGATGCATCTGCCCGTGCCCAATAGGCATCGATACCGGCATTAGCTGCCTCTATAGATGCCGCTAGCTTAGTGCGTCCACCACCCTTTTTATTCCCTGAGTTGGCAGCCTGCACATAATTATGAGCGCGACTGCGGTCAGCATCGCTAGTACCTATCTCTCTCACGAATCGGGTGCCATCTAGTAAGCCAATCTTATCGGTCATTAGCAGTAAAGCCGACGCGCCGATGGTAATTGCCAGATGTTTGGCAAGACCATCGTTGTCTTCACCATAGGCTAGTTTCTTCAGTTCGGCAATAGACAAGGCATCATTTTCGTTAGCGATTGTAATGACATGGTGGGCGATATTTTCTTCTAAGGCCTGCAGTAAGCTGGGACCTTCGTACTGATCGTCTATTTCTCTATGTGTGATCAGTAGCTGACCTCCCAACAGACCGTAGGTATCCAGGGCTTGCTGCCCAGGCGGTTACTGCCCTAGCACTTCCCATCATTGCCGCTGATCTATCCGAGAGCATATGCTCTCGTCGGTCGCTTTCACCCCACATTGCTTGACCAACAGCTACCGATCCAGAGGTAACGACTACAAGATTATACTGCTGGCTAACCTCGGCCAAATGAGCAGCATACAAACCAAGCCGCTCCATATCCATACCCTGTTGATTTGCCACACTTGAAGAACCGAATTTAACTACCAGCGTTTCCCGTTCAAAATCTTTCATTTCATATCCTTAAGAGTCAGCGCAAGAAAAAGACGGCCCGGAGGCCGCCTTGCGCTGATTCTTGAAATTATTAGTTAAAACCTAGCAAAGCCCCCGGTATCGGATTGGGGCTGGCGGTACAATAAAAATTGATTGTATGATATTAATCATATCTATATTCTCCATTAATACAAAAAATAGTCAAATATTTCAACCGTCACGAATTTCGGCAGGTGACGTATTTTGTGGCTACTAGTATATGAAGACTGCTGGATCTGGGGGATATGGGGAGTCTGGCGTAGCTAGTGTAAAAAGATAAAGAGAACGCTGAATGCCAGGGTGTTTTTAATCATATGGAGGAATATTGGGGGCCAAAGGCTATTTGTCTTTTCGCGCAAGTAGCACATTACCAGTGACAAAATAAAGGTGTCTACGGCTACTAACCAGAGCAAACTTTCTTTGCCGCCGCCTAGGTGGGCAGCACCAAATATTAGGCTGGTAATAATTGTAGCGACTGGAAAAGTAAGTCTAGTACGCAGTCCCCCGTACAAGAACCCACGCATTACTATTTCTTCCGCTAGGGGTGGGAAAATTGCTAATGACGCAAAGACAAGAATTAGTGACGCCCCTTGGGTACCACTCTGGAACCCGATATCTTGATCTTGAACAACATCTATGGCAGGAATTAATAGCCCAATCAGTGCCCGCCCAATCAGATATAAAACAAAGTAGACTACGAAGCCATTGAATGCATAGGCGATATATTTAAGCTGGGGTCGGTTTAAGCCAATATTTTTGAATGTTGCGCCACGCGATTTTAGCAGCAGGCTTATGGTCCATACTGTTGTTGCTGTTACAAATGCCAGGTATAAAGTTGTGGCCCAAATGCTGTTTTTAAGCCAGTCGTTTGTCTTTGCTTCATCCCAACCTTGGATAAACGGTATAAGGGACAAGAGCAGCCCGGCCACAACTTGCGATAAAAAGTATATGCCTATGGTAAAAAGTATTGCCGCTACTGGCTCATATAGTTTGGGTTCTTCGTGTTCTGGTTTGAGTTTTTCCGCTAACATACGTTTTTAGGGCTTTATCTGCTTATTAAAAAAATCGTCTAACATCGACAATGGTTATGAGCACAAAAAGTATCATCAGGATAGCGAAACCAGAACCGTGAATTAATTCCTCGGTTTTTTGGTGCAGTGGTTTTCGGGCGGCTCGGAATAACAATGTCACAAATAATCTGCCGCCATCTAAGGCAGGTATAGGCAGTACGTTCATAATTGCCAATGTTAGAGATATGAGAGCAATTATAAACAGCACGAATGCAATGCCTAGTTCGCTTCCATCTCTTAAGACAAAGAATATTGCCAATGGACCGCCGATGTCTTTGGTGGCTCGTTCGTGGCCGTCTTGCCTGGCGGCTTGATTGCCGGTAAACAAACCTGCGAAAATTGATCCTAGCCCCTTAAGAGCTTTGCCTAAGCCTTTAAATGTCACTTCGGTGAGTTGCTTTGTGGTACCCACTGCAACTATTGGCGCAGCCCACGTATAACGGACAAACTTCATGCCCGACTGGCCGGAGCGTGTTTGTACCCCAAGATAGCCTTGAGTTTTGGCAAGCTCAGTCGAGTTCAATTTTACTTCTTTTGTTAATAGCTGATCGTTCCGTTTTATAACTACAGAAACGTTACTGGCCGGCTTAGACCTTGTAAGGCTAGCCAGGTCCTCATGCGAATCTATTGGCTGGCCGTCTATTGATATTATTTCGTCGTCGTTTTTCAAATCTGCCCTGGAAGCTGGGGTGTCTTTTATGACCTGGCCCACCAACAACACCCCCTTGTTGTCTACGTCTTTAACAACATGCTCATTACCTTTTACTGTAAATTGATTCGGCAATAATTCTTTTGGCAGCTGAGGCATGCCAATAAGACCTACAATCATAAAAAGAACTAAAGCCGTTAACAAGTTCATTACTACGCCTGCCAACATTATTTTTACTTTAGTGCCTAGCGGCGCGGCTCCAAAGCTACCGGGCCGTTTATCTTCATCATTTTCACCTTTTAGTTTTACAAAGCCACCAAGCGGTAGCCAGTTTAGGGTAAAGTTAAAGTGGCCCTTGGGACTTTTGATACGTTTTTTCCAAGCACGAGGTGGAAAGCCAATTCCAAATTCCTCTACCTCTACACCTCCCCGGCGAGCCTCAACAAAGTGGCCAAATTCGTGAACCACCACCAGGCCTATAAACAAGATGAGCCCAAGAATTAAAAGTATGACTGCCATATTGTCCTATTATAGAGTTTATAGTGGTTAGTGAATAGTGGTTAGTGAATAGTGGTTAGTGAATAGTGGTTAGTGAGATTTTAGAAGAATCAGGCGCCAAAACGACGTCGCCGTTTAGCAAATTCTACTAAGGCGTCGTCTAGATCTTTAGTTGTAAAATCTGGCCAATGCTTGTCTGTAAAATACAGCTCCGAATAGGCAGCCCGCCAAAGCATAAAATTACTAATCCTCTGCTCTCCAGAGGTGCGTATTATAAAATCGACAGGTGGAATTTCTGGGGCGTACAACATAGAGGCGAATTTTTCTAACGTAATCTCAGTAGATGATTTTGCTTGCTTTAGTAACTTGTTGGTGGCATCAACTATTTCCTGCTGACCGCCATAGTTAAAACAAAGAGCCAGTGTACCTTTAGAATTATTCTTGGTAAGTTCTTCGGCTTTTTGTATAACTTTGACTAGCTTATCCGATAAACCATCGCGACGTCCCAGGAAACGCACCCTAATACCATCTTTGTTTACTTCATTGAGTTCATGTGTGGTGAGCCAGAGCGCCAGATCCATCAAATATTTGACTTCATCCTTGCTTCTGTTCCAGTTTTCAGCGGAAAATATGTAGGCCGATATATATGGAACGCCTCTTTTCACCGCATGCCTACCAATATCTTTTAGATTACTGTAGCCAATCCGGTGGCCCTCCAGATTAGGAAGTCCCTGGGCTTTAGCCCAACGTCTATTTCCGTCAAGGATCAAACCAATATGATTAGGTATAACTACAGTTTTAGCCATAGAGCAATATTGTATACCCAAACAACCCAGCTTTCCGAATTTATAACCCGTCTTTTCCGGCTACAACTGACTAAAAATCTCAAGATGTAGGGTCAGCTACCTCTTAAGATTTTTAGTCAGTTTCGCTCAAAAAATCCTGGGTTCTAATTTTCGGAAAGCTACGCCATTTGGGTATAACTCAAATTTTCAGGATTTCCTGCTCTTTTGCACTTGCTGCAGATTCTACTTCGCCCTTTGCTTGGTTCATGGCGTTATCTACTTGTTTTTCTAGACGTTTGGCCTCGTCCTCGCCAATATCTTTGTCTTTTTTGGCTTCATCGACTGTTTTAATTGCTTCGTGGCGGCTATTACGCAGGCTGACCATGGCGTCTTCTGCCTTGGTGTTCAGAATTTTGACGAATTCCCGGCGGCGCTCTTCATTGAGTGGTGGGATCTGCACGCGTACCACCCGCCCATCGTCCATTGGATTAAGCCCAAGGTTCGGGTTGTCACGAATAGCGGTACTTATAGCAGCTAGATTTGAGGCGTCAAATGGGGTAATTTGCAGCAGTTGGCCTTCTGGCGCAGTTACGGTAGCAACCTGTATCAGTGGCATTGGGGTTCCATAGGCCTCAACCGTGATTCCATCCAGCATACTAGGGTGCGCCCGACCGGTCCGCACAGTTTTAATATCTTCCAGAAAATGCGCCACCGCTTGGGTAAATTTAGTCTTAGCCTGTTCAACAACTTGGTTTGGTGTCATAGATTCCGCTTACATTACAGACAATAGTATAGCAGTCAGAGATTATTTTATTTTTCATCAACCATACTGCCCAGAACCATATATAAAGCTGCCGTAAGAGTTAGACTGTCATGTTGTCTTGCATTCTGAAAATGCTGTAAATAAATATCAACGCTGGTGGCCGCATCATGCATTTCTTTTTCGCATTCAGCCTCAAAGAGAGCGATTGCACGGACAGACGCAGCACTTTTTAACGCAAAGCTTGTCATGGATTGTAACGCCCAATTTTGGCCTAATTCAGTAAATGTAGCGGATGCTAAAGACGCTTCGTATGTCATAAGTAAATAATGCAGCCTATCTTCTATAATGTCAATTATGTAATTTCACCGAGCTGAAGGCGGGAGAAGCGGCGGACTACTATGTTTTCGCCTAGTTTAGCTATTGCTTCTTTAACATAGGCATCTACGGTTTGGTCGGGATTTTTGACGAAAGGCTGGTTCAACAGGCACTTTTCTGCAAAATGCTTTTTGAGCATACCCTCAACAATTTGGTCAATCATCTTATCTGGCTTGCCTTCTGCCTTGGCCTTTTCGGTAAATTCGGCCTTAGCTTTTTGACTGTCATCCTCAGAAATATTTTCACTACTGACGTACTCTGGATTACTGGCGGCAATGTGCATAGCCAGATCTTTAACCAAACTGGTAAATATTTCATTACGGGCTACAAAATCGGTTTCACAGTTTACTTCTACCAGCACGCCAATGCGGCCGTCGTGGTCGTAGGTGCCGATTACTCCAGCACGAGCTTCACGTTCACCACGCTTTTCTGCTTTGGTGAGGCCTTTTTTGCGCATTGCGGCTAGGGCCGTGTCAAAATCGCCCTTTGCTTCTATTAGAGCGGCTTTGGCATCGGTAATGCCTACGCCGGTTAGTTCTCTTAATCGTTTAATTTCTTCGATACTTATTTCTGGCATTTATCATCTCCTTTCAGTCGAGAATTTTCAATTTACAATTATCAATCAATGCCCTAATTTTCAATGTTTCAAACATTTGGGATTTGTAAATTGAATGAAAATTGAAAATTGGAGGTTTGAAAATTTAAGCTGGCTCGGCTTCTGGTTTGATTTTTGACGCAGCGGCGGTTTTAGGCTCAGGCTTATCGGCTGCTGGCTGTTTTTTGGCATGCGCCGCTTTGCCTGATTCTATTGCTGCCTGGACATAATCCGCGACTAGCTGGATGGTTTTGATGGCGTCGTCATTGGCCGGGATGGGGTAATCAATGAGGGTTGGGTCTGCGTTGGTGTCCACAATTGCTACCACGGGTACGCCAAGTTTAACGGCTTCCCGGACGGCATTCAGGTTGTGGTTGACGTCTGTAACAAACATTGCTCCAGGTTTGATAGCCAGGTCTTTGATGCCGCCATACAGGTGGTTCATTTCGTCAATTTCTTCCTGGAAACGCTGGACTTCCAGCTTGCTGTATTTGGCCGCCAGCGCACCATTGGCCATTTTTTCTTCCAGATCTTTGAGGTGCTTGATGCGCCCACCAATGGTATTACGGTTGGTTAGCATACCGCCAAGCCAACGCTCGGTCACAAACGGCATGGACGTTTCATCGGCCAGCTTACGAACAATGTCTTGCGCTTGTCGTTTGGTCCCAACTACCAGTATTTGTTTACCTGTCCCAGCTGTTTCTTCCAGAAATGCCAAAGCCCTTTCCAGTTGTTCCACGGTTTTAACAAGATCGATAATGTGAGTACCGCCCCTTTTGCTGTGAATGTATGGCGCCATTTTAGGATGCCACCTACTGGTTTTGTGCCCAAAGTGCGCGCCGGCCTCTAGTAGTTTTTTAATATCTACCCCCTTAGAAACACGTTTAGTCTCCGGGGTAGATTTGGTTTTGTCTGCGAGTTCCTCGTTTGTAATGTTTTTAACGGGGTCTACATCTGTAGCCATATAGCCAATAGATCCTTTCCTGGTTCTTGATCTTCGTTTGGGAGCCTAAGTTGATCCGCTCAAGGTGTCAACAAGGAGAACCTGTCCCCAAACTGCTTAATTTAATACTCAGTAATCTTAACAGATGGGTTACAGATTGACAAGTCTTAGGATTTTCTGTACACTACAGCGAATATGAAACAAGGTATTCACCCAGCTAGCTATCGCCCGGTTGTGTTTCAGGATCTTAATGACAACACGACTTTTTTGACGCAGTCTACTGTGGCTACTGATGACACTATCAAGCTTGACGGCAAAGAATACCCTTTGGTTAAGGTCCATATCTCCAGCGCATCTCATCCTTTCTTTACCGGCCAGGAGAAATTGATGGACATTGAAGGCCGGGTTGATAAGTTCAAAGCCCGCCAAGAAGCTGCCAAAAACCGCGCCGAAGCCATGAAAAAGGCAGCCACCAAAACTCGCACCAAAGCCCCTAAGGCCGAAGAAGCGCAGAAAATTGGTAGCCTTAAACCAGGCAGAAAATAGTCAACAGTCTACACCTGACAGTAAACTGACAAACAAAAGCTCACTGTTAACTGTCGACTGTTAACTGTAAACTATGCATATGGATCAGAAAGAACAAGCACTACGAGCTGAATACGAGGAACTGCAAGCTAAACTGCAGAACCCCAGTATTTTTAGTGATCCGGGATATCCTAAACTCGCCAAGCGTCAGAAGGAGCTTGAAGAAACGCTTAGATTGTTTGGCGATGTTAGGCTATTAAATAAAGAGCTTAGTGAAGCCTCAGAACTGGCTCATGGCAATGATGAAATGGCTGAACTAGCCAAAACTGAAGTTACTGACCTTGCAGCCAAGCTATCAGCTATCAGCTATCAGCTATCAGCACTTCTTACGCCAAAAGATCCCAATGATGAGCGGGACGTTATCGTCGAGATCCGGGCTGGGGCCGGTGGCGATGAGGCCAGTTTGTTTGCGGGAGAGTTATACCGCATGTATGTACGCTGGACGGAAACTCATAGCTACAAAACCGAACTTATTAGCGAAAGCCCCTCGGAATCTGGCGGTTTTAAAGAAATTATTTTTGCCATCCGTGGCATTGACGCATATCGTAATTTGAAGTTTGAAGCCGGCGTCCACCGCGTCCAACGTGTCCCTGTTACCGAAAGCCAAGGACGAATACATACCAGCACAGTTACTGTAGCCGCCATGCCGGAAGCCGAGGAAACTGATATTGAAATTAAAGATTCAGATTTGCGCATAGATGTATTCCGCTCTGGCGGGCACGGTGGCCAATCTGTTAACACTACTGATTCTGCAGTCCGGATTACTCACCTGCCCTCTGGCCTGGTTGTAGCTAATCAGGATGAAAAGTCGCAGATCAAGAATAAAGCCAAAGCTATGAGCGTCTTGAGATCGCGTTTGCTACAAGTCAAACTGGACCAAGAAGCCAGCCGCTTAAGTGACGCACGCAAAAAACTGATCGGCACAGGTGACCGCTCAGAAAAAATCCGCACCTATAACTTCCCCCAGGACCGCATTACCGACCACCGCATCGGCTACAGCCGCAGCAACATCCCCGCCGCCTTGAACGGCGAAATAGACGACTTAATAGAACAACTACACACTGCCGAACACGAACTGATCAGTCAAGACAGCTGATTTTTGTGCTATGATTTACGTACTATGGCTCAGGACGGATTTACAAAATTGTTCAAATACATCGAGGACCGATTTGATAAGGTTGATGTAAAGTTTGATAAACAAAACAAAAAAATCGATGATCTGTCGGCAGCTGTTGGGGAGTTAGGAGCTCAACTACGAGAATACCATCAGGAAATGGTTTTCCTGACACACAAAGTCGACCGTATGGAGCGCTGGATCCATGAAATTGCCAAACAAACTGGCGTAAAATTATCTGAAGCATAAGTTAATACTTTGAGAGTTCAAGAATTCTTAAAATCATCAGAGCAGCGGTTGGCAGCGGCTGGGATTGCCACCGCGCGCTTAGATTGCCTGGTTCTACTTGAAGACGCCACAGGTAAAGATCGCTCCTGGCTGATTGCCCATCCAGAATACCTGTTACAAGGCCCGGCCTTGAACATATTGAATGCACAAGTTCAACGACGCGAGAAGCATGAGCCGCTGGCTTACGTCCGCGGCAAAAGCGAGTTCTACGGCCGTGAGTTTAAAGTCAGCAAAGACACCCTGGAACCACGCCCCGAAACCGAGACAATGATAGACCTTTTAAAAGAGTTAATTCACAAATCACAAAAACCCTCCCTGTTAAAGGACAGACCTTTAACAGATGGAGGAAATGTGAATTGGCATATTGTGGATGTGGGGTCGGGGTCGGGGTGTTTGGGGATTACGGCTAAGTTGGAGCTTCCAGGTGCAACAGTCCTCGCTACTGACATCAGCTCTAGTTGCATAAAAATTGCTAAGCAAAATGCAAAAACACTTGGAGCAGATGTTAATTTTTACCAAGGCGACCTTTTGCAGCCCCTACCGTCTACCGTCTACCGTCTACCTACTACCCTGCTCGCCAACCTGCCCTACGTTCCAGACAGTCACACCATCAACCAGGCCGCCATGTTTGAGCCCAAAATCGCAATTTTTGGAGGCGAAGATGGCCTGGATTTATACCGACAGCTCTTTCGACAAATTGCAAAAATTTCGCAAAAGCCAGCGTATATATTTACTGAGTCCCTGCCATTTCAGCATGAAGCTTTGGCCCAGATTGCGAAAAACGTTGGTTATAAGCAGATCTTAGCTGAAGATTTTATTCTGTGCTTTCAAAATTCTGGTAGCTAGATCATTGTGCCTAATAGGCTTAAGGCTTTGCTTTGGGTTGTCCTACTCTAAACTAGTTGTGAACGGTTTACTGAACTACAACTGTGCCGTTTGTAGTAGGATTCAGGTGGTCATGGTAGGTGTACTCGCCTGGCGTGTTGAAAGTGTAGCTATAGGTGCCACTTTCTATGCCTATGACGTCTTGACTGTCCAGCCCTTGCAGCCCGGTATGCTCCGGATGAGGATTGCTTGCGACGCGGTGGACGCTGCTGTCTTTGTTAGTCCAGGTGACTGTGGTGCCTTTTGTAATAGATAGAGTCGCTGGCACGAAGCCATCCTTGGTAATTTCTACTTGAGCCGATGCTTGCTGTACTTGACTTTGAGGATCTTGTTTTTTAGTTTTTGTATTGTTTAGGTTGAGCGCTATGCCTATCACTAAAATTACTAGCAGTGCCATGGCAATAGCAAATACTTTTACAGTTTTGCGCGGATCATGGCTGGGGATGGGGCTTTCGTTTTCTGGTTCCATAGTTGTTCCTTTAATTCCTTTTACTTAAATTACTTCTTATTGGTAGCACTGATGCTGGCCGCAGCGCTGGCCGGGCCAATGTTACCGCTGCTGTCTACGGCTTTAACGGTGTAGCTATAGGCTGTGTTGGGCCTGGCCGTGGCGTCACCGTAGGTAGTGCTGGTGCTGCCTGGCGTAGTGGAGCCAATCTTAGTACCGTTACGGTAAATGTCGTAATGGTCGACCCGGACATTGTCTGTGGCAGCCGTCCAGCGCAGGTTGACTTGGTTGGAGTTAATAATCGTAGGTATTAGGTTGATGGGGGCAGTTGGTGGGGTGGTGTCGCCGCCAGTAGTAGATGCAGCTGGGGTGATAACGCTAAGGATATTGCTGGTAGTAGTACTGATGTTGCCGGTGGTGTCTTTGGCTTTGAGGTAGTAGCTGTAAGTGCTGCTGTGGGATACGAAAGTGTCAGTGTAGGTAGTGGTGGAAGCTGGTAGGTCAGCAATAACGCTATTGCCTTTGTATAGCAAGTACCTGGCGGTGTCGGTGCTGGTGCTGGCAGTCCAGGCCAGGTCTACCTTGTTGTATGTAGGTGTGGTAGCTGTTTTGAGATCGTAGGGGGGAGCCGGCGGTGTGGTGTCTGGTGAGGCTGGCACCGGCACGTTGAGGGCATTACTGGCGGCACTGGCGTTATTGGCAGCATCGTAAGCTTTAACAGTATAGCTGTAGGTTGTGCCGGCGGCAAGGCCGGTGGTTGGCGTGTCGCTGAAGGTTGTGCCGGTCGGGTTGCCAATGGCGGTGTTATTTCTTAGGACTTGGTATTTGGTTACCCCTACATTATCGGTACTGACATCCCAAGCTAGGTCAACTTTGTTGTAGGTCGGTGTAGTAGTGGTGCGCGGGTTGGTGGGGGCAGCTGGTGGTGTGGTGTCAGCGGGGGGTGGCGTGGTAGTTGTTCCCTCGCCCAGGAACAGGCCGGCTAGGACGGCGTTCATGTTGGTTGTGGTGGAGGTGTTGGCGACACTAATGGTAATTGACCCGCCGGCAGATACCGTAACGGGAGCATTAATCCAGACACCGTTATTGAAGCTGCTGAGAATAACATTGCGTGAACCGCTGCCGTCAGTAACAGTAACAGTCTGGCGACGAAGGCCAGTGTCCCAGTCCACAGCGTAGAGGTGCAGGTTACCGCTGTAGGCTGAGCTGAAGTTCAGTTTGACGTCGAACTGGGTATTGGTGTAGATCGCGGTAGCCCGACGAATGGTCTTGTCTGGGCTTTGCAGGGCCTGGGTGTCAGTCATGTTCATGTTCCATTGGTAACGTTCAGCGCCGTTAACGGTCATAGTTACGCCAGTAGGTAATGCTGTCAGGTCGGTGTGGCCTGCGTTCCAGTCGAACAAGACGTAGCCATCTTTACCATAGGTACCGACCCAGTTGCCTTGGGGGGATTGGCTGGTGGTTAGGGCAGCAGCCGGTAGTGGGGTGGTACTTGGCGCCGGGTTGGACGGATCGGAGTTATTACCTGCCCCGTCATAAGCTGTGACGGTATAGGTGTGGCTGCCTTGCAAGGGGGTACCGTCACCGTAACCTGTAGCCAAGGTGGTAGTGGTGTAAATGACTTGTCCATCCCGCAGGATCTTGTAGCCCTTCAGGCCGGAACCGCCAGTGTCAGTGCTGGCTGTCCAGGACAGATTGATCTGGGTGGAGCTGACAGCTGTGGCGCTGAGGTTAGTAGGAGCGGTTGGCTTGATGGTGTCTGGAGCGACTAGGGTGGCAATGGTTTTGGAAGCAGCGCTGGAGTAGTTATTGGCCGCGTCTTTAGCCTTTACATAGTAGGTATAGCTCGTATTGGCTGCTAGTGAGGTATCGTTATATGACAAGTTTTGCGTACTAGGAATAAGAACACTCTCGGAGCCAGCGGGGCTGCTAGTAAGACGACGGCTTACTTGGTAGCCGGTGACACCAAAGTTGTCTGTGCTGGCCGTCCAGCTTAGGTTGACTTGGGTGGCGCTAGGAGTGGTGGCGTTTAGTGTACCTGGGGCAGTTGGCGGCGTGGTGTCAGGTGCGGCTAGTGTGGTGACGCTCAGCCCAGGAGACGCGGGAATACGGGCGGACTCTAGGCCTTCAGCATCAACTGCGGAAACCTGATAGGTATATGGAGTTTGTGGAGATAAACCAGTGCCCGAACCGGTATCGGTATAGGTTAGTTGGGTTGTAGTAGCGTAGAAGCTGCCATTGCGGTAGACGCGATATTGGGCTACGCCTTTGTCGTCAGTGGCGGCGTTCCAGGCTAGAGCAATGGAGTTAGATGTCACACTGGTGGCGCGCAGACTACTTGGAACTGTGGGCGGCGTATTGGGAGCAACGATGTTGAGTGACTTGGTTAGCGTGTTGTTATTTTCATTTAATTCATTTGGAAAAGCGTTTGAAGGGTCAACCACGGCCAGTACAGTATGCGACCCGGCGGTTGCCGTCCAGGTGCTAACACCACCCGGGCCGTCTACGCTGGTCAAGGTACGGCTTTCGCCTGGAGCTAATGGCCAGCCGGCGCTACCATTCCAGCCTGCCGATGCCCCATCGACACTGAACGCAATAACGAGGCCTTCAGGCGTAGAAGCCGTGCCAACATTTTTAACGGTGGCACTGACGGTTACCAGGTTGCCGGACTGTGGTGAAGCAGGTGTCCAGGTGATGGAGTCCGGGACCACGATTAGGTCAGGCTGATCAGCAGAAGCCGGCGGCGGGACGTACCAGCATAGATAATTATCACCCCAAGAATGGGGGTCATACCCTTCGTTCACTAAGACACAGTCTGTTTCGGCGTCGTCAAGACTGCCGTTAAAACTCCAGCGTAAGGCTATATATGTATTTGTACACAAGACATTATCAGTCCAGGAATATGGATCGGCTGGCTCTTCAATACGCACACATTTAGATGGAACGACCAGATCTGCTGAGTAGTTAGTATTAAAGCTAAGCCCGACTTCCGGGCTGGCACACAGCACATTATCATTCCACCCATGCGGATCAGCTGATTCATTTATATAGATGCATCCGGGGTTGAGAGGCTTAATTGAGGGTAAGTACTTGTTCCAGCATAAGAAATTATCTTCCCAGCCGTAGCCGCCACCGTCCCAATCGGACGGTTCTTCGATCTTTACACAGCCGGTGTCAGCGTCTTCATATATATTACCTCTCCAGCTCCAATCGAAGTGGACGTTGGGATTAGAGGTACAGATAACGTTATCTCCCCAGGTGTCCGGGTCATCAGGTTCGTAGATACGGACACAGTTAGCTGGCAAATTGGTTGGGTCGGGGTGAGCGGTACTCCAAGTCAAACCAAGGTCGGGTGACATGCACAGGACATTGTCGTACCAGGGGGCAGTTTCAGATGTTTCGTTCATATTGATACAGCCGGCTGGCAGGGGCGCGCTTACCGAGCCAGGTTTATAGGTGTCCCAACACAAGAAGTTATCAGTCCAATAGTGGGGGTCTTCGGCTTCGTTCATTGATACGCAAGTTGTGTTGGTGTCAGAAATGTTGCCCCAGTAACTCCAGCGCAGATTTACATCTATTAGGGTACACAGTACGTTATCCCCCCAGGTATCCGGATCGCCTGGTTCGTACAACCCTACGCATTTGGGGGCAAGCGGATACTCGGGCGGCCAGGCACTGGTATAGCTCCAACCAAGGTCCTGGTTCGAACAAAGATGATTGTCCCCCCAGGCGTGTTCAGGCGGCTCGGATGATTCGTGAATTTGTACACAAGATCCGGGCAAACCATTACCATCGGAGGCGGTGTACCAGTTCATCTGGAGATCACGCGGAATACGTTCTTGGGGCCAGGCGGTAGTCCAGGAGGCGGTTATGTTGGTGGGAGTGTAGTCTTTTGGCCAGGAGTCTGTGTATGTCATGCTGGTCTTGAAAGTGGGTAGTGGGGGTGGTGCGTTAGGATTATTTTCTATAACAACCCCTTTTAAGGCAGCACTGCCAAAGGGGTGTTTTGTGCCGTTGCCTTCAATTATAAAGTATCCGGCGTTATCTGCGGCAACTACAAATCCTATTGCAGGAGTGGTAACTCCAGTATTACCGGTTGAACCGTAAAAAACCGCATTACCGTAGCTGAATATTCCACCATCTTTGGCTAACATCCAATAGCCCTTACCATCCGCGGTAGATGTCATGGTTATTATGGGAGCGTTAAGTTTTATGTCGCCAGTTGACCCATAGAATGGAGCGTCGCCGTAAGCGAATATACCGCCATCCCCCGCTACCAACCAATACCCACTACCACTCGCGCTAGAAGAAATACCGACAATTGGTAAATTTAGCTTTTTACCAGCCATAGACCCCCACGATTTCACGAACGCCGGGTCACCGAACGGGTAGACCGCACCATCGGCTCCCGCTAACCAGTATCCCCGTCCACTAGGATGAGCGGCTATACCAACTATTTTGGCATTAATTGATTGACCGCCGGTTGAACCATAGAATGGAGCGTCGCCGTAAGCGAATATACCGCCATCCTCAGCAAGCAACCAATATCCTCTACCAGTCGCACTGGCAACCATACCCTTCATATTGCTCACTTTACCTGCCATATCACCGTAATGCTGAGCGTTGGGACCATATGCCCGTACTTTTCCTGTAGATTCTACTACCCACCAGTTTTTGCGGTCTGGCGTCATGGCCGAACCCACCCCAGTAGCAACTGGAGCTGGCGGTGGTATGTCAGGCGGCGGTGTAATCGCAGCCCCACCCCAACAATCATTACAAAGCGCATACACCTGAACCACCCACAATGCACCAGCGCCATCAGTGTACGCACCAACACCAATAATGTTAAATTGGTCAGATACCATATTCTTATAGTGACCGGAGCTGGCTACAAAAGCATCAAATAAGGTCGCACTCCCTGTATAGCTCAAGCCCACGTTCTCAGCGAGTCTTGACCAAGAACGTGGCACTGTTCCACAATACTTTTCACTTAAACTGGCAAGGTTCGGATTATGGGATATCGCTCCATTTGCTGCCATTTGCTGTGCCCATACCCGGGCCGCGGTGGTCAGACAACTCGAAGTTTTTAATGTTGCTACACCTTTTGAGGTACGTAACTTATTTATACGGCTAACTTGGTCCTGTTCATCAGAAGGTGTAACCCCAGCGGCAAAAATCAGATACAGGACTGCCGCGCCAGATATAGCGAAAATCATAACAAACAACATACCGCGTCGGGATCTCAATGGCGGCAGCTTAAAACGCTTGGGGTCACCGCCCACAATAGCAGCTATCCCCTGCTTATTATTTGGTAATTTTTTACGTTTTAGCCGATTTTTGACTTTTTTAATCAAATTCATGTTTCTCACACTAATAATTATGTTTATGGTAACACCTCGAAAATCATTGTCAATGATTACCTCTAAGGTCAAAAAATTTACCTGAATCTCGAAACCTACCACCCCATCTGTAACAACTGGTATCCAAGCAGTAT
>JAZKJC010000012.1:0-26089 GCA_040384565.1 Patescibacteria group bacterium
ACTCGGTATCATGGCGTTCTCAGTCCGGGCTATAGTGCGAGAGATGCGGTTGCTGTTCAGGCGATAATGTCTCCCAGTGGGGTTGAAGGTCAGGTTTTCGGAGCAATTTGATCAAGGTCTAAACGTCCCCGTTGATCAAGCGGCGAGTTCTTCATGCCGCGTGGTAAGCCGTTTCGATCATTTCCCCTTTGTCGAGCACGGCGCCGGCCCGGACGAGGGCGACGATGAAGGACGGCGAGAGCCGTTTCTAGCCGCCTGTGGTGAGCGCAGCTACCGGACAGAACAGAGATGGCTAGTCAAGATTCCTCCACCCCGCTAGCCGCTCCAAGCCCTCCACCGCATACGCGGCGTACCCGTGACCGATGAGCTTCTTCCCGTACGTCCCCACGTACTCCCGGATCAGTTCCCGCAACTCCTCCTGCTCCCGGATCGCCGCCTGGCCGGCTCTTGCCAGGCGGCCTACCGAGCCGCTCACAACGCCGTGCGGCGACAGTTCAACCAGGGCTTCTTCAAGGCCATCTACATCAACAGCGACGTCAAGGTCGACCGGGTGGAGCTGACTGAGCCGTTCGCCAGCCTACTGGCTGACGACCTGCTGACCCGCATCGAAGAGGACGCCCGGGAGTACCGGCGCCTCAACTCAAAGAAAGCAGATCAAGTACCAAGGTCCGCCGACTCGACCGAACCAGACCTTTCGGCTTGGGTCGGTTCGAATAAGCGAACCATGGTGGAGCATATCGGATTCGAACCGATGACCTCCTCGATGCCATCGAGGCGCGCTAGCCAGCTGCGCTAATGCCCCAGGCTAAGTATTATATCAAGAAAAAACGTAGGTTTTCTTGTGGGTTTGGTACAATAAAGCAATGATTAAATCTAATGTGTCCAAACCAGCTTTAGTAAAACTACTATTTATATCTGGAATTGTTATCTTAATATTCAGCAGCCTAAGTTATTGGCACATAGTCTATAACAGTCCTGGTAAAGTTTTTAGCCGGATGCTTAAAACCAGTCTTTCCACGGTGTCAGTCACAAAAGTTATCTCCCAGGCAGATGAATCTCAAAACCTTAGGCAAGCGGTCGTCTTAAGGAGTCAACCAAAACCGTTAATTCGTTCAATAAGCGTACTTGCACAAGGAGCTAATGGTGATACCAAAGTCACTACCGAAAGTATTTCAACACCTTTAATTGACTTTGTTCGCTACAATGACATTCAAACCAATCAGAAAAATGAAGCAGGCAGTGCCTTTGACTTCAAGGATGTGGTTGGAGTGTGGGGAAAAACAGATGATAGCGATACAAGTGGCAATGGTGCACAACTTTTTAATCAGACTCTCCTTGGCGTGGTACCATTCGCAAATATAAATAAGGCTCAGCGTGATCAGTTGCTTAATCAAATCAACAAAAATGGTGTATATGAGATTGATACAAGCAAGGTAAAGCGCCAGTATGTGAATGCTCGGCCTATCTATACATACGAAGTTACAGTTAGGCCGGTTGCTTATGTGACAATGCTCAAAGCTTTTGCGCAGGCGAATGGCTTGACACAATTAGACCAGGTTAATCCAGATCAGTACACCGAAAGCTCACCGCTTACATTTACGTTCGAAGTTGATATATTATCGAGCCAGCTTACTAAGATTATTTATAGTCAAGGCCAAAGGACAGAAACCTATGGTTCATACGGTGCTCGTGTTGCAATTAATCCGCCAGAATCGTCTATTCCTGTGGGTGAATTGCAAACTCGATTGCAAAAAATTCGTTAGAGAGCCTGTTCATAACGCAAATAAATCTTCCAAAACTAAGCGTTTGGGGTATAGCATCAGAATAACAAAACCCACATTTTAAGCTGCGTCTCGGCGGCCAAAAACTCGCAATCCTCCTGCAACGTATCAAAGATATGTTTTAGTCGTCATGAAAGTTTTTGACTCACCGATCCATCACCTTAAAAAAGATGGGTTTTGTTATTCTGATGCTATACTTCAAATAGTAAAATATTATTTCGTAGGGGGAACTATGCCAGACGACGATAAAAACACACCATTAACTCCAAAATCAGAGGTAATAACTCCGACAAATAACCCTGATTCATCTGTAGCATCTCCACCAACCGGGCAAGTATATAGCTCAGCCAGCCAACCGGACCCTATACAGTCCTCGCAGACCGTACAAAGCGACACACCTCAAGCGGAGACTACCAATAACCCATCATCATTTCAGTCTGCCCAGACAAATCAAACTGTGAATAATAAAAAGAAAAAGCTTCTACTAGTTAGCCTTGTCGGCGCGATTATTGTGTTGTTGGGTGGTGGTGCCGGCGCCTATTTTGGCGTTATCGTACCCAATAAGCCAGAAAACGTTTGGAAAAAGGCTTTAAGCAATACAGCTGATGGCTATGATAAGCTCATAGAGTATAGCCAGAAGCAAAAAGACATAAAAGGCATCAAAGCCAAAGGTAACCTAAAGTTAGAAGGCACGGCGGCTGGTGATGGCAATATAGAAGCCACAACCTTTGAGGGCAATGGTAAGTATAAATTTGATATTGGTTTTGCGGGCAGCCGCTACGAACTTGAGGCATTAACTACTATGCCAGAAGGAGCTAAAACACCTGATCTTTACTTCAGAGTAAAAGGACTCAAAGGCATAGGCGGTCTTTTGCAGGCATCGCCACTGGCTGAAACCGGAGCGCAGATTGAAAATCTTGATTCTCAGTGGATTTTTGTAGACCACACCTTGTTTGACCAACTGGCTAGCACGGCTGGAGGCCCGGCCGACGCGCAGTTAACAGACGAAGACATTAACGCCATTGCACGAGCCATAGGCGAAGTTAACCGGGAGTATTTGTTGAGTGATTCTCCTGATAAGCGCGTACTGACGGTAGCAGAACAGATAGGCAAAGAAGATAGAGATGGCCGCTCTACGTACCACTATAAAGTTGGATTAAATAAAGAAAATCTTAAGAAATACCTTACCGCACTTAAGGAAAAGTTGAAAACAACAAAAATCAAGGATTTGGCATCTGAGCAACAGTACAATGACTTTTTTGACGAAATGGTTAAGTCAATAGATAAAGAGGCTATTGATGAGAAAGATACCGCAGATGTCTGGGTAGACATGAAAACAAAGCTTATACGTTATGTGCGCTTCACGGATGAAAAAGAGCGTGAAAACTACGTCGAGTTAGGGTTACTATATAACGGAGGCGACGAATATCCATTTGTTATTAATGTCAATGCCCCTAAAGGTGAAGAAGGGTCAGGGACCGGCAGTCTTAAAACGACTCTAAATACACGTGCCAATACAGTCAAAATCAATTTGTTAGTAGATGTGCTAGGTGAAGCAAAAGAAAAAATAACTGGAGAGCTTTTATTTGAGCCAAATAACGAACCTATTGAAGTAACTAAGCCTGAGGGCGCAAAACCTATAATGGAAGTAGTTGGTGCGGTTTATGGCGGCTTACTAGGCGGCATGGGGACAGACGCCGGGGCTAACGAGCCTAGTGGTCCTTTCCCGTTAGAAGACCTTGAGCTCTAACCAAACTGAACTTTGGGTCTTGAAAGTGGGTTTTGGGATGAGTTCTAAGGTATGATGGGTATATATGCAAGTTGTCGTATCAAACCTATTGACTCGCTATGAGCGCATAGGTTCTGGCAAGCCTATTGTACTTCTCCATGGCTGGGGGGACTCCTTAGAGACATTCCGAACCATTACTCCCAGGTTATCCAAGGATTACGAGCTTATTAGCTTAGACTTACCAGGCTTTGGAAAAACAGATCCGCCACACGAGACTTGGGACTTAAGCAGTTACGCGCAGTTTTTGAAGCTGTTTTTAGAAAAGCTAGATGTCCAACCTTACGCTGTAGTTGGGCATTCCAACGGCGGAGCGCTAGCTATTCACGCCTCAGCGCTGGGGACTTTGCAACCAGAGAGGTTAGTGCTGTTAGCGCCGTCAGGAGTCCGTGACAGACAAAAAATCCGCCGGCTAGCCACAAAGGTGATTGCGAAGGTAGGCAAAGTTGCTACGTTCTGGTTGCCACTCAGTACACGGCAAAAACTGCAAAAAAAGCTTTATGGAACGGTTGGGTCGGATATGCTGGTAGCGCCCCACCTGGAGGAAACATTTAAACGGACGGTTCGTCAGGATATACAGCAGGACGCGCGTCAGCTTAGTCTTCCGGCGTTGTTAATCTACGGAGACGTAGATATAGCCACACCGGTTGATCCCATCGGCCAGAGGCTCCACAAGCTCATTAAGGGTTCACGGCTGGAAGTTATTGAAAGCGCGGACCATTTTGTACATCAGGCAGAGCCCACGCGCGTCTCCAAACTAATCGAGGACTTCTTAAAATAATGAATTTTCTGTCTTACTACTGGCTCAAAGCTCCATGGACGTTGGTCTATATGTTGCAGCAGGTGGAGTATAACCCTTATAAATTTCTTGGCTGGTTTAAGTCACTGCCAAACCTGTTTGGGGTGCAACGGCGCGGACAGCTGGAACTTACCAGACGGGTCAAGCTAATGCTGCTTATTAGTTATGGCAGTTGGTTATTGACCTTTGGTGCCGGGGTTATTTTAGCCGTAAGTCAACAAAATCTGTTACCGTTATTGCTTTGCCTTTTGGCGCCCTTAGTATGCGTGCTTGTGTTATTTATAGCCACACTGCTGCTGCAAAAATTTGTTGTGGACAGAGCTGAGGCAAGGGAAATATCTGCTGCTAAACAAAAACTGGCCGGTATGAACTGCCAGACTATTGCGGTACTTGGCAGCTACGGCAAAACAACCATGAAAGAAATATTGACCACAGTGTTGTCTGAAAGCAAAAAAGTCGCGGCCACTCCGGGCAATAAGAACGTTCTAATTAGCCATGCACGCTGGGTTAACAAATCCCTCAGCGGTGAGGAAGAAGTGCTTATTTTTGAATATGGCGAGTCTAAGCCTGGAGATATCGAGTTACTGGCAGCATTTAGCAAACCAGACATCGCCGTAATAACTGGCTTGGCACCGGCCCACCTAGACGGGTACACATCATTAGAGGCCATTGCTGACGATTTAGCTACAATAAGTAAAACAGTTGACCACAAAAACATTTACGTGAATGGCAATTCAGAGCTACTAAGATCAAAAGTTAACGGTTATTTTTACAATCCTAAAGGCATTGCCAATCTGGCCGTGCAGGATGTGAAGATTGATTTTAATGCCACCAGTTTTGCGCTAGACGTGGAGGGCAAGAAGCTGCATCTTTACACTGGATTATTGGGCGCCCATCAAATAGGGCCACTTTGCGCGGTTGTCGCTATTGCACTCAGGTTAGGTTTGAGCGAGCAGCAGATTTTGAATGGAGTTGCTGCCACAATGCCTTACGAACATCGTATGCAACCACGTAGCCTAGGAGGGGCTTGGATAATTGATGACACATATAATGGCAACATAGAGGGCATGCGTGCAGGGCTAGCACTACTAAAAGCACTGCCAGGCAAACGTAAAATATACGTAACGCCCGGTTTAGTAGACCAAGGTGTAGAAACAGAGTCTGTACATAAGCAATTGGGCCAGCTTATCGCAGATACTGCTCCTGATAAAGTGGTTTTAATGCAAA
Source organism: Patescibacteria group bacterium (assembly GCA_040384565.1). Classification (GTDB taxonomy): domain Bacteria; phylum Patescibacteriota; class Saccharimonadia; order Saccharimonadales; family JAZKJC01; genus JAZKJC01. The sequence goes on from JAZKJC010000012.1 coordinate 5,594, forward strand.
ATTCTGCCACAGAGCATATCCGAACAGGCATGAATGAGGGAGGCTACACGGGAGAAGTAAATATAGAGACTGAACCCCTAGACTATTACACCAACCTAGAACATTTCCTAGCCACCGGCGACATAATAATGCTCCAAAACGACTGGCCCGATAGTTACAAATAAGTCCGCAAACTAAATCTGCAAAATATACAGTTTTTCAATACCTTATCTGTAAAAACTTAACATTTCATACCCGATCGGGCATCTTTTGTTAAGACTTTAAAAAAGAAATATGATTGGTAGGGGGTCAATTGTAGGTATTAACTGTATATTGTAATTGTAATTAATACTGTGTATGATGAGCGAATGAAAACAGTTGCTGTTATTTTTGGGGGGCGGTCAGCGGAGCATGATGTATCTATTGTTACGGCGCTCTCAAGCATTATTAAACCACTGGAATTAACAAAACAGTATAAAGTTGAGGCGGTATATATTGCTAAGGACGGCGCATGGTATTGGGATGACAAGTTAAAGGATATTAATCTGTTCAGTAGTGGCGGAATCCAGGATTTTCTGCACCGCAATCAACCAGTTGCGTTGCAGCTGGATGGCGGTCTAAAGTTTGTTAAGTCGACCGGTATTGCAGGGCGGAAACTTCATCGCCAGATTGACATGGTTTTCCCCGCTACGCACGGCACTTACGGCGAAGACGGTAGCCTTATGGGTTTGCTTAGAATGGCTAATGTGCCATTTGTGGGATGCGATATGGACGCTTCGGTGCTTGCCATGGACAAAGTTCTTGCCAAGCAAGTAGCCGAAACAAACGGTATACCTACTGCAAAGTACCAATATCTGTTTCGTGATACCTATGCCCATAAAAGTGACGAAATTCTTAAAGAGCTGGAAAAGTCACTACGATTTCCGCTTTTTGTAAAACCTGCCCACTTGGGTTCCAGTATAGGAATATCAAGAGTAACTAACCGCCAGGAACTTCAAAATGCTATTGAAGTAGCCACCCATTATGATGACAAAGTGTTGGTAGAAGAAGAGGTACTTAATCTTATCGAAGTAACTTTGCCTATACTTGGTAACGGCAATGAACAGCTTAAGCCAGCTTTGCTTGAGCGGCCACTAACTAAGCCGGATGATTTCTTTGATTTTGAAGCCAAATACATGCATGGCGGGAAAAAAGGTGGCAAAACTGGCGGCGTCAAAGGCGCTCAGGGCTACAGCGAGCTTCCTGCAAAACTCAACGAAAAGCTGTATGCAAAGGCTGAAGAAACCGGACTGCGGGTATACCGCGCGCTTGGTTGTTGCGGCACGGCAAGGGTTGATATGTTAATCGACAGCAAAACAGAGCAAGTTTATTTTAACGAAGTTAACCCGCTGCCAGGGAGTTTGTATGCCCATAACTGGCGGGCTGCTGGTATGTCGAATGTGGAACTTGTCAGCACCTTGCTTCAACTTGCCCAGGAACGTTGGCAACGCACCCAAACCCAGGCAACCGCATTTAGTACCAATTATTTAAAGCAATTTTAGATGTCTGCGCTTGATATCAGCCAGTCGATAGCTTATTTCCGGGATGGGTTTGTACCATTCAGTGACGCAAAGTTGAGTATTGCTTCTTCTCCAGTCCTATACGGCTTAAGTGTATATACGGTTATTGGTGGGTTTTGGAATCAGAAATATAAAAAGCTCAACATATTTCGTCTAAAAGATCACTACCAACGACTAATTAACTCAACCAAAATTATGGACTTTCATTCCTTTGCCGCCGACTGGAATTATGAAGACTTCGAATCAACTATCCTGGAGCTTTTGGGACTAAATAAAATACGGGAGAACGTATTGATCCGCGCCACAGTATTTGTTGACGAAATCTCACCTGGAACCAAAATCCACGGCCTAGCCAATTCGTTAAGCGTCTATGTCTATCCAATGGGTGAGCTATTTGCTCGTGACGGCATAAATGTTTGTGTATCAAGTTGGCAGCGTACAGGTGATAATGCTATCCCTTCGCGCGCAAAAATAAACGGTAGCTATATCAACGCGAGTTTAATGAAAAACGAGGCTTTACAAAATGGTTATGAGGATGCAATTGCTCTGGATAGCCACGGCCATGTAACTGAAAGTACTGTGTCCAATGTGTTTATGGTGCGCGACGGCCAGATTATTACCCCAGACACCTCCACGGATGTATTGGAAGGTGTTACCCGTGATACCGTAATTCAAACTGCCAAGTACCTAGGATTACCGCTAATTGAGCGCAGTATTGACCGTAGTGAACTTTATATTGCTGATGAAATATTCCTGTCTGGTAGCACCGCACGAATTACCCCAGTCTTATCAGTTGATAAGCGATTGATAGGTAATGGTATACAGGGACCAGTGACCGTAAAGATTAATAAAGCGTATGAAGATATTCAGGCAGGAAATAATAAAGCCTTTAAAGCATGGCTTAGTTCGGTTTAGTTTTGGTGGTGGTGTATCAATAATTCAGGACATATAGGATAATTAATTTTTATGACAAATTCCGATCTTCCAAGCGTTCAAGCACTTAACGATATCTTGCCCAGAGAGCCTGTGCTCTTAATGGGTGCTGGCCCGGTGCCTATTTCTAACGCAGTAGCCAGGGCTAACAGCGTGGTGATAAACCACATAGGTTCAACTATGGGCAACGTCATAGAGGGATTGAGCCGGCTTGCTCAGTACGTTTTCCAGACAAAAAGCGATAAAATTATTGGCGTTTCCGGTCCATCGTCTGCCGCTATGGAAATGGCAATTGTTAACCTGCTGGGCAAAGGCCGAACCGCTCTAATTCTGGATAATGGCACATTTTCTCATAGATGGGCTGACATGGCTGCTCGGGTTGGCAGCGAAGTTACTTCAATCATATCCAAAGACATTGAGCCGATTTCTGCAAAACAGGTTAGTGAGGCATTTGAACAACAAACTTACGACGTAGTTATCATTACTCATGGCGAGACGTCATCTGGAGTCATTACCACTGAACTGCCAGCAATTGCGGCTGTGGCAAAACGGCATGGAGCGTTAGTAATCGTAGATGCGGTTACAACCCTTGGGGCATCAGAGTTTGACATGGACGCCTGGCAGCTTGATGCGGTGGTAGCAGGTGGCCAAAAAGCACTTGGCTCTATCCCCGGCGTATCATTAGTAGCTTTTTCAACCGAAGCCTGGGAATATATAGAGTCGGAAAAACAAACCCAAAAAAGCCACTGGTGTTTGGATGCTCTATTGGCATGGCAGTTCTGGGGTTTCCACGAATACCACTATACCGCGCCTGTTCCAGGTATATTGTCTCTGTATGAGGCGCTATATGAAATAAAAGAAGAAAGCCTAACTGCCCGCTGGACAAGACATGAAGTCAGCAGTAGCGCAATGCAAAAATCTGTTGAGGCGATGGGGCTTAAGCTATTTGTACCAGCAGCTTACAGGCTTGCATCGGTCATATCAGTATCATTGCCCGACGGTACTGATAGCAAAGAATTACGTCGCTTCATGGTAGATAAGTTTAGTGTAGAAATTGCTGGAGCCTTTGGCCACAATATTGTCCGCATAGGTCAGATGGGCGAGCAGTGCCGAGCCCACAATCTCTTTAAAACCATCTACGCGCTGGGCATGGCGTTTAGCCACTGTAACGCCGTAGTCGACGTACCCGGCGCAATGGCAGTACTAGAGCAAGGCTTGGCCACCAACAAAAAACACCTATTGGTTCAGTAGCCTTTATCAATCTTATAGAGCACCATCAGTTTAATTAATGGTAATATGAAGAACATGCGACGTTATAATCCAAAAGAAATTGAACCAAAGTGGCAGAAGCTTTGGGACGAAACTAATGTCTACACTGCTGATTTAGGGAGCGATAAGCCTAAATATATTGCTATGAGCATGTTTAATTATCCCAGCGGCGCAGGTATTCATATTGGGCATGCTATGAATTACACGATTAGTGATGTTAAGGCTAGATTTAAAAGACAGCAAGGTTTCGAGAGTTATCACCCAGTTGGTTGGGATTCCTTTGGCTTACCAGCTGAGAATTATGCTATAAAAGCTGGTATTTCGCCCCAAGAGAGCATGGCTACGATTATCCCTGCTTACCATAAACAATATAAAGCAATGGGGTGGAGCAATGACTGGGGAAAAGAAATTGCTACCCACTTGCCCGAATACTACAAATGGTCGCAGTGGATTTTTAGCGAGATGTACCGGAATGGTTTGGCCTATCAGGATGCTCGCATGCAGTGGTGGTGCGGCAAATGCCAGACAGTACTAGCTAACGAGCAAGTTATTGACGGCAAATGCTGGCGGCATGACGGGCCGGATGACCCGATTGTAGAAAAGAAAGAAGTTAAGCAATGGTTTTTTAAGATTACCGACTATGCTGATGAGCTACTTGATGCCATAGACGAGTTGGATTGGACGCCAAGTGTCAAACTTGCTCAAAAAAACTGGATAGGTAAAAGCATCGGCGCAGAGGTGGAGTTTCTAATTGAAAGTCATGAACAAAAAATTAAAGTTTTTACAACTGCGCACGACACGATTTACGGCGTGACATTTATGGTTCTGGCACCCGAACATGAATTAGTTGACGTGATAACCAATGATGAACAGAGGAAAACAGTAGAAAATTACCGCACAGAAGCGCTTAAGAAAAATGAAGTACAGCGTCAACAGGAGGGCAAGGATAAAACTGGAATCTTCACAGGAGCCTATGCAATCAACCCCATCAATGGCAAAAAAATCCCCATCTGGGTGGCTGACTATGTGCTGGCAGGCTACGGAACGGGTGCGGTTATGGCTGTGCCCGGTGAGGATGAGCGGGATTATGAGTTTGCGCAAAAATTTGGTTTAGATATTATTTACACCACGAAACAGCAAGAGTTCGTATCATACGGTGATATTAAGGCTACGCCTGAACAATTTGAACTAGCCCACTCGGATGAATTTGATGGCATGACTTTCGCTGAGGGTCGACCTAAGATATTACAAAAAGTAATTGATATCGGAGCAGGCGAAGCCAAAATAAACTACAAGATGCGCGATTGGAGCGTGAGTCGACAGCGCTATTGGGGCGCGCCGATTCCGATTATTGATTGCCCGAGGTGTGGCACTGTCTTGGTCCCAGATGAGGACTTGCCAGTAGAACTACCGGTGCTTAATGATTTCCAACCAAGTGGCGATGGCCGAAGTGCCCTTGCCCGAGCCAAAGATTGGCTGAATGTGGAATGTCCAAACTGTGGCGGTCCAGCCGAGCGCGAAACCGACACACTCGACACCTACATTTGCAGCAGCTGGTACATGTACCGTTATTTTGACCCGCGCAACCAGGAGCAAATTTTCGACAGCGAAATAGTCAAAAAGTGGGAGCCAATTGACTTCTATAACGGCGCTGACCATGCGACAGCCCATCTCTTATATGCACGCTTTATCGGTCATTTTTTCAAGAAACTGGGACTTGTAACCCAACCTGAACCGTTTAAGCAATTTCTCTTTAACGGCAAAGTAGTGAACACTGACGGTTCATATTTTTCTAAGTCAAAAGGGGTTATTGTTGATCCCCTCGATATAATTGCCCAAGGTTACGGCGCTGATGCGCTTCGGACGTACCTTATGTTTGCTGCTCCTTTGGAGGTTTGGACAAAATGGGACCCCCAAGGTGTACCGGGGGCACATAGGTTTCTAGCCAGGTTGTGGACCCTTGTCCAGGAATACCTTGAAACTATAGAAGCTGAGCTTAATGATCAAGAAAGGAAAGATATACTTGGCGCCGTTCATCGAATGGTCAAAAAAATGACGGAAGATCTTGAGAATAACAACTACAATACGGCAATTGCGGTCGCTATGGGCACGCTCAATGAGCTCTATAAAATCAAGGCTACTAATCTGGTGAAAAATCAAGCGTGGCAAATAGCCCTAGAGTTCATGGTAGCAGCAGTCGCGCCGTTTGCGCCCCATATAGCCGACGAGCTGTGGCATCAGCTTGGCCATAGTACTAGCGTCCATGTTGACACTTGGCCCAAATGGGATGAAAAACTCTTGACTAGCGACAGTATGACCATAGTAGTTCAGGTAAACGGCAAGGTCCGTGCCACGATTACCGTTTCTACTGCAGAAACCGAACAACAAGTTTTTGAGCATGCCAAATCAAACGAAAAAGTGGCCAGCTATCTGGCAAATAAAGAGATTAAAAAATCTTTCTACGTTCCTCAAAAACTTGTAAATTTTGTTATCTGAGAATAGCCGTTTTGTTGTATTCCAAAGGGATTTGTTATAGGATTAAGTGAAGTTAAATGCAAGCATAGGAAGAAAGGAGTAGGTTAATGGCAGGCGGACAACCTCCTAAGAAACGAACATCAGCCCGACGAACCGGCGCAAGAAGAAGCCACTTAGTGATTAAGTTGGCTCGTGCTGTTAATGCCAAGAGTCCTGTAAAGGTATTTACTACCCGACGTGAATCGGGCAAGGCTCTAAGTGCAATTGTAAAACCAAACAAAAAACCTGCAAAAGTCTGAGTAATCGCTGATTATCGGCGTATAATGTGACAGAAGAGGAATATTAACAATGAGCGCAAACCGACATCTTGGCCGTATAATTGTCCTGCAGACATTATATGAGCAAGAATTTCGGCAAGAGTGTGGCGATGATCAGTTTGATCTATCTGAAGTTCTCGAACGAAACATTACACGCTACCGTGAAACCGTTGATGATAAGAAGTTTATTCAGAAACTAGCACTGGGTGTTAGCCAACAGTCTAAGCAGCTTGATATTAAACTTCAGCCACTAGCGGAAAAATGGCCCATTTCCCAAATTGCTCGGATGGACCGGATTGTGCTAAGAATAGGCGCTTATGAACTACTTCACAACGCCAATACTCCCCCTAAAGTGGTTATTAATGAGTCAGTAGAGCTGGCAAAAGCCTTCGGCGGTGATAATTCCTCAAAATTTATTAACGGTGTTCTTGGCAGCCTGCTAAAACAGATCGAAGCATCCGCAAAAACGCCAGCTAAATCCAATAAGAAAGCAAAATAATGAATCATGGATATTTTAAATCGTATAGCGTAGAACCTATAACAACATATAACGCTCAGAGCAACTTTGACCCGCGTTATACGTTATACGTACTACGAACTACGAAAGCACCGGAGGTGCGGGTATGAAACGACCTAAGCCAGTCCAGGGATTTAAGAAATTTGTAAGTAGCCGTAGGCCAGTTATCAATGAAGTAGTGCGTGAGCCTACCGCAGGTGGGGTAGTCTATAGGCGAAATCAGCAAAAAGAAATAGAAATTCTGCTAATTCAGGATGCCAAAAACCGCTGGACTATTCCGAAAGGACATATTGAAGAAGGCGAAACCGCCAAAGAGACTGCCGAGCGTGAAGTCAAAGAAGAAACCGGTCTGGAAAAACTCAAAGTTCTTAACTGGCTGGGGAAAATCCATTTTCGCTATCGTCGTTCAACTAGTCTGGTGCTTATGACCACCGAAATATTTCTGATGGCTGGTCTGGGAGATACAGACAAGTTGCAGCAAGAGGATTGGATGAACGGCATTAAGTGGTTCCCGGTGGCTGAAGCCTTAGACAAAATCGAATACGATGACATTGGTAAATTAATCCTTCTGGCCATGAAGAAAATACGCGAGCAGCCCGCTTAGGCCCTCCAAAGTATGCAAGACTTAAGCGCCTACAAAAAATTTGCCGATGAAATACTAGGGTTCACTTTCAACGACCTAAATCTTCTATTGGTGGCTTTTACTCACAGATCGTATGTTAACGAGCATAAAAAAACCGCCACAGAGCATAATGAACGGCTTGAATTCCTGGGAGACGCTGTACTGGAACTTGTTACCACAGAATACTTGTATAACAATTTCAAGGAACCAGAGGGAGTGTTGACAAACTGGCGAAGTGCCCTGGTGCGGACAGAAAGCATTGGCGCGGCGGCAGAACGTTATGGTTTTGAGCCATTTTTGCGGCTTAGCCGCGGCGAAAAAAGGGGAACAGAACGGGCCCGGGCGCAAATTCTGGCCAATGCCTACGAATCTATAACAGGGGCAATTTATCTGGATCAGGGCTACGAAGCCGCCAAACAGTTTATTCACAGCAGTTTACTGGTTACCTTTGCCACAATTTTGCAAACTGGCTCTTGGCAGGATCCAAAAAGCCAACTACAGGAATTTGCGCAGAGCAAAGACGGCTTTACGCCAATATACAAAGTCATGAGCGAAGAAGGTCCCGATCACGACAAAATCTTCACAGTCGGAGTCTATGTTAACGGCAAACTACAGGGCACCGGCATAGGACCTAGCAAACAAGCCGGCCAAGTAGCTGCTGCCGAACAAGCCCTAATGAGTTATAAATAGATTTTCAGTGTCCGTTTCGCCGGACAGGCGAGTTACTTTTTCTGGTCACAGAAAAAGTAACCAAAAAGATGACAGGCGACTCCAGTTCTTGAGGCGTTCATTGTCAAAGCGCACAATGCTCACAGAACTCACCATTTCTTTTATTACTTAGAGTAGGAAATGGCTTAACAACTCCTCGCTACTAATTGTGACTTTGACACTCACGCTTCAGGAACTTCCGGAGCCTGAATAACCTCCATGGAGCTGCGCTATTTTTGAGATGAAAGCCTGTCGAAACTGTCATTCTGCTATTGGGAAAATGTGATATAGTATTTCCATCATGGGAATGTATTGGGCAGAGCGTCATGTCAGGAAGTTTGGAGTGGCAGAAATTGAGCATTTAAGCACAATTCGACGCTTGCGTAGCTACGTACGTAAGGCACGTGACATAGACCCGGTTAGCCAAGCCATACTTGGCCTAACCAATTCACAGGATTTACTTGAAGAGGTCGAAAAGCAGGCAGCCCAAATCGCAGAATTACAGGGTGAGCCGGCCATTTGTATAGAAAGCAGAAGCTCTAGTTGGCCTATGGCAAACCGAGCTGCTGGCGGGATCATAGCTGGGGAATTATGCGTTGGTAGTAGTAGCTTTGATGAAAAGTTTGGTGCTGGCAGGTCTGAGTTGGTTGTGCCAGTAACTTCATTACGGAGGTATCGCAGAACATACACTAATGACTTTGAGGTAATGCCAAACGAATCTCCATCCCTAATACCACTTGTCACTATAGAATATGATGAGTTAGGCAATGATACCAGACAACCAGGAGGCGACTTCGAGGTGACTAGGCATGTCTTGCTGCTTGGACAAGAAGCAATCGTGGGGAGTGAGCTCTATGGGCCCGAATTTGAGCAACTGCTTGCGCTTTGTGCTGACTAGAATTATTAACAAGTAGCCTCCGGCTACTCCATGGGCGCCCCCGGACTCTGGAAGCTCCTGATGAGTGAATGTCAAACGCACAAGTAGATGCGAGGGTTTGTTTGAGCCATTTCCTACCCAAAATAAGAAAAGAAATGGTGAGTTATCCGAGCCTTGTGCGGCTTGACAATGAAATCATCAAGAGCTGGAAGCGTCCGTCGATTTTTTGGATACTTTTTTGTCGACCCAAAAAAGTATCTTGCCAGTCCGGCGAAACGGACATTTAATCAGTTCTTGACAAGAACAATATTATTTCCTAATTGACAACAGAGATGCTTCTCTGTAGAATAGCAAGATTGTTTTATAAATTGTAAGACTGTAAGGAAAAGAGCCACAATACACCTATGTTAGCTATTCGTATGCAGCGCACGGGCCGCAAAGGTCACGCCGAATTCAGGATTGTTGTCCAGGATTCTAGGCGTACACCAACCAGTGGCGTGATTGTCGCGCAGCTTGGACACTACAGCCCCCATAGCAAACAAATCGTGGTCGACAAAGTGAAGGCCGGATTTTACCTGGAGCATGGTGCTCAGCCTTCCGATAGAGTAGTACGCTTACTAACAACGGAAGGCATCAAAATGCCTGGATGGGTTAAAACTACTACTACTAAAAGTAAAACCATCAAGCACACTGAAAAATTACGCAAAAACCGCAAGGAAGAGTCTACTGCAGTTGCATCTTCAGATGAATCCCCGAAAACCGATGCGCCAGCAGAAACGGAAGCTGCTCCAATTGAGCAAGCTCCACCAGAAAGTTCAGTCAAAGCCGAACCTGCTGACGAGGTAGCCGATGAGCAAAAACAAACAGAAGCTAGCGCTGCGGAAGATGCTACCTCAGATAATATCCAGCCAGAGGCTGATAATGATGATAAGCTGGTAGCTGAGCCAGTTGCAGTTGAAACTGATGATGATGACTCAAAAGAGTCTGCTGACAAGAAAGCCTAGCAAACTTTATTTATTCCTAATGTGATGAGCTCATTATATTTGTTATAATAGTAACGCCTACTGCATAGGAACGCTGGCATCAGTCGTTAGGCGAACTTGGGCATTCCCATATTTCATAACTCTATTTTATTTCCAAATAACGGGAGGAATTTCTAATGAATAATAGCATTGACCAACAGTTTATAGAATTTGTCGTAAAATCACTCGTGAATAACCCCGATGATGTACAAATCGAACGAACCATAGACGAAAAAGGAGTTTTGCTTGAACTAACAGTTAATCCTGAAGATTTAGGCCGCGTTATTGGTAAGCGGGGCGCTACGGCTCAGAGCTTAAGGACTTTATTGCGTGCCCTCGGCACCAAAAATGATGCCCGATATAATCTAAAGATTATAGATAATGGAGAGCCAAGGGAGCGAAGACAACCCACTGAGAATAATGAAGAAAGTGTTTCTTATGCACCAGCTCCATCCCCACAATCATCAGACGATAACACTGTGGCACAAGACGACGATGACTTACCGGAAGTTGCTGCCGTGCCTGATCACGAAGATGTTTTAAGTAAAACCAGAAAAGAGCTTGAAGATTTAGATGATCTTGATGTATAGTTAGTCTTAGTCAACTAAGACTACAAATAAAAAGTCAAAAGCTCATTGCGAGCCATTTATCATCAGGACTAAAGATGGGCATGCCCACCGAAGCCTTGGTGAAGATGGGAGCTTTATGTGACAAAAAGACCCTGTAAATTTACAGGGTCTTTTTGTTTAAGCGTATAAGTATGCAATAATGAAATATATACTATGAAAATACAAGTTATTAGTTTGTTCCCAGAGATGTTTCCGCCCGTGCTGGAGACCAGTATGCTCTGGAAAGCCAAAGATAAAGGCATAGTGGAATATTCTTATATAAATCTACGGAACTTTGGCCTTGGAAAACGTAAAACAGTAGATGACACTCCGTACGGTGGTGGTGATGGCATGCTACTCATGCCGGAGCCACTATTTGCAGCTGTTGAGCACGCTAAAAAGCAGGATCCTAGTGCTGTAGTGTATTTGATGACTCCACGTGGAGAACGCCTAAAGCAGCCTGTCATGCGCGAAATTGCCCGCGCAAATCAGGGCATGATTCTTATCTGTGGTCGTTACGAGGGCTACGATGAAAGAATTACTAAATGGGTAGACCGTCAAATTAGTATAGGCGATTACGTACTTACTGGCGGAGAATTACCGGCTATGATCCTAATTGATGGGATTGTAAGGCTATTGCCAGGGGTACTTGGTGGCGAAACTAGTGCGGAGATCGAAAGTTTTAGTGATGGCGATAGTTTAGAATACCCGCAATACACGCGCCCAGAAAACTTCCGTGACATGAAAGTTCCAGATGTTTTACTGAGTGGCAATCACGCTAATATAGCTAAATGGCGGAAAGAACAGTCTCAAAACTGACAAATTATTAACGCAGAAGCGTATAATTAAATCACCAAAGGAGGGACTTTTATGATTATAAAACCAGTTTATGCTCATTGCGACTTGCCATGCGGAGTTTATGATCCTGTACAAGCTAAGGTTGAGGCTCAATCGGTACACGAAATCATGAAGAAATATAGCGGGCTTCACGATGAAGACAAAATTCGCGCTATTCTGATTAAAGAACAGCGCTCAGAACTGGTTAAACAGCACCTGTGGGTTTTATGGACTGATTATTTTAAACCGGAACACTTAGAAAAGTACCCTGATCTGCATAATAAATTTTGGCAGGCCACAAAGCAAGCTGGGGCAGCTAAGAAATCCACAGACCCTAATGATGGTCAAAAATTATTGGACATGATTGATGAAATCACAGAAATATTCTGGGCGACGAAAAAGATTTAAATTTGTAATGCCGCTTATTATTAGGCGCGTCAATGGCCACAGCATGATTCCATCCTTGCCGCCAGGGACTCTTGTTGTGGGTTATAAATATTTCAGGAAACTAAAACCTGGTCATGTCGTAGTTGTTACTCATGATAAAAAAGAAAAAATTAAGCGAATCGACCAAATCAATAAACAAGAAGTATTTTTACTGGGCGATCATCCTGACACAAGTACGGATAGTAGGCACTTTGGCTGGCTCCCATCTGAAAATATCTCCGCTCGTATTATCTGGCCTAGAACTTAGAACCCATCCAAAATCACATCATCTGGCTCCAAATCACTCGCTTTTGGCCAAAATCTGCTCGATGTTCGTCAGCATAATCTCAGTTATGCCTCCTGGCATCAAACAAATTCTGACTCAAAACTGAGCAATTTTGACCTAGAAAAGAGAAATTGGATGGGTTCTAGGCTTCAGTAGGAAGAACAGCTTCATTACTACAGATTTTGCAAAATTCTTCTTCATCGTTTTCTGCTACCCAGCGCTTAGAAGCTAGCTGCCAGGGTTCATAGTCATGATAAGCAATAAGATCCGCAAGCGAACGCAGCATCCACCCCAGACGGCCATAAATTCTGATCTTGCCCCATAAGACTGCCGCCCAATGGTGTCCTGCTGGGAAAACAAAAATTGGCTTCTTGGCAAAATACGGCTTAGGGTCTTGCTTGTTTGCTAAATGTACCAAATTGGATGCCACAAAACCACCATCATACAAAGCAGTCTGCGCCATGCCGCTGTATGGAGTATCGGCGTTATCTCCTATCACGTAAATACCAGCCTCACTCTGCAAGAACTGGTCTACACGTACTTTCCCGTTTTTGGCTAGCTGGAATGCCTGATTAGCAAAGAATGGATTATTCATAACTCCTGCCGTCCACACTACGGTATGGCTGCGAATTGGCTTATTATTAACCATTAAAGCGTCGGCGTTCTGGGCTTGGACGGCGGTATTTAAATAGATCTTAACACCCAGTCGCCTGAGTTGCCTTGCAACCCGCCTGGAAATATCTTTGGGCATGCGCGGTAAAAGTCTGGGAGCGGCTTCTATCAAGTCAACATGTATGGCACGTCTTGGGAGACCATGTTGCTTGGCAATTTGACGCAAATAAGAAGGTAAAACGCCAGCTAATTCAATACCAGTTGGGCCACCGCCAATCACCACGTAGTTAAGGTCAAGTTTTTGGTCAGTAATAAGCTGCTGGTGAAGATGGGCTTTGAATTCTTCGGCATCTGCTGTTGTTTTGATACCATAGGATAACTCTTTTAGCCCCTGAATATTGAAATAATTAGTTTGGACTCCCAGGGCAAGAACCAAAGCCTCGTATCCAACATGGTGATTGACTTTTGTAGTTACTGTTCTTTTTTGACGATCAAGGCTCACTACTCGGTCGTTCAGAATATGTACTTTTTTGCCTTGAAAAAGTTCTGTCAAGGGAATCGATGATATCATTCTGCGCCCACCAGTAGCAGTGCGATAAAGTGTTGGATAATACTGAAAATCGGTTTTATCAGTAATGAGCGTAATGTGAAACCTGTGATCTGCCGACAAGTCTAATGCGGCTTTGACTCCACCAAAACCGCCACCAACTATAACTACTCTATGCTTTGCCATCTCTATTTTTTAACTTATATTTACGTGTATATTATAGCATATCGCTTATGGTAAGCTATGGGTACGAATATGGATAATTTAAAACAGAAATTACGTGATATTGGTTTTAGCGGCGAGGTGGACACTACTCCAGCTACGCGCGATCATTATAGCCATGACGCCAGCATGTTTGAGCTAATGCCAGAAGCCGTTGTATATCCAAGGAATAGTAACGATGTTGGCAGGCTAGTGAACTATGTACGCGAGACTAAAAAACTAGAAGATCGCCATATTTCATTAACTGCCCGCTCTGCCGGAACGGATATGACCGGTGGATCAATAACTCAGTCAATCCTAATGGATATGACAAAACACTTTGACAACATAATCGAGGTAAGTCCTGAGTCTGCGCACGCTGAGCCTGGTGTGTACTATCGGGACTTTGAGCTAGCCACCTTAAAGCACAATGCACTTATGCCAAGCTATCCAGCTTCCAGAGATCTTTGTACTATTGGCGGAATGGTTGCCAATAACTCAGGCGGGGAAAAGTCTCTCCAATACGGCAAGACCGAAAAATTCGTCACTAAACTCAAAGTGGTTTTTAGTGACGGCAAAGAATATACTGTACAGCCTCTAACTAAGACTGAATTAGATAAAAAGATGGCACAAGCTGATTTTGAGGGCAATATATATAAACAAGTATTCGAACTAATTGAATCGCACTATGATGAAATTAAGGCAGCTAAACCAAATGTGTCCAAAGATTCAACCGCCTATCACATATGGGACGTATGGGACCGCGAAACGGAAATGTTTGATCTAAACCAACTTATTATTGGATCGCAGGGCACACTGGGTATGATAACTGATATTCATTTCAGGCTGGTGCCGGCCCCTACGCAGTCAGGAACGCTAGTTATATTTTTGCGTGATATTAGTCAGCTAGGCGGGCTCATCAATACGGTACTGGCTCATAGACCATCTACTTTTGAAGGTTTTGATAACTATACACTGATGCTTAGCTTTAAGTTATTTTATTACTTCCATACTACCCTTGGTTGGTGGGGGATGATCAAACTGGCGATTCAGCTTATCCCTGACGCCCTTATGCTGTTTAAGGGCATACCCAAAATGGTCTTATTGGTTGAATTTAACGGCGAAACTCCGGAAGAAGTAGCCAAAAAAGTGCATCAGCTCAGAGTTGATTTGCATCCTTTCGACAGCAAGGAATCTTATGAAGAAGATGCGACCGTAGCCAAGGCCAGAAAGTTTTGGATTATGCGTCGGGAAAGCTTTAATTTGCTACGCAAGAAAGTTCACGACAAGCATACTGCGCCGTTTATTGATGATTTGGTTGTGCCCCCAAAACACTTGCCGACCTTTCTACCTGAACTTCGACGGATTATAAATAAATACCAGCTGCTAGCCACGGTAGCAGGACACATGGGTGACGGCAACTTCCATGTCATACCTCTCATGAAAATTGAAGATCCCAAAGAACGCGCAAAGCTTGAGCCCTGCATGCGTGAAGTCAATGCTTTAGTGCTCAAATACGGCGGCAGCTTGAGCGGCGAGCATAATGACGGCATGAGCCGTGGGCCATGGCTTCACCAGATGTATTCGCGAAGCATGATGAGAACATTCAAACAAGTCAAAAATATTTTTGACCCAGATAATATTTTCAACCCAGACAAAAAAACAGACGCGCATTGGGAGTTTAGTGTCTCCCACGTACGCGAACATTTCTGACAACTGCATAGGCAGGCAGATTGCGGCGTTGCTGGCTGTGGTGCGCACTCACCGTGCCTACATGCACGGCTCCTTTGCGCTCCCCCGCCTGTCTTTCCGACAGGACGGACAGGTCGCCAGCGCCTTGCACTCCACCCACCTACTCAGTTGTCAGTAATCAGCAGAAGTTAGCCATGAATTAGTTTTCGACCATATACCTCACTAACAAAATTTATTTTGTTTTTTGTTGAGCGGCTTCGTATTGATTTTTTAGACTTTGGCACTCTAGTTCCTCGGCGTTTAAGGCGCGCAATGTTTGGATATCAGCTTGGTCGGAGTATTGGCGAGTATATACTAACTCGCTATTGCAGCTCCGCATGAGATTATTGTAAAAATCTGCTGTTTGATGGGCTTCATTTGTATTTTTCGACGCGGATCCGGCTCGCTGAATAAAAGTAAAGCCACTAATACTAAAAATTAGGATTATTATCCAGCTAACTCCAACCAGCTTCAGCCCTGTTACTCTAATTTGATGCCTTAAATCTCTTACTGCATGGGTTGGGCGTTTGCTTGCTGACACTTCCAAATCTTTACTCGCCCCCGGGGTCAAGCAGTAATCATAAGATGCGGGCTCAATACGATATTTTAATAAGTAATTCCTGACTAATTTTAGATAAGCTTGGTAGGGAAAACTACTGGGTAGTATAGTTGGAGGACCTTTGACGGGGCCATGCCAAATATGCCTAGGCATACGTTCGTTCAAAATCACAAGGCTAAGACCAAAAAGTACACTCCCGTTAGCTAACAGTGCTGCCTGCTCGTTCGCGTTAGTTAGCTGTATTTGCTTACGTTCTTCAATTAAATATTGTGTCAACGAGTAAGCTAAAAAAGCTCCTAAAACGAACTCATCCTCTTGAAGCGAGGGTTCAATATAAATGGTGTAACGTTTTGCGCTTACTTTATCACTATGTCCTGATTCAAATTTGAGCCCAATATAACCAGGTTTTATCCCAAGCCAACGACAAAGCAAACGCGTCATATGCTTAGCGCGTTGCTTGGCTGAACAGTCAGCGAGATAAAAATCATCATCTGGTATAAAAATTTCCCCGGGGTGCGGCAGCAGATCTCCAAATAATGAATCTAACAATTTCTCGCGACTTTCGGCGGTAAGAGGGACATTGGTTAACGACGGATTTGATTTTACCATAAGCGGCTATACATTAAGTGTATCAAACACCCATTGCGCGTACCATCAAGAATTTATACCTAGATCTCCATCCTTAAAACGGATTACTATAGAGAGAATAGCGGCAATTATGAAAAACATAGCACAGTAAAATCC
This sequence comes from Patescibacteria group bacterium, assembly GCA_040384565.1. Classification (GTDB taxonomy): domain Bacteria; phylum Patescibacteriota; class Saccharimonadia; order Saccharimonadales; family JAZKJC01; genus JAZKJC01. Next base: position 22,423 of record JAZKJC010000012.1, read on the forward strand.
GACTTCAATATACAGTTCGGCTTTGTAGCCTTCATTAAAAAAGTCAACGAAATATTTTATCGCGGCTAAGCTATATGCGGCCGTACAAAGCGTTGCAGTTAAAAACAAAGCCGTGCGGCTGAGGAGAATAGTTGCTACCACGATTGGGACAGCAAATAACATGACAGCACGGCTAGCCATTCCACGTTGCGTGTAGACATTAAATGTCGCCATACCAATATCCATTAGTATAAGTACATAAATAAGTAGCCGAAAGTAATTGCTGTTTTGTGTCTTAATATTGTGCGCTGCATACCAAATAATTCCGACGCCACCAAGCATTAAGGCATTCGCTGTCCAGCGTTGCAAAACAAGACTTGGGGTTATGAGCGCAGTAGCATCCGCGGCGATAATATAAACCGCATAAATAGCAATAACTACAAAATGAATTCTGCACAGACGTATAAGCCCAGATTGCAGCCAGCTCACTAATGAAATTTTTGTTTTATTTGCCACACAGATAGTCAAGCATGTTGCTTAGGTTTATGTCAACTAATCAGCCAGTTAATGCCAGCATTATGAGCCAGTTGGTTACCTACAGCTGGGCCGTAACTGCCTGGGATATACTCATGTAGTGGAGTTCTGTCATGAGACCAAGCATCTAAAATGGGCTGAACAATCCGCCAGCTTTCAAGCACTTCTTCGCTTGTAGCGAATAACGTTTTATCACCTCGCATAGCATCCGCCAAAACACGTTCGTAGGCGTCCGCATGAATAACATCGGCTCTGTCGCCATATGAAAAGCTCATTTGAACCTTTTCAACTTCAGTACTGGAGCCTGGTTTCTTAACAACAACGCTCAAAATAATGCTTTCGTGAGGCTGAATCCGAATAATCAGATAATTTTGGTTTAATGGCTGCGATGGATCCTGAAAAACTATCATTACTTCAGTGGCTTTGGCCGCTAAGTGCTTGCCTGTACGTATCAAAATGGGGACATTTTCCCATTTTCGACTTTTGCTTGTAAGTTTGATGGCGGCATAAGTTTCGGTCTGTGATTTAGAATTACCCACTTCTTGGCGGTAGCCCTGGTATTGGCCCCTGACTGTAAATTCAGACATGTGGTCATCCGAAGGTGGGGAAAGATCTTGAAGCACCTTGAGTTTTTCTTGATGGATAGCCTGCGCGGTTAACTTGGTAGGCTTTTCCATAGTAATGAGGGCCACAATTTGCAGTAGGTGACTCTGGATTATGTCTCTGAGGGCGCCAATTTGTTCATAAAAATTCACACGGCCCTCAATGCCAATAGATTCGGCAGCCGTAACCAAAATATGTGAGATTTGCTTGCTATTCCAAACCGCCTCAAAAAGTGGATTCTGCAATCTAAAAGTCAAAATATTCTGCACGGTTTCTTTAGCCAAATAATGGTCAATTCTATATATCTGGCTCTCTGAAAAGACTTGTTCAAGCTCCAAAATAAGCTGTTTAGCTGATGGCAAATCAAACCCAAACGGTTTTTCAATAAGTAAGCGGCTTTCCATAGTGCCATGCTGGCAGCCAGTACTAAGCTTGCTTTCCCCGAGCTCTTTTACAATTGGCCCAAATACTTGCGAGGGTATAGCCAAATAGAATAATCGATTCATGCAAATCCCAAGCTCAGCCTCAATATGATCCAATTCTAGCTTAAGCCGGGTGTACTCGTTACCACTGGTTATGTCCATTGTGACAATCGATATATTGCGCTTGAGCAAAGCAAGTGCTTTGGGGTTACAGGTTTCACCCGAGGCTTCAACAGAGCTACGAATAGCCGCTATAATTGCTGGAACAGTTGTGCCACGCCGCGTGACGCCTATTATCCTGAAAGGTGTGGGAAGCAACTGATCATTGGCCAAATGATAAAGGGCCGGTAATAACTTTCGGTTTGCCAAATCGCCTGTAATGCCAAAAATTACTAGTAAGGATGGTTCCATAGCAAGACTTTCAAATGTCCTTGTTTATTACGTGTCCGCCAAATTTATTTCGCATAGCAGCCAGCAGCTTAGTCGCGTAATTCACCTGTCCTTTTTGGGAGGCAAGTCGTACATTGAACGACGCCTCAATACTTGGCATTGGGATTTGTTTGGCGCGGGCGGCTTCCAGGCTCCAGCGGGCTTCGCCGCTTTCGGCCACAAAGCCATCAATGCCCTCAAGCTCAGGATTTTCTTCTAATGCCTGACGGGTAAGGTCGTTAAGCCATGATGTTACGACGCTGCCATGTTGCCAGACTTCTGCCGCTTTGGCCAAATCAACATCTTTGTAGTGACCTTCTTTCAATAAATGGTAGCCCTCGGCTAAACTCTCCATCATCCCGTATTCGATGGCATTATGAACCATCTTGACATAGTGCCCGGCTCCGCTTGGCCCAAAGTGGGCGTAAGCTCCACTCGGGCTAGCCATAGTTATAAGTATTGGCTCAATGGTCCTAAATGCCGGTTCGTTACCACCAACCATCATGGAAAACCCGTTTTTATAACCCCAGACACCGCCGCTGGTACCGACGTCGAGCATGGTTGAACCTTTGGCTTCTACGAGTTTGCTCCTCGCGGCAGTTAATCTGAAGTCAGAATTGCCGCCATCAATTATTATGCTGCCACTCGGTACAATTTCTAGCCACTCATTCAAGGCAGTATCTACAAAATCCGCCGGGATCATAAGCCACAGGATTAGCTGTGTCTCGCCAAAGGCATTCACAACCGCCTGTTTGTCGTTAAGCTGATGCGCGCCGTGCATGCCAGCTTCGGCTGTAGCTGACTCGCTGACATCATGAGCAACAATTTGGTGGCCATCTTCAACCAACTTCCGGACAATTTGCATGCCCATTTTGCCCAGCCCTACAACTGCAATCTTCATTCGGCGTCTCCTTTGTAGTCGTTAAAAACAATGATTTTTTTTGCTTGCTTCAATACCTGGACTGGTTGTGTTTCTACAGGTAAATTAATTTCAAGTCCATCCAGGGCTGAGCGTTTAGACTCCCCCATGGCGTACACAACTAATTCATCCATCTTGATAATAGCAGGTATTGTTATGGTAATACGGCTTAAGCCGCGTTTGACGCCTTCCGGCGACTCGCCCGGTACTTCGTCGTCAGTAAATGCTGCTGCAAAGTCAGGGCTGCTTAGGGCGGGGCTGCCTGGCAATAAACCGGCCACATGACCATCTGGTCCTACGCCGAGCAATGCCAGCCTGAAGTCATTAGTCTCTAGGGCGTTACGTAAATTTTTATCAAAAGTTAGTCTAGTCGCAGCTAAGTCCTGCCCATCAAGTACCGGAATAAGTAGAGCACCAGGGGCTGCAAAACCGGAATCTTTCAGTTGCTTCCAGTTTGAATCAGCATGCCCCACCTGACCAAAGCGCTCATCTGTAAGAGTGACTGTTAATTTTTCTAGTGGAGTATCCCCAAGCAGCTGACAGGCTTCTACCGCCACGGCAATAGCAGATCCACCAGTTACCATCCAAAGCACACGTTGGCCGTCATTAAGCCGTTTTGAAATAACAGCTGCTAGATATTTTGCAACCGGCTTATCAGAATCTATTTTTCTAAACTCCAAACGCATGCTTTTTCTAGTATAACAGTTAGAAAACGTCTAGGAGCCTTTCCTAAATTCTAGAACCAAACGCAACCTGCGTTAAGTCTAGCTTTTGGTACGGG
>JAZKJC010000013.1:0-12104 GCA_040384565.1 Patescibacteria group bacterium
CTCCAAGTTATTGATGATGTTATTCTAACGGTTGCGTTTGATGTTGGAACTTACGGACTTTCGCAGCATAGTGCAGTCTGGTTTAAATTTGAGCACTTAAAGGAGGCGTACTCTAAGGTACGTCGAGTGCGGAGCACAGAATTTAGGCCAGAATGTGCATGCTGCGAAGTACTACACCCGGCGTAAAGCTTCTATGGGGTCTTTGCGGGCCGCTTTTAGAGCAGGGGTCAGGCCAAAGAATGTGCCGACGAACAAGGCTATCAATACTGCGGCACCCATGACGGGTAACGTTATAACGGGCTGCAAGCTCGTAAAGACACGGAGTAAGTAATTAACAATTAGGGAGAATATTACACCCAACAAGCCACCAACACCACTCAGCACAACTGCCTCTGTTAAAAACTGATTTAGGATTTGGCGATTGGTGGCACCAATACTTTTGCGGATTCCGATTTCATGGGTGCGTTCACTAACTGCTACCAGCATGATGTTCATAATACCAATACCGCCTACCAGCAGGGAAATGGCTGCGACAGCACTCACAAGGCTAGTAAGTAGGTTCAATATATTTCCGGCTACCTCAATATTATCTGACGCTTTCAGAACCGTGAAGTCGGTTTGCCCACCGTGTGCTTTAGTTAGTTCATCGGTTAATTTGGGAGTTATTGTATCGACAGATTGGCCTTTGGCGGGACGGACCAAAATCTGATATGACTGTAGTGGGCTGGCGGCCAAATCTTTGGCGTATTCGTAAGGAATAAATATGGCGTTATTATAATCAACCCCAGGAGTCAATGGGCTGGCCTCGAACTCCCTAAATATGCCACGTACGGTTAGTTTTTGTCCCCGTAATGTGAATGACTTTCCAACAGGTACGTTTTCTTTAAATAAGTCTTCCGCAACTTGCTTACCAATAACCGCCACAGCACTTTTGTTATCAGACGTCGTGAAGAAACCGCCGTACAAAACCTCTTGGTTTAAGGCCTGGGCGCCCTTATCATTTGTGGCCACAATAGAGCTAGCTGATGCCTGGCCGCCCAACTCCGTACTCGGTACGCCAGGTACGACTGCAAATGGTGCCGCCAGATCTACACCCGGAACTTTTTGAATAAGTTGATAGTCTGCGTCACTAAGAGTTGCTCCTGCAACCAGATTCAACACGTTAACCTTAGTAATTTTGCCTGACTTATCACGATTCGCTATATGCCCACCACGGATGGTTATAAGATCAGCCCCCGAATGCTTTATCTGACCAGTCAGTTGCTGCTTAACGCCCTCTCCAAGAGAAACAATAGTAACAACACTCAGAACTCCGATGATTACACCCAGCATTGTTAAGAAACTACGCCATTTAGCTGCGCCCAGAGCGCTCATAGCCATACGCACATTGTTGCGTGAAGTCATTTTTTGCCACCTTTTTTGACACTATAAGTTTTACGGCGGGTGCGGCGTTTTTTGGAAACTGCTGGCTTTGGTTCAACCGGTGTCTCCGAGGTACCAGCACCCATGAGCGCCGACACACCCGCCAGATCGTCTTCTACTGTTTTGCGAGGGATAAAGTAGGCTCGTCGCTTAATTGTCGTTGGCAGCTCTCCCACAACCGACTGTTCGTCATTAACAACGGCGCCGTCGCGCATAAAGACTACTCTGGTAGCGTATCGCGTAAGCTCTGGGTTGTGGGTCACCATCAGGATTGTACTGCCCGATTGATGGATTTCGCTTAATAGCTCCATCACTAGCCGAGACGAGGCGCTATCAAGGTTACCTGTAGGCTCATCGGCAATAATAATACTTGGGTTGTTCACCAGCGCCCGCGCAATTGCCGCCCGCTGGGCTTGGCCGCCACTCAACTGGTAGGGATAGAAATATTCTCTGTCAGATAACCCCACACGTTCAAGAATGTGGCCAGCTTGTTTTAATCTTTTTGTCTTGGTCATACCTTTATAGGCAAGCGGCAAAGCAACATTTTCTAGTACATTGGCGCTATTAAGGAGGTTAAATGACTGAAATACAAAGCCAACCGTATCGCGCCGGAATCTGGCCCGTTGATTGGGCCGGAGCCGCGAGACAAAGCGCTCACCCAGCTTATAATTGCCGTGTGTCGGCCTATCAAGCAGACCGATCATATTCATGAGCGTTGATTTGCCAGAGCCACTGGGGCCCATGATCGCCACGAATTCACCCGACTCAATAGTCAAATTAACTTCGTCGAGAGCCACAGTAGTGGCATCGCCGAAGCCGTACAGTTTGCTGACGTCTTCTAGTTCAATTACGGGCATTCTGTATAGTCTACCCGTGATTCTCATCTGTTTCAACAGATTATGTATACTTTTTACAAAAATCCGTAGAAGAGGTAACTAATGATAGAATTGAAACACAAGGAGAGGTCGCATAGTGGCCTAGTGCGCCGTCTTGGAAAGGCGGTATATCCGCAAGGGTATCGAGGGTTCAAATCCCTCCCTCTCCGCCACAACTGTTTGAAGTAACTACGCCTACTACTTAAATTTAGAGTATTTAATTCGCCGGATTAAAGTGTGCTACCCATACTTTACTAAGGCTCTGTGCAGAAATAACCTTACCAAATGATTAACTATATAACTGATTGTGGATAACATGCTTGTGCTTAAGCCTTGCTCTGGTATATAATCGCCTCGTTACTATAAAAACTAATCAATAGGAAAGGGTGGGATCACTCTAATGACAGTTAAAAATAAGCAACAGGGTTTCACAATTGTCGAACTCCTGATAGTTATCGTTGTAATTGGTATTTTGGCCGCTTTGGTCATCACAACCTTTACTGGTATTCAACAAAAGGCGCGCGATACTGAGCGCCAAACCGACATCAAGGCTATTCATGGTCAGGTAGAGGCCTATTACGCTTCTAAGGGATACTACCCTACGCGTACTAACCTAAACCTTTCTGGTTGGCGCACTACCAACATGAAAGGCCTGGATCAAGAAGCATTAAAAGATCCTAAGGGCGCCACATATGACACTGCTGCCACTGTAAGTGCCACACAATATCGTTACGATGTGCTAAACAGTGCTGACGCATCATGTGAAGCCGACGAAACTACCTGTGTAAAATACACGCTAGAAGCCGATCTTGAAGGAACCAATCCTGCAACGTTCTCAAAGACGTCATTGAACTAGCCTAAAGCTAATTCCGAGAAGCCGAAAAGAGGGGCCAAAATAGCCCCTCTTTTTTATGATATTCAAATCAAGTTACCCAATAACCTGCTTTGTAACTTTGGAATTGTTTGGAGTTTGAGTTTTGGATTCTGTAGGACTTTCATAAAATAGTGCAGTTTGTTCGAAAAATGAGCACCGAAGCGGAAGCGCACTGCTAGGTGCGTTGAGCATTGGAGCGGAAGTTTTCGGGCAAAATGTGCATTTTACGATAGTTCTGTTTTACTTGATGGATGTGCCGACAGCTTCACCCTGTGCCACGGCTAGGATATTGCCCGGCTTCATGGCATCGAACACGATAATAGGCATTTGCTGCTCCATAGCTAAACCCATAGCGGCCTTGTCCATGACTTTAATGCCGTTATCTTCGACAGCTTGTTGGTGACTAACTGAATCAAGCTTATTGGCATCGGCATGTTCGGTGGGATCTTTATCATAAACACCGTCAACTTTTGTAGCTTTAAGCACTACATCGCAATCAAGCTCCAGAGCCAAAATCACTGCGGCGGTATCGGTAGTTACATATGGACGTCCACTACCTCCAGCGACAACGACGACACGGCCTTTTTCTAGGTGTTTATTGGCAAGCCGGTGCACAAACGGTTCAGCAACTTGCTCTGCGAATATACTACTCAAACAACGTGCTTTAAGCCCGTTTGATTCAAAAATATCGGTCAACGCAAGCGCATTAATCATTGTGGCAAGCATTCCCATGTGATCGGCGGTGACACGCTGTATGCCATGGCCGGCTATTTGTGCGCCGCGTACAAAGTTACCGCCGCCCACCATTATGACAACTTGCGTTCCACTGGCTTCAACCTTTTTGATTTCCTCTGCCAACCAGCCACCAAGTTCAGAATCTATTCCTGCTTCATATTTTCCAGCAAGTTGTTCTCCTGATAGTTTTAGAAGTATACGTTTATAAGCCATTAGCTTATAGTCTAGCAGATAGAGTGGGGTTCAGGCTATACCCATGATAAACCACTTTTCGGTTTTTAGGGTTGATGTTTTAGGAGTCAGAAGTTTTTGAAATTTTATCAGCGTACCGGGAGTACGGTTATTAAATTTCGGGAAGTTCTGGCTATAAAAGGCGAGCCTAAGAGCCGGAAAGTAGCTTATCATGGGTATATACTGTTGCATATGAAGATTTACTCATGGAATGTTAATGGCATTCGGGCAGTTGTCAACAAGGGCGCTTTTCAGGATTTTATGGCTAAGCACCAGCCGGATATTTTATGCTTGCAGGAGACAAAGGCGATGCAAGGCCAGGCTGTTATAGATATTCCTGGCTATGAAGAATACTGGAACAGTGCAAACAAAAAGGGCTACAGTGGTACCGCAATCTTCACAAAGATAAAACCAAAGGCCGTAATAAATGGATTACCGGATGATATTAGGAAGAAGCATAGCCTTATTGCAGACAGCTACGGTGACCCAAACAGTGAGGGCCGGATTATTGCATCCGAATTTGATGATTTTTATGTGGTAACTGTCTATACGCCCAATGCCAAAGACGACTTATCACGTATACCGCTTAGGGAAAAACAGTGGGATCCGGCTTTTCTGGCCTATTGCAAACAGTTACAGCAGAGCAAGCCAGTTATTTTCTGTGGAGATCTTAACGTAGCCCACACAGAAGATGACCTGGCTAACCCAAAGCCTAATCGTGGCAAAAAAGGCTTCACAGACGAAGAACGCCAAGGCTTTCAGAATTTTGTAGACAACGGCTTCGTAGATACTTTCCGCCTGTTCCAGCAAGGCAACGGCTATTACACTTGGTGGAGCCACTTCGCCAACTCCCGCACTCGCAACATCGGCTGGCGCATAGACTATTTTCTGGTATCAGAGTCACTTAGAAAAAAGGTTAAGGCCGCCCATATTCACCCCGATCAAATGGGCTCCGACCACTGCCCAATAAGCATAACCCTACCCTAACCAACCTAACCCAAACACCCCCCGCAACAAACCTTGCAAGACATTGCAAGGACGGTTCTTGCAAAAAGAATTAATATGGTTTAATAGTCTGCTAATTCATGTTTAAGTTCGTCCCAGATCTGCTTTTGTGATTCGTAATCGGCAACGAACTGTTCGTAGTTTTTGTTTTCAAAGAGTTCCAGCATACGCTTAGGCCTGACCCAAGCAGCGTCTTTCATACCCAAGTAATAGGCTAGACTCGAGTATTCCCATGTACGCCAATCTTTCGGATTAAGATGTATGTAGCGTGAAATGTGTAAAAGGTAATTATCACGTAAAATCCAGGAAGCCTTAAACCGATCCTGAAAAAGTGGGCCAATTCGCTCATATTTCTTGTTGAAATATGTTGAATAAGAAGTTGCCACACCTCTTAGCAAGCGAGTCATGGCCGCTGCTTCCTGTGCGTATATTAGTAAGTGATAATGGTTGGGCATTAAGCAAAAGGCAAGTAGTTCGATTCTGTCATGCAAGTACTCGTACTCTCGCCCCGACTGATCGAAAGATGGCTTATCATCCAGGTAACGCTTCAGCAAGTTCAAAAACACAGCATAATCTTGTTTTTCTTTGAAGATAACTCTTTTGGCTACTCCACGATTATAAATGTGATAATAAGATTCATCCACGTACTGCTTGATACGATTGCGGCTTGTCATAATCTATTTATATCATGTTTTCCTTATTTGCAAGAACCGTCCTTGCAATGTGGTATTATTGGGGGATGGGAAAGGTTAGGGGTAAGTTCGCGGTTTTTGATATTGATGGGACGTTAGTTCGATGGCAGCTTTACCATGCTGTTGCGGAGGCACTGGCAAAAGCGGGACATATTAAACCGGAAGATCATACCAGCATCCGGCAGGCTCGCATGGCTTGGAAAAAGCGCGAAAGTGATGAATCATTCAAAGAATACGAGAAAAAGCTCGTGGAAATTTATGAGCAGATTCTCCAGAAACTGACGTACAAGCAATTTAGCAGTGCGATAAACGCGGTTTTTGATGAATACAAAGACCAGGTTTACTCTTATACGCGCAATCTTATCAAGCAGCTAAAGGACGATGGCTATCTTCTTTTCGCTGTTTCGGGATCGCAGCTGGAAATCGTTGGCAAAATCGCTGAGTATTGGGGATTTGATGATTGGGTAGGCACAGACTATGAACATCAAGAGGGGCGTTTTACGGGTAATATAACCAGCCATATTGGACTAAAGCATTTAGTTATCGAACAACTCGTCACCAAGCATAATGCAAATTATAAAAATAGCCTAGCAGTTGGTGATAGCGAGGGCGATATATCTATGCTGGAGGTAGTTGAGAGCGCAATTGCTTTCAATCCTAGCAAAAAGCTTTTTGATCATGCCAAAAGCAAAGGTTGGAAGATAGTAGTTGAGCGCAAAAACGTTGTATACGAGCTTGAGGCAGACAATGGACAATACATACTGGCATAAACAAACCGAAGAAAAGCCGCTTTTCCCAGACCTGTTATGGAGCCGCCCAGAGACAAAGTCCAAAGCAGGCAAGTTGCTCATTGTTGGTGGCAATCAACATGGATTCGCAGCGCCCGCAGAAGCCTATAACGAGTCTTTAAAAGCAGGTGCTGGGGTGGCAAATGTGGTTTTGCCTAGCGCAATCCAGAAAGTTGTTGGTGGATTTTTTGAAAATGCTTTTTTTGCGCCAAGTACTCCAAGTGGAAGTTTCAGCACTTCCGCACTGTCAGAATTACTTCACCACAGCTCCTGGGCAGATGGGGTACTTTTGGCGGGAAATTTTGGACGGAACTCAGAAACAGCCATATTACTAGAAAAATTTCTAGAGGATTTTGACGGCTTATTGGTAATTACCCAGGACGCGCTGGACTACTTTCTGATGAATCCAAAACACGTGCTGGAACGGCCCAATACCTCGTTAGTAGCAAGCATGGAGCAGCTGCAAAAACTGACGACAAACGTCCACTTTACAACAGCTATCACGCTTGGCATGGATTTTATAAAACTAGTCGAAACGCTTCACGAATTAAGCTTAAAGTTTCCTGCAAATTTTGTTGTAAAACAACATCAGCAAATTTTGGTGGCTTTCAAAGGCCAGGTAAGTACGACCACATTACAGGATGATATGGAGATATGGAGAGTCAGAATCGCAGCACACGCAGCTGTATGGTGGCTCCAAAATCCAGCCAAAACGTTTGAAGCCCTTACAACCTCTGTTGTTGCAACTGATGATCAAGCTCATCCCCAGTAGCTGATGGCATATTAGCGGGATGTCCATGACCAGGGTCACCTAATTCTCTTAAGTCTATTGTCGTTGGGTCTAAGCGAGCAGAATCGGCTGTATCTGTCTGCAAGTCATCAAATGTGCCATCTAAGCCAAGAATTCTACCTAACCTTCTGAGCTCATCGGGCTCAAGATAATGGTATGGATCCTGTAATCCATTGTGCCTACGTGTGCCCACACTACTCTCAGAAAAAGCATTGTCTTTAAATTTCATAGTGGATTATTGTAACTTAGCTGTTTATGTTTTGTAAAGTATGCATTGGTGCCGGGGGAGGGACTTGTGCCCATTTTGCGTTTCTTCGGCCAAGGCCTCCAGAAACGGCCAAGCAAGGAAAACTCAAACTGCCGTCAGGCAGTTTTCGACCGTCGGTTCAAGTCCTCTGATAGCAAAACACAAAAAACCCAGAAAGGAGTTTTCTTGTTTTGGTGCCGGGGGAGGGACTTGAACCCTCATGATATTGCTACCACCGGATTTTGAGTCCGGCGCGTCTGCCATTCCGCCACCCCGGCGTGCTTAGGTAAGACGGGCACATTATAATATACTTATATCTGTTATCCTACCATTAGTACAATGACTAAATTTAACTCTACCAGCCCTAACCCATCTAACGACAATATATTGGCGGTTAATTTAATACGGCAAAAATTACAGCAAGTCTACCTGCAAGAACCAGATGCGAAAGAAGAGTTGCTGGAAACAAATAACACGCCGTCCAGCCTATCCCCACATCAACAGTTTATGTACAATTTGGGCCGCTCTGGCAAATCTCTGGCGGAGATTCAAACTGCTTGGCACAATTATTACGTTGAGCTCCCAGATAACCAAAAACACCAAGTCTGGCAAGAATTTTATGAAGAGCATAACCGCCGCAGCCGGACGGCACTGGCCACCCCTATTAAGCCAGTTGCTCCCGCGCAACCTATACAAACCTTTACTGGAATGCCGGCACTCAAGTTTGACCGGCGCACAGTAACGGATATTAAACGGCAGTTATTGAAGCACGTCAGCAAACGTCCCAATCAAAAAAAGGGCGGCCATTTGCAATCACTTTTATTTGGGCTGTCGTCCGGATTTGTTGTACTTGCGATCCTGCTATTCGGATTTTTCAACGAACGATTTATCGCGCCATTTATCTCGCCAAGCAAAACAGTCAGTGCTACAGCTATTATCATTGATCCAAACAGTACCACGAGCGTGGGACCTGAGCCAAAAATTATCATCCCGAAGATTAATGTGGAGATACCCGTTGTTTATACAGAACCCTCAGTGGAAGAAAATGCCGTTCAGAAAGCCCTGGAACAGGGTGTGCTGCACTATGCCACAACTTCCAACCCAGGTGAGTTGGGCAATGGTGCCATATTTGGGCATTCTTCAAACAACATACTCAATAAAGGGGACTACAAGTTTGCATTTGTGCTACTTAAAAGGCTGGAAACAGGTGACACGTTTATAATTCAAAAGGATGGCAAGCGCTATGTTTACCGGGTGTTTGCCAAAAAAATCGTTAAACCAGAGGACGTCAGTGTACTGGGCGACACCCAGGGTAAATCAGCCACCTTTAGCCTCATAACCTGCGATCCGCCCGGGACAAGCCTAAACAGGCTGGTGGTAACCGGCGAGCAAATTACTCCAGATCCTAATGCCAACTTGGCAAGCACCGCCAAACCTGTGGAATCTCAACCAAAAATCCTACCAAGTAATTCGCCGTCGCTTTGGCAAAAAATTACCAACTGGTTTAGCTCTTAGGATGAGCAATTGGTTGTTTGCTGCTGATTATTAGTTATGGAGTTGGAGTGACTTTTAGTTCGGTACGAGTGACGGCGGTTTTAGATGGGTTTGCGGGGTCTGGCGCCAGAACGAACATTGCATTATAGTCCTTATCAAAAAATGCCGTTGACGTTGCATGGCCGGCGTTCAGAGTTTGTGTATTTGTACCGTCAAAATCAAACGCATTGATGTTGCCCCCACTTGAAAGCGTCAGCCGGTGGCCATCCATCCAGTTTGCTTTTTGCCCCGGGCTTAATGGCAACTTGGTGTCAAAACGGGATTGCCGGCTAGTTTCGGCGTCATATACTGCGAACATACTACCGTTCTGAACAGCTATAAAACGAGCGTTGTTGGAGAAAGAGACATGTTGTGCCCCAGGCACAATAAGCACTCTAAATGGCTGCGGCGTACGGGCAGGGCTGCGGTTAAGATCGCTGAATGGGTCCTTATAAACATAAGTTTTTCCATCGGCAGGGCTACCAGCAGCCAAATATAAGCGGCCATCAAACTGAGCAATATCGAGCAAATAGAGAGAAGCTAATGGCAATGTCCTAAGCAAACTATCCCTAGTATTCTGACGAACATGTACGTCAACACTGGACTTACTGTTGGATGGATTTGTAACGTAAACTATCACATCGTCTTGATAAGGTTTATACGATATGACCTGGCGCACGTTTAACAAGGGCGTGGTGTTTCTAACGTCCGCAGTAAATAAATTTCCATCCAAAGTATTATGTAAATAATATTGGTCGAATTTTTTATCACGCAGATTTACTGTTGTAAATGGCTGTGATGCAAAGAGTTTGTTTAAGTTTATGCTGGCAGCTGGCTGATCACGATTTAAAACGATGAACTCACTACCCTGGGGAAATGTATGCTTTAGTAAAAGATTCGTGTTGTCAGAAGCCCATTCAATTGCTTCGTAAGTGTCTGCTCCCTCAGTTTCGGTGGCTATCCCAGTCGGCAGACTTATAGGTGTTGAAAGATTCTTATTATTAGATAGGTCTATCAAGCTAAAGCTGTTTGCCAAACCTGACGAATGTACAACCAACCAATGGCGGTCAGGGCTGGCACTAGCCATGGACGGCGTATTGTCAAAGGTTTGAATGGCTTTAGTAACTAGCTTAGAAGGGAACAAAAACGGATAGATAAACTGCTCTATGCTGCTGCCCTCCAGATTAATCGTATGCTTCCAACTTCTATAACCATCTCGCTTAAGCTCCAAAGAATATTGGCCGGCCGGGAGCACCAGCCGGTCGCTGGTCGTGCCTCTAGGCTTTCCGTCCAGAACTATTTCGGCCGGTTCCGGACTGGCATCAATCAATACTAGCCCGTTTTGTATTATGCTGCCCGTTTTTCGGTCAATATCATAGCCGTAGGTTGCAAAAACTAGAACCAATGTGCCGATTGCAATTAAGGTCGCCATTAGCCCATAGCCTACAAACAGCCGCTTGCGGTGGGCGCGTTTTTTCTTGGGATCCATAAAGTCCATCTTATTAAGAATACACGAGTTTCGCACTTAGCCATTGATTCCAGATTGCTCCTGGACGGCTGCAGTTGTTCAATCCGAGGGAAGCGTAACCATCGTTAAGTTGAGTGAGGATTGGGCGGCTGCAGGTGTACTGGTGTAATCTGGGACGATTGAAAAGCGCGAAACTCGTGCAATACAGCGTGTAATACAGAAAGACTGTAGCAGAAGCCAGAAGCCAACGTTAGGGTATACAAGCATAAGGATCTTGTCCTTGCATAACCACACCCCTAGAGGTAATATACTAATACCAGATAAAAACGAGGGTTAGAACCACTGTGGTCAAACAACATATTATTGAATTGAATGGGAAGCGTTACGACACGGTAACGGGCAAGATGATTGTCCCAGAATCTCCCCATCAACTTCCCTCAAAACCAAAAACTTCACTGCATCAAAGCAAGAATATGGATGGATTTTCCCGTGCATCCTCAACTGCCACGCTGCATACTAACCCAATGCAAAACCATAAAACCTCTAAATCAACTACATTGATGCGAACCTCGGTTCCTAAGCCAAGCCCCGCAAAAATGCCAACGCCATCAAAATTGAACCCAGCGATCAAGCACAATATCGCAACCTTTGCTTCACCTGATAAAACAAAACTGGCTCATGCCAAATCTGTACCTAAAAGCGCTCTGGTAAGGCGTTTTTTTAATGATACCACCGCTCCTAACAAACAGAGCCACTCAGCATCAACCGATAACACACAAGTTTTAAGTCGCATTCAAGCTGTTGCAACAGCCCACTCGGTTGAATCAAACCACACATCTGCTGCACTTGCTAATGCTGATAGCCATAATCAGCCAAAGATCAAACGAGATCGACAACACGTTCGGTTAGCCCGTCGACTTAAAATAAGCCCCCGGATGGTTAGCGCCAGTACTTTCATATTGGCAGGGCTACTTATTGGTGGGTTTTTTGCTTATCAGAATGTGTCTAATCTTAATATGCGTTTAGCTTCTGCTCGTGCCGGGGTACCAGGATCATTGCCGGCGTATCAACCTGCTGGATTTTCTTTGAACGGCGGGATTAGTTATAAGCCGGGTGAGATTACTGTTGGCTATAAATCCAATGGCGATGAGCGTAACTTCAAACTTACCCAAGCAAACTCAGCCTGGAACAGCGAAACATTATTGGATAATTATCTGGTAACAAACAAAAAAGACTACCAAGTTGTAGCCGATAACGGCAAGACCATATACTTATATGATGGTAGCAACGCCACCTGGGTAGATGGTGGCATCTGGTATAAAGTAGAAGGCAACTCTCAGCTCAACAGTGATCAGCTCCTGAGCCTCGCCAACAGTTTGTAAATACCTAAATCTCGAAACCTCCCCCAAAAGATAAAACACGCTGTTTTTGTTATCTTGTAAGT
>JAZKJC010000014.1:0-4566 GCA_040384565.1 Patescibacteria group bacterium
CTTAACAGTTTAGGATGCCTACCTTTTATGTTGCAAAGGTGTTGAGTTAATACGGTGCTATTTACAAAGCACCAAGAGTATGCTATAATTATAAGATATGGGCGTGCGAGTAGGAAATATTAGCTGGGAACCGACACAAATCGAAAAAGTATGGATTGGTGACTCGGGAGAGCCAGGTCCTACTGTGGGAGTGCTTGGTGGAATCCACGGTGACGAGCTCACTGGCGTAAATCTTGTACAGGACAGAAGATCAGATTTAGCTATAGATTGCGGCAGAATAGTTTTGATACTTGGAAACCCAGAAGCGGTCAAGCAAGGCAGCAGGGATACTGGCCTGAACCTTAACCGTCAAATAAGAGAACTTACTCCAAAAGAACTCGCAAAGGATTACAATGATTTGCCATATGAAGTGCGTAGGGGACAAGAGCTCAGGGCATTTCTAGATATCTGTGACGCATCTTTGGACTTACATGATTTTACTGATCCCCGTGGGAATCCTTTTATAATTTGCGAACGCAACTCACTTACGACAGCCCGTAAGATAGGCGCTCCAGTAATATCATTTGGATGGAGCAAGACTGAACCAGGCGCCACCGACGGTTATATGTTTGGACTAGGCCGGGAGGGGCTTTGTTATGAAGTTGGTCAAAAAGATAACCCCCAAAGAAATATGAGGCGTGGCCTGGCGGTTGTAGGGCGGTTTTTGAACACTCAAGGACTTTTGGAGGGCAGATTTAAGCCTTTATTTACGGATCCCACTCTTGTGCAAACCACAGAGGCTTTTATCCGAACAGCAGAAGACTATAGACTGGCTAAGGATTATGTAACATTCCAAGAACTCAAAACAGGGGAGTTAATAGCGGTACATGGTGGTGAGCGTATCTATGCTAAAAAAGGGCAAGTTATCATCTTCCCAGAACCAAAAGCAAAGATAAAGACCGAGGCCTTTACGCTGGGCCAAACTGTCGCAGCCTAGTATGCGAGCACAATTTTATACTAATTATGAAGTTGTGGGGAGTAGAGATCCAACGTGTTGTAAGAAGTCATTTACACCCGTTAAGTCGGCTGAAACCTCGTAAGGTATGGTTACATGGGGCATGTCTGCATATAGTGTACCTCTTCGCGCTAATAAGTCGGGATAGCAGCGTATAAGCGCAGCTTTTAGATCTTCACCAACCATAGGGCTATATTCTCCGCACCATGCTAATGGCTTAGGTTTTTCTATAAAGCGAGCTAACAATTCTTTCTGAATTGCTGGTGTGGCTTCAAGGTAAACAACAACGCTGGCTGCTTTTAGCCCCTTTCGGATTGCTGGACTTAAATGAACGACACTGCCAGTGGTATCAATGACCGTATTACCGGACGGATAGTTCATGTTAAGATCATCCAAAACTCTCCGCATAGTTGCTTCCTCAAAATCCAAATAAGTTTGCTCGTTCTGAGGGTACTGAGGCTCATATGGTTGGCCCATCCATCTCGCCACATCTTCAATGCCACCGTCATAGCCCAATGCACTCAAGGTGGTTTTTAGATTAGCTTCAATCATTGCGTCACAATCCAAATGGTTAAAGCCAAGCTCCTTTGCAAGTTGCTTTGATCGCCGGGTTTTGCCTACATTTGACATACCAACTAGCGCTAAAACTAGCCGGCCAGCATCTAATCTTTCACCAAATTCAATCGGAGTAATTGTCTCAGCCATATATAGTTAGCTATACTTAATACTATAACTAGTAGCAAAGCAATGGTCGGTAAGTATTATCAATGACTCTTCAGTTTTAGGGCACTGATTATGACCGAACTTACTTTTTCTACTTGAGCGGCTTGCAAGGCTCCCAAGTTTAGCCTGGAATTTGGCAGCGCTAAGATACCCTCTCTCTCCAATAATGCTTGCTGAGCGTTGTTAAAACCCTCTGGAAAGATTTTAGTAAATAAACCCTTGCCATGGGCAATATGTGGAAGCTCGCTCAAAACAGACTCCGCGAATAAGTTACGAGTGGTTAATAATTTCTTTCTGGCTTGCTCCAGCTCTTCTAAATATTCAGAACTAACTAAAGCGATACCGGCTGCTTTAGCCGCGAGTAGCGGCGGGCTGGAGATGGTTCGGCGGACAGCCCTTGCAATTAAGCCTCTGAGGTTTTGGTACTGTTTATCTCCTATGTATTTTTTAGCGTTAGTCACAAACAATGCGCCGACCCTTTCGCTGTATAGACCCATATTTTTAGAAGTGGACAAACAGATAAATGTCAGTAGCCCGCGTCTAATTGATTCTTCTAGGGGATACCGATCAGTCTGTAACCCATCAGCCAGGCCAATATATGCCGAGTCGAGGACAATGGTGGCGTTTAGCTCTGTTGCAATGTCAAAGATTTCATCCCACTGCTTTTGGCTTCTATCGGCACCATCATCGTTATAACCGCAAGTTTGCAGCAGTAAGACAGTGTTCCTGGGCGCATTCCCTATAGTCTTAACAGCGGCAGAGTGGTTATACTCACCAGTTTGAGGATCAACATGATCATAAGTTGTAATAGCAAATGGATTTGTAAAGATTGCTGGGTGATTAGGCCAACCGGGATCAAGCACCAGCGGAATATTACCAACACCATCGGGTTTTATAAATGAGGCCAGTACTTCTTTTGTGAAGCTTAAGGCTCCTGTGCCTCCCAAAGTCTGGCAAGCCAGTAAATCGGATGCAATTTGTTTATGCAGATCTTTGCCAAACGCAAAGTCCGCCGCTTTGTCCAAAAACTCCAAATTACCAACCTGTGGTTGATAGCCGTACTCAAAATTGCTGTTTATTTCTTCCAGGGCTTGCTGGCGTGCCTTAATTACAGATCTGGGTTGCCAAGGCGCGGAAGTATCAGGGTCAATTAACACACCAATAGTCGTATTCACCGCATCCGGATGTTTTTGTTTAAATGCTGGCCACCCCGCATTAATCAGCATAATTTGATCAATCGGTATCTGGGGCAGGTCAATAAATCTATTATCCATCGCTATATTATACCGTTCAAAAAAATCTCATGGCTAATATAGTTTTTTTATGGCTGGCTGGAATTAGGGAATTATGACTTAACTATGCTATAGTTAGCTTAAGCACGTGGTTCTTATAATCTCTTGTTGTCTCCATTAGCCCCTAGGCTAACCAGTAAATCTCAAATGTGATGGAGATAATTTCTCCTTTCCCCACCTAAGCTGTCTATATAAAGTTAAATAATAATCGGGCTCACGCCAAGCCTGTTGATTGGTTGTTGTATCATGAAATCCCAGGCAAAAATTGAAATCGTATACTCCATAAGCGCTGGCCTTAACTCTATGAGCCGTGCATCACGCGATTCGGCCTATCGTGTCTTATCCAAACATTACTCCCGGGTTGAACTTACACCTGTAAATAACTTATCAGATCTTGAAGAACTAGTCTCCAGAATGCCCGATCTAGTCTTTCTAGGTGTTAAATTTCTACTCGTTAATCCTACACTTGGCTTTCAAGATCCACAAAAGATTTGGGTCAGTACATTTCTGGATGAGCATAGCGTAGCTTATACAGGCTCCAACGAAGCCGCGCATTATCTGGAAATTAACAAACCTTTGGCCAAGCAGTGTGTTTTGGATGCCGGGCTCCAAACATCCGCGTTTTATGTTGCCACCCAAGGCCAGGCACCATCCAGCAGTAACATCAATCTTAATTACCCAGTATTTATTAAGCCGACAAATCGTTGTGGCGGACAGGGAATTGACAGCAATTCTGTGGCTGACAATTATGAAGAGTTGTTAACAAAAACTCAGTCTATAGCTTCGTGTCTGCAAGCCGATTCTCTCATAGAAGAATACCTGCCTGGACGTGAGTTCAGTGTAGCAATCCTAAAACATGAATACACAGATGATTACTCTGTAATGCCAATTGAATTAATCGCAGAGCCAGACAAACGGGGCAAAAGTATGCTAAGCCGTGCTGTTAAAACATCAAACTCGGAAGTCGTTGCAGAAGTTACCGATAGTCACATAAGACATCAAATTTCAAGTCTTGCGCTAGATGTTTTCCGCACCATAGGTGGGCGTGATTACGGCAGAATAGATATCCGATTAGATGCAACCGGCACACCGCAATTTCTGGAAGCTAATCTTTTGCCATGTCTTATTGATGGCTACGGATCATTCCCCAAGGCTTGCAAGCTAAATTTAGGCTTGGATTACGAGGTTATGATTATGCGAATTGTAAGTCTAGGGTTTAACCGCCAGAATAAAGTTGAGGAGATTCTGGAACCAGAATTACTCG
The DNA here is from genome assembly GCA_040384565.1 of Patescibacteria group bacterium. Classification (GTDB taxonomy): domain Bacteria; phylum Patescibacteriota; class Saccharimonadia; order Saccharimonadales; family JAZKJC01; genus JAZKJC01. Next base: position 4,274 of record JAZKJC010000014.1, read on the forward strand.
ATATCCCGCTTATTTTGGCACAGATCCCAGTATCTTAGAATCCATCCAAAATCTCTTTTCTAAATCAAATTTGCTCAGAGCGAAAAGGCATAACTGCGGTTATGCTGACGAGAATCGGACAGATTAGATTTGGCCAAAAGTGAGTGATTTGAAGCCAGATGATGAAATTACGGATGGGTTCTTAGCCATATTTCTGAAATCACAAAACTATCAAGATTTAACACCTATAGAGGAACGTCCCTGACCCACTGGCACTTTTTATCCATAACCTCTGCTGTTAACAAAATACACTG
>JAZKJC010000015.1:0-75928 GCA_040384565.1 Patescibacteria group bacterium
CCCGTACCAAAAGCTAGACTTAACGCAGGTTGCGTTTGGTTCTAGAATTTAGGAAGTGTTACATATTGTGTTTAGGGTGAGTAATCCAATGGGGTCTGACAGTAACGATCATTTTTTATGGCATATTGAGCGCTAACTTGATCTATAATTAGACTTACCATGGTTAAAACCCACGTTCACATCATCAAGATGGGCGGAACAATAGAGTTTATTGATCCAGCTTATGATAATTTCAACAAAAAATTACTAAAGCTTGACGCTAATATCGACAGCTATTTACACAATTTAGTACAGCCCCACTTTAACTTCAGCACAGAACAAGTAGCAGAAAAAGATAGCAGGGATATCAATGAGGAGGACAGAGAGAGATTAGTTAAAGCAATCCAATCTTCGCCGCATCAGAATATTCTCATTACCCACGGCACTTTCACAATGCTGAAAACTGCTCAATTCCTGACCAAACAAGGCTTTTCAAACAAGAAAATTATACTTACAGGCTCTATGATACCTATCATTGGATTCGCTGCTTCAGATGCCGGTTTTAATCTAGGATTCGCTATTGCTTCATTCTTGAACATTGAACCAGGAGTATACCTCAGTATGAATGGCGGCATATTTAATTCAGACGAGGTGGAGAAGAATGTCGAGTTGTTTAGGTTTGAGTAGAGAGGCAACTATCCAAAGAATATTTGCTCTGCCTCTACTCATATTATTATTGCTTTTGATCCAAACTAACAACAACCTATAGTATATGCTCTAGATAGCTGATATTTAAGGTTGAACCGGTATAATAGCTAGTAATGGCTGATAAAGACGTAATACCTACCAAACTGCTTTGGATTGATTTAGAGATGACGGGGTTGGATTCTGAGAAGGATTTGATTTTGGAAGTTGGGGTGGAGATTACTGATTTTGCGTTTAAGACTCTGGAAACTTATGAGGCTTGTGTTAGGCATCCGCGCGACAAAGTTGCGGAGCGCATGCAGGCCAATATATGGTGGCGGGATTTCCCGGCTAACCGTGACGATTTTTTGATCAAGCTGGAAGACGGCAAGCTGTCTGGGGAAGTAGAACAGGATCTCATAGGGCTAGTGAACAAACATTTTGGCGATGAACTGGCGATTATAGCGGGAAATTCCATCCATAATGACCGGTTATTTATCAAAAAATGGTGGCCTACTCTGGATCTGAAGCTACATTACCGTATGCTGGATGTCAGCTCGTTCAAGATACTTATGCAGGGCAAGTATGGGCAAGTATTTGAGAAAAAAGACGTCCATCGTGCCTTTGACGACATCCAGGCCTCAATTGCCGAATTAGACTCATATCTTGACTGGTTCAAAAAACAGTAGGTTAGTGCCATAATATTTCTATGTATTTTGATCGTTTAGACGATAAGGTTGTTATCCACACTAATGGAATTGAAAGCCGTATTTTAATAGAGGCGGTTAGGCGTCGGCCCAAGAGACTCGAAGATGACTCCATACCAACCCTAAGTATTGACCAAGCCATTGGTAGGCGTCGCGGGCGCTACCCCGCCTGCGACATAGCAGTATTGCCTGACGAGCTTCACCTGGTAGCAAGCGCTTTAGAGCTACATGCTTGCCCCGAGCCTCCAGGTCCTGGACCAACCCGTAGAATTGTTGATATAGCTCTGGAGTTAGCCGCAAAAGTAAGAGGAGAAATAGAACTGGCAGAGGAGCCTTTAATCCAAGCATTTAATGCGGAGCTGGATCAAATAGTTACGGCGCAGCACCCCTTAGGTCCAGAATTCTAGATTATTTCTATTCATAATCACTGGCAACCAATCTCTAATTTCTGTAATCTAACAATATGGATCATAAAACTGTTGAAGAATATTTACTTAGTATGCCGAATGTACGGCTGGATTATCCGTTTGGGGAGGATGTGGCGGTTTATAAGGTCAAAGACAAAATGTTCGCGTTGATTCCAGAAAGCAAGGAGCCAATGCGGATCAGCCTGAAATGCGACCCGCAATTAGCCCAGGTGCTGCGTGAAAAATACGAAACGGTTCTGGAAGGCTATCATCTGAACAAAAAACATTGGAATACCATTATTCTAACTGGCCAACTGCCCTGGCAAGAAGTCCAAGGGCTCATTGTTCACTCCTATAATCTTGTAAGTGGAGAAGGCGATCAGACGGCACCTTTCCAGACGCTCTAAAGCTGTAAAAATAGAAATTATTGTGGCTGAGTGGGCTCTGGTCCAAGTAAGGTGCCGACAGCAGAATAGTAATTACCATAAGTTGTTTTGGTGGATTTGTCGTCCGCAGCGTCGCGGATCTTCTTGAGGGTTTGTTGGTATGTCTTCAGGCTGGCGAGAACTGTTTTGGTAAAGGTCTCATCAAACTGGTTAGATTGCTCGGCGGTGGTGAGCAGCACGTCGGTTTGCGAGTTTTTGCCCAAAACGAGTGATTTGGTAGCAGTGTCGGTACCGGCTTTTTTAGCAAGGCCTAGTGTTGTTACCTGTTGGGAGGCAATTGTAAGTTTGGTGGTAATGGCTAGATTTTTTGCTTCTGACTGTTTAGCCTTTGTTACTCCAATTTCACTAATGCGCACTAGCTCGGTTTGCTGCTGAGCCAAGCTCAAATAATCGGCTTTTAGATTTGCTCCACCCTTGTTTAGCAGGCTCATTACCCCAACTATTAAAAGCAGTAAAATGACTAGGCCCACTACTAAAATCAATATACGTTGCATCTTGGAATTACCGCCAGGCAATAATGACTTTTTAGGCGCAGTGGGCGGATTAGTAATAAATTCGTAGGGGTTATGATTTGGCGTCACCGGCTGATACGGTGGAGGTGCCGACGGTAATTGATTCTGATCCATAAGCATTAGCATACTATGAGCAATGAGCACAGAGCAATGAGCAGCGTATATTTTTTAAACTTATGCTTGACAAAAAAGCTATATACTGCTAGAATACCTTACGTAGATAACAATAAAAAGGAACTGTAATGCTACTAAGACGGAATAGAAAACAAGCACAAGCTCCCCTTGAAACAACAGAATCAGTACGCGGCAAATCAGCTGAATACATGAGTAATTACGAAAAAGCCTATAATGATAGTGATGAACACGCAGCTAGGGCTAAAACTGCTCGTAATGGCAAGACTTTAGTAGAATCATATCGGGATGAGCTTGCAGTGGTGGAGAGAATTTCACAAGAAGCATCAGATGGCTCTGATTCATTATCAATGAGGAGGCTAGGGGCTGCCTTTAGAGTTAAGGGACTTGACGAAGAACTAGCCGCAGACAGATTGATGAAAAAAGCAAACGAAATAGCTGACAAGGATGCAGGTGGTCATTATCGAGCCAATCCTGACACTTACTATGAGGCAGCACTTGAAGACGCGGTTAAGGCCGGGGAGAATATCCAAGTAGTAGCTACTCCAGATCAAGCATCAGCAGAAGCTGTACAATCAAAAGCTACTCCAAGTCCTGAGCGTCCTGTTTACTACAGTTCCCCACACTAGATCTCCCCGACATTACTACGATAAAGAGCAAAAAGCTTTATTCTTATGCTATGAGCTACCAGCTATAAGCTATAAGCTATAGATATGGATGCTGTTGAGGATATTAAGTCCAGGCTTGCGATTGAGGATGTTATAGGTGAATATGTCCAGTTAAAGCGTGCCGGGCGGAACTTTAAGGGCAAAAGCCCGTTTAGCGATGAAAAGACGCCTAGCTTCATGGTGAGTCCTGAAAAGCAAATTTGGCATGACTTTAGCAGCGGTAAAGGCGGTAATATATTTAGTTTTGTTATGGAAATGGAGGGGTTGGACTTTAAGGGCGCGCTTGAGCTGCTGGCCCGCAAAGCTGGTGTTGATTTGGATCAGTACAGAGGCAGCAGTAGTAACACTCAGCTCAAAGAGCGGTTATATCAAGCCCTAGAGGTAGCAGCTAGGTTTTACCAAGTACAGTTTAGTAAAAATGAGATTGCGCTGGACTATGTGCTAAAAAAAAGACAATTCACCAAGCCAACGGCTCTGGAGTTTCGCTTAGGTTACGCGCCTAATAACGGCAGCGCCCTTATAGATTTTCTGGCCAAGAAAGGCTTTACGGAGCAGGAGGTCCAAAAAGCCGGGCTGCTTACCAAGCGTTACAAGGGGCCAGGTGATATGTTTCGGGGGCGGCTGATGATCCCGCTGCAGGATCCGCAAAGCAGGGTAATTGGCTTTACCGCCAGATTGCTAGGGGATGAAGACGGCCCCAAGTACATAAATACACCATCAACGCTTTTGTATGACAAGTCGAGGCATGTCTATGGCCTGCACTTAGCAAAAGACCAGATACGCAAACAGGGCTTTGCGGTACTAGTGGAGGGCAATCTTGACGTGATTGCCAGCCATCAGGCAGGGGTGAGTAATGTGGTAGCGACAGCGGGAACAGCGCTGACAGAGCCGCATCTAAAGACTTTAGGGCGCTTTGCAAGCGATGTGCGGCTGGCTTTTGACGCGGACAAAGCCGGCCTGGCCGCCACCGAGCGGGCAATCCCAATTGCTAGCAAAGTAAACGTGGCATTGAGTATTATCACACTGCCGGAGGGCAAGGACCCGGATGACCTGATCCGGGATAATCCTAAGCTGTGGGCGGCGGCTATTAATAAGCATACCTACGCGGTTGACTGGCTGATCAAGCGTTATCAAAAGCAGCTGGACCTGGACAGTGGACAGGGCAAGCGGCGCTTTAGTGATCTGTTGCTGCCAACAATACGTGGTCTGCATGACGCCGTTGAACAAGATCATTACATCCATGAACTTGCTAAGATTACGGGGGTAAGAGTAGAAGCATTGGATACAAAATTTGCCGTAGACGAACCCCAAAAGCGTTTGCGCAAAAATCTGAACACTCGCCGTGTTCAGACCGATCAAATGCAGCTGGAATGGGCTAAAACCCAGGACCACTTATTGTCACTGGCGTTGATGCGGCCAGACTTGCGTGATCAGTTGGATTTGCTGGAAGCAGAGATGCTCCCGCAGGAGACAGCCCGCCAACTCCTGGAATACTTGCAGATGCATCCAGACTTTGACGGCGTACTTAATAAAGCGCCGCTATTGCAACCAATCACAGACTATGTCAAAATAGTGGCACTACAGTACGAGGCGTTATTTAATGATCTCGATGAGCACGAAGCGCGTTACACCGCGAATCGGCTCCGGATCCGCCTGATTGACATGTTTGTGAAAAGCAAAAAAGTTCAAATTGCCGATGCCTTGCAGGAAGCAAACGAGGAAACATCCCAAAAATTGCTCGCCCGTGCCAAGGCACTAGATAATTTACTAAAAACCAGCCAAGAAACATATTAGTAAACAGCTAACAGTAAACAGTCTACAGCTAGGCCTGTCCCGACTGTCATCTGTCATCTGTATACTGTAAACTAATCGACGAAGGAGATATGATGGCAGATGACGTACCGGTTGCTGATGATAGTGTTGATGAGGTTTTGTTGAAATCTAAAACCGATTTATTAGAAAAAGCCAAAAAAGACGGCAAGATAAAACAACAGGATATTTTTGTTGCCATACCCGACACCCCAGAACATGTTGATATCCTGGACCAACTTTATACAGAGCTGGCTGATTTGAACATAGTCATCACCGGTATTGAGCCTACTACCGGTGGTAATGAATGGACCGCTGAGGACGACGAAGAGATCGTGATTGATGAAAAGGTCTACCTGGACGATATCGCGGATGACTCCGTGCGTTTGTACCTGCGTGAAATTGGTAAAATTCCACTACTGACCGCTCCGGAAGAGCTGGCGCTGGCTAATCAGGTGGTTGCTGGTGACAAGGGAGCTAAAGACAAGATGGCGGAGGCCAATATGCGTCTGGTTGTTTCTATTGCAAAGCGTTACGTGGGGCGTGGTTTGGACTTACTGGATTTGATTCAGGAAGGGAATACCGGACTGCTACGGGCCGTTGAGAAATTTGACCCGGATAAGGGGTTCAAGTTCAGTACCTACGCTACCTGGTGGATCCGTCAAGCCATAACCCGTGCTATTGCTGATCAGGCCCGTACCATTCGTATCCCTGTTCACATGGTGGAAACTATTAACAAACTGCTGCGGACACAACGCCGTCTGACCCAGGAATTGAACCGCGAGCCATCCAACGAAGAAATTGCCAAAGAAATGGAAATTGATGTAGACAAAGTCGAACACATCATGAAGATTAAGCAGGATATATCTTCACTGGATGCTTCTGTTAGGGATGACGAAGAAGACTCGGTACTAGCTGATTTTATCGAAGATGAAGACACAGTCAGCCCGGAAGAGTCAGCTACAAACCAGCTACTTAAAGAGCACGTCAAAGACATGCTAGGTGCACTGACAGAGCGTGAGCAGAAGATCCTCAAGCTACGCTTTGGCTTGGAAGATGGCAAAAGCCACACCTTGGAAGAGGTAGGGCAGGAATTCAGTGTTACCAGAGAACGCATTCGCCAGATAGAAGCCAAAGCCCTAGCCAAACTGCGTAAGCACAAAGACGCCAAAAAACTCCACGATTACATCAAGTAACCGCTCATACATTGAGCAAAAGAGGCCGCTTCACGCGGGGAAAATTTAAGAAATTTTCTCCGGCTGCACTCAGCACTCAGCCTCTTTTGCTCAAAATATTCGCTCTTTTAATGTGTGGTAGCGGTCTGCATGGACAAGCAAAGATGATGTAATGCTGCCCTTGGCACAAGTGGCCTGGGCAAAAACGATTCGCTTATTTATGCACGCTAGTTTCGGCAAGGATCTTATCTAATTTGGGGAGAAGATCATCTGTAGTTGTATCGTTCACGAGCGTATAGTCGGCGTAGGCTATGGGGCCGCCTTTTTCTAGGTTCTCAATTTCGGCGAGTTCACGGGTAATTAATTGTTCTAGAGTATATTTGCGATGGGCATCCTGACGGCTTAAAACTCTATCACGGCGTAGTTTTTTAGGGGCTGCCACTGCAATGACTAAAAAGTTAGTTCCATATTTTTCTTCTAGGAATTTATACTCTGACCAGCTGTATAAGCCATCTAAAATAATCACTTTTTCGCCGTTATTAAAATATTCATCCGCTTTGCGACTAACGTGTTTGGCGAGTACCGCTTGGCCCTCGCTCTTGCGCATATCTTCACGTACAAAGACTTCATCCTTGATGTTATCCAGGCCACGACGCTGGACTTCGTTGTATACCATATTTCCAAAGTGGATCACAGGCCAGCCATGCTTTTCGTGCAAATAATTAGAACATGTACCTTTGCCAGAGCCAGGCATGCCTACAAAGGCGATTATTTTTTTATCCTCTTGCATAGATGTATTGTACTAAATAACTTACATCAGGGTATAATTTAAGGTCTGTTATGACTAAAATTACTGCGGTGAAGAAATCGGATATTGCAGAGTTCAAAACTCAACTCAAGGCTTATAAAAAGGCTATTGATGATGATATTTCCGTCTACAACAAACATGTTCAGAAAGTTACGCTGCAGCAATTTGGCGCGGAGGCGCGGCTAGAAGTAGACGCGTTTTTAAGCATACTCGGCAGGGGCGGTAAGCGTATCCGGGGTAGTTTGGTGATGCTGGGCTATGAAATGAGCGGTGGCAAAGATACTGAGATGATACTTCAGGCCGCCAGGGCCATTGAGATGCTGCATGCCTACATTTTAATTATTGATGACATCCAAGACCGTTCCATTATCCGGCGCGGCGGCCCTACGGCCAATGTGATGCTGGCGGATTACCACCGGGAACATCGTCTGGCTGACCAGGCTGATCATTTTGGTATATCAATTGCCCTTAATTCCAGCATGGGCGGCGCGCACGCGGCCCAGATGATATTGGCTAACATGAATGTTGACCAGGAACTGCGGCTTAAAGTGCTATCTATAGTTAACCGGACTATGCTAACTACTACGCACGGCCAGACACTCGATATTATGAACGAGGTAGTTGGTGATGTGACTGATGAGGCTCTGGAACAGGTAATGGAGTGGAAAACAGCCCATTATACGGTCCTCAACCCACTGCATGTGGGCATGGTACTGGCTGGAGCAGATTGCGTGGCGACTGACGCGATTACAACGTATGCCAAGCATACTGGCAAAGTGTTTCAGATTACGGATGATATTATTGGTACATTTGGAAGCGAAGCCGCCAGCGGCAAAAGCCCGTTCAATGATATTAGGGAGGGTAAACGCACATTTTTGACAGTTTACGCGTTGCGGCATGCTGACAGTGGCGATAAAAACTTCCTGATACATATGCTGGGCAACCAGCAACTAACACCAGCCGAGTTTTCACGTTGCAAAGACATTCTGGTAGAAACTGGAGCGCTTGCGTATGCCCAGGAACATGCAAAACACCATGCGGCGCTGGCACTTAGTTCGCTGGAAGCAGAAACAGGGCGCTGGAGCCTGGATGGTGTACATTTTTTGCGTGGTTTGGCTGGATACCTGCTTGAACGCCAGGCTTAAAAAATGAGAGCTAGCCCCGAGCAACAAATATTCAAAAAGGGCAGTATCACGTATTATTTCAGTTCCAAATTCTTCACAAAAAAGGTTCGCGAAGATGTATTCAAACTCTACAGCTTTGTGCGCATTGCAGATGACTATGTGGATGCCATACCCCAGCAAACCCAACAATTTCACAAGTTGCGCAAACTATGGAACCAAGCAAAGCTTGCCCCGCCTACCAACCACCAACTACCAACTATCAGCTCCTTGAACGAGCGTGTCGCCAGAAATATGATAGATGTTACGCGCAAATATGACTTTCAGACTGAGTGGATCGAAGCTTTTCTAGACGCTATGCAAGCGGATATAGACAAAAAAACCTATAAGACTCTTGATGATACCCTGGGCTATGTGTATGGCTCTGCCGAGGTCATTGGCCTGATGATGGCTAAGATCATGAGGTTGCCCAAAGAATCGTTTGAAGCGGCTCAAATGCAGGGAAGAGCAATGCAATGGATCAACTTTATCCGCGATATAGAAGAAGATAACGCTCTGGACCGCCAATATTTCCCCCAATCAGATCTGGAGAAATTCGGCATTAAAGACCTGAGCTCTAAGACTTCAAGAGCTCACCCAGAAAAGTTTAAAGAATTTATGAGATTTCAACTTAGCCGCTATTACGACTGGCAGACGGAGGCTTACAAAGGCTATAAATTCATCCCCAGGCGATTACGCGTACCACTTGCTACCGCGGCAGACGTATATAACTGGACGGCGCGGAAGATAGATAAAAATCCATTGACCGTTTTTGAACAAAAAGTAAAACCGGGCAGTGGGCGGGTTTTAATCCGGGCCTGCAGGCAATTATTGGCCGGGATTTAATAGTCCTAGAATATGCTCTCTTGTATGGTGGGTATCAGCGTGACGTTGGACTTCACGGATTAATATAAATATTGTGGCGGCGCCTAAGGCGAATAGCCAGTCAGCACCGCTCAGCGGGCCGGCGCCAAAGTAGACGTTTAGAAGCGGGTTGTAGATGATATTTAGCACGCAGAACAGCGAAAAGGCCAGTGCGATGGCCAGTGCGCGGTTGTGAAGCTGGTAGCGAGTGAACAGGCCATTACGTGAGCGACGCTGTAAGATGTTGAGCAGCTGGCACAGTACAATCGTCAGGTAGGTAAGCGTGGTGGCTTTGGCATAAAGGGAAGGATGCAAAGTATCAGCGTGCGTGCCGCTGATACCGTTGCGTGTAAAGAAAAACATGAAGTTGGTGAATGCCAGCCCGCCAATTAAGACACCACACCATAACAGATCCAAAACATTTTTGGGGTTTAATATATGGTCGCGGGTGCGCCGTGGCTTGTCGTTCATAAGCTCGCCGTCGGCTTTGTCCCAGCCAAGCGCTGCTATAGGGAAAAGCTCCGCGATCATATCAATAGCCAGCAGCTGCATGACGGTCATGGCCAGTGGAATATTTAGGATTGCGAACGCGCCAATGCTGGTCAAGTTCAAGACTAGCTCCGCGGCATTGCTGGTGAAGCAACTGAGAGTGGCTTTTTTAATATTTTGAAAGATCACACGGCCTTGGGCGATAGCGCCGACCAGGGTTGAAAAGCTATCGTCCAGCAGTATGATTTCAGCTGATTGTTTGGCAACGTCCGTACCGGTTTTGCCCATGGCAACACCAATGTCCGCCCGTTTTAACGCTGGAGCGTCATTTATGCCATCACCGGTGACTGCCACTACACTATCATTGTCTTTGACGAGGTTTACGATCCGCAGTTTGTCTTCCGGGCTAACCCGGCTGAATACTACGCCGCCTCGTGTTGCCAGATGCAGTACGCGGGCATCTTCCAGCCTACGCAGCTCCTCGCCGCTGACCACTATCAGCTCCTGACCATTTCTGGCTAACCCGGCTTTATGGGCAATAGCTTGCGCCGTGGCGGCAAAGTCACCGGTAATAATAGATACATTAATATGAGCTTTGTGAGCGGCGGCCATGGCAGCAGGGACCTCTTCCCGGAGGGGGTCAACCATACCAACCATTCCGAGCCAGGTCAGGCCGTTTTCTGCCTCTTCCATTTTAAGTTTTTTGAGGTTAGTGCCTTTGGAAAGGACTTTGAAAGCGTAACCCAAGTTACGTGATGCTTGATGAGCCCAAGTATGGTTTTGCCTGTCGACCATGTCCCGGTCTTTCTGGCTCATTTTACGTACGTGGCCGCCATCCCAGATGTCATCACAACGGTGCAATATACTTTCCGGCGCTCCTTTGACAAATACATACAGCTGGCCGTGGGGGCCATAAGCCCTAATAGAGCTCATACGTTTTCTAGCCGAGTCAAAGGCGAATTCTCGGAGTTCCGGCGTGGCCTCATCAAGTTTAATGGTATTTAAACCAGCTTTTTGGGCAAGTGTGAGCAAAGCGCCTTCCGTCGGATCGCCAACCACATACCAGCTGGGGTGCTCCTCGTCTGGTGGACTGACACGTGCATTACTGGCAAAGACTCCACAAGCAAAAAACAATTCCAGTTCCTTCAAGGCTGATTCGTGAACCGACGTGCCTTTACGCATTATCTGGCCTTTAGGTTCGTAGCCCGTACCGCTAACCGCGTAGGTAGTGTGACCAATTTGCAAGCGTTCTACCGTCATCTGGTTTTTAGTAAGCGTACCGGTTTTGTCCGTGCATATAACTGTTGTCGCGCCAAGCGTCTCGACAGCGGAGAGCTTTTTGACAAGAGCCCGTGCCTTGGCTAATTTACTTGCTGCTCGCGCTAGCCCGGTATTAATTTCTGCCGGCAAACCTTGCGGGATAATGGATGCAGCTATGGCTATCGCGTACAAGAAGGCATTTTTAAGTCCAAGCCCAAGGTAAATAGTAAATGGCAACAGGATTGTACAGAGTACTACTGTACCCTGAGTAACGCGGCTGGCTATATTGTTCAGTTCGCGTTGTAATGGGCTAACATCTGCCGTCGTATCGGCGCTGAGCGAGGCAATTCGACCAAGCTCTGTCTGCATCCCCGTGGCTATAACGACGCCATAGCCCCGGCCCATGGCTACGGTGGTGCCCATAAATACCAAGTTATGCCGGTTTGCCAGCTCCACATTATCGCTGATGGCATGCGTAAATTTGCGGGATGGGTTACTCTCGCCGGTTAGGGCAAAATCGTTAGTGGCTAGCTCGGTCTCTTTGAGTATTCTTAGGTCGGCTGGTACACTATCTCCCTCTTCAATTTCTACGATATCACCAGGTACTAACTCGCCAGCTGCCACGGTAACAAGGTTACCATTCCGGAGTACCTTGGCCTCGTTTACTACAAGTTTTTCAAGGCTTTCCATAAGCTTTTCTGCCTTAAACTCCTGGCTAAAGCCTATAATGGTATTAAATAGTACCAATGCCAGTAGCACCGCCGCCGTCCGGCCATCACCCAAAATCATGCTTATGACCGCACTGGCCAGTAGCATGATAATCATCAGGTCCTTGAACTGGCGCAAATACTTATGCAACCTGGATTCTTTGCCTAGTTCCTGCAACCTGTTTGGTCCATATTGCTCCAGCCGTTTGGTGGCTTCTTGGCCGTCTAACCCTTGTTTTAGGTCAGATTCTAACTGTCTCAGAACAACATTGCTGTCTTGCCGGTAATAAGCCAATTGAATTTCTTTACCCATCTTATATATCAGTATAAGGTATATAGCTCATGGTTATCTAGCCCATAGTTGATAGTATGAGTCTCCATAGACGGAATTACACTGACAACTTATAATAGACAGCCCCAGGAGAGGAATAACTATAGTTAATAGAAATACAGCAGTTATAGAACAAGACGTAGCAGGCGATATACACGATCCAGCGGAGCAATGGCCGCCAAGCCCAGGGGGATGCCTTGTTGGTGTGGATATAGAGCCGTTAGATGAGGATTTTGGCGATGATCCGCTGGAAGATCCATACATTGATGAAGATATGTTGGCTGATGATGATTTGGATGCGCCAGATCCCCAACATACCGCAGAAGCAAGTATGAGAGACGTGGAAAACTATCGTGACGCGGGTTCCGAAGATTTATTAAGGATATATTTAAACGAAGTAGGGCAACATCCTCTTCTTGCTAAAGCCGACGAGCAAGAACTGGGGGCAAAAATGGTAGCTGGTAGGGAAGCAGCAGAGCAACTTCTAGAACAGAACGGCGCTGACCCAGCCCAGAGACGAGTCTGGAGGAGGACGGTACTTGGAGCTGAAAGAGCTGAAACCAGATTTGTCCAATGCAATTTGCGGTTAGTAGTATCAATTGCAAAAAGATATCAGGGGACTGGCTTACCTCTGCTCGATTTAATACAGGAGGGCAATTTTGGATTGATCCAAGCTGTAAGGAAATTTGATCATACCAAAGGCTTTAAATTTTCAACATACGCAACCTGGTGGGTTAGGCAAGCAATTCAGCGCGGGGCTGCCAATACTGCCCGCACTATTCGATTGCCCGTTCATGCTGGTGATGTATTGGCCAGAGTCTTAAAAACTCAAACTCGCTTGGGGCAAGAGCTTGCGCGAACACCTACCCTGGAAGAACTGGCGGCTGAGTTAGAAATATCACGCTCAAAAGTAGCTGAGGTATTATCTTCTCCTAGTACCACTAGCTCGCTAAACGACCCGTTGGACTCTGAAGGAAGCGGAGAAGAGCTTGGAAGTTTAATTGAGGATACAGACGCACTTTCCCCAGTTGATGAAGCAGTTCGTTCAAGCAGACAGGACGAACTTGACACACTACTAAGTAAACTAGATCCTTATGAAAGGGAAGTTTTGCGTTTTCGCTACGGGCTTGATACAGGCGTACCTCCTACACTGCAAGAAGTAATGGATCGGTTCGGAATTTCACATGACAGGCTTACGAGGATTGAAAACAGGTCACTGGCTGTGATGAGACAAGCTGCAAAAAAACGTCCTGGCGCTAGGTAACCACCCTGTATATTTAATAGACATAGCTGAGCTCCTATTTTATAATAACTGGCTCAGGAGAAGTTATTATTATGGTAGCTACGCATAACACGACCCCAGTTATAGCAGGCGATGGCCCAGTCGCAGAGACTTTACCGCCAGAAATAGCGCAAATGCTAGAAAATGTTGGCGGCGCTGCTATTTGGGGAGCTTCAGAGGCAAGTGCCCCCACCACAGACAATTGCGAGGCTGGTGGTGAAACTGCGATAGTGGCCTCTGATTACCAGGGCTCTGTAGCTCCCAACATACCTACTACTAATCGTAATGATAAAGAGATTGATCTTGTGAGGTTATATCTTAACGAGATCGGAAAATATCCGCTGCTTACCAAGTCAGATGAGCAGCGGTTGGGGCAGAGCATGGAGCAAGCACGTGTCGCAGCCGATACAGTGGCAGCCTCTAGGTCTTTGTCAGCTAAAAAGAGAGCAGAACTAGAAAAAATTATAGTTGAGGGTAGGGAGGCGTACTTTACTTTAATTCAGTCCAACCTCCGCCTGGTTGTACATGTTGCAAAGAAATTTAGAAATAGCGGGATGCTGTTGCTTGACTTAATACAGGAAGGCAACCTGGGTCTTATGGGCGCCGCGCAAAAATTTGATCACCACAAAGGATTTAAGTTTTCTACGTACGCGACCTGGTGGATCCGGCAAGCAATTCAGCGAGGTATAGCCGACAAAGCCCGAAATGTTCGACTACCTGCCCATTCCGTAGACCGGCTGGATCAGATTAAAAAAACTCAAGCACGCCTAAGAGAGCAGTTAAACAGAGAGCCAGATATGGAAGAGGTTGCCGAGGAGTTAAAAAATAAGAAAAATGAATTAAGAGAATTTCTTCAGGCTACTGCCGACACTGTATCAATATTTAACCCTGTCACTTCAGAAGGAGATATGGATATTGCCGACAGAATCGCGGACCCATCCAATGATCCAGAGCGACAACCGCCAGATCCTACAATGCCAATGGTTGTAGGGAAGCTCATGACGTTACTAGATGAACGAGAGCAAGAAATTATAAAAAGACGTTTTGGTTTTGGTGGAGCAGAAGAAACATTACAAGAAATTGCCGACCATTTTCACCTAAGTAGGGAACGCATCCGCCAAATTGAAGCTAGGGCTAAATCTAAGATGGCTCACCCTTCCGTCGGGATACCGTCTGCATTTATTAATGACTACTTGCGCGAGTGAAGTATTAGGGGTGTTTTGCAGCTTGAAACCCTCCCTGGCTTCTAGAGTATACTGTATCTGATGAGTGAGGTAGTTGAAACTAAGCGCAAGAAGCTGGCGATTATTGATGGCAAGTCGGTCTTTTACCGCGGCTACTACGCCATGTCTAATCTGAGCACAAAGGACGGGACGTCTACTGGTGGAGTGTACGGCTTTGCCGTAATGGCTCTGGAAGTTATTAAGCGGCTGAAGCCAGATTATGTCTGCGTGGCCTGGGACAAGCCCAAAACCAACATCCGCAAACGTCTGGAGCTTTATCCTGAGTACAAAGCCGGGCGCAAGCCTGCGCCACCAGACTTTTATGAACAAATTCCACTGCTGCACGAGCTTTTGCAGGCCTTTGGCTGGCCGCTGTATGAACTGGATGATTATGAAGCTGACGACATTATGGGCACACTAGCTACGCAAGCTACCGCCAAGGACATAGAGACAATGCTCATCACCAGTGATCTAGACATGCTACAGTTGGTGGACCCCCATATACACGTTTACGCGCTCAAAACAGGCCTCAGTAATATTGAGCTCTACAGTCCCAAAAGTTTTGAAGCCAAGTACGGCATCAAAGCCACCCAGTTCCTGGATATGAAAGCACTCAAAGGCGATAGTTCGGATAACATCCCAGGTGTGCCCGGAATAGGTGAAAAGGGCGCCCTGGAGCTTCTAAAGGCGCACGAAACACTGGACGGAGTATATGACAATCTTGTTTTGATCAAAGATACTACTCGCAAAAAGCTGGAGGCCGGCAAGGACCTAGCATACCTGAGCAAAAAACTGGCCAGCATCTGGATAGACGCGCCACTTAAACTGAACCTAGAAGAAGTTGATGGCCGCACCTGTAATCCTGCCGAGATTATGGAAATACTACAAAAGCTGGAGTTCCGGACACTGGCGCGGCAGTTGCCAACGATTATGCAGGTGCCGGAAGAAGACAAGGAATATGAAATAAGAAATAAGAAATATGGGGGGCTGCAGTCCGGAAAAACAGTGTTGGTTGATAACGACAAAGAACTCAGTAAACTGGAGCTGGGTAAAAATGTATACATTCATAGTCGCTCGGCAAGCAAGCATGGGCGCGACCCACTGGTTTTGCTAGTAAGCCCAGATGGCAAAACCACCTACGCCATTGAGCTTAAAAAAGTCTCCCCAAAATCTCTCTCCTCTCTCCTCTCTCCTCTCTCCTCGGTTGTCGGCTACGACGTTAAATCAACATTAGAGGTTTTAATAGGCCTAGGCATCCCACTCCCAGCAGTCGAGCACGATGTCCTGGTAGGTGCTTTTTTGCTCAACCCCCTTAGGCGGGAACAGTCACTATCAGAGCTTGCGACGGCTGACCTTGGCTATGAAAGCAACCTAGAAGATCTAACAACCGAAGAATACATGCACCGTGCCTCTGAGTTAATCGCCGTTATCCATGGTCTATACAAACAGCAGTCCAAGGAGCTAACCCATGACTCAAAACTCATGACTCTTGCCTCAAACATAGAGTGGCCAGTAATTTCTGTACTCGCCCGCATGGAATACGAGGGAATTCAGCTCGATACCAAGTATTTACACATCATGGCAGAGCAGCTCAATGACGCCGTGTCAGACCTCGAACAACAAATTTATGGCTATGCTGACCAGGAGTTCAATATCAGCAGCCCATCGCAGCTGGCCGATATTTTGTTCAACAAGCTTAAGCTGCCAGCGGGCAATATCAAAAAGGGTAAAACCGGTTATTCAACCGCCGCTAGTGAGCTGGTAAAGCTGCATGAAAAACACCCCATTATTGACTTCATCAGCCAGTACCGCGAGGTCATGAAGCTCAAGAACACCTATGTAGACACATTGCCGCTGATGGTGGATGAAAACTCACGGCTGCACACCACATTTGCCCTGACGGTGGCTCAGACCGGACGTCTTAGCTCCAACGATCCAAACCTGCAAAACATTCCTGTTAAAACTGATCTGGGCCGGCAAATCCGCACTGCTTTTGTAGCCGGTTCTGGCAAAATGTTTGTTAGTGCTGATTATTCGCAGTTTGAGCTCAGAATTGCGGCCTATTTGTCCAAAGACGAACGGCTTATAGATATGTTCAACAGAGACATAGATGTGCACTTGGCGACTGCCGCTGCGGTCTACGGCCGGGCAGAGGAAGACGTGACCAAAAGCATGCGCCGGGAAGCCAAAGTTATCAATTTTGGAATAATGTACGGCGTGGGGGCGCACGGCCTGGTTCAGCAAACCAGCATGAACTACGAACAAGCTAAGCATTTCATAGCCAAGTACTTCGAAATCCGCCCTAAGCTTAAAGCCTATATAGATTCCGTCAAAGAACAGGCTCAAACAGAGGGGTACGTAGAAACTATCTTTGGCCGCAGGCGACCAACACCAGACGTAAATTCATCCAACTTTATGGTCCGAGAATCCGCCATGCGTGCCGCCGTAAACATGCCGTTCCAGGGCAGCGCCGCCGATATAATGAAGTTGGCCATGGTGCGCGTCCAGCAAAAACTGGACGGCAGTAAAAGTAATCTATTGCTACAAATCCATGACTCCGTTATAGCCGAATGTCCGGAAGAGGAAGCCGAAAGCGTAGCCCAATTACTCAAAGCAACTATGGAAAACGCTCACAAACTCCCCGTAAAACTAACCGTAGACACCAGCATCGGCAAGAATTGGGGCGAACTCTGAATAAAATCATTACCTTTGCAACAAGTAATAAAGGTAAAATCCTTCAGGCAAATACCTGCTTACAGAAATTTGGCATAACAGTTACACCAGTTGGTCTGGCTGTGCCGGAAATACAGTCACACGATTCGCTAAAAATCTCAGAAGCTAAAGCAAAAAGTGCTTACCAGATAATTGGTAAATCGCTGGTGATCTGCGACTTCATGTGGTCCATTAATGCCCTCAATGGATTCCCCGGTGGTTACATGAAAGATATAGTCCACTGGTTCAAACCTGATGATTTTCTGGCACTAATGCATGGCAAAAAAGACCGAACAATATTGCTTACAGAGACAGTCACGTATTATGACGGCTCCATACTAAAGAGTTTCTCATCAGAGTATCCGGGCAACATTACGCAAGACGCAAGGGGTAAAAGCGGAGTTTCGATTGACCAGGTAGTAGTTTATGAAAGTCAAAGCGATACAATTGCGGAATGCTTAGATCAGAAAAAGCCTACCAGAGATTTAAGTGAGTCAGCGTGGCAAAAATTTGGAAACTGGTATGTTAGCAAATAACTCAGCCAGCTTAAATATAGGAGTGATATTCTTTAACCATTCGTAATAGCTTAAAGTATATTTGCAAGAAAGGACGTGTGAAACATATGGTGAGGCTGGCGGGGTGCGTTATTATCGATGCAAAAGCTAGGTTACTTCTGTTGCACCGCAATACCGCTGCGCATAAACATTGGGAAATCCCTGGCGGTAAAATAGAAAAAGGCGAGTCTGCAACAGATGCTGCTGTTCGTGAACTTACTGAAGAACTTGGAGTTAAAGTAAAAATTGTTAAGCGTCTGGGTAGCAAAGACTTTAAAGATGGCGGTAAAAAGTTTGATTATACCTGGTTCAGCGCCGAAATTATCGAGGGCACGCCTACAATTTTGGAGCCAGAACTATTTGATGACGTACGTTATTTTTCAGGGCAAGAATTGCGGCAAGCTAAAGACCTTTCCATTAATGTCCAAAACTTTCTTGCTATGCTATACCCATGATAAGTTGCTTTTCGGTTTTTAGGGTTGATGTTTTATGAGTCAGAAGTTTTTGAAATTTTATCAGCGTACCGGTAGTACGGTTATTAAATTTCGGAAAGTTCTGGCTATAAAAGGCGAGCTTAAAAGGCCGGAAAGTGGTTTATCATGGGTATAGATACATGATTCCCGACCAAAAAACAGTATGGAATAACAAACACAAGAAAGGTGATCACGAATATTTTCGATACCAAACGGAAGAGTTTGCCATACATGTTGAAAAGTTGTTCCCAAGGCTCGCCCAAGTTCTTGATTTGGGTTGCGGAGTTGGACGAGACGCAATTTATTTTGCAAAACATGATCATACTGTACTTGGGGTGGATTTTTCAGAAGAAATTATTAGGCGAAATCGAGAAATTTTTCCAGCTCCTAATTTGCAGTTTGCGACACTCGATTTTAGTAAAAAGCTCCCATACTCCTCAACAAGCTATGACGTTGTTTATGCGTACTTGTCCTTACAATATTTTGATGATGTTACGACTCGATCGATAGTATTTGAGATTGCCCGCGTACTTAAATCAGGTGGTTTATTATGCTTTGTATGTAAATCAACTAAAGATCTACACTATGGGGATGGAACAGAAATTGAGCCAAATTACTTTGTTTCTACAAAAGGTCGCATTAGAAGATTTTTTACTTCTGAATACACCAAAGACTTATTAGATGAATCCTTTGAAATTAAGAGCCTGAAGGAAACAAAACGGATATATGAACACCAGATGAGTGATTTTATAGAATGTATGGCAAGGAAAATATGAAAACGTTTTACGTGGGAGTTAAGGGTGTAATAGTACAGGACGGCAAAGTCTTGATCCTTAAAAAAGCTGGAGAGGCGGGGATGGACTTTTGGGAAGTGCCGGGTGGGCGAATTGATGATGACGAAACCATTGAGCAAGCTTTGCTGCGTGAGCTTAGTGAGGAACTTGCCAACATCCAAAATATTGAAATACATGAATTACTGGATGCTTACAGGGTGCATAGGGATCTTGAACCTGACATCAGCTTGGTACTGGTGTTTTACCGTGTAACGGCCACATTTAAAGGCGAGCCAGAAATAAGTAATGAACATAGTGAGTATAAGTGGGCCACCCAAGACGAAGCCCTCGAATTATTACAAGACAGCACCAAACAAGCTCTGAAGCGGACAATCTCAACAAATTCAGCCACCATATTGTAATCTAGACATATTTGTGGTATTATACCTAAGCTAATAGAGGTTTTATGAGGTATTTAGTCGGCATCTTGGTTGTAATTTTCCTAGCCATTCTTGGTATAGTTTTGTTGGTTGGTGGCGGTGGGAATAACGATAGCGCCAGCAAGCCCGCTAAACTGAGCAAAACTGCTGACTACGAAAACAGCGACGGAGCCAGTATAAGCTGGACGCATCAAGGGCAACTGGTTGGGGATGACAAATATCGCTCAATACGCGTTACCGTGACTCGATCTACCAGAAAAATCGAAATCCTAAGTGGTTACCAGGATAGAGTAGAGCGCACTAACGAATACCCCAATACGGCCGCCGCGTTTTCTACGTTTACGCGCGCGCTAGACAACCAGGGTTTTGGTAAAGAACGCACTGTAAAACAGCCGGATGACAGAGGGATTTGCCCACTGGGTAATCGATTTATCTACCGCTTAACGGATAATAGCCAAGAAATCATGCGGACTTGGTCAGATACCTGCCTAACCGCAAACGGACCGTTTGGGGGCGGCACAAATGCCGTAGCTACTATTCAGCAGCTTTTTAGGGCGCAAATCCCAGACTATTATAACTACACCGCAAACGTCCAGCTCTCTTACTAGGTCTGATTCACGCTTACTCGGCATCTACACTCTGCTAAAGTATAGAGGTGATAAAAGCGATTATATTTGATTGTTTTGGTGTCCTGACAGCAGATAGCTGGCACGAATTCCGTTTGGGTTTGCCGCAAGACCAGCAAGAAGAGGCAAGTGACCTGAACCACCAGTATTGCCGAGGCTTGCTTGATAGAAAAAGTTTTATAGATCAAGTTGCAAAGTTGACCAGCAATACCACCAAAGCCATTGAGGATGTTATAGATAATGATTACGACAAAAACCACCAACTGCTAAAATATATTGCCGCGCTAAAAAAGAATTATAAAATCGGCCTGCTCAGTAATGTTGCCAGTAACTGGATCAGAGACCATTTTTTAACACTGGAAGAGCAAAAACTATTTGAGACTTTTGTATTTTCATACCAGACTGGCATGACCAAGCCCGATCCTCATATTTTTGAGCTTGTGGCTAAGAGATTGGGTGTGGAACTATCTGAAGCCATCATGGTTGATGATATACAGCGCTACGCGGAAGCTGCCAAAGCTACCGGCATGCAAGCTGTCTGCTACCAGGACTTTGCCCAGTTCAAAGCCGAATTAGATCAAATATTATCTCAGGCGTGATATTTTTGGCGTAACGTTTATGCTTTTTCTCACAGATAGGTGAAATTATTGACAGTTGGATTTATACTTAAAGTGCAATCAATAAAAATAAAAGAAAGGAACAAAATGCTAACTATGGAAATGCGTGGAAGTTCTTCCATGGAACTTCCACGTACAGATACTGAAGAAAGTCTAAGATTATTGGCAGAAGCGGAATCCCATAGGCAGTTCAGATTACTGCACGCTCTACTAGAAGCCCATCCAGGCAGTCAGCCCAGTGATTTATTACGCGTTGTATCCCCGAGAGGGGTATCACCTGAGTTAATTAATTTAGCTGTGTTGGACAGTATGGACTCACATTTCGATCTTGAACGTCATGAAGGCGCATGGGATCCTGCTGTGCTTAGGGAACTTGAACATCCTACAGATCCTGCAAATCCAGCAAAAGTTCTAGTTTTAGAAGTTCATACCGGTATACCTCACCTTGTAGAACACATAGGTGTTACGGGAATCGCTGGGCTACAGCTGCCTAGCTAACAATTCGTAAGACAAGCCGTTTGTCTGTCTGGCATAACGCCTGCAATTCATGCAGACGCATCCTAATTGCGCCAGCCAGGGAAGCCCCTTTGACGACAATAACAATTTGCCGTGTCTGCACAGTCAGCTGGCAAGTAGCTTTATAATGCTCCCGCAAAAACTCCCGGATAATAATCAATTCATCCGGCTCATCAAACCGATGTTTCGGCAACAAATTCCCAATAGAGTCAGCCATCCCAATATTGTACCAGCTCCAAAAATACCTCTTTTGATATTTTAATAAGCTTTTTGCTAAAAATAAGCTCAGCATTTTGACTCTTTCATTCTGCTTTTATATAGTGATTAAGTAATCTGAAATTAAATATTCATTTAATATGGCGCAAGAAATAAAAAAAGACCAACCAATGTTCTTAATACGTACTAGCGAAGTAGTTTTAGCTAGGGCAATGGTGGCTCGTTACTGCGGGGAAGAGCATCCTTTGACAGAACGTCTCAAAGACGATGTTACTCATCTAACCGCTGAAAATGGAGCCTATGTACCTTGTTTCTCTGGAGGCGACAAGATGCTTCTGAGAGCAGTTTTGCGAGAATGTTTAGAATCGCCTCCAGAATACGAATCAGATTTGGAAAGGCCACAAGCTGCATTATTATTGAGAATTGACCCATCAATTATAAATAAGGTGCAAGAGCCTACTTCCGAAGTACCAGCACTAAACCTAGTTGCCCCAAATAGTTAGTTTTGTTCCATAGTTAGCATTCCTAGGTAAATATCTCTACAATAACTTAACTATGCCGGAATTACCTGAGGTTGAAACTGTTCGTCGTGGCCTGAGCCAGCTTATTGTTGGCAAGGCTGTCCGGGCTATTGAGCATGACTGGGAAAAGTCTTTTCCTAATGCATTATCTGACGTGAATAAGTTTTTAGTGGATGCAAAAATTATTGATATAAGGCGGCGGGCAAAAGTGTTACTCATAGACCTAAGTACCGAGTACACTCTTGTTATACATCTCAAAATGACTGGACAAATGGTTTACGTCAGAAAGCTAGAGTTGTCAGTAATCAGTAATCAGTTTTCAGCTAAAACAGAGAACAGAATACAGGCGACAGATAACATCGCTCTTCCAGAGCGTTTTGGTGCAGGGCATCCAAATGCTAGTCTAGTAGGGGAGTTGCCAGATAAATCCACAAGGGTAACGTTTACGTTTAGTGATGGCTCGCACCTATATTTTAATGATCAGCGGAAGTTTGGCTGGGTTAAGCTATTTCCGACAGCAGAAGTGCCAAATGTTGATTTTATGCGTAAACTTGGTTCGGAGCCGCTGGCGGCGGATTTTACCGTGCAACACTTTCGCGAATGTCTGATGAGGAGGCCGAACACAAATATTAAAGCCGCGCTGTTAGATCAAACCGTTATTGCCGGCGTAGGCAACATTTATGCTGATGAGAGCCTATGGGGAGCCAAAATCCATCCCTCTACATTAGTCAAAAACCTGCCTGAAGTGAAGTTTAACAAGCTGTATGAAGAACTGCGCTATGTGCTGAATCTGGCGATAGAAAAGGGTGGCAGTACAGACAGAAATTACGTCAATGCCGAGGGCAAAAAAGGTAGCTACCTAACCTTTGCCCGAGTCTTCCGCCGGGAAAACCAACCATGCCCCCGCTGCGCCACTACAATCCTAAAAACGAGGGTTGCAGGAAGAGGAACGCATATCTGCCCTCATTGCCAAAAGCTTGGTAAGATAAGCAGATGATCATTACTTTAACCGGGAGTAATAGTTTTTTGCTTAGGGCTGAGCTGAAGCGGCTGGTTGCTGAATTTGTGGCTGAGCATACGGATATGGGGCTGGAGAAGTTGGATGGGGAAGAGGTGGAGTATGACCGGATACGCGAAGCATTGGAGAGCTTGCCATTCTTGGCGAGCAAAAAACTGGTTGTACTGCGCGCTCCAAGTGCACAAAAACAGTTCATAGAAAAAGCTGAACAACTTTTGAGTAACTTGCCAGAAACGACAGACGTGATTATTGTTGAACCAAAGCTGGATAAACGTTCGGTTTATTACAAATTATTGAAGAAAAAAACTGACTATAAAGAATTTAACGAGATGGATGAATACGGCTTGAGTAAATGGCTGGTGGAGCAAGCCAAAACGCAAGCTGGCAGCCTGAGCAGCAGCGATGCAAAATACCTGGTGGAGCGGGTAGGAGCCAATCAACAACTCCTATTCAATGAGCTTGCTAAGCTACTAGCTTATGACTCCAAAATCACTAGACAATCAATTGACCTGTTGACTGAACCTACGCCGCAAAGCACGATCTTTCAGCTGCTGGATGCTGCCTTTTCGGGCAACCCCAAACATATGCTAAAGCTATACCAGGAGCAACGGGCCAGCAAGGTCGAGCCGCAACAAATCATTGCCATGCTGGGCTGGCAGCTGCACATACTGGCAATTGTAAAAGCAGCGGGGGACAGAAGCGATGCCAAAGTAGCCAGCGATGCCAAATTGAACCCATTTGTTGTTCGCAAAAGCCGAAGTATTACGAACAACCTAACATTTGAGCAACTAAAGCGTATGGTCCGCGACCTGGCGGAGCTGGATCTAAAAACCAAAACCACAGCCATTGATGCCGACGACGCCCTCCAACACTACTTGCTCACGCTCACTATTTAACTTATTAATGTCCGTCTCGCCGGACAAGCGAGTTCCTTTTTGGTCGGCAAAAAGGAACCGAAAAAGCCGACAGGCGCTTCCAGCTCTTGATGCGTTCACCGTCAAAGTCACAATGCTTAGGGTAACTTACCCTTTTCTTTCTTATTCTCCATAGAAGGAAAAGGGCTTAAACACCCCCACGCTCTAATTGTGACTTTGACATTCACGCTTCAGGAGCTTCCAGAGCCTGGGGAGCCTCCATGGATGCTTCGCTGTTTATATAAATTGAGCTGTGCTGAAATCTATTGTAGATTTTCTAATGGGCAATTTTTAGGCGGCACCAAGAAGGTGCGCACGTCAATTCCTAATGCAGAGGTTGATAGCATATGAAGTCTCCTCGGAGGTTTATCGGGATCCATTGAGTTTACGGTTTCTTTAGCAGAAGTTAAAACGTCGGCATCCTCTAATCTTTGCAATATTGGATACACTGTACTGGCGCCCAAACCCGTACATCTAATAATCTGATATCCCCAGACACCGTTTGAATTTTCAGAATCTGGACCTCCGCACTTGCACGCAATACAACCCAAAACTTCGCGTTGTGTACTTGAACGCCTATTAAGCGCTCCGACACCCATTAAAAATTCTTCTGTCGGATTAGTAATACGGGGCATGAGGAGAGATTCCTTGTACTTAGCGTGGAGTCTTAGTATAGACAATATATCTAAGTTGTCAAATATGCAACAATAGTTCTGAGTTGCTTTTTGAATGATTTGCTACTGACCAACAAAATTTTCAAAAGCGTTTTGTACTTGAGCACAAGGCGCCCTTTTATTATAAACAGCGAAGCTCCATGGCGCTTCCCCAGGCCGAGGAACAGCCTGACTAGATGTAGTGAGAAAGAGGCGTCCTTGGGTGCCTTGGAGTGTTTGGAGGAGGAAACATGCTTACCTAGCATGTTTCTGGAGGAGTTGCCAAGGCAAGCCTGTTTATGACTACAGATAGATCAAGCTGAGACGTTTTGCCTGCGGCTTTTTTGCCTACTTTTGCAGCTGCTGGCAAAAGTAGGTCGAGAGCGAGCTAAGCGTGCGTCGAAACTGGAGTTTGTTAAAAAGAGTTATTTCTTCTTTTTGGCGGCTGGCTTTTTCTTGGCGGCTGGCTTTTTAGGAGCAGCTTTTTTGGTGGCTGGTTTCTTGGCAACAGTTTTCTTGGTTGAGACGGTTGGCTTAACGCCGGCTTTTTTGGCGGCGCGGGCTAGCTGGCGCTTTTTGCGGGCGACTTTGTTCTTGTGGAGCAGGCCTTTTTTGCCGGCTTTGTCTAGAGCGCTTTGAGCTTTGCTATGCGAGCTGCCGGTGGCTTTGCTGGCAAAACTCTTGAGTGCTGT
The DNA here is from genome assembly GCA_040384565.1 of Patescibacteria group bacterium. GTDB lineage: Bacteria > Patescibacteriota > Saccharimonadia > Saccharimonadales > JAZKJC01 > JAZKJC01. The sequence continues at coordinate 25,369 of JAZKJC010000015.1, forward strand.
ACGCAGAGTGCGCTTGGTTTTGGCGTTACGGATGGTTGCTTTGCGGGCGACCCGAACGCGTTTTTTGGCTGATTTGATGATTGGCATTGTGATTTCCTTTTTGCTTATGCTTATATGACTTCGAACCTGAATGTACCATCCCCCAACTCCTTTGTAAAGGGGAAGGCCCGCGTAGTACGTATAACGTAGTACGTATAACGGCTAAGACAAAACATTTGAAGCTAACCGTACTACGTAATACGTACTACTTTCTACGTGTTTTTCTTGTTGCTAATTGGTTACGTTTATGATACCCTTACCAACAGAGGATAAAATAAAACAAAAATGGATACTCAAAAAACTCAGATTACTGACCGCTTAAAGCAGGCGACTAACATCTTGGTGACAGTTAGTGCCAATCCGTCAGTTGATCAATTGGCTGGTGCAGTGGGTCTTACATTACTACTAAACAAGCTTGGCAAGCACGCGACTGCCGTTTTCAGTGGCCAGATTCCGAGTACATTGGAGTTTTTGCAGCCAGATAAAACACTCGAAAAAAACACCGACAGCCTGCGTGATTTCATAATCGCTCTGGATAAAACCAAAGCCGACAAACTGCGCTATAAGGTTGAAGACCAGATGGTCAAGATATTCATCACGCCATACAGGACGTCTATAAGTGACAAGGACCTGGAATTTAGCCAGGGCGACTTTAACGTGGAAGTCGTATTTGCGATTGGCGTTAATCAGCAGCAAGATCTAGACCAGGCAATTATCACCCACGGCCGCATACTGCATGACGCTACCGTAATCAGTGTTAACAAACAAGACGGCGCTTCGCTTGGCAGTATTAACTGGGTACAGGCCGACACCAGTAGTTTGTGTGAAATGTTGGTTGACCTCGGACTCAGCATGAAAGCGGATGTTATCGATGGTCAAATGGCTACGGCGTTCCTGACTGGAATAGTTGCTGAAACTGATCGGTTTAGCAATGAGAAAACTTCATCTCAAACCATGGCACTAAGCGCCAAACTAATGGCAGCGGGGGCTAATCAACAGCTCATCGCTAGCCAATTAGAACCTGTAACTCCTGTAGTCAATCCTGCGCCCGCAGCCCAAACGCCACCTGTTGATAAAAGTGCCGAGCTGCCAGAAATAGTTGATACAACTGCAGATTCGTCCCAACAGCCAGCTCCTGAATCAAAGAAATCTAGCGACGGTTCATTAGAGATTGACCACGGTGAACCAAAGCTATTCGAAAATGACGCGGAAATAAGTGAAGAGCTCGAAGCGGAGAATGAAGAGGATAAAGTTGAGCAAATTCATATAGACGCGGAAGGTCAGTTGAAAGCTGCTGCTGATATGATTAGTATAAATCAAAAGGTCATTGAGCCGCTCGCCCCGACAGATGAAGCCACCAATAAGGAAACCACTCGACTTGTCTTGGAGCCGCCCACTTTAGGCGGAAAACTAACAGCCAACAGTGTACCAGAAGCGCTAGATCCGAGTGTTGATCCATTGGCTAGCGCTTCCGGCGTGTCGGGTCCGACGCTATCTCATGCTCCTACCGCACCTGCCGACCTATCAATAGCAATGCCACCACTTTCAGGCCCAGCGCCTATCACTACACCGGCCTTGGAAGATATTATTGGCAGCACTTCTTCAATAACCGAGGATACGTCTGTAGTAGATACTCCCGAGCCACCTCAACCATCAGTGCAGCCGGTGATGCCAAGCACTGATAACACCACCACCGATAGTACAAGCGCATCCACTAGCCCTCCATCAGATACATTATCTGATCTTGAAAAAGTTGTTGATAGCCCCCACCTTGATCAAGTTTCTGCTATGTCAGAGGAACAGTCGTCAGCCATCACAAACTCTACGGATGTTACTGCCGCCCGAGATGCTGTCATGAACGCGGTTAGTGGTACTACTCCGCAAGTCCTGGAACCAATACAGTCATTGAATGCCGCCCCTATGGATCTGAACTTGGGAGATATGCCCGCTGTCGCAACGTCACCACTATCGGCTTTTTCTGACCAAAATCTTATGCCACCATCGCCTTCAGCCTTTGCTCCTCCCAGCACGGAGGCTGCAGTCAACCCTAATCAATTAGCGGGGCTAAATCTTACTGATCCAGGCATGCCTAGGGACAATACGGCCGCGTCCGTAAGTGATCCAACCGCGCCACCGACAGTTCCACCACCTTTATTGCCTCCAAATGAGCCAACAATGACCTATGGTCAGCAGTCATTGCCAAACGCAGAAGATGACAATCAGTCGACTGACCCCATGGGCCCCTTATAGCGTCCACTCCATATCCTGAAGCTTTCTCTACGTGGAGTGCCGTATACTAGTTTGAATATGAATGGAATGCTACTTATAGATAAACCACTTGGGTGGACGTCTTTTGATGTGGTTGCAAAAGTTCGCGGACAACTTCGTCAAGCCAAAGACGCGGAGCTATCAGCTACAAGCTATCAGCCATCAGCTCTTACCCAAAAGGTGAAAGTGGGACATACAGGTACTTTGGACCCGCTGGCAACAGGGCTTTTGGTATTAGTGGTCGGAAACTACTGTAAAAGGGCTGGGGAGTTTAGCAAATTGGACAAAACCTACGAAGTTACCATGACTTTGGGTGCAACCAGCGCAACAGGGGACGCTGAAGGCGAAATCACGCCAGTTTCAGACAAAGAGCCATCAAATACTCAAATAAATTCTGTAATCCAACAATTTATTGGGCAGATTGAGCAAATACCACCGGCCTATTCCGCCATAAAAGTGAATGGCCAAAGAGCCTACAAACTGGCTCGTGCAGGCAAAGAACCGCAGCTTGACCCCAGGATCATAACAATCCATGCTATAGCATCAATTGTTATAGACTATCCTGAAGTTAGATTTACGGCCAGGGTATCTTCAGGGACGTATATTCGTAGCTTGGTAGAAGATATTGGTGAGACTCTGGGCACTGGTGCGTATATGTCGGGGCTTCGTCGCACCACTGTTGGCGAATGGGATGTTATTAAGGCACTAACTATGCCAGATATCAGCGCTGAAAGCCTGACAAATAATCTCATTACTCTCTAATTAATTCTATTTTCTTGTCTCTAACCCCTATACTCTAACGCTATGATTGCCAATATTGATATTTTTGATAAGTCTTATGGCGACAAAACCCTTTACCGGGACTTGTCGTTTCAGTTGCGCGCCCATGAAAAGGTGGGTCTGATAGGGCGTAACGGTACGGGCAAAACAACTTTGTTCAATATATTAACAGGGGTGGATGCTGATTTTGCCGGCGATATTGATTTCAAAAAGGGCTTAGTGGTCATTAGCTCCCGGCAAGAGCACCACGGCTACGAAAATCTAGCGGTTTTAGCGTATATTCTGGATGATTTGCCAGGGTACACAAAGCTCAAACACATTTTGGATACGTATCCGGAAACCATGGGCAGTAATATGAAGAAAATGCATGATTACAGCGAGGCGTTAGAGCGGTTTAACGTTTTGGGCTATTTTATGGTAGAGGAAGAGATTGTCCGTAGTCTAACCGCGTATCAGCTTAATGAGGAGCAGATTAACGGAACGCTAGGCAAGCTATCTGGTGGGCAGAAGCGCTTTGTAGAACTTGTTAAGGTGCAGCACGCTAAAGCCGATCTGGCATTAATTGATGAGCCAACCAACCACATGGACTATGTTGCCAAAGAAGTCTTTCTGGAGTGGTTTGGAGCCACTAAAGAAGCCGTAGTTGTTATTACGCATGACCGTGATGTGCTTAGGCAGGTTGACCGGATTATAGAGGTGCGTGACAGCCAGACATTCAATTTTCCCGGCAATTATGACGATTACCTGCGTATTAACGCTACCAAGGTAGTTTCACAAGTTAACGAGTTCGAAGTTGTACAGCGGCGTATATCAAACCTTAAAGAAAATGTTATCCGGTTTCGCCGGCTCAAAGAACGGTCCCGTGATCCTGGCACCATCCAGCGGTTCAAATCGCTGGAAGCCCGCGCTGCCAAAGAATTGGCGGAGCTACTGCTTAAAGATAAGCCATCTTTTTGGATTGACCGCGAATCTGCCGGTAACCTGAACACAAAAATGAGCGATGCCTACGATGAGCACAAAGCCCGTAACATAATTGTTCGCACCAAAGCTGGTGTAAAGGGTAGTAACCGGCTCTTGCTTGCCGTCAGTAAAGTGAGTCTTGGATATGGCGAAAAACCCTTATTTACAGAGGTAAGTTTCCAGCTTCGTGAAGCTGAACGGCTTCGATTGCATGGCCGGAATGGAGCAGGCAAATCAACACTGGTAAAAGCCATTTTAGCTAATGCCCAGAGCAAGCAAGTAGCCTCAAAATTGTTTGCTGGCGAAATTAAGGTTGAGCCAGAAATTAAAATTGGTGTGTATGAACAAGAAATTAATGAGAAATATTTATCCATGACATTGCACAATGCCATTGATAGTGCCTGTCGAGACCGAGGATTAATTATGAGCGAGCAAAAGATCAAACAATTCCTGAGTGACTATCTATTCAACCCCGCAACAGATGGCTCGGTACCTGTTAGCCAGCTCAGCGGCGGCCAAAAAGCCCGCTTTCAGCTGATCCAGATGCTGGCCGACGATCCGCAGGTGTTAATCCTGGACGAGCCTACCAACCACCTGGACCTGCCCAGCATAGAAGAGCTGGAAGACGCCCTAAAGCAATACCACGGCGCTATCCTATACATCAGCCACGACAGCTACTTTGTCAAAAACCTGGGCGGGGACTCAATAACAATTGAAAGTGATAAGTAGGTATTGTGTGCACGCTAACTTTGTTGACAATTACGATAATTTAATATAAAGTTTCTTTTAATCTTTAAGAAAGGGCTCAGTAATGACATTTAATGAACATATTGCAGCGATAACCGCTGTCGGACTTATGCTTTCCGGAGGTGCTATTGTTTTGGGGAATGTCGTAAGAGATGAAATTCCGGTCGTAGAGGCCTCGAAAGAGAGTGCTCCTGATGTGATGAACCGGCAGGTTGATACCTTGAATAATTTAGCTTTAATTGGGTTAAAGGCATCGGGTTTAATATTCTCAGTGGGTTTTATAACGGCTGCGGTCCGCGGGAGTAAGTCGAGCAGCGAAGCTTCTTAGGCAGATCAGCCCCTTTTCATACTGACCTTGAAATCTAATTACAGTCAGTGTAATTTGACAGGCCTTTGAATACTTGTTAGAATATGTTATATGAGTGAACTACCTCTTGCGTCAAAACCGGAAGGGCTTAACCCCGGAGATGTTATTGGGTTTGCGGATATGCCGGAGCTTATGGCTTTTGAGGATTTGCTTGCGCCTCTGGTTGATCCTTTGTCAAACGCTGTACTGTGGCAGACACGGCCCAAACTCAGTGACCTACTGCGACCACCAACATTTAACGGTACAATCAGAGACATTACTCTTACTGCTATGGATGAACCCTATGAACGCTTGTTGGATGCTAAAGACAGGGGTTGGACAATGCCAAGACCGAGTGGCAGCTTTGAAAGGACTCAACTTGGATTCGAGCAAAAAGTTAACAGATATCTAGGCTTTATTTTTGACGCAGAAGCCTACAGCTCGGGAACAGGAGTAAAAGGGCGAATCGCAGCTGAGCTATGGTATTATCCTTTACCCCAGTTACTTAAAAAAGCTGGAAGTATTACCGTATACACTGCAGTAACGAAAAACGGTGATGTTTCTACATACACCTCAGTTGCCAAAAAAGACTCTTATAAGACACTTAAAAATAGGGGTGAAGCCATCCGCAGAGTTGTGACGAAACCGAGATTGGATGCTGAGCGATTTTTGGCAGCCCATGATGTAGCTTGCGCGATTGGCTTTAGCGTACTACGGGATGCGATGCGAGCCGTCATATCAACACCGATGCGTGATTAGGCAATAACAATTACCTGTTGCCTAACAGGGGCGGGTGTGGTAGTATTGGTTTAACTAATGCAAATCTCTTATTATTTAACAGATTGGGAACAATAGATTCATGATAACCACCGAGAAAAAGAGCAAGATTATTAGTGACTTACAGACTAGCAAAACTGACACTGGCAGTCCGGCTGTCCAGGCGGGGATATTGACAGAGCGGATTAAGGAACTGACGGCACATCTGAAAGTAAATAAGCACGACTTTATGGCCCGCCGGGGGCTGTTGCAGGCAGTTGGCAAGCGCAAAAGATTGCTCAAATACCTGGCAGAACAAGACGCGCCAGCTTACTTAGCAGTCATTGCAAAGCTTGGTCTTAGAAAGTAAAGCGCGAAAAACTAAGCACGAAACATGCGAAACAAGCACGAAATACGAAATCACAAGCACGAAACTTTAGCTCCGAAAGCTGAATTTGTTTCGGATTTCTGATTTCGGATTTCAAATTTGTTTCATATTTCGATATTCGAATTTAATATTTAACGACCGTAGGTGATGGAGCGCAGGTTTCTGCCCCCTATGGCGGACACTTGAACCTCGTTACCTACAGAAAAGGAAGTAAATGGCGACAATAAATCCATTTGGAAAAGAAGTTATAAAAGTAGAGGCAGAGCTGTGCGGACGCACGCTGAGCCTAGAGGTAGGCCGGGTTGGATTCCGTAGTAGTGCCAGCGTACTGGTACGTTACGGTGATACTGTCGTGCTGGGAACAGCTATGGTCAGTGACCGCTCTATCAGCGGCATGGATTACTTCCCGTTAAGTGTTGATTATGAAGAGAAGATGTATGCCTCCGGCAAAGTCAGCGGCAGCAGATTTATAAAGCGCGAAGGCCGTCCATCTGATGACGCGGTATTGATTGGCCGTTTAATTGACCGTCCAATACGCCCACTGTTTCCAAAAGGTTACCGGCAGGAAGTGCAGGGAGTGGCTACGGTGTTGAGTATGGATCCAGATTTCCGCCCAGATATGGTGGCAATGATTGCTATGAGCGCGGCCATGAGCTTGAGTGGCGCGCCATATGACGGGCCTGTTGCAGGTCTGCGTGTAGGTCTCGTTGACGGTAAGTATAAGGCTTTCGCAACCCCCGAAGAACTGGAAAAGGGCGACCTTGACCTAGTAGTAGCCGGGACTAAAGACGGCATTATGATGGTAGAAGCTGGCGCTTCTGAAGTCAGCGAGCAACAGATTGTAGAAGCTATGCAGTTTGCCTTTGAAGCTATGCAGCCGGCCATTAAATTACAGGAAGAGTTGGCCAAGAAAGTAGGTGTTACCAAACGGGAATTTGAGCTTATTCTGCCAGAAGAATCAATTCTAAGTGATGTAGAGAAGTGGATGGACGGTAAACTTGGCGAAGCGGTTCGGCAGCCCTATCCGGAACGCAATGAACTGATCAAAACCTTACGTGACGCGTTTCATGCGGAGTTCGCGGAAAAAATGGGCGAAGATTACGGCGCTAAACGCAATGATTACGACGAAGCATTCACGATGGCGCTGCACAAGGACGTGCGTAAGGGGATTATCAAAGACCAGGTCCGTCCTGACGGTCGCAAACTGGATGAAATTCGTCCACTGAGTAGCGAAATTGGTATCTTGCCAAGGGCTCACGGCTCCAGCTTATTCACCCGGGGTATGACCCAGGCTTTAAATATTGTTACGTTAGCACCACTCAGCTACGTGCAACTGGTAGATACCATGGAGCGGGAAGGCGAACGACGCTACCTGCACCACTACAACGCCCCCGGCTACACTGTTGGTGAAGTTAAGCGCTTAGGCTCACCAGGCCGGCGTGAAATTGGCCACGGCTACCTTGCGGAGCGTGCCCTAACAGCGGTTTTGCCTAGCGAAACAGAATTTCCGTACATGATCCGTTCCGTTACGGAAATCATGAGCCAAAACGGCTCAACCAGCATGGCAGCAACGTGTTCCAGCTGTTTGGCACTGATGGATGCGGGCGTGCCACTGAAGCGGCCTGTTTCTGGCATTGCCATGGGGTTGATGCTGGATGGCACCACACCATACATCATGAGTGATATTGCTGACGCCGAAGATTTTGCCGGTGATATGGACTTTAAGGTAACAGGTACTAGCGAGGGTATAACAGCTCTACAAATGGACATGAAAGTCCACGGCTTGCCGGTAGATATTTTACAAAAAGCTTTAGAGCAAGGCCGCACCGGCCGGGCTAAAATTCTGGAGCACATGATAAGCATCATTGCCGAGCCTAAGGCAGAGATGAGCCAGTACGCGCCGCGCGTCGAAGCCATCAAGATCAACCCGGACAAAATCCGCGAAGTGATTGGTAAGGGCGGCGAAACCATCAATCGGATTATTGCTGAAACAGGGGCAGAAATCGACATTAAAGATGACGGCACCGTTATGATTGCCAGCCCTGACAAGACATCAATTGATGCTGCCATCAAAATGGTCCGTGATATTACCGTAGAACCTGAAGTTGGCACTATCTATGAAAATGTGCCGGTGATGAGCGTGATGGACTTCGGCGTATTTGTACAAATCCTGCCCGGCAAAGACGGCCTGGTGCATGTGTCGGAAATGAGCGAAGAACGCGTCAACAAACCAAGCGACGTTGCCAAAGAAGGTGACTTAGTAACAGTCAAGCTGGTAGCCATTGATGAAAAGGGCCGCCTGAATCTAAGCATGAAACAAGCCGCCCGGGAGCTAGGAACTAAATAAGGAAAAATATGATCAATAGTACAGTACGTTCAATCTTATTGATTGCAGCTTTAGCACTAATATTTATTGGTTTTAGATTTGTAACTCAAGCTGGCCAGGGGCTTGACGCGGTGCAAAATGATGGCTACGGCGGTACAGGAGGTTTCATGATACTTGCGGGTGGATACTTATTAGGGTATTTAACAAAAAAAGAAAAATAATGAGGAGCTTAAATACGCCAGATCAATTTAAAACTAAATCTGCCTTACTGTTTATGGGCACCGTGGGCATTGTGCTGGCGTATCTGCTGCTGACAAGAGCGTTCGATACCGGCAGCTGGTGGCAGTACTTCGGTACAGTCGCACTGCTGGCACTAAGCATTCGTTTGCTAATGCATGGCTTTAAATCCAAGAAATAATATGACAAAAAATTTCCAAGTCGCAATTTTCAATTTTCAATCAAACCTCAATGAACCAATGAGCCAAATGTTTGAATCCTTGAAAATTAATATATTGATTGAAAATTGCAAAATTGGTAATTGAAAATTATGAGCACTAAGCAGCAACAATTAGATAAAATCGCCAAGCAAATCGTGAAAGATAAGGTTTGCAAAGAGTTGGCCAAGCAGGCGACCCAACTGGTGTTTGGTGATGGTAGTCCGGATGCAGACGTGGTGTTCATTGGCGAAGCGCCGGGCAAGAACGAGGATTTGCAGGGCAAGCCGTTTGTTGGGGCTGCTGGGAAGTTTCTGGATAAAATGCTGGCTATGATTAACCTAAAGCGGGAAGATATATACATCACCAACATTGTTAAATACCGGCCACCGGATAACCGCGATCCGCTGCCGGAAGAAAAATCAGCGTTTCTGCCGTATCTCAATCAGCAACTAGACGTAATAGAACCTAAAATGATTGTCACTCTGGGCAGGCACAGCATGGATGTGCTACTACCCGGGATGAAAATCTCGCAAGTTCACGGTCAACCGAAGCGCTATAAAGGCAGAGTGTTTCTGCCGTTATTCCACCCGGCAGCGGCGCTGTACGATGGCGGTTTAAAACAAACCTTAATCGATGATTTTGCGAAGATCCCATTAATCTTAGAAAAAATTTAAATATCTCTCATAAATAGAAAGGATAGATATGCAACCAAAAAAACCTAACCCAAACAACAAACCAGTCCCTAAACCGGCTTCTAACAATAACGGCAATGGAAATGGCCGTAATGCTTCACGTGGCGCAGCCATCCGTGCCCACAGGCGTGCCCAAGACGACGCTAGCCGAACATTGAATCAATATGTTGATACACCATCACAAACTGACGATAAACCCCGCGCTAACTTCATAGATGATAGCCCGCGGCTCAAGATCATCGGCCTGGGCGGTATGGACGGTGGCGGCTCCAAAAACATGATCCTTGTAGAGTACATGAACGACGCCGTGGTGATGGACTGCGGTAACGATTTAGGAGTTGACTTGCCGGGTATTAACTATGGTATTTGTGATGTTAGCTACCTAGAATCCATCAAGCATAAACTTCGTGCCTACATAATCACCCATGGTCACCTGGACCACATTGGTGGCTTACCGCACATTGTGCCTAGATTTCCGGCACCAATTTATGGCTCAAGGTTTACCATTGGCCGGGTAGAAGAAATTTTTGGCAACTTTGGCATGCCCATGCCAGATGGCTTTGAGCTCCGGACAGTTACCATGAATGAAGATACCCATGAACGACTCAAAATTGGACCGTTTTTTGTGGAGCTTGTCCGTGTAACACACTCCATCCCTGGTAGTACGGTGATCGCTCTTGATACCCCCGTTGGACGCATCATTAATACGGGCGACTTCAAGTTTGACCCCAAACCGCTTGACCAAGAATTGACAGACTACGAACGCCTCAAGCAACTTGGTGATGAGGGTGTGCTGGCATTACTTTCCGAAAGTACCACCGCTGACCGCCCTGGCCGTACGCCGTCAGAAAGCATTATTGAACCAACTATCATTGACATTATGGACAGGGCGCCGGGACGTATTTTTGTTGCCTTGTTCTCTACCAATATGAAACGGGTTCAGATGATAGTAAACGCAGCTGTGCACCACAACAAAAAGGTAGCCATGGATGGCCGCAGCATGGTTAGCACACTCGAGATGGCCATAAGACATGGCTTTATGAAAATTCCCAAAGGTACGTTTGTGCCCATTGCCGCAAGTGGTGGCATGAAAGACGAAGAGCTGGTAGTAGTGTGTACGGGCAGCCAAGGTGAGCCAAGTTCTGCCTTGCAGCGCATGGCTTCTGGTGACCACCGTCATATTAAACTCAAACAGCAAGATACAGTCATACTTTCCAGTAGCCCGATTCCAGAATCAGGCAACGATGCTTCAGTTGGCTTAATGGTTGACGGCTTAGTCCGAAAAGGCGTGCATGTATATGAGCATCGCAATCGAGAAATGGATCATATTGGTCCGCTGCATGCTTCTGGTCATGCCAGCCAGGAGGAATACGCCGAGATGATAAATATGACCAAACCCAAGTTCTTCATACCTATTTACGGAGCTTATCGTTCTAAACAACGCCATATTGATCTGGCCATCGAACATGGCGTACCGCGCGCCAATTGTCTAAACGCCGAAAACGGTCAAGTTATTGCGCTCACCCCAGACAAAATGGAAGTAATTGGTGAAGTGCCTGTCGGCACAATGCTGGTAGACCAGTCTGGTGCCTTAGTTAGCGGCGTGGTCATAAAAGACCGGCTCATGCTGGCAGAAGAAGGCTTGGTGGCAGTAGTGCTAACGCTGGACAGAAAGACAGGACAGCTTATGACCAGCCCGGATATCATTAGCCGCGGCTTCATATATATGCGCGATAACGAGGAGCTCATGAACGCTTTCCGTATAGAGCTAAAGCGGGCCGTAGCCCAGCGCTTTAAGCGCATAGATCTGGACCGCTTCAAGGCGGAACTAAAAGACCACATCACTCACTTCTTGTTTGAACACACTGGCGGCAGCCCAATTGTCATCCCAGTAGTAAATATTGTTGGTGGCGGCGGCAAGCCCGGCGGTTCAAGCAATGCGCCCCGACAGTCAGAGCAGGATGCTCAGTCGCAACAGGGCAGACCCAAGCAACCAGTAGTGGTCCCCCAAGTTCCTACCCCCGAGCAAATAGCCGCCGACCAGCAAAAACGCTTCGAAGAAATGCGCTCCCGCCTGCTAGGCCAAGACGCCCGCGTAGACTAACCTAGGAACTGAATATTTTTCTTGTAGAGCGGAAGTAACGTTCATCATTTTCACTCAGGTTAGCACTTTAGTGCGGACAAGCCTGCCTGCCGGCAGGCAGGCATGGAATATTACGCACTGCGTTCAGCATAACTACCCTGAGCCAACAGTTCACTTAATTTAATTTTTATATCAAAGAACATTTCTAAGACTGCATCAATATTGACATAGCTTAAGATATTTGCTATAATGGGTTAATAAACTTAAGTTTGAAAAAATTGTTAGATTGTAAGAACCACAATGACTAGAACTAAACTATCACTTTTTGAGCATCAACATCCACACTTTGCCGAAGACCCTATTGAGGCAGCAGAAAGACATCGAATAGAAAGGCAGCTTAGATCATTTGATAAGTCTGCTCCTAGTATAGACTCGGGCACAATAACTGTAGCCGAGCACATGGATTTAGTTGCGGATAACTTAGGATTAAACACTAGAATAAGTGATAGAGAAGCTGAAGCAGCATCGGAATCGGCTCCATGGGATTTAGAGAACATAACTAAAAGTGTTGGTACAGCTTCTTTGGGAGGAGCACATATTAGTTCTGAGCCAATTAAGGCACCTCATCCTAGAGCAGCGTTAAGCAGTTCTAGTCACCAGCTACAGATTAGCTAATCACCTAATTGGACAAGTGTAGTAATTTTTGCTATAATATTGACATGGATAATGAACACACTCCAGCTGACTCAGAACCGATACTTTACACGTCTTTTTATGAATCGTCTGCTATAGGTGATGCTGATGTTGCTGAGAGCGAAAGCCCAAGTTTGTATCCAGAGCCACCTGATCCTGAAGAACGAGATATAAGAGACAAACTGGAAGAGCTTCGAGATATTGAAAATGAACTAAGAGAAATTCAAAACCGTATTGATGCTGGTGATGAAACAGCTGCTGATATGTACCGCAAAGATCAGCTAACCGCAGGACAAATTCATTATAAGGCTCAGACTGCTCCGGAAAACACTGATCCACCCGCTCGATAAGTGTTATAATACATAAAGCTATGGCTAAAAAGAAAAAACAAACTAGAAAAAGAACACCGGAACCAGAGTACAGCGAGCGCTCGGCCTTTTGGCCTTTGGCGGGGGCTATACTCATGTTTTTGCTTGCGGTATTTGTGCTTCTGGGTGGTTTTGGAACTGGTGGAAATCTGCCACGCAGTCTTTACAGTGGTGCTTATTGGGCACTGGGTTGGGGCGGGTTTTTGGTGCCAATTGCGTTGGTTTACTTTGGAATACTAAAGTTCACCAGTGAAGATCGGCATATACCACTGGCCAAATTTGTCAGTACGCTGGCATTTATGGCCATGAGCGCTACCTGGTTGCAGGTTGGGTTTGTTAGCAAATTAGAAGACGGTACATTTACTGGTGGGCATGGCGGTGCGGTAGGGCAGCTGTTTGGAAATATTGCTTTAGGCGCACTAGACAAAATGCCGGCGGCGATCATGTTTTTTGTCTTCGCATTGCTGCTTTTCTTCCTTACATTTGGCATTTCACCTAGGGTACTACTGCATTTGTTGAATATATTTAAGCGTGAGCCAAAGGAAGATACTGACCTGGAAGACCTAAAGGCCAAAGCCGGCGATAACGGATTTAAGATGAATGAGGGCGTGCCAGTAGAGCACCACAAAGGTGAGCCAGCAGCCCGCCTGAGCAGCTTCCGGAACACTGCCCAGAAGCTCACTCCTACGGAAAACCACCAAGCACTCACTACCGCCAGTGATCCTGACTGGCAGTTCCCGGGCACTGACCTGTTGATCCAGAAGCAGGACAAAGCTGACGCCGGTGATGTCGAAGGCAACGCCGAAATTATCAAAGAAACTTTGGCCAACTTTAACATAGCGGTAGATATGGAGGGCGCCAATATTGGTCCGCGTGTCACGCAGTTTACACTCAAGCCGCCAACAGGAGTAAAGTTAACCAAAATAACTGCTTTAGAAAACAATCTTGCACTTGATTTAGCCGCTCAAACCATACGTATTGAGGCGCCTATTCCTGGTAAACGGGCCGTAGGAATCGAGGTCCCAAATATCAAGGCAGCAACGGTGCGCATAGCATCAATCCTGCAAACACGTGAGTGGCAAGAGGCAACTAGTCCGCTGACATTTGTGATTGGTAAGGACATCTCCGGACAACCAGTATTGGGCGATCTAGCTCGCATGCCGCACTTGTTAGTAGCCGGACAAACCGGTTCTGGTAAGTCCGTCATGATTAACGACATTCTGACCAGTCTTTTATATAGGAACAGCCCGGCAGACTTAAAGCTGATATTGGTAGACCCAAAGCAGGTTGAGCTAAAGCCTTATGATGATATTCCGCATCTGTTAACACCAGTAATTACGGAGCCGGAAAAATGTATAAGCGCGCTTAAATGGACAGTGGCCGAGATGGAACGCCGCTACCGGGCACTAAGTGAAGTCCATCGCCGTAATATTGTGGAATACAACAACCTCAAAAAAGAAGAGGGTATGCCCTACATTGTGATCATAATAGACGAGTTATCTGATCTTATGATGATGGCTGCCAGAGACGTCGAGTCCCTGATTGTCCGTATTGCTCAAAAAGCCCGCGCCGTTGGCATACACCTGGTGCTGGCAACCCAACGCCCCAGCGTGGACGTCATAACCGGGCTAATTAAAGCCAATGTGCCGGCTAGAATCGCGTTTACTACCACTAGCCTAGTGGACTCACGGACAATTATTGACCAGATGGGTGCCGAGAAGCTTCTGAACATGGGTGACATGCTGATCACAACGGCAGATAACCCTAAGCCACGGCGTGTCCAAGCTGCACTTATTGAAGATTCTGAAGCCTTAAAGGTAAATGACTTTATACGCATGCAACGCCCGCCACAATATGACGATGAGGTGGTCAGCCAACCCGTCCAGCTAAATGGTAAGGGCGGCATTGTGGCCGATTATGGCGGCCAGGACGCTGACGACGACATGTTTAAGGACGCCGTTAGGGCAGTGATAGAAGGCAAAAAAGCCAGTACCAGCCTACTGCAACGCCGTCTGCGGATAGGTTATGGCCGGGCAGCGCGCCTGATAGAAACCATGGAAGAGCAAGGCATAATCAGCCACGCCGACGGCAATCGCCCCCGCGAAGTCCTGGTTAGCAGCCTGGACGATGTATTCGGCGGCGGCGACTCCTCCACTGAAGATGACATGTACGACGAAAACTTCCCAGAAGAACACGAAGAGGAGTAATATAATAAAATGCTGCCACTAATATATTTTGCAGGTTGGAGAGGATGTAATAACTCAGCTCAAGAACGCAGTGGAGTAATCATGGCTTTTGTACTTGGTTTTATTGTATTGGTGTTGTTTGCCTATATTGCATACAGATCAAAATACTCAAAACTCGGTAAGATACTATTTTTATTGCTCGGTTTAATATTGGCAGCTTTAATGGTAGTTGCGATGGGCCTAGCGAGTTTCGTAAAGTCTTGCTTATAGTTGACGGAATAAACTACAAAAGATATACTTTGTAGTATGAAAACTGTTATTAGCGTTAAGACAGATGTCAGCACTAAATTGCGCGCTCAGAGTGTGGCCAAGCAGATTGGCATTCCTCTGAGTACTCTCATCAATGCTTATTTGCGTGATTTGGCTAGTAGCGGTACGGTTCATTTCAGTGCGCCGGAACCCATGACACCACAGATGGAAAAAATTATCGAGCAAGCTGAAAGGGACATAGCGGCAGGCGATGTCTCCGGACCATTTAAGACAAGCAAAGAGCTTTTTGATCACCTAGACAACTTATGATCCAAATTGGAACTACTAAGCATTTTGACAAACAATATAAAAAGCTCCGTGTTGCTGTAAAGCAGCGCTTCCAGGAAAGAATAGAAGTTTTTAAAGTAAATCCGTTAGATCCGGAACTACGAAACCATGCTATCAAAGGCAAAAAATACCAAGGTCACCGAAGTATTGATATAACCGGAGATATACGGGCGCTGTATGCAGAAAAAGACGGTGAAATGATTATTTTTGGTTTCATTGGTAGTCACAGCCAACTTTATGGTTGACTAACAGGGGTGGATAAGATACAATTATTTCTAGCTTAGACTTAAGCTTCAGGTTACGGCCAACTTTAGTGCACGTAATCATAAGTCCGGCCTCCTGCGAGGAAGCCGGATGAACCAAAGGAAGGAGTTCAAATTGAATCAGTACGAGATTGCTGTGCTGTATCACCCAGATTTGGAAGTAGATCTGTCCAAGGCGGAAGAAAAAGTGGCAAAAATTATCACCAGCAATGGTGGTAAGGTTGTTGCTACAGACAACTGGGGCAAACGTAAGCTGGCCTACACAATCAAGAAGCAGGAACACGCCGTGTACGTGTTCTATACGGTAGAAATGCCCGGAGAAGGCGTTAAAAAGGTAGAAGCCACACTGAACATCACAGATGAAGTAGTGCGCTACCTGATTGTCCGTCCGGACCTTAAGGCAATTGCCAAAGCAGAAGCTGCCAAAGCCGACAAGGCCAAGAAAGCCGCTGAGCGTGGTGATAGGCGAGACGATGATGAAAAAGAAGAAGAGTAAAAATTTACCAATTTAACAAGTTCCCATTTACCAAATTATTTTCCATTAGCCATTTCTGAAAAATGAAAATTGGCAAATAATTGAGAATTGAAAACTGGTAAGTGGTAAATTTAAGGAGCGAATTGTGGCGAAGATATTTAAGAACAGAACGGATGTAGCCTTTTTTGACTACAAGGATTTCAAGACCTTGCAGCGCTACGTAAACGGGTTTGGCCAGATAGAATCACAGAAAAAGACCGGCCTGAAAGAGCATGAACAACGCCGCCTGGCGGTGGCTATCAAGCGTGCCCGCCACATTGCATTACTGCCATTTGTGGCATCAAACTAGGCAATTTACCAAGTTCCCATTTACCAAATTATTTTCCATTAGCCATTTCTGAAAAATGAAAATTGGCAAATAATTGAGAATTGAAAACTGGTAACTGATAAATTAAACTTGACGATTAGGAAGCTCGAGGTGTACGGTATACATACAATTAAGTTAAAGGACATAGTTCCTACAAGGAGGTGAGCCATGGCTCGATCATTTAACCAAGTAATCTTAATGGGTAACCTGACCCGCGACCCTGAAGTCAGGACAATCCCAAGTGGCCAGACCGTTTGTAGTTTTGGCTTGGCGCTAAACCGCAGCTTTAAAGGCAGCGATGGCAACTGGCAGGAAGCTACAGACTTTGTGGATATTGTAGCGTGGGGACCACTTGGCGACCGGGTAGCCCAATACCTGAGCAAAGGCCGGCCCTGCCTAGTAAACGGCAGCCTGCGCTACAGTAGCTGGGAAAAGGATGGCCAAAAACGCAACAAACTGGAAGTAGTTGCCCAAGACGTTACTTTCCTTGGCGGTCCAGAGGGTGGCCAAGGCGGAAATAGCGGTTCTAGCAGCCGCAGCAACGACGATGACGCTCCGAAACCTAGCAAACCCACCAAAAAAGACGACATTGTCATAGAAGACATAGGTGACGAACCAATTAATTTGGACGACATCCCATTCTAAGACAAGTAAACAGCTAACAGTACACAGTAGACAGCTAGCTGCAGCCAAAACTGTATGCTGTCAGCTGTAACCTATATACTTATTCGACAAAGGAGAATAGATGGCTTTTGGACCGACTGATTTAAAAAAAGGACAAATTTTTCAGATGGACGGCGTGCCATACCGGGTTGTTGAATATGCTCAAAAGGTTATGGGGCGCGGCGGCTCGATTGTTAATGTCAAAATCAAAAGTATTTTGGACGGCAAGGTGCTGGACAAGACTTTTAAAGGCAATGAATCTATTGAACCGGCTGATGTGTCTAACAAGGCTGTCCAGTTTTTGTACAACGATGCCAAAACGTTCTTTTTTATGGATGAAGCCTCTTATGAACAGTTTGAACTATCAGCTATGGACATGAGCGATCAAGCTGGCTATATGAAAGAAGGGGACAGAGTGCAGGCACAACTATTTGACGGCCGTGTGATCAACATTGAACTTCCAAAAAATGTACCACTCAAAGTTACATATACCGAAACGGCTGTGAAAGGCGACACCAGCTCATCTATCACTAAAGACGCAACCTTGGAAACAGGGATTAAAGTCAAGGTGCCAGCATTTGTGAAAGAGGGCGACATTATCTCTGTTGATACGGTTTCGGGAGCGTATCGTGAGCGTGTCAAATAGGCTAGATAAAGCATTGATGGCACGTGGGTTGGTGTTGTCACGCAGTCAGGCCGAAAGTTTTATAAAACTTGGCAAAGTCAACGTAAATGGCAAGACAGTTACAAAACCCGCTACATTGGTTTTGGCTGGAGATGAATTAAAACTTAAGGTTACTGAGCAATACGTTAACCGTGCCGCCTTAAAATTAGCCTCAGTGGCAGCAGCATTAAAACTGGATTTTAAGGGCAAGGTTGTTCTGGATGTTGGCTCTTCAACCGGAGGGTTTACCGACTATGCTTTAAAACATGGGGTATCCAAGGTTATTGCCGTAGATGTAGGGACTGACCAGATGCATCCAAGCCTGCGAAATAATCTGCGCATAGAGCTGCATGAAAAAACCGACATACGGAATGTTTGGCCACGCCAAACCGAGCAAAGAGCAATGAGCAATGAGGAGAGAGCAGAGAGCATGGAACAAAGAATTGAAATAGAAAAACCAGATATTGTTTTGATTGATGTGAGCTTTATTAGCCTGAGAGAAATTTTGCCTCATTGCTCACGGCTCACGGCTCAAAATTCATTGGTTGTAGCAATGGTAAAACCGCAGTTTGAGGCTGGCGACTCGCTTAAGCACAAAGGCGTGATTAAAAACGACACCATGCGCCGTAACATCTTAAAAGATTTCGAAACTTGGGTACAAAAACTGTTCAAGGTTATTGATAAAGCTGACTCTAGAGTCCATGGCGGCAAGGGCAATATAGAGAGATTTTACTTGCTCAAACCCCTAAACAAATAATTTACTATTTACCAGTTTTCAATTCTCATTTTTCAGAAATGGCTAATGGAAAATAATTTGGTAAATGGTAATTTGTTAAATAGGTAAATTGTTTTTGACTTATAGGAAAGAGCGTAACTTTTCAACGTCCTTAAGTAGCAAGTATTGAGGATCAGCAACTATTAAACCTTTCTTTTCCAGTGCTGATAGTTCACGGCTGGTTGTCTCGCGCGAGGCGTTGATGGAGCTAGCAATATCGTGTTGGCGCAGAGGTAGATCAACCAAAATTCCCTCATCGATTTGCTTGCCAAAGCGATTAGCAGTTGTTAGCATAAAAGAAATTAAACGCTCCCTAACCGTCCGGTATTCCAGAGTGATAATTCTTTCTGAATGTATACGGTACATTTCTAGCGTCATATCGAGCAGTGGGGCAAGGTTGTTAGATGGGTTTTCTATGAAGACCTTAAATTCTTTGCGGCTTATCCGCCAGACTGTCGTAGGTCCCAAAGCCTGATAGATGATGCTGCGTTCTTGACCGGTAAAAGCCCAAATAAGGGGGAATAGTTCATTTTCTTTGCGAATAATTAATAAGTTTTCTTCGCCGTATTTGGTAATGTCAAAAGCCTTAACTAACCCCATCTCTATAAAAAAAACGCCAGAAGGCGTTTCACCTGGACGGATGATAAATTCACCCTTTTTGTAGCTAAGCCTGGTGCCTCGCTTAAAGGTTGACACCAATGCCGCCGTTTGTTGATCATCGGCTAACATGTTTACATTATGCCACATCTGCTTAAATTTTGCATTTTACAATCTCCAATCTTTTCTATTTACCAATTTTCAGAAATGGCTAATGGAAAATAATTTGGTAAATTTTTACAGGTTTGTGATAAAAGTCTCACTAGTTTCGTGATGAAGAGTACCGACAATTAAATATATAGAGAATAGACTGAGCATACGTAATAGAAAGGGAGGACGCACGTGGTACACAAAGATGAGGTAACTCAGCAGCTGAAAGACCTCGGCGCTAACTTCAGTTTCTGGTGCCGGGCGGAAATCAAAGAATTACCCAAAATACTTTTTGAAAATGAGAAACTTAAGCATCTTATTATAGGGCGCTATGAAGGTGGCTTCGCTTTGCTCTGTGCGACAGATCACCGAGTCCTGCTAATCGATAAAAAACCGTTTTATCTGACCATAGAGGATATACGGTACGACATGGTATCGGATGTCCAGTACAACCACCGCATGATCGACGCTTCTATTAGGCTCGGCACTATGCACAAGACAATCACGTTCCTTGGCTACAACCATAACAAGCTAAGGCAGTTTACGAGCTATATTCAGGAACAAGTCCTATATTATCGACAGCAGCAGATGGGTGGGGCTCAGCCACAGCTACAACAATCAGAACAACTGTTAAATCCTGCCACCCCAGTGCCGGCGTCGCTTACCACTCTTCAGCAACCTAATCCTAATCAAAACCCAGTTCAAGCAATTTTGAACGGTCCTAAAAGACCGGTTATTAATCCTTACAATATGCCGGTAATGATTAGACGACGAGTCTCTCGGTTTTATTGAAACCTAATTAGCGAATAGCAATTTTCAATGAGCAATGTATTAGCAATTGGCGATTAGCTATAAAGTAGCATCGCCAATTGCTAATCGCTAATGTAATGCTACTTGCTAATTGTAAATTGCTAATGTTATTAATTAGAGACGTTAAACCTAAACTCAACAATGTCATCCGGTTGCATTATGTAGGTTTTGCCTTCGGTTCGAATTTTGCCAGCAGCTTTAGCGGCTGTTTCTGAGCCTGCGTCTATCAGGTCGTTGTAATCGATTACTTGGGCAGCAATGAAGCCACGCTCAAAATCGCCGTGAATAACGCCAGCGGCTTGCGGGGCAGTGGCACCTTTGGGGATTGTCCAGGCGCGGACTTCTTGCTCCCCAGCCGTTAGGTAACTTTGTAGTCTCAATACATCATATGCCGAGTGAATAACCTGGTTTAATCCGGGCTCCTGTTGGCCATAGCTTTCCAGCAATTCCTGGCGGTCAGGTTCGTCAAGGCCGCGCAGCTCGCTTTCTAATTTTGCACACACAAATAGTGCGGTTGAGGGGGCAACCAGCGCTTGTAAATCTTTTTGCAAGGACGGTTCTTGCAAAGACTTTTCGTCAACATTGAACATATAAATTATTGGCTTCATGGTCAGCAGTTGCAGGTCTTTCAGAAAATCTTGGTTATCATTTATCCAGGCTTCAGTCTGCTTAAATAACGGCTTGCCACTATCTAGAATACCCCTAGCTTCGTTGAGCGAATTAACTAAAGGTTTTAGCTTTGGGTCTGCTTTTGCCAATTTCTCTGTTTGGAGCAAGCGCTTATCCACTGTCTGGAGATCGGCTAAAACTAGTTCTGTGTTAATGACATCAATGTCATTTTTGGGGTCATGTTTGCCCGGCCAGCCCTCTGCTAAGAGAGCAGAGTCGTTAATATGCAGGACATTGGGGTCATCAAACGCCCGGACAACATGGCAAATAGCATTACAGGACCGAATGTTAGCCAGAAACTGATTGCCCAGCCCTTCACCCTGACTGGCGCCAGCGACTAAGCCGGCAATATCAACAAAAGTAACAGTCGCGGGAACAACCTTTTGGGATTTGTACATCTCGGTCAGTTTTTGTAGCCGCGCGTCAGGTACCGGTACAATCCCGGTATTTGGCTCAATAGTCGCGAAAGGATAGTTGGCCGCCAAAACAGAATTATCCGTCAACGCGTTAAACAAAGTCGACTTGCCAACATTCGGCAACCCAATTATGGCTATTTCTAATGACACAAAGTACCTCTAATTTCCATATCCTAAGAATAACACAGTGTTCACCTCATTTTTTAGAGGACTGTCCTCTATAGGTGTTATTTATTGATAGTTATGGTAGACTTGCACTATGCCCTCACGAAATATTATCAAAGAACAAGCAGCTCAGTCGTATTATCATGTGTACGCCAGGGGCGCTAGTAAGCAAAAAATATTCGTCGAAGCGACAGATTACGGATATTTTATAAAACTTTTGGAGCGTTACTTGTCGAATAAGCCGGTAATTAGCAAAACCGGGGAAGCCTATCCTCATTTCTTGAATCAAGTTGAGCTATTAGCGTATTGTCTGATGTCCAATCACTTTCACTTACTCGTCTATCAGTCCGACGTACCATTCCTTGAAAAGTTTATGCGAAGTCTCATGACCAGTTATAGCCGATATTTCAACCTCAAATACAAACGTACAGGCTCATTGTTTGAGAGTAGATATAAGGCAGTTAGAATTGATCAGGATGCTTACTTGCGGCACATTACCCGCTATATACATCTTAACCCCAGACTTTGGGAGCATTACAGATATTCAAGCCTGAACTATTATCGGCAGGGCAATGAACCAGTCTGGCTTCGTACCAGCAAGATTTTAGATTTATTCAGCAGCCGAGAAGGTTACATGGACTTTGTCTCCGACTATGAAGAACTTCGTGATATGTTGGCCGAACTCAAGCATCAGCTAGCAGATCAATAAATACCTAACTATCACAAAATAACACCTATAGAGGACAGTCCTCGTAAGTACTCTAAGTAGTATGGTTTGAGTTATGGCTAAGGTGAAGAGAGTGCAGTTTTAATTTTTTCCTAACACAAAAAGGATCCTGGATTTAATCCCGAAGTGCAACATTCTGTAAATTGAGGAGGTAGATCCGTTGCTCGACTGGCGTGCGGTAATTGTACCTTTTACGTGGGCGATTGTTAAGTTTGTTTTGAACATTAGTTACTTGTTTTTGGTTGAGGTGTTTGAAGTCCGATCTTTTCGGGAAGTACTGCCTAATTAGGCCATTAAGGTTTTCGTTGCTGCCACGCTGCCAGGAACTGTAAGCATCAGCAAAGTAGACTTTGGAATCCATCTGTCTTTGGATTGAGTAGTAGTCGGCAAACTCGATGCCCCGGTCGTAGGTTATGGTGCCCAGCGTAGCCTGGTTCGCTTGAGCCAGCCACAAGGTCTTGGCAGCAATCTTGGTGGCGCTAAATCCCAACACCAGACCTATGAGGCACTCACCGCTGCTGCGGTCGACATAGGTTAATAACCGATCCTTGGTGTCCAGTCCGACAACAGTATCGCCCTCATAGTCATCTAGACGGGTTCGAGCCTCGATTACCGGCTCTCTATCGTGAATAGATGGGATATTATTCTTGTTATTCTTAACCCGCTTGACGGTGCCATGCTTGCGGCGATACCGTCCACCCTCGTGCCGTAAGTGTTTAACGAGCTCTTCTTGTCACTACTGGCGTATATGTAGTCATAGATGGTCTGAGGGCTTATGTGGACTGCGTGGTGTTCCAGCAACCTGCCGGCTATTTGCTCTGGTGACCATTGCTCATGTTTCAGATTATCCAGTACGTATGTCTCCAGGAATGAACCACTGCCTTGAACTATCCTGATACGTAGTTGGTTGGCCAGTTTGCGTCGTTTCTTGGTTCTTTTGCCAGCTAGTCCAGCGTAGTAGTATTTCTGTTTGCTGGCTCGATTGGCAACTGCTTTATTGCAGACATCCAGAGCTTCATACTTGGTTTTTGTGAAGCCGCTGCCTCGGAGTTTTCGACCGTCCATGTCGATGATCTTTGGACGAACCACGTGCTTAGTGTTTTTTGGTTTTGGCTTGCTGCCACGTATAATCTCTCTACCGATACTGGAGCGATCTATTCCCAGCCGCCTGGCGATGTACGCTTTCGTTCTGTTCTCGGATAACAGCGTATCTATGACAATCCTATCCTGTGAATTAATATGTTTGTAGGACACCGAAAACCACCTTCCTAAAGTTACACGTTTTACCGCTTGTTAGTTTAGGCCAGGAGGGCTAACGGTGTCCTAGTTTATTGTCACTACTTTACAGATTGTTAGTTTATGATTGTTGCACTTCGGGATGGAATTGCGGGATATTTTGTTGACAATACTAAAATATTTTAGTATAATAACTACCATTCTTAAGTTTTGGGAGAAATAAGTATGGGTTCAGAAATTAATGCCGGTATTTTACATTCAGCACGTGAAACGTTAGGTCGTGGCCTAGCAGCTTGCGCGTTTGTCGCAACTGGTCTTGTGGGATTTGGTGCAGTTGAAACTATACAAGCCGCATCGGCTGCCGCCGAAGCGCCAGCTGATCCTAAAGGCAAGGCAGATGGAGGTAACTCTGAAACTGCTCATGAAAACAGAGGTCAAGCTAAAAAAGATGTAGCCGATGAAACTACCCCTGAGTCTTCAGGCGATAGCGTCACTGATACGGGGACAAGTTCGACTTTCTCGCAGCCTGAGGACGCCGGGGTAAACAGTAAATCGCCCTCAACGCCTGACCAGGACGGTATTGGAGCTGACCATGGCGCAGACAATAATGACAAAACAGGACCGGGAACAGACCCTAATAACGGTTGCGGTAATGATCCGCGGCTAGCTGCTCCCCGTGATGGCGGCCGGCCCACGGATGATGACAATAACGGCAATTGCGGCGGTAATAAACTTCCAAAACCTCCAGTAGTTGTTGAAACCTGTCCGGACGGCAGCCCATTGCCTCTAAAAGGCAACTGTACTCCTCAACCTGCTGTTAATCCCGAGCCTGTAGAAGTCAATCCAATTCTCCCTATTGAAGAAGCAGTAACAGCAACACTTGTTGTTGCCACTGCTGAAGTTCATGAAGTTTCTGTCGAGGCCATCCTGCTTGAGGCAGAAGCCATACCTGTTTTAGAAGAAACATCTTCTATACACCCGGCACCAGAACAGCCAACCTTGCCTATAACTGGCGGCGATACCCACAACGGACTGGCCGGCGCGCTTCTCGTAGCAGCTGGTCTTGGTGAAATTCTGCGTAGACGAAGCTTTTCTTAGAGCCTGACAAAATCCCTCAATTAACACGTATATAGCCTCCTGAGCATAATGTGGGTCATAAGCAATGTAAATCAGGCTCTTAGAGATCTGACCTCTTTCCTCCTCTCTTTCCCCCCTGAACTATTATCGGCAGGGCAATGAACCAGTCTGGCTTCGTACCAGCAAGATTTTAGATTTATTCAGCAGCCGAGAAGGTTACATGGACTTTGTCTCCGACTATGAAGAACTTCGTGATATGTTGGCCGAACTCAAGCATCAGCTAGCAGATCAATAAAATACCAACTATCAGAGATTAACACCTATAGAGGACTGTCCTCTTGGTGCCCTCTTGGTGCCCTCTTGGTGCCCTCTTGGTGCCTGGCCTCTTGGTGCCAAGACTAAAAGTTACACTATTTGTTGACTTTTTAAGCTTCTTGCGATATCATTGAACATATGAATGTAACTATATCCCTCAAACAGCTGCGAACCGACCCACGCGAATACATTCGGTTACTAAATAGTGGATATGAAGTGTCGATAACTGAGCATCGCCATGAGTTAGTACGGGTCAAAGCAAAAGTTAATCCTAAAACTCCCCAAAGAGGGGACAGCAAAGCTTTGCTTGAGGCTATAAGAACACTACCGCGCATTAAAGACCCTGCGCCCCATGTGGATACACCGACAAGATTAAGACAAATCAAGGCTGAACGCTTCGCGAGAAAATATGGGTCATGATTCTACTGGATACTAATATACTGCTCGAAATATTAGAAAACCGTCGGAAGCATGATGCGGTGACGCGGGCAATAGCGAATAGCAGTCAACCATTTGCGATAACCGTTCTTACGATAAGTGACGTGTTTTATATAGCCGAAAGGAACAAACTGGATTTTGGTAAAGTCGAAAACTTGATAAAAAGCCACCAGTATATCGATGTAGTTAGCGCGGATGTTGACTGGGCGCTGGCGTATTACAAGGGCAAAGATTTTGAAGATGCCTTGCAGGTTGCCGCTGCTCTGCGAAAAAAATGCACGGCCTTTATGACAATTGATTCATCACTCGCAAAAAAGTACAACAAGTTTTTGGCAGTAGACCTAATAGTATAACAAACAGTTAATTCAGAAAATTGCAAAAATCTTATCTGTTAGAGATCCGATCTCTTTTTCTTCCCAAAGAGAGAGAACAGTGTGATTTTTCGCACATTGTTCATTTTATAAGCATGAACAATATGCAGAGACGCAAAAATAGTGTATGATCACCATATGAATAGTGTTATTAATTTTAATTAAGGATCAATAGTATCGCTCATGAGCACCGAAGCAGTTAGCACCGAAGCATTAGCAGTTAATCCAGCTGTTGAGTCCGGCATGGTCTGGACACAGTTTAAAGATCGGGTTATGGGCGCTACGGTCCTGACCGGCGCCCTGTTACTAGGCGCGCTAGGAACCGCTGGACCTGCCAGTGCCGATCACTGTTATGATGGCCAAGGGCATATTGTGGGTCGAGATGGAGAGCCAGATTGCCCGTTACCAAAACATCTTATTGATCGTCCACCCGAAACCGCACCTACTCCTCCACCAACTGAAGCGCCTGCGCCTCGTCCAACCGCGCCTCCAACAACCGCCGCTAGAAGGCAAGTTGTCGCTACAACAGTGGCGCCGACCACCACAACCACTACTGTTGCCATTACCACGACCCTTGCGCCGACCACTACTCTACCACCTACCACCGAAGTGCTCACGACAACTTCCACCACGACTGCCGCCGTTAGCGGAAGCGAGTCAGATGGTGGTATTAATAATGGTGGTCAACCAGAAAAGACAGAGTCTGACACCAGCAGAGCATTACTTTTACTCGCGGGCATTGGTGTCGCGGGTAGCGGAATATTTTATGCCGGCCGCCGTATACACGACAATGGCAAAAAACCCGGAAAGCCCGGACCTCGCCCAAGGCATGCCTAAACTCATCTCCATTTACTCCAAGGACTTTCTAAAGTCTGCCGTAATCGAACCCAAAACTTACGCTACTAAGATCTAATCCACATCTATCTGTCAGTTAAAAGCTTTAGGTCTGCTACTTTCAATCTGTTTTTCGTTTTCGCTCATACTATTCCGGTACGATCAAAAACCGAGAAAACAGATGAGAAATTATGACCGCTACTTCAATTTTACCTATAACAGAGGGATTTGGTCAGGCTCCAAGATCAGTTATTTGTATCTGCTTGTATAGTTTGGAGTAGCTTTGTTATACTAATGCTTATGAAACTTCCGGCCAAGCGGCAAAAATTGGCACTTATAAGTGCCTTGGTCTTGCTGGTAATTATTGTAGCAGTGACAGTAGTTGTATTGAGAAGACAAACGCAGCAAGAAAAAAACCAGGCCGGATCAAACACAAACCTGACTGTATCGGAGCAAGAGAGCAAAGAAGTGGCAACCCAGGCGCAAAAGTACCTGGCGGAACTTGACGCCGCGAATGAAAAACTCTATAAAAGAACCGAAGGTATCAAAACGGTTGCGGAGTTTGAGGAGCGATTTAAAGACAGCGAACGCGAAAAATTTCTGATATTGGTCCTGCAAAGGCTCGAGGCGGAAAAAAACGACAACGCCGCGCTGGACTTTGTTACGTATATAGAAGCAAAATACCCGCAGGTCGCTAAAACAATTGACTTCCAGATACGGGCATACCTAGTTGCTAAAAGCCTTAACCGGGCAGATTTGCAGGCGGCCTATAAGCAAAAAGTTGAAACTACCCTGAGAGAGCAAGGGGCATTAGGCTCAGGCGAGTCTTTGCCGGACAGCTACTTTAACGGAGAGGGCCAAAGTGATTAATCTGACTAAAAAACCTTCTTTGGCACTGGGGTTCATTGTGATCGCCGGAAGCTTACTGGGTATATTGGGGCTAGGGGAAACCGCCCAGGCCGCTTTCCCCGCGGGGATGCCAAGCAACGCCATCCCCAACAACAGCTATTGGCAGACGCCGCCACGAACCCAAGGAGCCTACCTGGTAGTAGCGCATGGCGGCATGGAAGCTCCGGGCATGTACGCCGATATTTATTATCCCAGCACCCAGACTTCGGTGGATTTGACAATTGAGGACGCTTGTGATAATTCGGGTATTGATGTTGCCGGCTGGCGGGCAACAACTAACTTTAGGTTTGACAGGAGTTTCGGGCTAACTGACCTTGGCGGTAACGGTTTGGTAACACCTGTAGATCCAGACACCCAAAGCATTGAGTGTGTCAGTGGCACTGACTTACAGATCAGGCTTACGACCGATACAGGACCGGGCAGAACGTTTGGAGGAGTAGCTTATAGAAGAGTATATTTTGCGGCTCTAGCTAGTAATAGCGGCGGTCTGGATTATGAAAACCAATTCCGGTTAAGCAGCCCTGACGGCGGGATAGTCATCAGCTACCCAAATTATAACGTTACCGGCGGGTTCCTGGGTCTTTACAACCGTACCCCTGATGTTAATGCCGGAAGTTGTCCCAACACGTCCGGCGGTAGAGCGGATGCTTCGTGTTACTGGGGTACGGCCGTGGCCTTCGCACCGCCTTGTAGCTGGCCGGCTGGAGGCACCGCGAATGTAGACTTTTATGATTCTGATGCCCAGGCGGGGGGGTACCAAAGCACCAGGCAGGTTGCTTATCTGGTTCTTCGATATCCGAGGGACGGATCAGGAGGAAGTACAATAGTCAGCTCAGGCAACCTAAGTGGTCCTGATAATACTATAAATACCGTTTCGGGCATTCCGTTTGATCCCGCCTTTGCTTATGAATTACGTATGGGTGATATTTTTGCACGAAACAGTCTTCAGGTGCGATTGCCTTGGGAGCAGATTAACGTGCGAGAAGTTTGTCAACCTCCACCCCAGCCTCCGCCCGGAACTATTCAGGGGATTAAGGTTGGTGGTGGATCGGATACAGACGGTGCTACAATTACCTATGTTCAGGGTGGCGGTCCACTTGCAGCTGGTACTACGTCCAATGCAAATCCTTACAGCTTTCCCGCTAACACTCCATCTGATCACCATATACGGGCGGATCAAGTTAACGGCTATAGACTGCTTGGGTTTACTCTTTGTGTTAATGACACGAGCTGTCACGGCAACCCACCTACTCCCGGAAGTGAAGTTATTTTTAATCTAGGCAACCCCGGTGATTATGCTGACCTTTGGTGGCATTACGCGCCAAATCCGCCGCCAAATATGGTACAAACATGTTCTAACGGGAACATTGGAGCGGATATCAGCTGGTCTGACGCTGGACTAGGAGAAGCTTTTTACGTAGTGGATATATCTGCTAACGACCCTGGCTTTGGAGCATTTTGGAATAAAGCAGTAGGGGGTACGTCTACGACCGCGCCCGGGGGTTTTGCTGATGGCAGCGGCAATGGATTTTCCTTTGTGCCAGGGGTGCCTTACTATATGAGGGTTTATTATCCGAATAATAACCTGCACTCTACCGTCGCCAGTTTTACCCCTTATGTTTGTCCGAATGTTCAGGCTCATGTGTTTAAGGTTGACAGCAGTGGCAACTATTTGGGGGATATGCCCGGCGTGACAATTGAGACCTGTGGAAATCCTGGTATAACGACTGACGGATCTGGCCTTGGCTATATGACAGTGGCTGTGGGTACCGCGTTTTGCTTGAGGATTACCTCGGGGCCACCCCCAGGTACTGCCGGGGGACCATTCGTGCGGCCATGGGCAGAGGGCTATAACGGCTGCGGCGGTTTTGGGGCTCCACCCTGGAGCGGATATTGCGGCGATAGTACCTATGAATGCCAAACAGCAGGCGGCTACTCTAGCCCTGATGTTTGTGGTTTTAACATTGATCGTAATTGGGATGGCGGTTATGATTTTGTCTATGTCATAGATAGGCCGCCAACCGGCAATGTCGATAATGTTACCTGTAAACCCTCCAGGCTGACCGGCTGGGCACAAGATGCGGATAGTCCGGGTACAGCAATACAATTGCATTTATTTGTACTCGATGGCGTTAATCCTGTTGGTGTTGACTTTGGGGTGCACCCCACACAACCTAACCATAGTTTTGATATTGATGTTAGTGCTTTTGACGATCATGGCTACCATTATTATTATGTGTATGCTTACGGGGTAGATCCAGCGGGTAACAAGAATAATGTTGACGTACTTTTGCCCAATAGCGGCATACGGAACGGGCCTTGCGCACCGCCAACGTGCGGTAGTATTTATTCCAACCCAAGCGATCCGGAACCCGGCACACCTTTTACCATTACCGCCAGTTTTACTAACAATGCTGGACCCAGAGGCAGGTCAATTAACGGAGTCGACCACCCTATGAGGCTTCAAGTCAGTGGCGCGGGCATAGTCGCTTATGATAATGCGAACGAAGATTATAGCCCCGATCCGGTATTACCGGGTATGGGTGCCAGTGCTACCACTGATCCGCCGCCTTTTGTTTCCGCTACAGGGGGTAATGTGAATGTTACTATGACACTATCTGGTGGCCCTGTCTTGAGTCCCGGAGGTAATTGCACCAATACTATCAGGATTACCAATAAACCATATGCACGGTTTTATGGCGGCGATATGCGTGTGGGGTGCGGAGTGGGCAGTACCTCAACATTAATAGGCTATAACACTGGAACAGGCCAAGGGGCAGGTGTGCAACTGGCAGCATTGGCGGCCCAACAAATCAAAGACTTTACCAGCGCGACAGGCAGGACAAGTCCAGGACCACCGAATGGCTTGAGCTTTGCCAATAACGCTGCGGCAGGAACCTACGGAGGGTTGTTTGGCGAAGTTATAGACTGCCCGGCTAATCCTTATGAGGATGTTCCCGGTGATGCAATAGAATTATTAGACCCGGTCACGGCAGCGTCGTTTACGGCTAAAAAATCACATAAATACAGTGGTAATTTGCAGTTGACATTATCCGGGTTCGCAGCTGCTAACACGGCACTGTTTGTGGACGGCGATGTATATATAAACGACCTAACCTACGACACAGCAGCAGTGGCCGACATAAAGGATATGCCGCATATAACACTTGTAGCAAAAGGGAACGTTTATATAAGCAATACGCTGTCCCAGGTAGACGGTATCATAGAGGCGGGTGGTAAAATATATACCTGTGCCGTACCAAGCGGCGGAATACTTGTGGCGCCAACGTCCGCACAGATTGGTAATGACTGTAATAGTAAATTAACTGTTAACGGCGCGCTGATATCGCCCCAGATGCGTTTCTTCAGATCCTTTGGCAGCCTTTCAAAAGGCACACCGGCAGAACCATCGGCATCTACGAATATAGCCGAAAGCGTTAACTATAATCCTGCCGACTGGTTCCTGCCGGCGCCGTTTACTACAAAAAACAACTGTGACTGTAGCATTCAGTCTGCCACCAGCTTGCCGCCAATACTCTAGCCCTGTGAAATTATTAATGCAAAAGGGTTGCGGATAAGCATGTATACCCATGAGAAACTACCTTCCGGCATTTAGGCTCACCCTTTCCGGCCAGAAGCTTCCGAAATTTTATAACCATACCTTAGGGTATGCTGATAAAATTTCAAAACTTTCTGGCTCGGCAATCATCGACCCTAAAAACCGAAAAGCAATTTCACATGGGTATAGCTTATGCTATAATCAAGCCAATATGAGCTCTATTAAATCAAAAATACATAGCTATTGTTCATGGGTTGCTTCCAGCAAGAATTTTTGCGATAGAGCATTTGATACAGGGCTGAATCTGATAATTAAGGGAGTGGGCAAACGCAGTGGGGTTAAGAGACTGCAACCTGTCCATATACGGATAAAATGAGTTTATTAACAGGAGTATCTGATTTTTTTGGGCTAGATATCGGCACGACTGCCATACGTATGGTGCAGCTGCAAGGAACCGGTCCATTAAAGAGTCTGGCAAAATATGGCTATCTGCCAATTGATATAAAAACCGCGCAGAGTGACTCCAAAGCCGATCAGCTAAAGTTGCTAGAAGGCGTAAAAGAACTGCTTAACCAAGCGCGTGTATCAACCAAAAACGCAGTAGTAGGCATACCTTCAGGAAGAGTTTTTACCACGGTGACAGATTTTGATCGCTTACCCCCTAATGAGCTCTCCAAATCTATCCGCTATCAAGCAGAATCCCTAATTCCTACGCCTATTAGCCAGTCTACGCTGGACTGGGCACAAATAGGTGATTCGCCAGCCGATAAAAACAAGGTTGAGGTACTCTTAAGCAGTGTTTCAAATGACTTTGTTGAGGGAAGACTGGATATACTGGAATCCATCGGTCTAAATGTTATTGCCTTTGAACCTGATGCTATGGCACTTACCCGGGCAATTCTGACACCCGATTCCACCACCCCTCAAATGATTATAGATGTCGGCAATCTTACTACTGACCTGATCATCGCAATGAATGGTGCCCCAAGGCTTACCCGAGCGATTCCAACTGGCTCAGACGCTATCATAAAATCAGCTATGCAAAACCTAAATATTGATCAAGCCCAGGCGACTCAGTTCGTCAATAAATTTGGCTTATCCAAAGATAAACTTGAGGGGCAGGTTCACCAAGCAATCATTGGGACTATAGATATTTTGATGGGCGAAATTGACAAATCCATCAAGTTTTTTCACAAACGCTATGGTGACAATGCCAAAATAGAGCGGATAATTGTAACTGGTTCAGCCTCGGCATTGCCAGAATTTCCATTGTATATAGCTAATAAATTCGGTGTCAGCGTAGAGATTGGCAACGCCTGGCGCAATGTAGCATTTGATGCAAACCGACAAAACGAACTTTTAGCATTATCTAACCATTTTGGCGTAGCAGCCGGACTTGCGGAGAGACAAGAATGAACAAACAGTCAACAGTCAACAGTCAACAGTCAACAGTCTTTGGGGCTGAAAGCCGTTCTTTGATTTTTGTTCTTAGAACTGTTAACTGTCAACTGTTAACTGTCAACTATTTGATCGGAGATCAAAGATGATTCAGTTTAACTTGCTGCCTGATGTAAAGCGTGAATATGTACGGGCACGTCGTAATAAACGTATGACACTTCTGATTGCCTCATTGGCAGCCGGCGCAGCCTTTGCAGTTTTAGTGATACTTTTTGTAGGGGTACAGATCTTTCAAAAGAAATATTCGGCCGATCTTTCAAAAGATATAAAATCAGAGAGCAGCAAGCTTAAAGGCATACAAGACCTGGAAAAGATTCTTACAATCCAGAACCAGCTGGCTATTCTACCGGAACTCCATAATAAAAAGCCGGTTGCTACCCGTACCCTTGATTATTTCAAGCAAGTCACCCCGGCAAAGGCCAGTATTGCTAAAATGAACCTGGATTATGATACTCAGATTATGAATATTACGGGTGCAGCTGATGCCATCAGTACTATCAATAAATTTGTCGATACGCTCAAATTTACTACTTATAAAACGGAAGATGGCAAGGAAGGCAATGCATTTAATTCGGTGGTACTTAGCACCTTTGGAAGGGATGACAAAGGGGCCAGTTATCAAATAACATTCAAATTCGACCCGATTATATTTTCCAATGATAGCCCTGTGGCGCTGACTGTACCGGCAGGTAAGATTACCACCCGCTCTGAAACTGAAAAACCCGATTCATTATTTCAACCCTTAAGTAACCCTAATCCCACAGGACAATAGATTATTATGGCTGCTAATAAAATTATATCCAGTAAACGGCTCCAAATAGACAAAGCAAATGCCAGCATGGTTATTTTTCTGGCTGCGGCATCATTCGTTATTGTATTTTCACTGTTAGCGAGCCGGGCATTGCTGGGACAGCGCAGTTATCAAACACGCGTCATCAAAGAAAAAAAGAAAGCCCTAACCCAACTTAAGGCCAATAATCAGGCAGCGTCACAGCTGGCTAATACTTATAAAACTTTTGTATCAACTCCGGATAATATTATAGGCGGCAACCCGACTGGAAGTGGAGACCGCGACGGTGATAACGCCCGGATTGTGCTGGATGCTCTGCCAAGCAAATATGATTTCCCGGCATTGGCAACCAGCCTGGATAAAATCCTCAATGATAAGAAGTATAAAATCAATAGTATTAGCGGCACGGACGATGAGCTTGCCCAGTCCACCCCCACAGCTACTGCCGCGCAACCTGTGGAAATTCCTTTCCAGGTAAGTATAAGCGGAAGCTTTGATGCTATCCAGGGGTTGCTGAATGTTTTCCAGAACTCCATAAGGCCCATTTACCTGCACAGTATGGATTTGAGCGGAAGCGACAATAACCTGACAATAAACGTTACGGCTGGAACGTACTATCAACCCGAAAAAAAGATTAACATTACTACAAAGGTGGTGAAATGAACCAAAAACGTAGAACGTATAACGTAGAACGTATAAAGGGGAAAGCGGCGGGATTGAAGCCAGCCGTAATACGTTATACGAATCCCATATTACTGCGACAGAATGGAGCTTTATGAAACAGAAGGACATTATTTTGATAATAGTGGTTGTATTCATTAGCGGTGTGCTATCGCTGGTATTGTCTAACATGCTAATATCTTCCCCTAAAAACAGACAAGAAAAAGTGGAAGTGGTAGAAGCGATATCATCTGATTTTACGCAACCTGACAAAAAATATTTCAATGCTAATTCCATAGATCCTACCCAGATTATCAGAATTGGCGAAAACAACAACAATCAGCCATTTAAAAAGCAGTAAAAAGTTATGGTACACAGAGAGCTCTTAAGCATGCCGGGTTACCGTTTACCGTTTACCGTTTACCGTACATTAGCCATGGCCTTTTTTCCATGGAAAACAGAAAACAGAAAACGTGCCGAAAACAGTAAAAAGTTACCAGTAAACGATTTGGCTGGAGGTCGCATATGAGTGTATTGTCAGCTGCTACGCAACAACTGGTAGAAGAAAGCCTTATCAAAGAAGGTGTTTTAAGTGATGAACAACTTAAGACCTTTAAAACAAAGGCCGAAGAGTCAAAAACACCTCTTTTTACTTTGCTACTACAAGAAAAACTACTCAATAGTGAGATTTTAACTAAAACTACAGCACACGTTACAAAACTACCTTACGTGAACCTGTCTAATGCCAAGATTGATTCGGATACATTAGCTTTATTGCCAAAAGAAATTGCAGAGCGTTATATGGCTGTGCCATTAGGCGAAATGCAAAGGCGTTTGGTTGTAGCAATGCTTGACGCGGATAATGTCCAGGCAGTTGACTTTTTATCTAATAAAATTGGCCGTCCATTAAAAGTATATGCTGCCAGTGAAGAGGGGATTCGACAGGTATTAAAGCAATATTCATTGAGCTTGGACGATAGTGTATCAGACGTTTTTGCACCGGATGAAGCAAAGACCAAAAAAGACGAGGACGATGGTAAACCTACCAAAAATAAAACAATCAAAACTATTGTCCAGGACTCGCCTATCAGCAAGGCTCTATCGGCTATATTGGAATACGCGGCCAAGAACCGTGCCAGCGATATTCATATGGAGCCAATGGAAAAAGAATTCAAAATCCGTTGCCGGGTGGATGGGGTATTAAGAGAAATCATGAAACTGCCTAAAAGCACCGAACCAGCCCTTGTATCACGCGTAAAGATTCTAAGCAACCTTAAGATTGATGAACACCGTATACCGCAGGATGGACAGTTTACGGTGCATGTCATGGAAAAAGACATTGACTTGCGTATTGCTATATCGCCCGTGGTGTGGGGTGAGCAAATTGTTATCCGTTTGCTCGACAAAACCGGCACAAGTCTCAAGCTAGAAGATATGGGTTATATGGGGCGAGCCCTTAGGGCCATACGCACCGGCCTAAAACAGCCCAACGGTATGATCCTCACCTCCGGTCCTACTGGTTCGGGCAAATCAACGTCTCTGTATGCTTTGCTCCAGGAAATTATTAGCGATGAAATAAACATTGTTACGCTAGAAGACCCTGTCGAGTATAAAATGGGCGGCATTAATCAGATTCAGGTTAATGCTGATGTTGGTCTGACTTTTGCTTCAGGTCTGCGATCTATTCTGCGCCAAGATCCAGACGTAGTCATGGTCGGGGAAATACGTGACAAAGAAACTGCTACACTGGCAGTACAGGCTGCATTAACAGGGCACTTGGTCTTTTCCACGCTACACACTAATTCAGCGTCTGGGATCTTGCCTCGTTTGTTAGATATGGACATAGAACCATTTCTAATTGCCAGTACCGTACACACCGTTATTGGACAGCGTTTAGTTCGGCGTATTCCGCAAGACGACAATAAGGTCAGTTATGTCTCCGATAAAGCAGAAACAGAAGCAATTCATAAGACGCTGGGCGAGTTACTGCCTAAAACAAAAGAAGATATTCCAGCTGTTAGCAAAGATTTAGGCTACGAATCCTTGCCACTTGCCACTGAAAACGCTTATACTTTGTTTAAGGGAACCGATTCACCGGAAACCCCAGGCGGATACACGGGACGGATGGGACTATATGAAGTCTTTGAAATTACCGAAGCTATCCAAGATCTGATATTAAAAAGATCAACCAGCAGTGAAATCCAACGGGCTGCCCAGGCAGAGGGTATGATAACAATGCAGCAGGATGGTTATCTGAAAGCCTTAGCGGGGTTAACCTCACTGACTGAAGTTAACCGAGTAGCATCCGGGGATAGCGCGTAAAAATAGCCAATAGCTTGTAGCTGATAGCAGTTAGCTAAAAAGGAATAAGGAAAAGACAATGAAAACACCAGATATCAAACAAGACAATCAGAATCATTCCCATGAGGCTAGGTTATTAGCTACCAGCTACCAGCTACCAGCTTACGTTTCCAAGGGGGGTGTGTAATGGCCGGAGCGCAACCAAGAATTGAAGTTTTACTTGAAGAAGTTATTAAGAAAAAAGCTTCTGACCTTCACTTGCAAGTGGGCTTACCGCCAATGCTACGTGTGGACGGCGCTTTGACGCCTGTGCCTAGTGCAGAAGCTTTGACGGAAGAATCACTAGAAACTCTTCTTTTTGCAGTACTTGATGAAGAGCAAAAGCAAATTTTGCTAAAAGATAAAGAATTTGACTTCAGTTTTGCCTTTGGTGATTTAGGTCGCTTCCGTGTAAATGCTTTCCACGAAAGAGGCAACTTAGCTGCCGCGCTTCGCTTAATTCCTAACGAAATGATGACAGTGGAGCAGCTTGGTTTGCCGCCAATTGTAAATAAGTTTGCCGATTACCCTAGGGGCTTGGTTCTAGTAACTGGGCCGACAGGATCTGGCAAATCGACGACACTAGCGGCCATGATTCATAAGATTAATCATGAGCGTGCTTGCCATATAATCACCATTGAAGACCCAATTGAATACACTCATAAGAGCCACAAAGCAGTCATTGTGCAGCGTGAAGTCCATTATGATACATACTCTTTCTCAGCAGCTCTCAGAAGCAGCCTGCGTGAAGACCCGGACGTTGTGCTCATTGGCGAGATGCGCGATCTAGAAACCATGGCAGCTGCCATAACCATCGCAGAAACCGGTCACTTGGTTTTTGCGACGCTCCACACTAACTCTGCCGCGCAGAGCATTGACCGTATGATAGATGTTTTCCCGCCACATCAGCAACCACAAATCCGGGCCCAGCTGGCAAATATCTTGATGGCTATTTGCTCCCAGCGTCTTATCCCGACCATTGGCGGGGGACGTGTAGCCGCCGCCGAAATCCTGGTAGCAACTCCGGCCGTGCGAAACATCATACGTGAGGGCAAAAGCCACCAGCTGGAAGCAGTCATCCAGACCGGAGCAGAGTTTGGCATGCAGTCCATGGACAAAACCCTGGTCAACTTAATTCATAACGGTACAATAACATATGATGAAGCCCGTAACTTTGCGGTAGATCTGGATGAAATTGATCGTTTAATGAGAAGCTAATTATGAAAAACACGAAATCCGAAGCACGAAATCCGAAACAAGCACGAAACTTTCAAACTAGAAACGTATCAGGTTTCGAGCTTCTAGCTTCTAATTTGTTTCTATTTTCGTGCTTCAGTTTTCAAATTTCGAGCGGAGCGAACAGGTGTTAGTTTATAGCTATATAGCCCGTGATCCGGAAACAGGCCAGAAAGTTAAAGCTGACTTGCAAGCAGAAAATGAGCAATCTGCTGCCAAACTGCTTAGTAGCCAGGGTTTATCGCCACTGAGCATTAAGCTTAAAGACAGTGGATCAGCCGCAGGCCTTGGGAAAATATTCCACAAAATTAAAACTAAAGACAAAATTTTGTTTTCGCGCCAGCTTTCTACGCTGATTAACGCGGGGCTACCGCTTGTGCAAAGTTTGCGTAATGTGACTAAACAAACCCAAAGTAAGCCCTTGCAGGTAATTCTGAACCAGATTATCTCTGATGTGGAGGGTGGGAGCGCATTTTCCGCTGCTTTGGGGCATCACCCCAAAGTTTTCAACCGCGTGTACATCAGCTTGATAGCAGCCGGTGAAACATCTGGAAACCTAGATTCAGCCTTAGAGCGGCTGGCCAACCAACAAGAAAAAGACGCCGAAATCATTAGCAAAGTACGCGGAGCACTGGTTTACCCGGCTATTGTCTTGTTGGTCATGTTGATTGTTATGGGCTTTATGGTTGTAAAAGTATTGCCGCAAGTAGAAGTTATTTATAGTGGCATAAAAGGCGAAACCTTGCCGCTCATAACCCGTATACTTCTGGCACTTTCGCATTTTATAATCAAACGTTGGTGGCTGGTATTCATTTTACTAGGCCTACTGGTATTTTTTGGAAGCAGATGGATACGGACAGTCGGAGGCAAGCGTATTTTTGACAAGGTCAAGATGCGCGCTTGGCCTGTGGGACCCTTATTCATGAAGTTATACATGGCCCGGTTTGCCCGAACCGGTACCACGCTTGTTGCCAGTGGTGTCCCACTGCTTCAGGTACTGGAAATCACCGGCAATGCCATTGATAACATTTATATTGAGGAGTCGCTCGTAAAAGCGGGCGAGAAAGTAAAAGGTGGCAAAGCTCTGTCAGAGTGTCTGTCCGGCGATCCAAATTTTTTGGAACTGGTACCGGATATGTTAAGAATTGGCGAACAATCAGGTTCTATAGAGCAGATGATGGCCAAAACGGCGGATTACTATGAAAAGGAAGTTGATAACGAGATCAAGACAATCTCTACCATCATAGAGCCGGTTTTGATGGTGGTTATGGGTGTGTTTGCGTTTGTTATTGTGGCGGCGGTGCTGCTACCGATATATGGCCTGGCAGGCAAATCCGGCTTTGGCGGTTAAATAAATCTTTCCAACTCCATACCATTAAATAGTGTTGTAACTCCCTACGAGTTGATGTTAAAATGTATAATGTAAGTATTTTGCTACATATTTACGCATATTTGTAATTAAATAGACTATCCACATGAAAAAAAGATTACTTTACTACGAGACAGAAAATCAACTAGAACACAAAAACGCTCTGGTTATCACAGGTATGCGCCAAGTGGGAAAGACCACCTTATTGCTTCAGCTTTTTGACTCGCTGGGCGACAAACCAAAACTCTTTTTTGATTTTGATAACCCACTAGACCAAAAAATGTTTGAAGATGAGCAGTACAATAACATTTATAGTCGGCTGGTCGTAATGGCAGGCGCAAAAGACCAAAGACTTTATATTTTTTTGGATGAGATACAAAACTTTCCGATGGTTACAAAAGTCATGAAATACCTGATTGATCACTACAAGACAAAGTTTGTGGTTACCGGCTCATCGAGCTTCTACTTGAAAAACCTGTTCCCAGAATCACTCAGTGGCAGAAAATTCCTATATGTTTTGCCAACACTAACTTTCAGGGAGTATTTGTATTTTACGGATCTCATCAGCCTGGATCAAGCAAGGAATGACAATCTTGAGGAGCATTTAGTTGGTACCGACCTTTTTATACATAAACGTTACGAAGTAGCATACGACCAATACCTGATATACGGTGGCTTTCCTGAAGTTGCAACAACTCATGACAGTCAAACAAAGAGCTTGGTTTTGCGCAATATATTTGGTTCGTTTTTTGAGAAAGACATACATTTGCTTTCAGACCACTCAGACATTAGGCAACTCCGTGATCTGATTCTACTGCTGGTACCAAGGGTTGGCTCAATGATTGATGTTACCAAACTGGCCAATGCGCTTAGTATAGACCGACCAAAGTTGTATAGCTTTTTGGATTTTCTGCAGAATACCTTTATGATAACCCTGTTGCCCAAGTTTTCTCATAGCATTGATCGCTCGGTAGCGGGCGGCCGGAAAGTCTATTTTACTGATACTGGGTTGCTAACTGCTATCGGTAATGTAAATGACGGCCAATTATTTGAAAACGCTGTCTGCAACCAGCTGTCTCACTATGGTGGACTAAGTTTTTATAATAGACGTAACACTGCGGAAATCGACTTTATTCTCAACAAAGAAATCGCTTTTGAGGTAAAGCTGACAGCCGATAGTCGAGACGTCCAAAAAGTTCAAAAACTAGCGACCAATCTGGGGATTCCTAAATGCTACGTGTTATCTAAATATTATTCCGACAAAGATGACATCACTTCGGCCATTAATATTTAGTAGAGGTCTATTACTTCCGATGCGCCAACGTGTGGATAACTTATAGACGGGGGAACAATAGGGCTTGCATTAAGTACTGAATTTCATTATCATCAGAACCATAAGCATTAAATTATTGTTCTAAAGGGGGCATTTGTAACATGAAAACTAAACTAAATAACCAAAAAGGGTCTACCCTGAGCGCGTCGAAGGGCTTTACCATTATCGAAGTCCTGATTGTACTGGCTATCGCAGGCTTAATTCTGCTGATCGTATTCCTGGCTGTTCCAGCCTTGCAACGTAACTCACGTAATACGCAGCGTAAGAATGACATTGGCCGCTTAGGCGGTTCTGCAACAGAGTTTGTATCTAATAATAATGGTACCTTGCCAACTGCCAGCAACGCCGCCACCGTCACAAGTGATGCCGGCAAAATTGCAATTGCCGCTGGCAAACTGTCACAGTACGAGTTTCTGGCTACACCGGCAACAGATGGTATCAATTTCATTGTCGCCGCATTTGTTAGTACTACAAACCCCGCACATCCAGACAATCTGGACCAAGTACAACTCGTGACACAAGCAAAATGCGACCCGGCTGGAAGCGGTGCAATATTAGGTGGAACAGCTCGACAAATGGTGCTCCGATATTCGGTCGAAAACTCAACCGATAAAACCAACCTTTGTACAGATATTTAGAACACTAAACCAGATTTCATATTAAAAAGAAGCTTCCGGCAGGGAGCTTCTTTTTAATAACATAAACGCTGTACTTGGGATGGTTAGGCTGGCGTGGTAGGATTGAGTAATGATTATCCTTATGCTCACACTGTTGGGGTTATGTTTTGGCAGTTTTGTTAACGCACTGGTTTGGAGACTGCATAAGCAAGAAGAAGAGCAGACAGTTGGTAGCAGGCAGCTGGTAGCAAAAAAAGCCAAGAAGTCTACCAAGCTATCCGCTAATAGCTATCCGCTAATAGCTAAAGACCTTTCAATATTGAAAGGTCGCAGCATGTGTGTGCATTGTAAGCATGTGCTGGCTTGGTACGATCTTTTCCCGGTTATCAGCTG
The DNA here is from genome assembly GCA_040384565.1 of Patescibacteria group bacterium. Lineage (GTDB taxonomy): Bacteria > Patescibacteriota > Saccharimonadia > Saccharimonadales > JAZKJC01 > JAZKJC01. Next base: position 66,711 of record JAZKJC010000015.1, read on the forward strand.
GATAAGCCTTCTAGGCAAATGCCGTTATTGCCATAAGCCTATCAGCTGTCAATACCCGATTGTGGAGTTGGCCACGGCCTTTTTATTCGTATTTTCCTACCTGTTTTGGCCCTCCATTCTCCATTCTCCATTCTCCATTCTCCAGTTTTGTATGTGGCTGGTGTTTCTGGTCGGTTTCATGGCACTTATTGTCTATGACTTGCGCTGGATGTTGTTGCCTGATCGCATAGTCAAGCCATTACAACTGCTGGCGGGCATCTACGTACTCAACCAAGCAATTATGCTGGGCGGTGGATGGAGCAGCTTGCTGGGGGCGGCCATTGGTGTACTGTGCAGCGCGGGGTTGTTTTATTTGCTCTACCAAATATCTGACGGCAGATGGATTGGCGGGGGTGATGTAAAACTTGCCGTAGTTTTAGGCTTAATACTTGGTGGCCCACTCAATATTTTGCTTATGATATTTATTGCGTCAAGCATTGGCAGCATATTGGCAATACCGCTTATAATTTTAGGCAAAGCCCGGCAAAACACTCGCATACCATTTGGGCCGCTGCTGATTGTCGCGACGTGTATTGTATATTTATTTGGGGCTGTTCTGGCAGAATGGTATAAAAAGCAGTTTCTACTCTTTTAATTTTATAATTACCAATGACGCTTATGTTATACTGCAAGCATGAAACTGCGGATGGAACCGCTTGGTTATACAATAGTTGAAGTTTTGATATTCCTGGCAGTTAGCGGAGGGCTAGCCGCCAGTGCCTTTGCTTTGATATCTGGCAAGCAACAGTCCGTAGAATTTAATAATGCGGTTCGCGATTTTGATAACCAGCTTCATGATATAGCCAACGATGTCGCAACCGGTTATTTTTCCGGAGGCGGTAGCTTCCAGTGCGATGATACTGGTAGCGGAAGCAGTAATGTCAAGATAAAGCTCCCTGGGCCTACGACTGAGCAGGGTACAAGCTATAAATGCATACTGCTGGGCCGGGTTTTCCAATTTGCTCGGCTTGGTGAGCCGGGAAGCGTGCGGGTCTATAATATTGCCGGTCTTAGGCAATTCGTTAATCCGACCCCTCCGGATCGAGATGTACTCACCTTAGCAGAGGCAGAACCTGTTGTGGTAGCTAAGAGCAAGGACAATACTAGCTTTAAGCCAGATGTATTTGACGATAAAAATCTGGATAGTGGCGTTACTATTGATAAAATCACTTATTTGGATTCAGTTACTGGCACCGAATATCCCATTGGCGCATTCGGTTTTTTGATGAGCTTGCCTGGCAGCGGCAGCGGCGGTGGGCTGGCTTCTGGCTCGGCAACAACCCAGGTTATGCCTATCACATCCGTTGAGTTGGGTGAAGATCCCTACTCTGAGGCCATAGATGATATAAATAATGCCCTACAAGATAGTATACCCCCGCCAGTGCTAAGGGGTAATGATACCATTACGGTTTGTTTGAAAAGCGCCGGGACAAACCAGCATGCCTTGATAAAACTTGGAGGCCAAAGTAACGGGCCTTTAGCTACCGTTGTAACTATTGATGCAGGTGCCTGCCCATGAGTTTATGGAAAAACAACAGGGGCGATACAATAGTTGAAGTGCTAATTGCCATTGCGGTCGTAAGTACCATACTGGCTGGCGCGTTTGTGTCTGCTAACCGCAGCAGGATAGCCACCCGCACTGCTCAAGAGCGCGGCGAGGCATTGCATATACTGAGCGGGCAGCTGGAAAGCCTAAAAGCGCTTTCGACCAACCAGGACAACCAGATATTTATAGCCAATCATCCCCCAGTACTTGGGCCTCCCCCCGTAGCGGCGGTGACTAATCTTTTTTGTATAAAAGAATCCGCCGATGGAGTCGTATTTCTGCCAAATCCGCCGCTACCCGCTATTACTGTAACTCTGGATGAAACGGCCAACTACACTAATACGGCTGCTGTTGCTAATGGCGGAGGCGTATGCACCCAAACTCCACAAGGTGGCGTTAAGTATTACACTGCCATTGAGCGCGATTTACCAACAAACACCTTTACGCTACATGTCAGATGGGACAATGTGGGTGGTACTGGCAATGACGAGATTATTTTGGTTTATAGGTTGTACCCATCATGAGTAAAGTACCCATAAAACAAGCAGGTTTTACAATTTTGGAACTGATGATTGCGACTACGGTGTTTTCAGTAGTCTTGTTACTATGTACTTATGGGATTATGCACATAAGCCGCACCTTTCACAAAGGCTTGAGTAGCGCTGCTACTCAGGAGGTTACACGATCCGCACTGGATGAAATTGGTCAAGCGATCCAGTTTAGCGGCGGACCAGTTATGCAAATATACAACCCTGCCACAAAAATAGGTGTATTATGCGTTAATAATCAGCGTTATACGTATATTTTAGATAAACAGCTGATTAGTCCTCAACAGAATGTTATGGCTGTGGATAATCCGGCAAGCAATTGCCTGGGCGGCCTACAAGACCTTGCCACTGGTACTGGTTTTAGTGGCACGCCGCGGGAACTACTGAGTCGGCGCATGCGGTTAACAAAGCTGGATATCGATGATAATTATGGTGGTGACACCAGCCTATATAAAGTAACCATTAAGGTAATTTATGGTGATGACGATTTGCTGGATGGAACGGGTGGATGTATAGGCAATAACTTTGGTGGGCAATTTTGCGCCAGTTCTGAACTAACAACTCTGGTAAGAAAGAGGGTACAATAAGAATATGAAAAAGCGTAACATTAAGCGTAATAGTGAACTGGGGTTCGTATCAATAATCGTAACACTATTACTAATGCTTATTATCAGCCTGATTGTGCTTGCCTTTGCTAAAATAAGCCGGCGTGAACAGCGCCAGGCTTTGGACCGGCAGCTCAGCACACAGGCATTTTATGCGGCTGAAACCGGAATTAACGATGCCATTAAACATATAAAAGCAAACCCGCTTTATGCTGGTGACTCCGACTGTAGCGATACGCAGTCCAACACTTTTGGTAATCCTGATCTTGGAAATAACTCTGCCTATACCTGTGTTCTGGTTAATCCATACCCTAACGACGTACTTATCGACACCGTAAGCACAACTACATCGCAAGTTTTCCCTTTGCAAACCAAAACAGGCACCGCAATATCCTCATTAGATATATCCTGGGGGGTAACGGGTGATCCAAGCGGTATTACCGTTGCTGATTTGCTGGCATGCCCGACAGTAGGTAGTTTTCCTGCCGCAACCTCAGCAACCTGGACTTGCCCTGTGGGGATATTAAGGGTAGATTTGGTGCCCATTATTGCACCAATAAACCGCTCTAATCTAGAAGCCGCCGCTGCTACCTTTTTCTTACACCCTGGGGACGCTGTAACTGGCTCTGTTAGTATTGTTGGCGCCAATGGTTTTGGCGGCCAAGGAGTAATCGCAGAAGCAAAGTGTGCTCCAAACACAGATAAGAAAAAGATTTGTAAAGTACAAATAACCGGACTCACCAACTCTTATTATTATATGCGCGTGAAAGCAATATATGTGAACACGTCATTCCTAATCGAACCACTTGATGGTAGTGGGGACGCTTTAGCGCTGACGAACGCCCAGGCAATCATTGATTCTACCGGCCGTGCGGCTGATGTGGTTAGGCGGGTTCAGGAAAGGGTTAAACTTACTCCCTCCGGATTTACCCCCGAAGGACCTGCCGATTCATCCAATTCAATTTGTAAACGCTTTACGGCCGCACCTGGAGTTGACGCATCAGTGGACTCGCTATTTACTTCTGAACCTAACTGTCTTTTAGACTAAGGCTGCTGATGTTTGCCATGAAAGCGTTCGTGCACACTTTTTAGGTGTGGGTCGGTGACGTGGGTATAGATTTGGGTGGTGGCTATGTTGCTATGACCAAGCATAGCCTGAACTGAGCGGAGGTCACCGCCATTCATCAACAAATCAGTCGCGAAGCTGTGGCGCATGGTATGTGGCGAAACGTGTTTGGTTATTCCGGCAAGCAGCGCGTAACGGGCAACCAGCCGTTGAATACTCCTGGCGGTTAAGCGGTGGAAATTGCCAGTTAAATCAACTTTTTTACTACCACCGTAACGGATAAAAAGCGGCTTAACGTTATCGCTGCGGTGGTCTAAATATTTTTGTATCCATTCGGCCGCCGATACACTTATAAAAATTGGGCGGTCTTTCTGACCCTTGCCTCGCACCATAAATTCACGGCGCTTTAAGTTTACGTGGTCTTTGTCGAGCCCAACAAGCTCAGAAACACGCAGTCCGGAAGAAAAAAGTAGCTCCAAAATGGCACGGTCCCGAAGCCCACTCTCCTTACTGGTATCTGGTTGGGCAAACACGCGCTCTAACTCCTCTGGCGTCAAAAAGGTAACTTGTTTGCGAACAGTGCGGGACAATTCTATTTTTTCTGGGGCGAGTACTTTTATATCCCGCTTGACGCAGTATTTTAAGAAGCTCCTTAGGGCGATTAGGTGGTAGTTTTGGGTAGTTTTTTGCAATTCCTCGCTGGTATTAGTGCCCAGACGGTTCAGCCAAAGCCGCCATTTGCGAATAAGCTCAGAATCTATTTCCGAAACCTTAATATCACCGGCAAAGTCTATTAGGCGGGTTAAATAATGGTCATAATTGGCAATAGTCTTTTGGGAACGATTTTGCTCAATCTCCATGTATTCCAAAAAATCCGTCTTGGCCTTATGAAATAGCATGTGCTTATTGTACGACACAATAAGCCGTTAGCCGTTCACCATTTACTATTTACGGTATGTTTTCCATGATCTTTTTTCAATGAAAACAGAAAACGGACAATGCATGGTAAACGGAAAACACTAAACTGTAAACCGAATTTCCTCAATCTGTTATACTAGTTAAAAGTAAACAAAAGGAAATTATGGAACGAACATTAATAATCTTGAAACCAGACGCCTTGCAACGTGGACTGGTCGGCGAAATTACCAGCCGTCTGGAGCGCAAAGGACTTAAGCTGCTAGGTATCAAAATGATGGCTCTGGATAACAAGCTGCTATCTTCTCACTACGCCGAACACCTGGAAAAACCATTTTATGCTGATCTGGAGGACTTTATGAAAAGCTCACCGGTGATAGTTATGGCCTGGGAGGGTTACGAATGTGTCGATTCAGTCCGCCGTATTGTTGGTGCCACTAACCCCAGACAGGCAGAAGCAGGTACCATACGTGGTGATTTAGCTATTGGTCAGGGCCGCAACCTAATCCACGCATCAGACAGCAAAAAATCTGGTGTTGATGAGATAAACCGCTTCTTTAAGACAGACGAACTTTTTGAATACGACAAATCAGACTACCAGCACACCTACGAAGCCTACGAACGCAATTAGACTAATAACGGTTCAGTAGGTAAAATAACGAAGCTTACTTGCAAAGTGTATGCCCCTGTAGCTCAACGGACAGAGTAGTTCCGTCCTAAGGAAATGATAGAGGTTCGATTCCTCTCGGGGGTACCATGAAAATGCCGCAGCTTTCAGGACGGCTCCTAAGTTTAAATCCCGTTTGGTCGTATTCATTACTTTATTGCACTTAGTAATGAATGTATGATATAGTAATGAATATGAAAAATACTGTTACTATTACCAGTAAGGGCCAGGCAACCATACCCGCTTTGTATCGTCGTAAGTTGGGTCTGGACGCAAAGGGCGGTGTTCTAGATATACGTTTTGACGAAGCCAAGGGCGAACTAGTTATAGCAAGACCATTGAATGTAGATGAACTAAGCAAAAAACTAAGCAAGTATGTAAGGCCAGGGACAAAACCTTTGGTTGACGTTGATGCCTATTACCAGAAATATCGAGAAAGCCCCACAAATAATGACATTTAGTGGTTCACTTGACACTAATGCCGTACTGAGGTTACTGATTAATGACATACCACCGCAGCACGAGGCTGTAAAAGCATTACTGACCAAAGCAAGCAAGCAACTTGCGGTTGCAGATACAGCAATTATTGAACTCGTGTTTGTACTTGAAAGATACTATGGCTTTTCTCGCCAGCAAACAAAGGAAGCTGTTATCGGACTTATGCAGCTTAGGGGGATTAACTGCAACCGTACATTATTTGAAAAAGCATTATCAATCTATCTGAATCACCCCGCACTATCTTTTGAAGACTGTTGCTTAAGCACCTATGCAACGCTAAATGAGGCAGAGCCATTATGGACATTTGATAAAAAACTAGCAACTCAAACAGCTAACGCCAAATTGATACGGGTTTGAGCTTCGCTTTTTACCGCGTACTAGTGCCCCACCCCACCTACCTTGACGGGGTATTAATAATAAAAGTGCAGCATAATTACTGTTAGAATATATTCATGGCTGATAAAAAACAGAAATATTTTGCCGATCAGTTTGATGACGAAGACGTTTTGCTGGTATTCCGTAAGCACCCAGTGGTGATGCGCAAGGGCTTGGTATTTGCCATGCTTGGGCCACTTATTGGGGTAATACCGGCTGCCGTGAAACCATCGCTTGGCTTTGCGTGGTTCTTTGGTGGCATTGCTGTCGGCATAATACTAGGGCTTTTGGTGTTTGCACCTGCCTGGATAGCCTGGTTTTATAGTGTATTCATTGTCACTGACCAAAGGTTTATCCAAATAACCCAAAAAGGCATGTTTCACCGTGGAGTGGTGGATATTGGACTTAATCAGATACAAATGGTCAATTATGAGATTGCCGGATTGCAGGAAACCATGCTTGGATTTGGTACAATAATGCTACAGACCTACATGGGTGATCTGGTGATACACAATGTTCATCATCCAGCCCGCATCCAGAAGCAAATGCTAAATATTTTGCGCGAACAGGGCATCATAATTACTAATCACCCCAAAAAGGGCAAAGGGCAAGATGAAGAAACTGAAGAAGTTGAAGCGGCCGAAGCTTAGTCTCCGGAGACGAAAGAATAAAGTCACTCCTATAACCGACCAGGGAGCTGGTGGCGTTACAAGGATTACAACCGATACCATTGCTGCTCACCGTGAGCAGGTAATAGGCGGTGCCCGCAAATATATCTATCCTTTGCATCACTCCAAACACCGTATCATCCTGATCACTACCAGCTTACTGATTGTAAGTATAATCAGCTTTTTCGCATATTGTACGTTGGCGTTATATCGGTTTCACTCTACCTCAGGCTTTTTGTACCGAGCTTCTCAGGTCATTCCTTTCCCGATAGCTCGAACTGGCGGACAATTTGTCTCGTATGAAAGCTACTTATTTGAAATCCGCCACTATACCCATTATTACGAATCACAACTCAAGCTCGATTTTAGGAGCTCCGAAGGCCAGCAACAGCTAGCAGCCTTTAAAAAACAAGCCCTAGACAAAGTAATCAACGATGCCTATATCAAGAAATTAGCCCGCGAGAATAACGTTACAGTTAGCGAGCAGCAGGTCAACGATCAAATCACTATTCTGCGCAAGCAAAACCGGCTGGGTAACAATGATCAAGTGTTTGAGGATGTTCTTAGGGATTACTGGGGTTGGTCGGTGTCTGATTTCAAGCGCAGCTTGCGTGATCAGTTACTTTCACAAAACTTGGTAGCAAATCTAGACAAAGAGACTGCCGACCAAGCCAACAAGGCCTTGGCGGAGCTAAAGGGCGGTGCGGATTTTGCCGCCGTTGCCAAGCAATACTCAGCCGATCCAGGCAGCAAAGATAATGGTGGTGACATTGGCATCGTTGAGCGTACCAAGCGTGACCTTACCGCCCAAACTGTTGATGCGGTTTACGCGCTGCAGCCAGGACAGTACTCGGATGTTATAAACATCGGTTATTCTTTAGAAATCGTCAAAAATATAGAAAAGACCGCGGACGGCAAAATCCATGCGGCTCACATATTATTTAACTTCAAAGACATTTCAACATATCTCAATGATCTCAAAGACAAACAAAAATCCCAGGTTTACATAAAAGTCTAAAATACGGTTCTTTATACCATCTGTGGTATCAATGCCCATTATTGTTATTGCGAATTAGTAATTTATGTGATGTTCCATTGATTTTCTGTTCAAAAGTTTCTAAAATAGATTCCTATGCAACGACAAGAATCCACCCTACCCAGTTTGTCACCCGACCAGCCAGATTCCGGTAAGGAGTATATATGGTATGGAATGATTGATGACCGCAATACCCATACGCTTTTATACGTCAGAAATTACCGTACTCTAGGGGATATTGCTGCTAAAACTGTAAAAGAGCTGGTAGATGAGGGTTTTGAAACCCATGAAATTGCAAGCATGGGACGTCTGCTTGCCTCGCGCGAACTAGCATTTACTCCTGTAACAGCCGATACGCCCCCAAATGAGCCCGTCGAGGTAGCGACAGCTGCACTAGCAATAGCAACCGAGGCTACCACAGCTCCCTCTATGCCTCAGCATCTCCAAACGGCAGCCTAGTCCTAGTATCGGTCTGGGCGAGCCATTATTTATCCTCTGTGAGGATATTCACTGCCTAATCTGGCCTATACTTTATGATTTAACGGTGGTCAAAGGCGTTTTAATAGATGTAGATGGAACTTTGGGGCTCAGTAATGACGCGCACGCAGAGGCATGGGTTAAAGCTTTTGCTCAATTTGGACACAGTATTTCATTTGAGCAAGTCAGGCCGCTGATTGGTATGGGTGGAGATAAGATAATTCCTAGGCTTGCACCAGATCTGAACAGCGAATCGGGCACTGGAAAAGATATTTCTAATCTACGAACAAAAATATTTCAAAAGGAATATGTTGCCTCATTGCAGCCAGCTCCCGGCAGCAGAGAACTTGTCAAAAGATTACTTAACCATGGCTTAAAACTGATGATCGCCAGCTCTGCCAAAGAAGAAGAGCTCGACAATTTACTCAAAGCAGCGCAGGTGGATGATTTGCTAAAAGAAGCTACTACATCAGGGGACGCGGACAATTCCAAGCCGGATCCGGATATTGTCCATGCGGCGTTAGCCAAAATGGGGCTTCCACCCGAGCAAGTGGTTATGATAGGCGATACCGCTTATGATATCGAAGCAGCTGGCCGAGCTGGTGTACGGCTGGTAGCTGTCCGCTGTGGTGGTTGGCAGGACAAGGATCTAGACGGGGCGGTGGCTATATACGATGATCCCACCGATATTTTAAATAACTTTGAAGCATCGTTGTTCGCATGAGCGTATAAAACTCAGGAGCTTTGCAACATGTCAGCGGGCACCTTGTACTGCAGA
>JAZKJC010000016.1:0-9086 GCA_040384565.1 Patescibacteria group bacterium
CTCCAAGTTATTGATGATGTTATTCTAACGGTTGCGTTTGATGTTGGAACTTACGCTTTCGGAAGACAGATGAATGATAGACTAGGTAGTGATGAAAAGAGTGCTTTTGATTTTAGGGGTTCTGGCGGCGATTGGAATTGCGCTGGTGTTTGCCCGCCGGGCAGATGCGCCTACGCAGAGTAATATTGAGGATAAGCCCGGCGCGCAGTCGGCTGTTTCATCGCAGCAAGGATTTAATAAGCAGCAGTTTCCGATTGATCAGGCATCTAGCCTTTGGATGGTGGTGAACAAGGAGCGGACTCTGCCCTCGGAGTATGTGCCAGCAGATTTAACAAATGTACTCGGCGAGCAGCTGAGGGCAGATGCAGCCGACGCTTTGAACAAATTATTGGCGGGAGCTAAAGCACAGGGCATTACATTAAAGGTTATTAGTGGCTACCGATCCTACAATGACCAGAAAAACCTGCACAATGGCTATGTTAAGGCAGATGGGCAAGCCAAAGCAGACACCTACTCCGCCCGGGCTGGCCACAGTGAACACCAGACTGGTTTGGCGGTTGATCTTGGTGACATAAATGGTAACTGTGATTTACAGGCTTGTTTTAGAAACACTAAAGCTGGCGAGTGGCTGGCGGAATACGCCCATGAGCACGGCTTCATCATCCGCTACCCCGAAAGTAAAGAAGCGATAACGGGTTACCAATATGAACCGTGGCACCTCCGTTACGTAGGCATTGACCTAGCTACTGAATTAAGCGAACAAAACAAAACCCTAGAAGAGTTCTTCAACATAGTACCCTCCCCCCAACCCTATTAAAGTTTTGCGGAAATTTAATTTGCACTTAAAATAGGGTTTTAGAAAAAGGTAAAATGGCAAACACAGAGTTACCAACACCTGATAAACAGGTTCCAAGGTTTTTCCAGGAGCTTGATGAAGCGGAAAGCCGACAGGAACTACCCAAAAACGCACTAGTTATGCAGGGTGACACGCCTACAATGCTTGCTCAGGGTCAGGAAACTAGGGCATTATCCCTTGCAACATTAGAAGAGTCTGCTAATCCAAGCTCTACACCGATTCCTCCAGATGTACTGGGCAATGGATATAGAGTACCTGTCCCTAATGATACACAAGCAAGCTAAGGTATTGACTCACTCAGATTAGAATTCGGTGGATTTGATAACCTTGATAGGCGCGAACTTAGTAATAATCCCTGTTATACGAGCTGTTTGGGCCTCCACGGTGGTGTTATGAAGGGATTTTGCTAGAGCTTCAGTTGCCAAATCCAGCGGATAAACTTTGAAGTTGGTGCGGCTATTAACGTTTCCTGCTGCTTTTTGGGCAGGCGTCCACTCGTAGTGCATGTATAGAGGCAGGAATTTGGGATTTGTCAGCGCCAGAGTGGCTATATCAAAGTCCATAATTGCCATTCCCCCCACTAGGTTATCGACAGGCAGCTCAGACGTTAAGAAGTTACCGAGCGAAAACCACACCAAAGTCTGATGGCCATCTTTGCCATCTATCACCTTGGCAGGCTGAACTATATGCGGACCGCCACCAATAACCACGTCAACATCTAAGCTCGCCAAGGTCTGGGCAATCTGCTCTTGCTCCGGCTTAACTTCAGCTGTATTTTCGATGCCCCAGTTCATGCTAACAATTACAAGTTGGGCATTTTTGCGTGCTTCTGTGATTTGTAGTCTAGCCAATTCATTACTATATTTATTAATTGAATGAATAGGCCCGTCTGTTTTCTGGGATATGGTGGTATAGGAAAGGTATGCGAACTTAATATCCTTTACTGTAAAGTAGCGTATTTTAGTTTGTTCTTCGGCGGAGCGATTAGCTCCCGCCACAGCTAATATGTTTTTTTGTTCATCCCAAGTTTTTAGCATGGCGTCTATTGCTGCTTGGCCTTTATCGTTGGTATGATTGGTCCCTAGGTTTATCAGATTGCATCCTAAACTGGCAAAACTGGTTGACCAAGCAGTTGGCGCGTTAAAAGTCGGGTAACCGCTTACACCCAAGCCTTCCCCGCCACCAGGCGTAGATTCGGTACATAAACGGATATCAGCTTTATCAAAAAACGGTTTGAAATCTGCCATAAGCGGCAAATAGTCATAGCTGCCATCGGGCTTTTTGGCGGCGTTATTGATTGATTCAAAAGCCAGATTGTCGCCAATTGCTATCAAGCGGATTGTGCCGGTTGGTTTGGGCTCCTCAGTCTGGGACGGTTCTTGGTTAGTATTTGATTGAGCCGGCGCATTAGGTTTTTTGACATACTTTCCATAAAGTGCATAACCGCCAGCGGCCAAGCCTGCAAGCAATAAGACTATTATTAATATTAGAAGTGGTTTCTTAGATCGTCTACGTCTGGTTCTGGACTGTTTTGTAGGTTTAAGCGCAGTAGTCTGGGTGCGAGGAGGAGGCGTGGGTGAGCTTGGAGCCACAGGACGGAGCGGTCTTGGAGCTGACACTGGCTTGGGCGGTAATGGACGAGGACGGCTTAAGGGACGGCCAAAAGCGGGATCAGGCCGTCTGCCTGCTCCACGAAATCGATCACGAATATCATCATCCATTGACGACTATTATACTGGACTTACTCGTCCTTTTTCTTATCGACTTTGTCCAGTTTATCGAGCTTTAGGCCCTTAACTACAAAGTAAACAATGGCCAAGACAATTACAAAACTCAGTAGATCACTGATAACTTGTCCGAATCCCATTTTGGCCGCGCAAACTTCATCAACTCTCTTTACGCATATGAACCTGCTGCCCAGACTATCCCCACCGGTCATCACTCCAATTAAAGGGTTAAAAATATTTGCCACCAGCGAGTCAACAACACTTTTGGAGGCAATACCAAGCGTTAACCCTACCGCCAAGCCTACTACTCCTTGCTCACGTACAAAATCTACAAACCCCTGTAACCAGCCGGGTGCTTTAATGGGCGGCAACACAATGGTTATCTCTTTGCGTGTGACTGTTTTCTTCTTCTCTGCCATGGTTACTCCTTTTTGTTCCTACCGGATAGTATACGACGCATCGCTAGCGCTAGCGCGGCTTCTTTTAGCGAAACTTTATTTTCATCAGAATACTTTAGGGCTTTTTCGGTGGCTGGTACGATGTAGTTTGCCAGTTCTTTGTTGACTTCTTGCTCATCCCAGTGCTCGCCTGCCCGATTTTGCAACCACTCTAAGTAACTGACTATGACTCCGCCGGCATTAGCTAAAATATCCGGAACAACCACAATGCCACGTTTGGTAAGAATATCGTAGGCTTTTTCGGAAACTGGCCCATTAGCAAGCTCCAATACAATTTTGGCGTTTACTTGATTAGCGTTTTTTTCTGTTACCACGTCACCTAGCGCGGCTAGTACGAGGATATCCACTTCTTCGCCTATAAGCTGGGCGTTGGTTATAGCAATAGCGTCTTCACTGTCATAATCTTTCAGTTTTTTACCCTTGTTTTTGTAATCCGCTAATTCCACGGCGCTCACTCCGAAAGCCGAACTAATGCCTCCACTACTGTCCGTAGCGGCGGCTAGTTGTATATTGGGCAGCATATCTTCTGCTAATATACCGAAAAAGATTCCTACATTGCCGAACCCCTGTATGCCGTAGGTCAGCTCTTGCTCATTCTTTTTGAGATGCTTTAAAACAGTACTTAATGCCAAAACGCCGCCACGCCCGGTGGCTGCCTCGCGTCCTAGGCTTCCGCCATTACCAACCGACTTACCCGTAAAAGAAGCTTTGCTGGTATCGCCAGTTATCTTTTCATATTCATCCACCATCCAGTCAATGATCTGTGCGTTAGTATTCATATCCGGCGCGGGCACATCCTTATCCGGGCCAATGTGCGGATGCAAATTCTGGACATATGCTCGTGATAATTCTTCTAGATCCTTTTCTGTGAGTATTTTGGGATCTACCGCCACACCACCCTTGCCACCGCCCAAAGGCAATCCTACGGCTGCCGTCTTTAAGCTCATGAGTGTTGCCAAGGCTCGTACTTCATCAAGGTTCACATCTGGGTGAAAGCGAATGCCACCTTTGTACGGCCCGAGTGCGTTATTGTGCTGCACTCGATAAGCCTTATGGGTACTCCCCGTACTCAGCGTAATATCAAACACATGCTCTTTATCAACACTGAGCACATAATCTATATCTTTTTGACTGAGCCCAAGTGACTCCCCTACCCGCTCTATTAAGTGATGTGCCGACTCTAGCATAATTCTTCATAAAGTTGCAGTTTTACCCATTGTTGGGCTTAAGCCAACCTGTGTCCATCGTATGTACCTAGTTATTATAACCTAAATGGTTAGGAGCTGCTATTCGGCTTTCATCGGACCTGGGCTAACCTTTCGGTATGTGAATGCCGCAAGTTTATCGGCTTGAGGAGTCTGAAACACAAAAAAGTTAGCCACTCTTTGTTCCAATTCCTTAACTATAAGGCGATGCTCAGGATCATTCCCGTCAAAGCTCGGTGAGTCACCAAACCTTTGTCTGTACGTCAAAGTACTGGCCCCAACTAGCCCATGTGCTATTTCATGAGTAGCCATTACCATAAGCGTTTCATTTCTTATGTCAACACTGCTTATAGGCATATTATGGCTTTGGTAGGTATTAAAGAGCGAGGTGATAGGATAATTACTTCGTCCAATCAATATCAAGATGTTTCGGTAGTCAGAAGATGTTGTGTTCTGTATTTTAGACTGATCTGACTCGGTCGCGCCACCATAACAAACTTCCGATGGTACAGGATGTCGTAACTGGTACGTGTCTGTATTAACAGATGTGTTAATGACACAGTCGCCGATCTCATCTGCCATAATTATATTCATGGTAATTTTACCTTGCTTGGCATTTGATTTTATTTGCTTTATTTCAGCCTGCGACAGGATCAATTGGTTGCCCTCCCCCAAGCTATTGAGATTATAGAGGAGATATTCAGTAGCTACATCAAGAGCTTTTGGGTCTACCATAAGCTTGACTGCCTCACCAGACATAGGCGGCTCGCTTTGAGAATTGGCTTCAAAAATATTAAACCTTATGCCGGATGTGGTTCGGACCGATCCAAAGTATGAAGCAGAATTGTTGGCAAGAGCTACTTCCACATCATCTCTTTCCCTCATAGAGCGGTCATAGGCTAAATGGTTTTTTTGAAAATATAAATCAACTTCCTCTTTAGTTAAGACACCCTTAAACTCTTTATAATAATCTTCATTGCTGCGGAAGCCGTCCCCCTCTTTCCCACCACCTTTTTCTCCATAAATTATTCCAGCTTGTTCCGCGTCAGAAATTTTTTGCCTAATATCTCCGAGACGCCTTTCTTCTTCAAGCGTAACAGCAACAGCCAATTTAAGTCCAGTATGCTCTAGTACTGCTTTGCTTTCTGCATATGCACTTTCAAAGTCAAACGGCTCGTACAGTTCTGGTGTTTGCACCTCTTCTTGGGCTGACTTTTCAGGATAAGGATTAGCCGTAACGGGTGCTGGAGCGTGATCCGAAGATGTTGCTTGCCCGACTCCAAAGCCGACTGCCCCACCGCCCAGCGCAATTAATGCGCCAATAGCTGCAAAGCGCCTAAAGCCGCTTGGCCCTTCAGGCTGAGAAGGTAGTTCATGATCGCCTGAAGGTAAGGCACCCGGTATTTCTGGTGTAAAATTAGTAACCACCATAAGATAACTATTATAGCATAAGCTGTATTATAATTCAACCTAATTTCTAAATATTAATTTACGGACGTTTTGACTTAAATGGCGGTGTGTTGGTTCAGGAAATCCTCTGCGCGGTAACTGATAATGCGTTTATGGTCAGCGTCCAGGCTGGATAAACGGGCGACCGTGGAGCGCATGTGGGGGTTTTTGGCCAGTAAGGCGTGGTGTTTCTCTATAAAGCGCCAGAACAGGCCATCCCAGATATCTGACCAGTCACCATGTTGATAGTTGCTGACTTCTAAAATGTCCTGGCTTGTTGCTACGGGGGGGATATTGTCACTGGTTCCGCTAGTGAACATGTTCATGCCGTAGACATTTGGGACCAACGTCCAATCATACGTGTCCAAGCTTAGTTCTGTAAACCACCGCATCATTTGTTCTGGTTGTATTTCGCACAGTAGCATTAGGTTACCGGCTATAACACGTTGCTCGTGCTGATGGGCGTAGCCATGGCGTTGCAATTTTTTGATGACATCATCCAGGGGTGGCAAACCGGTTGTGCCGTTATACCAGGCGCTAGTTAGTTTTCGGTGGCTGTTGAATACATTTTGAGCACGTAAGCTGGCTGTTTTGTGCAAATATTCGCCGCGGGTAAACTCGCGCCAGCCCAATACTTGGCGAATAAAGCTCTCTAAACTGGCCAGTGGTACTTCTTTCTTTTTGTGGCGATCTAAGGCCGCTTGGACGATTTCTTGAGGGCTAAGCAACCCGATGTTGAGACTACTAGCTAACAAGCTGTGGTATAGCCAAGGCGAACGCTCATCTATAGTATTTAAGTAAGTGGCGTAGTCATCCAGCCGATTGGTGACAAAGTCATCCAGCCAAGCTCGGGCTTCGGCGTGGTTAGTTGGCCAGATAAATTCATCGCTGCCGGGATTATCAGGATAGTGCTGATTGACCCAGTCAACTGCGTCCGCTACGTATTTGTTATCACCAAATACCCCAAAGCTTGGTAGGACCGCGTCAGCCGGAAGCTTTCTGGGTTTATCATCTTCATAGCTCCACTTGCCACCTACCGGCTTGTAATCCTCGCCAATCAACACATTGAACCGTTCGCGCTGCCACTGATAAAACTCCTCAAACGGATGTTTGTGGCGTTCACTAAAATATTGGCGTATCTCCTGCTCTTTCAGATAAAAATTGGGGTTAGACAAAAACGTCAGGTTAGGCAAATCGGTACGTTTGCGCCGAGCTTCCAGAATCTGTTTGGTTAGGAGTTCGTCTGTCGGGTCAATCACATAAAGCTGCTCTACTTTGCTGACACGCTCCAGCACATCCTCGCTACTCATAAATACATCCAGATCAAGGTATTCTGTCTTGTAGCCAGCTGGCCAGAGAACTTCTTCGGCGTAGCGCCGCATACTTGCCCGATGCAAAATTAGCTTTTGTTTATGCATTTTCACAGGACGTATACGGTCCATACCAAACAACAGTGGCTCCTCAACCAGAACAACCGTCTCTACCTTGGGTAGGTCATGGGCTGGATACAATTGATGTGGATACAGTATCAGTGCGGATTTCATAAAGCTTATGTTAATTGTAGCCTATTTATTGGTTTTTGGACTACATTCGTTCTGGGGCCGTAATGTTTAGGATTTGTAGGCCATTTTTTAACGTGTCAGCGTATTTTTGAACCAGCCGGAGGCGGGTTAGCTCACGCGGATCACCTAAGACCCGGTTGTGCTCGTAGAAGCTATTAAACGTCTGGGCTAGCTCATATAAATATGTGCAGATATGATGGGGCATGAATTCTTGGACGGACCTATCAACAACCTCGGTGTATTCACTAATCTTCCTCAATAAACTTCTCTCCCCTGTCTCCAAACTGTCCACTGTCAGCTGTCCGCTGTCAGCTGTTTTGGCCTTTGCCAAAATGCTTCTGGCTCGGGCGTGAGCATACTGCAAATATGGTCCGCTATTACCCTCCAGTGCCACTGATTCTGCCGGATCATAGATGATATCACCGCCGATGCGTTGTTTTAAGAACGCATACTTTATAGCGGCTAGCACTGTTTGCTGGTTGTCGTGGCCATTGGTTGTTTTATTGGCCTCGTGAGCGGCTTCAAGAATATCTATTGCACGCAGTATATTGCCTTTGCGGCTACTCATCTTGATGCCGCCAGGCAGTTTTATAACACCATGTGTAAAATGTTTGCTACGTTTAACGACTTCCGGATAAAAATGTTCCAGCACTTTTAAAACCACTTTCATATACTCCACAATGTCATTCGCAGTGATAATAACGCCAAGATCAAAATTATATTGTTGCCATTTGAGCGCCGCAAGTCCTAAGTCTTTGGCCTCATAGGTTGGCAGGCCGCCAGAGTTCAAAAATACCCTTGTATGCAGGCCATGTGGCTCGCCCTTAAATACGATTGCGCCATCTGATTCCTCAAAAACACCCTGGGCAAGCCCTTTTTGAACCATTTCTATCCCCACTGGTGTGACTTCGCTCTCTGGTATGTATTTTTCAAAGGGCGTAATTTGTAGTTGATCATACAAACGATCAAAACCATCGTAACTCCACTGTCGTCCAGTCCAATATATTTGTGCGAAGTCTGAATCATGGTCATTATTGGTATGAAGCTGATAAACTCTTTTATTTATAGCCACAATCTCGGCTTTGGCCTGCTCATCAGCCTCGTAAGCATTATTGCCCTCTATATACCGCTCACTAAGCCACTCTAACCGCTTGTCCGTTTCAACGGCTTCTAATTTCTTGGGATGTTCACCCTCCAAAAAACGCACAATCGCCCACATACATTTGCCAACATGAAGCCCAACGTCTCCGCCATAATTCAGGCGATGAACAGTTGCCCCGGCAGTTTCTAATAATTTGGCGATGGCATCCCCTGTAATGGTGGTATAGAGATGCCCGGCATGCAGAACTTTGAATGGATTTGGGTCAGAGTATTCAGCCACGACTTGTTTGCCAGCCAGCGTTTGGGCGGGCGGCTGCCCGCTTAGACTCCACAAAGCATCATCGGTCAGGGTAAGATTGATGAATCCAGGTCCGGCAACTTCAGTTTTGGCGATGGCTGCATGATAAAGTTTTGAGGCAATTTTCTCTGCAATTTCACGCGGGTTAGCATTTAGCTCTTTGGCAAGCCTCAGTGCAACATTAGTAGCGTAATCACCAAACTGCTCCTCACTTCTGGTAAGCTCTACGTCAACACCTATACCAAGCAGTTCCTTGCATAAGTGATCAATTGCCTGCTCCAATTCCTGTTTCATCTCCTAATAATAACAGATCATTTACGGCTATTTTGAAAGGTTTGGAACGTAAAGGGTTCGACCCTTAAACGTAAAGGGTTCGACCCTGACCCACTGGCACTTTTCCATAAGATGCATAAAAATAGGTAGCATCACT
>JAZKJC010000017.1:0-12316 GCA_040384565.1 Patescibacteria group bacterium
TACCCGTACCAAAAGCTAGACTTAACGCAGGTTGCGTTTGGTTCTAGAATTTAGGTGTATTTCCTGTGAGTGACGGCGAGCTTCGGTGCTTATCCAATAGAGATTAAAATTATCATCAGCATAAAAATGTACCGTACACGCCCAAGGACGTCCATCAACCGATGTTGCTAGCTGCATAACATTGGTAGATGCTAAGTATTTTTTAAGAAGTTGCTTTAGATCGGGCATATTTTAATCTTACTCTTTCCAGCCATATTCGCTATATTTTACGCCGGCTTGGATCTGGGTTAGAAAATGTTTTACGGCTGGGATGGTGTTGTCGGGCGGAGAATCGGGGTCAATCCAGATTAGTTCACTGTGTTTGTGGGGTTCGGCGTTATTGGGCTCACCTTTCCAAATATGTGCTTCAAACAGTATATCTACCCAAGCCAAGGTGTTATCTGACGAATACCTATGGCAGGCATGAACAAATTGCAGGTCACTTTCCCGCACTACAACGCCCGCTTCCTCCATTGCTTCACGCACAGCTGCTGCGGATGCCCTTTCATTAACCTCTGCTTTACCTGCCGGTAATCCATAATATCCATTCATCCATTCAGTTTGACTGCGTAAAATAAAGGCGATTTTGCCACTGCGGCGCAACAATAAAAAAGCCGCCAGATAAGGACGAGCTGTTTTATAGCTCACCGGTTATCCCCGCTGCCGCCTAACTTGCCTCTTTTCTGGCGGCTTTGCAACTTGTCTAAATTTACCCGGGCAACTTCATCAAAACTGTAGCCTAAATGCCCAGTCAGTACTGCAAGGTACCACAGCACGTCTCCGACTTCTTTCATGAGGTCTTCACGGTCTTGATCACTAACTTTGCCATGTTTATCACGTACGATTTTTTTGATTTTTTCAGTTATCTCTCCAGCTTCACCGCCGATACCCAATGTCCAGTGTAGTAAATCCATAAACTCATCGCCCGTAAATAATGCTGTTGTGGTGGCTTTTTCCTGATACTCATCTAAAGTCATTGTGTAACTTCCCCTGTTTCAGTTACTTTAACAGCACCATCGCGCAATACCTCCACTGCATCATCAATAATCCTAATCAGGGTAGAGGGCTTTTGAGAAGAAAGGTCGCCACCATCAACATAAAAATCGACTGAGTCACCAAAGTAATTTTGAGCTTCTTGTAACGAGCCAGCCGGGGATTTGCCAGGTGGATTTGCGCTAGTAGTTAGAAGTGGTCCTGTGATACTTAACACGTTAAGTAATTCCTTAGGGCCTTTTACCACCCTACATGCAAGGCTGTTTTTAGATTGGTGCAAATATTCTAGCTCAGTGCCTGTTGGTATAATAATGCTTATGGAGTTTGGCCAAAATTGTTGCACAGCCTTAATATACCGGGCTTTCAGACCAAGCTCAATTAGCTGATCGACTGACGCGGCTATGACCGTACCTGGCTTTTGGTCTCGTGATTTGAGTTTATAAAGCCTAGCCACGGTATTCTTATTAGAGGCCAAACAAACAACACCATAAACTGTGTCGGTAGGAATAACGCCAACCAGTCCAGCTTGCAATAGATCTATCAGTTGAATTTTACTTAACGTGTTAAGTATATCTACCATAGCTACATTATGCCCCTGTTAATATGAGCTATACTATACACGCCTTGGACGGCGTAGGCTAAAGGCCCAAAGAAGCGTCACTCAGATCTGAGGCTGGAAAGTCAGTCGCTTCGTTTGTTTTGCTTAAACTTTCGTCAATTTCTTTATCCGTCGCGGCTACATCACTCGCACTAGCCTGAGGTTTTTGAACTGTTTGGGTGGTTGTATTGGTAGCGGTACTAGATTTGGAGTCACTCTTATTCTTGCTGTATGCGAATATTACCGCGCCTGCCAAGGATAGAGCTATGACTATAGCCACCACGATGGCAACAACAGGAGTACCGGCATGGTGAGGTGCTTGAGGTGGAATAGCTAGGGGGTTGTCCGTATGATTTTCGGCTTGTGAAGATGAAGATGGGGTTTCGTCAATTTTTGCCGGTTCTGAAGCAACAGCATTATCAGTAATTGGTTCTGGGGGCGTAGTGATGCTAGCGTCAGAGATGGTTGATGATTCGGGAGATGGGGTTGTTTCATCAGAAAGCGCTTCATCCCCTACTGTCTCTGAGCTTTCGCTATTAGGACTGGTGGTTTCCGTACTCGGCGCTGGTTCTTCAGATAACGCGGGCGTATCACCCTCATTAGCCGGATCAGTCGCATTAAATGTAGGAGCACCGTTATCTGAGGCATCTTCTATGGCTCCGTCACCGGTAACATTGATAGACCTAGGTGATTGAATGTCCATAACCTGTCCGCCGCTTTGCTGGGAGTCGTTATCCTTAATTTCAGCTGAAGAATTGTCGTCTTGTTTGTCCATGGCTATTCCTCCCCTTCCGGCTTGCTAGCTTCTAGGCTTGCCTTTATGGTCTTGAGCAACGGCTTTATGGTGTCTTTGACGTATGCCTTGATTGCTAGGGCGTCTTCCTGGACTTTTTTGAGGTCAGCGCGGGCGTCTTCCAGTGTCTCCTTGAATAATTCCGGGAATTGCTTACAGTCGATTCCTTTTAGAACTTCTACGGAATCTTTATATGCAATTAGGTCAGCCTTGAACGTTTCAATTTTAGCCTTTAGCTCTGTTATGTCCGCATCAAGCTCGGCAGTATCAGCGCCTTTATTCTTAAGTTTTTCTGAAAGCTCCTCTAGGTGCGTTGTTATGTTATTGTAAACTTTCCCGTGGCTCGTTTCGAGCCCTTTAATTCGCCCATGCACGGAGCTGACCTTACCCTGGGATGCCTGGCATTTATTTTGAATTTTCAATTTTTCTGCCGCGGCAAGTTTGGTCTTTAGTACAGCTTTGCGTTTTTGAATATGTTCCTGTAATGTTTTTTCATCAAGATCTGGTGTTGGTGTCTCTGAGCCATCCTCTGTCGTGTGGGCGACCTGATTTGTTGGTTTGACGGTTGAAGTTTCTTCATTCGCGTAAACAAAAGTTGCTGCCAATAATGGAACGGCCAAAATTGAACTTAGGCCAAGTACTAATATTTTTTTCATACTACAATGATTCCTTTATATAAACTATTTCTACACAACATTCTAACATAAGGGCTTTGTAGCTCATATAGCTCAATTTTAATTGCCTAACGGGATAGGCCGGCGGAATTAGTAACATCCCGGATTTTAACTGGCTCGCCGCCGTCAAGGCTGAGCGCGTAGTCCGCAGTTTCTTGGCCTGTCTTGACGCGATAAGTAATTACACTGTCATTTAACCACCGGACTGGATAGCCTATGCCGCTTTTGCTATGCAAAGTCTTGTCTTCCTTGGTAGCAAGGTCATAAACAATTAAGGTGCCCTTGCCATCACGGTTATCAATCCAGAGGCTGCGTTTACTGTCCGGACTATCGATATAAGTCCGGGAGATCTGGTTAGACGGTGCGCTGTTGAGCTTAGTGGGGGCTTTATCGCCTAAACGGTAGTCGTACCATTGCTGTTGGACAGATAGGGTCAAATGATCATAGGCAGTCCGGAAAATATTCCATACCTCTTCGGAAAATATTGCCTGTGAGTTGCTGCCGTCCAGATTAACTTTAAAGAAACTAGCCTTGCCTGTTTGATAAGCGCCGGAAGGAGCATAGTAGACAATTCCCCCAGCCGAAATAACATCATTGAAGTAATTACTGCTGGCAACCTCTTTATTGGTGTCTTCTTTATAGTTATAGCTCATCAGACGGTATCGCTGGAGATTACTGGCGCTGGCTCCGGACACTATCTGTACATATACCAAGTTATCGCCACTAAAACTAACTATTTGTATGCGCTCTGCCGCAATAATATTGGTAGTATTGTTGTCATCCAAGTTTATAAGTATCAGGTTACTGAGCAAGAACCCATCACTGTTGTGCTGATTCCCCCGCGTCGATACATAGGCAGCCACATTAGCCGTTGTATGCGGCGCGATCACCATATCATCACGCTCACTGCCACTCCCTGCTAGCACTAACTTCTCGTCCTTGCCATCAATATAGACACTGTAAATATCATATTTTCCAGAACGTTTGGATACAAATGCCTGCTTGCGCGATGGCACCAGGCGCGCAGAGTGATCGGCTTTATCATCCGGGTCAATACTAAGCTGCTCTTCCCGGTAGCCGTCACCTTTGATACTAATGTCTAGCTTGTCATCAGTTGGTTTATCTATCGTCAGTTTTATTATTCCATTTTCATCAGATGCGGCATTGGCGTCATTGCTCTCGGCTTGGACTTTAGCGATTGGTTTGCCGGTTAGGAAATCCGTAATATTAAAACTGTACTGGGTACCTGTTGGCGTCAACCTGAAATCACCAAGCGGATTACTACCCCAGCCGAGAGTTACCTGTTTAGTTATAGGGGCAAAGGCGCGTTTCTCTATCACAAGCTTGCTGGCGCCAAGCTTAACTTTTGATAGTTTTACTTTGCCGTCTTTGTCGGTAACCTCTTGGCTTCCGCCAATGCTAACTTTGACGTTCTTGAGTGGCTGCTTGGTGCTGTCATCTAATACCTGCAATGTACTGCTGGCCCGCACGCCAGCCTGGTTAAGCACAAAATACCGGCTGACAGGCAACATCATAACAACTAAGGTAGCTAATAGTAGAAAGATTACTAAACCTTTGCGTACGCCAGGCTTTGCCCATAGGTTCTTAATAATTCGTTTTATACTTCGTCTTGGCTTTTTAACTGGTTTGAGTGGTTCATCGGTGTCACGGATAGCGTCTTCGGCTTCTAGCAGCTCGTCACTATCATTGGCAACAATATCTTCTACCGCTTTATCTGTCTCTGGTGATGTAATTACCTCCGGATCATTTATTGGCAAGTTTTCATTTATGGTCTCGATATTGGCAGGTTCAGCTGTTTGTTCCGCTGCGGCTGGTAGCTTATCGGCAGTCTCAGTAGATTCTAAGCCTGCAATAGCCGCATCTAGCTTTTGAGCTATATCATCAGGTGAATCATCGGCTTCGGCGATGGTTATTTGTTTAGTCGGAGAGGTGCTCACTGATTCTGGTGGGAGCTCAAGATCAGGCACATTTTCTTTTGTAGGTTCTGCCTGAACGGGCGGCTCAGAATCATCCGTATCGTGACTAATTGGAATTATTACCTTTTTTGATTTCTGCGCAGGCGCACTTGCTTTTGTAGTTTTTTTGTCTGGGCTGGGCAGTTCCGGGGCTGAGGGTGACGAATCGCCACTATTATCAATTGGAATGGAGTTGGCTTGGACTTTGATAACGTTTTTGCTAGATTTTGGCGGCGTTTTTATAACTTCCGGCTCATCCGGAATAGTCGGGTCCATCATCCGCTTGACCTTGTCTTCAATATCGTCGCTGCGGGGATTTAAATCCTCAGTGCGTTCATCTTTCATACTTGTCTATACTAGACCTCTCCTAAAACCCGCTCTGATCTGCGACCTGATTTCAGGGCAATCCACCAGTTTTCTGCCCCAAATAGTAGCTTTTGGCTACAACTTGTGCCATAAAACAGCCAGCTCACTCCTGCAATCAGTTCTCGATGGTTATATTGGTTGTTAGTATGTTTCATATTGTTCACAGATGGGGTTTTAGGAGAGGTCTAATTTAATGCTTATCCTTTAATGAAATTGTACCAAAAACACTTCTCGAGCGCTATTTTTTCTTTTTATTCTTCTGCTTTGGTTTTTTCTTTTTCTTGGGCTTGGCTTGTAAGGCTATTGTCTCTTTGAGCTCCTCGGTTGGCACCGGAGCAATATTTACTGGTCTATTGCTTTTGGCTCGCCATAAAAGAATTCCTATGATCGCTGCAGCCAAAATAAAGAAAATCAAAAATGGGCTCCAGCCCAAGCCATCAGATGTGGTATCTGGGGATACGGTGGGCGTAGAATTTCTGGTACCTTGGCTAAGCACTTTTAAGGAACTTACCTGCGGCAGCGCTTGTTGGTTAGCACTTGGTTGATTAAATATGCTATCGTTTGTTGCGCTGTTTGGTTGCAAACCACCCCCTACATTACCCTGTGGATTCTGAGTTGGAGGCTGAAAGTCCTGGGCATTGCTGCCACCCGAAGTTGGTGTACTTGTTTGATCCATACTCTGAGTAGTATACCCAAATGTCGCGGCTTTCCGAAAATTAGAACCCAGCATTTTGTGAGATTTGGCACATTTGTTGACAGCCTGTAAACTGCGGCGTATTTTAAGCTTATGGTTACTAACTCAAAAACAAAGACATGCGCACGCTACGCCATTCTTATGGTGTCTGGGGAGGCACCTGTTTTTTGATGAGTCAATAACCAAAACAAATTAAAAAGCAAAAAGCAGCCTCCCCGAATCAAACGGGGAGGTTTGTCTTTTATAAGGAGGAAAACAAAATGTCAGTTAGTCTTGAAGCAATAAATAAGGTGCTAGGAGAAAATACTCGCTTTCTCGCTAGCGTAGGAGCACTCGTAATCGAAATTGATGATGGTCAGTCTCGCAGTACAGCAGGGATTAGTGATGTCGCAGTTCAGGCTGAAACCGCTGCGGATGATTCTCCATCATCAGCTTTACTTGATGAGCTGGGTACAAATGTGTTTGGCTGGCAGTTGGGTCGAGTTCGCAAAGCGCACCATCGGGACGCCGCTTAGTATTTAGCTACGAAGCTACGATACGTACATTGTTGCCATCTACTACTAATACCTGAGTATCTTTCAGGTACATTACCCGGTCATTATCTTTATAGAGTTTTTTCATATGATTCACATATTCAATAAAGTTTGGGCTATCAGCATGTGGGGCGATAATTCTATCTGTTAGCCCCAGACCTTCCCAAATAATTTGGTCGGCCAGTTCAGGATCATCACCAACTTCAAAACCCTGAAGAGACAAGCCAGCCACAATTGCTCCCGCACTCTCACCCCCATACACTTGACCCTCATCTAACAACCGCCTAATAACCTTATCAAATCCGGAGCGATGCATCTCGCTGCGCAGCACAAAGCTGTTGCCACCAGCTACCCATAAAAGGTCGTAGCTTTTTAAGGCCTCATAGACTTGCTCGCCATCATCAAACTCTCGCAAATCAACTGTATCCGGCTGCAGAAAACCCATCTTTTGCAAGTCACTAGTCAATTCATCCAGCTTGAATCCCCTGTCTTGGGGTAACTCATAATCCTTAGCGTTTGGGATAATTACTACGCGCGTTTCTACTGGAGGCTTGCCAACAAGCTCAACCAAATCACCAGGTGTCGGAACTCTGTAAGATGTTAAGTATAGCTTCATGCTTAAATTATAGCCGAAAGAGGTGTTTTACTGGCCACCATAGCCATAACCATAGCCCGCGAACGAGGTGGCGGGTTTGTGGTAATCCGTTATTTTTAAGATCTGCTCTTTATCAATAGTACCTGTACTAGGCAAAATATAGAGTTCGCTGCCAGCCTTGGATACTAGTAGATAATCGTCACTATACCAGCCATATGGAATGTATTCACTAAGCGTGGCGATTTCTTTTCCGTTTTGCCCAGCTTGATTGCCAGTAAATAGCGTATTTTTGCCATCCCTAGGCTCGTACCAAAAAGTATTTTGACCGCTTGGAGACAACAAATAGGTCGGGTAAAACTTGCTAAAGCTGCCTGCTGTGACATCTTTGGCTTCAACCACTTTGCCGTCGTGATATTCATAGTAGCTAGTTGCCGAATTATTATAGACTGCAAAATAAACTTCTTCTGGCTCATAAGCCGCGGCGCTAATGTAGCCACTGTTACCCGCGTCAAAATCTTTGATAAGCTGTTTGTCGGTACCGTTGGGCTTGGCTTTATATATACCCATACGCTTACCTGACAATCTATAAACAGAGTAGTAGCTGGCATACCAGTGCTTCGTGTATATCAAACCGTCTTTTAGGATATAGATACTGCCTAGCGTTTCACCGGCATATTCCATATCGCTAGTGCCCTCCGCATTAGTTTCGTCTATCACAGTCAGCTGTTTGCTGTCGGCGTTATAGGTTTTAATGGCGGATTTCTTGGCCTGCCAGATCGGCACGTTATTGCGGAAAACAGTATAGGCAAAGTTATGCTCATGCCAGCCAGCTGGCGTAAAGCTAGCGTCGCCGCTGTCAATCTCCGTGAGCATATCGTTACTGGTGTCAATAACATAGAGCCGGGCCTTATCGCCTTCGCGGCGGGATTGCAACGCCAAAAACTTCCAGTCCCGGGAGGCCAACAGCACGGTGTTAGTATCCTCTTCCTGGCCAGTGCCGGCTAGAACCGTTTGGCGGTTGCTACCATCCAGATCAGTCTTCACAACGTCAATTTTGCCGGTTTTTTTAGATAAGAAATATACCTTGCCACTAGGCACTAGCTGAAAGTTATTTTTATCTGTAGCTTCATCACTAACAGTAATAGTTACTTTTGTTTCGTTGTAGCCGTCGGCTAGAAGCGTGGCATCAAGTGTCTCTTTATCCGGGGGCAGGGATAGAGTTACCTCACCATTGTCGTCTGTGGTCGCTTGGGTATCAGCAACTTTTATGGTTGTTTTACTGACTGGTTTGCCATTGATCTTGTTGATTACTTTTACGGAAGTTTGCCGCCCAGTTGGAACCATAGCTAAAACATATGCATTGCGTCCTTGCTTGAATGGCACTTGTACTTCTTGCGAAAAATCTTTGTAGTACTTCTTTTGAGCCGTGATCTTGTGCGGCCCCACACCTACCCGGAGCTTAAGCTGATCACGGCTAGTGGTCACGGTTTGCCCGCCTAAACTTACAGTCACCCCACTTACGGTTTTATAGCTCACACTATCAACGACTGTTACATAATAGTCAGCCTTTATAAATTTTCCCAGAACAAAATACCTTGTAACTGGCACACCAAACAGAATTGCCAGCAATAAAAGTATGGTTAGCGGAATCGCAATTTTTTTCTTGGTTTTATAAAAGCCTAGAAATTTTTTAAAAATATTTGGTTTTTTAGGCTCGCTCACCTTGTTATCTTGCTCGGATCCCACATCTTCTGACTTTTCTTCAGAATTTTCCAGACCAGTTTCTTCGGGCATTTCTATAACTTCATTCTTGGATTCTTCGTCAGCGATATCGTCATTTTTTGGGTCGTTAACCATAATTACAACTAACTATAAGCACAACTTACATTTTTGCCAACTTCCACAACTACGCCAATAGCTTTTCAATTTTGGGCTGGATGTGTTCTACCAATAGCTGATAGCCTTCTGAATTAGGATGTACCCCATCCACGCCAAATAGTTCGGGCTTGCCTTTCATGGCCTCAAAGATATCGCAGGTTGTGACTTGCTGCTCATTGGTAATCTGTTGGGCTATTTTTACGTAGTTATCTAAGCGCTGATTTGAAAATATGTGACCTTTGAGCGTAACTTCATCTTCCCTAAAACCATTTGGACTCACGAAAAGAATTTTGTTTGTGTAGCTTTTGCACTTTTCCAATATGTCCCTTAAATTTTTCCGGAACTGATCCTCTGTGGCTTGTAAGGTCGTTCCATGCAGCAAACGTGAATCATTTGTACCTGTTGCAATAACTATAGCCGTTGGCCAACGGTCATCCCATCTAGCTTGGATTTCATTTTCTATGCGGAATAGTAATTTCTGACTACCCTCACCACCAATACCCAGATTATATATTTGCACTTTTTCTTCTCCACCAGACTCAATGTATCGCTTGTGGTAGTGCTGTTTTAGCCTGTCAACCCAGCCACCCAAACTATCCCAAGTCCCTAGCACGACACTATCGCCAAACACTAATACTCTCATCTCCATATCCCAAATTCTACCATGCCTCCTGCTCTGGGGTGCAGCCCTAAAGCAAAGATTGTAGGCGCGCCCAGAGGGCGGAGGGTTGGCGTTCCAGGATGGCACTAGCTTGTTCCAGTGGAATGGTTTGGTTAAATAAATCTAGTAAGAGCGATTCTTCGTCTGGCTGCCAGCGCTTGAACGCGTTTGGATACTTGGCGATTGTTTCCTGACGGTAGGCGGCAAAATCGCTTTGAGTTTCTTCGTCCAATGGTTTGATTATGTCTATTGGTTCAGTTGGGGTTTCCGATACGGTAATGCCGTGTTCGGCTACTAGTTTCAAGATGTCGTCACCATACTTTTCTAATTTAGCCGGGCCAAAACCTTTAATTCCCAACATAGCTTGCGAAGTTGTAGGTTGTTTGGTGGCAATTAGCTCCAGGGCGCTGTCGTGTGCAATGACGTATGCTGGCATGCTGGACATACGGGCTTGATTGAGCCGCCATTCTTTGAGCGCGGCCAGCAAAGCCGGGTTTTCTATTATATCTGGCTCGGGTTGTTCTATTTCCTCTGCCATTTCAGGAGTAGTAGCTGCTAATGCATTGGAAGCCTGGCGCAAGTTACGGTCAAACTCAAAGATCGTCGGGTGCATTTGCAGCGCCATGGCATTGATCCCAGACAAATAAAGTCCGTCCAGACTACGAATTCTTGATAACGCCACATAGCCCATACCAGGCGTAAATGATTTGCTCAGGTCAATTTCGGCAGCGTCCAGGCTCATGCCCTGGCTTTTATGAATAGTAATTGCCCACGCCAACCGCAGGGGCAACTGGGCAACTTCTGCCCTCACCTTGCCGTCTTCTTCCAGCTTCCAGCTGTGCGGCGAAACTTTGAGGGTTCTCTTGGATTTAAATAATTGGACTACCGGTTGGTCCTCACTGAAATCCACCACTTGGCCGCGCGTGCCGTTCACAAAACCGCCGCCAGGGTTGTTGGCTACGAACATAACCTCCGCGCCAACCTTCAGTTCAAGCAATTCCGGTGCCAGCACACTGCGGCGTAGCTGTTCCACTTTGGCCGCCGAGCCCTTGGTTGTCATTTCGTATTCGTAGGTTTCTTCTTGTAAAGCTGCCAAATGACGCTGGTTGACCGTATCAATATCCACATTATGGGCATAAAGCCGGGTTACCGGCTGGTCTTCGCTTGGGCGTTGGCCTAGCCTTTCGCCCAGCAGTTCCTCATGGAATGTTTCCAGGTCGCCTGAGCGCATTGCCTCCAGTAATTCCAGTAATCCGTCATTCTTTTGGCGGTGCTGCTCAGTGATGTAGCAAATTTGTGGCGCTAACTCTTCCCAGGCCGCGGATTCATGGGCAAAATCTACCGTCTCCGCACCACGTGTGATGGGAGGCAGCTGGAATAAATCTCCAACCAATATGACCTGAAGCCCCCCAAATGGTTGGTCATTTTTACGCAGCAGCTTACAGACTTCATTAATCATATCCAGCCGGTGTCCGTGCAGCATCGAAACTTCATCTATTACCAAAATATCAGTGGCATTGTAGCGCTTGACTAGCTTGGCGTTCCCCGTCAATTGCGCACGATCGCGCGGACCCAACATATCCCGGATCCCCAGCCCAGACCAGGAATGAATAGTAGTCCCGCCAATATGCGTAGCCGCAATCCCTGTACTTGCCGTCACGGCAACCGTCTTCCCTTTTTTGGTTGCCCGCTTCACAAACTCATTCAAAACAAACGTCTTCCCAGCCCCTGGCGGCCCCGTCAAAAACACCGAATCCCCTCCCAACATAACCAAAAGCGCCTGAGCCTGTTTCATTTGAGGATTATAACAAGCTCTCCGAACCTTGCGTAGCAATATCTAAAAACCTCAAATTTTAATTGACCTTGTTTTGTAGTCTACCTTCTAAAAATGCTTTCATATTGCCAATAAATATCTCTTGCTTATTAATGCGTGCTTCAGTAGTAATAAAACCAATAGCAGGCAGCAACAAACAATTGTTGTATTGTTTTAGTTTGTTTAAATTTTCTTGGGACATTTCATCGCCATGGTCTGAAATGTAGATAATGTCACCTTTAGATAATCTACTAGCCATGGCATCTGAATCAACAACTTCAGGAGGTACAGTACTAATAATTACTGCGCCGGACTTGATTAGGGGAATATTTTTATCGTTTAGCAAATTTTCTGATTCAGCTGTTTGAGCAATATTCACAGAGATATAATCAGATCCAGCAATTAGTTCATTGAGTTCTTTGTAGGTGAATGGTACATCTTTTTTGTTTCTAGACCAGTAGCTTACAATAGCACCAAAACCAGCAGCCAATTCGGCAACTCTATTACCAATATTACCTAAGCCAATAACACCAAAATTACTATTCTTGAGCTCTTTGGCAGACATACCAGCAAAGTCATAGTTGCCAGCTTTGCCACGGATGATTCCTTCTTCGAGTTGTCTGATTTGGTGCAATAAAATGGCAATAGCCTAAATTCTAGAACCAAACGCAACCTGCGTTAAGTCTAGCTTTTGGTACGGGTA
>JAZKJC010000018.1:0-8782 GCA_040384565.1 Patescibacteria group bacterium
TGTCCGTTTTAGTCTATATGTTGTTTAATAGCAGTCCGAATTTGTTCTTAAGCCACAAAATCGGATTGCTAAGCGGTTTGTTCCTTACCACGGGAAGCATAGCGTTTTTCTACAGTGCGGGCAGGGTAGGGAATGTGTTAATCCTAATAGTTATAGCAGCTTGCTCGCCACTAGTTGCTTCACTCTTAAGTGCCATTTATGACCAAGAAAAATTAGGCTACTTGAAGCGAGTCGGCGCGGCTTTAGCAGTTATTGGTATCGTGCTACTAAATGTAATTAAGTGATATGATTAGCCAATGAATGAACAACAAGAAAAAATCCGCAAACTGCTCCGCGAAGCAGGAGAGCTTCATCACAAGGTTTATAGGATTGTTAATGGGGACGATCCGGACTGGGCTAGTTGGTATACCGACTGGCTGCTTGAATTATCCGAACTGCCGGAAATACTGGGCAAAAAGCCAATCCGCAGCCACCTCATCCACGCGCTTGTAGAACTAGACAAAGAAATAGCCAGCAAAACCATAGAGGGTGACTGGCAAGATTACTACGCTAAAAGACTTCTGGAGATTAGTTGGTAAAGATAAAAGTTTTGTAAAATCGCATTTATAGGTAGCGCTGTAATTTACGGTGTTCTTGCTTTCCTGGCCTCGTCCAGATTATAAGGTTTGTATTTGCCAAACAACCAGTTGGGATAGCAAAATAAATAGTATAGTTTGTAAAATATACTTTTGGGTGTACATTATTGATAATGGCTCAAGCGCATGATGAGTTTGAAGCATTGATTCAGGCTTCTTATAGCTCCTGGGAACTTGCCCAGCTTAGTGGGAACCTAGGCGAGTGTATGGCTGAACCGATGACGCCAAGTCGCGAGGATTTCTTAGCATATTTTGACGGTTTTTTGGAAGTAGTTGTAGGAGAAGAAAACATCGACGCTATCCGGATTTATAAAAATCAGTTCTTCGAGTCACTAAAAATAGGTCAGCATATAGCTTATGGTACGGAAACAAGAGTAAGTAGGGTTGCTTCATACGTCACTGATGACGGCACCAACAAGTTTTCCTGGGTATTTACTGGTAATGGAGATGTGGTTGGTAAATTTAGGGATATGGTAATCAAGCCTTGGTACGATATTGCAAGTGAGCTGCGTCCACGAGACGAAAAACCTTTCCTTAGGCCTCATGGGTTGTTCGTTGTCCTGAGCAACGGAAAAGCCGTACAGACGGGTGGTGAAATTCAAGAGCTGGGTGAGACAACATATGTGCCACTGAGTCACGGCAAACCGGAGTTATTTAGAATATTACGCTGATATTTAGCCAAATATTTAAAAGCAGGTTATGATTGAACAATGAAGCATGTACTTATTACTGGTGGCTCTAACGGGCTTGGGAAGGTCACAGCAGTTAAGCTGGTAGAATCTGGCTTTAGTGTTACGATTCTGAGCCAAGACTTAGAGACGACAAAGGCAGCGGCTGAAGAAACTGGATGTAATTATGTGATAGCGGACGTGGCCGACCACAACGCATTGCAGACAGCGGTTAAAGAAGCCGTACATACCGCACCTATTGATATTCTCATTAACAATGCGGGTATGTGGATACAGGGTGAACTGGAAAGTAATGAGCTTGAAAATATTAAGCGTGTTATGGAAGTTAATGTGCTAGGTGTGATTTACACTACCCAAGCCGTTATAACAGGAATGAAAGAACGAAAACGAGGGCGTATTATTAATATAATGTCCCAAGGCGGGTTGTACGCAAAAGCAGAGCGTAGTGTATATACAGCCAGTAAATGGGCATTAACTGGCTTCACAAAAACTATGCAGCTGGAGCTGAAGCCATTCAATATTTCGGTTGACGCTTTTTACCCCGGGGCACTGAAAAGTCCCGACGAAAAAGATATTTTCAGCAAAGCCGGAAATAAACGCGATATGAGCAAAGCACTGGATATGAGCCATGTGGCTGATGCCATAGCTTACGCCTGCAAGTTACCGGACGGTGTACGTGTAACAGAACTGGGCATTGAAAGCCTTAGTTACTGACGCCGATTGCTTACTTCAGACCCCAAGGTACTCTTGTGTTAACTACGATAAAGTATTATAATACTGTCAAATGGCTAGTGAATCAAATCCAGTCCCAATGTCAGCTGACGAGGCTGTGGCACGCAGAGCAATTGCTGAGATATTTCAAAGTGATTTGTTCCTCGTACAGTCCAGATTTATAGATCAGTCAAATCGACAATTCGCAACTGACCAATCAGAGTTAATGGGTGGAGTAATCGCATATATAGGGGCGGATGGCGAGCTTACGCATGTAATTTTTCCACAGAACGGAGATATTAATAGTGAAGCGGCCGAGGAAGCTGCCATACTCGTAACTCATTATGAAGAAAATATTGTGCCATTACAGCAAGGCATTACATCGGAGTTTGAAGATCCTACCCTTAGTGAGCAGTTTCCAAGATATTTCAAAGAAGCCACAGCCGCGCCGAAAAGGGTGGGACTACATACAGTAGCGGGATTTATTACGCTTAACTCACCAGATTACGAATATCGTATTAGCGGCCTGTATATACCAGTTCGAACTTATAGAGATTTACAGCTGCTGCGCAGAGATTTGTGGGTAGGAGAAGGCAGTGAACATTTACAAAGATCTAGTGACAAAACTCAGCCATTGGGACAGATTTGGGGTGATGAAATTTTGGAAGCTGTGCGTCACTATACTACTGCTAAAAACTTGCCTTTCATGATAGGTGCCACTTTGTTACCGCCACTCGAATTACTCGAACAAGAACTGTAGTGTCCATATCAAGCGTTGTTTACATATTGCCGTAGGTATATAATTTGAATTGTAATTAAAGGAGGGTTTATGTTAGGCGACAAAGATGTAGCAGCAACCATTGCGGTCAAGGATTTAACTGTGGCCAAAGAATTCTATCAAGGCAAACTGGGCCTTATGCTAGAGCAAGAAAGTCCGGCTGGTGACCTTTATGCAAGTGGCAGTTGTAAGTTGTTTGTTTATCCATCGGGCTATGCAGGCACAAACCAGGCTACTTATGCATCCTGGAAAGTAGATGACGTAGATGCGACTGTTGCTGAACTCAAATCTAAGGGCATTGTGTTTGAGCAGTATGACAATCTCCCGGAAACAACACGTGAAGGCGACGTACACGTTATGGGGGATAATAGAGCCGCTTGGTTCAAAGACCCAGACGGCAATATTCTTTCCATCGGAGACATGTAATAATTGACAATTACATACAAGATTGATACAATTATTGTATGGCTACACAGACATTTAACTTATCACTTCCAAAAGAATTGGTTAAAAAACTTGATGCGCAGGCAAAGCGTGATTTTTCTTCACGTAGTGACTACGTACGTAAAGCAATTCTTAACCAGCTAAAGCGTGAGCAAGTACTTGAGTCCAAAGTTGCTTCGACAGGCAAAAGTGCTGACAACAGTGAGGTGATAGCTGCCGCAAAAAAGATCCTGAAAGACTACCGCAAGGATTTTGAAAATCTTTCCAAGCGATGAAGTTTTTAATCCTGGAGCAGTTGCTTGAGCTTCATGTACTTGTAATCAAACAGTCAGGTGGGTCGGACGGTTTGCGTGACTTAGGCCGACTGGAATCGGCCATAGCCGTCCAAACCCAAGAAGTGTTTGGCGAAGAGCTCTACCAAGGCATATTTGAAAAAGCGGCTGCCATACTACGTGGCATAATTGCCGACCATGCATTTGTTGATGGTAATAAACGTACCGGCTCACTGGCGGCGCTAACATTATTAAAAATAAACGACTACGATCTCTTGATCAAAGACGGAGAACTAGAAGAATTAGCGGTACGGGTGGCAGTAGAACATCTAGATATTCCAGTTCTGGCCGCTTGGCTGAAGGCACATTCTAAGAAACAATGATGTATCATGAGCCTATGAGAAACAACAACCAACCAAAACCGGTCTACGCCTTTATTGATAGCCAGAACCTTAATGTCGGGGTGCAGAAATTTGGCTGGAAGATGGACTGGGTTAAGTTCCGCAAGTATCTGGAGCAAAAATATGGGGTTAGCAAGGCCTTTATGTTTATTGGTTATGTGCCGGAGTTTGAGGATATGTATGAGCAGTTGCATCAGGCAGGGTATATGATTGTGCTGAAACCTACTTATGATATGACTAGGCCACGGGTTGAGAGCAATGAGCAGAGAGCAACGAGCAATGATGGGAAAGAGAATCCAGAAGCCAAAGACAAAAAGTCAGAGGAGGAGGATAAAAAGCCTGTTAAGGGGAATGTGGACGCGGATTTAGTGCTATGGGTAATGAAAGAAATACCTAATTACAGCAAAGCAATCATAGTGTCCGGGGATGGGGATTTTTATAGTTTGGTTGAGTACCTTGACAAGGAAAATAAACTGACCAAGATTTTAGCGCCTAATGGGCATTATTCTAGATTGTTTAACCGTTATGAAAAATATATTGACCGCCTAGACAAAGCCCGCGGTGAGTTGGCTTATCATGACAAGCGCCGTCGCAAACCTCGGGGTGACTAGCAACATGAAAGATCTTGAAGCTCGCATCAAGGCAATCGAAGCCCGAAACCGGCGGGTCGAAATGGACAAAAAATGGGAAACCAGTTGGATACGTCGGCTTTCAGTCGCTGGCTTAACCTATATTGTTGTGTTCATGTATTTACAGATTACTGGCAATGACAATCCTTTTATAAACGCTTTTGTGCCATCGCTAGGCTTTATACTCTCAACCCTAATCATGAAATCTATCAGAAATATATGGCAACAAAACAAAAGCTAAGTACTCTAAAGCGGACAGAATTTGGTAATCCTATTTTGCGGCAACAGGCCAGGGAATTATCAAAAAATGAAATTTTATCCACCAAAACACAGACGCTTATAAAAGACATGAGGACAACCTTAAAAACCGTCAAGCTAGGGATAGGGCTGGCGGCTCCGCAAGTGGGTGAGGCAGTAGCGCTTTCTGTAATTGTCATCCAGCCCACGAAACACCGCCCCGATGTCGAGCCTTTCGAATTAGTAATTATCAATCCAAAAATCACGGATACTGTTGGAAGAAAAAAGCAGCTTTGGGAGGGCTGTATAAGTTCTGGTGTGGGCAAGGCGGGGTTGTTTGCCAAAGTTCCAAGATATAAAAAGATAAAACTTGAGTTTAATGATCAGACAGGCACCAGACTAACTCAGGATTTTGAAGGCTTACATGCCCATGTTATTCAGCATGAGGTTGATCATCTTAACGGCATACTTTTTGTTGACCGTGTTAAGAGCACTAAAACTTTCACGACCTATAACGAATACCTAAAACTCCAAAAAAGCACCATAAACTCCAAAAACACCTAAAATCCCAAAGTATATTTAAGAAGAATCATAACATTTCATGCTATAGCCTGAAATGTTATGACGAGTTGGTTTTTATAACTAGTTTGTGTGTGTTTCGGAGTGTGGGTGGGTATATCCTGATATACTAGGATGGATTTTATGAAACTTACTAAAGCTATCATTCCTGTTGCCGGCTACGGAACCCGCCGTTTGCCAGTGACAAAAGTTATAGAAAAGTACATGATGCCGCTGCTGAACCGTCCCATTGTGGACTATACGGTGCAGGAATGCATAAAGGCCGGTGTGACAGATATTTATTTTGTTACTGGCAAAGATTCCGTGCAGCTGCAAGCTTATTACTCCCATAATGTTGAGCTGGAAGACTACTTAAAAAAACGTGATCAACCGGATATGCTTGAAGCAATTCAGCCACCGCAAGGAATAAACTTTCATTACATTGAGCAGGATCAAACCAACGGACACTACGGTACGACTGTGCCGGTGTGGTTGTGCCGGGATGTTATTAAAGATGATGAGCCGGTGTTGATAATTATGGGTGACCAATGCCTTTACCGCGAAGATGGCAGATCCGATGTAGTTGACATGATTGCGGACACGGAGTCCCAGAATGTTAGTGCAGGGATGATTGCGGTGCCGGTTCCGGATGATCAAGTATCTTATTACGGAATAATCGCCATGGATGAAAACCAACACTTTTCCCACATTGTAGATAGACCGAGCCTTGAAGAGGCTCCTTCAAATCTTAATAACGCCAGCATATATCTGATGCCTGGAGCATTCTGGGAGTTCGTGCAAAAAGATATGGATCGTCCACACGACGGCGAGTATAAGCTTACAGATGCTATAAACGAGTTTGTAGCCAACGGTCATAATATAGCTGTTCATAGTGCCAAAGGTACCTATCTGGACTGCGGTAATCTGGAGGGCTGGGTTGAGGCTAATCAGTATCTAATCCAAAGGCTAAAACCTTGAAGGACTTTCTGTTAATAGCAGCGGGACTTGTAGGAGTTATTTCAGTCTTGCCATACGGAAGAGATATTTTAAGGGGGACTACAAAGCCAAATATAGTTTCATGGCTAACATGGACACTACTTACTGGAATTGCAACTGCTGCTGAAATAGCTGGTCATGAATACCGCACCGCTATTTTTACGGGACTTGCAACTATAAATACCGCAGGCATTGTGCTTATAGGACTACGGCACGGCTATGTAAGATACACCAGATTTGATGTGGTCTGCCAAATAGGGGCAGTTGCTGGCATAATTCTGTGGCAGCTATTTAATTCCCCAACAATTGGAGTATTCGCAGCCGTTTTAATCGATTGCATTGGTACCTTGCCAACAATTCGACATTCTTGGCTAAAACCTCATGAAGAGACTTGGCAGACCTATGCATTATCTGGATTGGGGGGGGTGCTACTGATTGGAGCTCTAACCGCATATAACTGGGTGAGCTTGTTATATGCGGTATATATTGTCATTGCTTGCGCAGTGATAACAACTATCATACTGGCTAGGCGCAAACAGCTTGCATTAAATATATAGACAACTGTTAAATCTAGGCGCATAATCGAAGCATTAAGTAGGGAGGTGCAGGATGGAAGTGCAAATTAATTACGTAGCAGTTTTACTGGCTACGCTTGCCAGCATGTTTGTTGGTTTTGTGTGGTATGCCAAGCCGGTATTTGGCAAAATGTGGATGGATCTTGTTGGGCTTGACGAAAAGGCGCAGCAAAAGGGCGCGACAGCTGCAATTGTGCAAGCATTGCTTGCTGGATTCTTAACAGCCTATGTTTTAGCCCACGTAACTTATATTTCGCAAAGCTTCTACGGAGTATCTTACATGGAATCCGCCCTAAACACCGCGTTCTGGCTGTGGTTAGGAATTGCTGCCACAACCGTTGTAATCCACAACGCGTTTGAGCAGCGACGCAAGAAACTAACATTACTTACGGTAGCTAATGAGTTAGTCACATTCCTGTCCATGGGCTTTGTACTCGGCCTATTGCCCCCCGCGTTCTAGTAATTGCTACAACCATAGTTGCTTAGTATATAATTTGGGTTGATGAACGATCCTAACACAAAACTTTTTTCTAAAGAATTCCTTTGGGGGGCAAGTACTTCCAGCCACCAGGTAGAGGGGGGGACTGTCAATGACTGGTCCGTGTGGGAGCTGGCTAATGCTCATAATCTTGCTAAGACTGCTCATAAACGATTGTCTACAGCTAATTATCATCATGTCACAAAAACGCCCATTTGGGATGAAATAAAAGATCAAGCGACTGATCCAAATAATTATGTTTCAGGTAAGGGTGTAGACCACTATAGAAGATATGAAGAAGATTTTGACTTAGTTAGGCAGCTGGAGCTTAATTCGCTAAGGTTCAGCCTGGAATGGTCGCGGTTGGAGCCGGTGGAGGGCGAGTGGAACGAGGAAGCAGTCGAGCATTACCGGGCATACCTGGCCAGTTTGAAACGGCGGGGAATTACGCCACTCACCACCATCTGGCATTGGACGCTGCCAGTGTGGTTCGCGGAAAAGGGCGGGTTCAAAAAAAAGCGAAATCTGAAGTATTTTTACCGTTTTGTGACTAAAATTGGCGAAGAATACGGTGCTGGCTTGAAATACGTGATTACATTAAATGAACCGAACGTTTATACGACGTTTTCCTACCTGACAGGTGATTGGCCCCCTCAGGAAAAAGGCTGGTTTGCTTTTATTAAGGTGTACTGGAACCTGACCCGCGCCCACCGTGGCGCCTACAAAATACTAAAGGCTCAAAACCCTCATTTACAGATTGGTATTGCCGCTCAGTTGGCCAATATTGCCTCCAAGCGGCCACACAATCTATTTGATGTTCTCCAGACAGAGTGGATGCGTTATTTCTGGAACTGGTGGTTTATCCGCCGTATGCGGCTGGAACAGGATTTTATTGGGTTCAATTATTACTTCACAGATTATTACCGGTTTGGGAAGTTCGACGGTCCGGATGATCCGCCGCTGCCATCAAATGACATGGGCTGGTATATGGAACCAGAGGGACTCTACCCATTACTACTGCGTGTCTGGGACCATTATAAAAAACCAATAATTATTACGGAGGACGGTGTGGCTGATATGCATGACCAATATCGGCAGTGGTGGCTGGAACAAACTATGCTGGCTATGGAAAAAGCGCTTGCCGAAGGCGTTGACCTGCGTGGCTATTTTCACTGGAGCTTGCTAGATAACTTTGAATGGGCCATGGGTTGGTGGCCCAAATTCGGACTTATTGAAGTAGACCGTGACGATGGTATGAAACGAACAATCCGTCCCAGCGCCAAATGGTTCGCTCAGCGCCTAAAATCAATACACCACACCGAATAGCGTATAAAACTCAGGAGCTTTGCAACATGTCAGCGGGCACCTTGTACTGCAGA
>JAZKJC010000019.1:0-34168 GCA_040384565.1 Patescibacteria group bacterium
CCGTTTTAGTCTATATGTTGTTTAATAGCAGTCCGAATTTGTTCTTAAGCCAAAACTGTTAACTGAAACCTTTGTTTTGTCTTATCTGTAATCTGTCAGCTGTGTACTGTGGGCTATCCTAGAGGACTTGAATCTTCTTGACGCTATCTTGCTTCACTTTTGTGAAACTTATAGTCAGTACACCGTCCTTTAGCACGGCCTCTATCTCATCTTCTTTAACCGGTACCGGCAAAGCAATGCTGCGGCTAAATTCGCCCCAATAACACTCCTGCACAAAATAGTTTTCTACGTCATCTTCATTGCCAGCGCTTAATGTGCCGCGAATACTGAGAGTGTTATCAGCAATGCTGACATCCAGGTCACTCTTGTTCACACCAGCAACACGACCCTTAACAACTAATCGTTCCTTGGTCTCATAGACGTCCACAGCCAGTTGGCCTGGTACGGCTTCTTCTTCGTCCCATTCATCGGCTGCTGCAGCGGTTGAGGTCCCGGCGTCATCTGCTGGTTGGTTATCATCTGCGGGCCCAAAATCTTCCTCACCTAGGAATGCAGCAGTAAGCTCATCTTCCATCAACAGATCGTCATCACGGCTTCTCCGCGCCATAGTAGTTACCCTCCGCGTCGGAATTGAGAGTCAGTTTAGGTCTGGCTGCTCTTTTTCCTTAAGTTAACAGTTTATTTGCAATTTTTGTTACTAGCAAGTATAGCTTCCCTGAATTAGCCGTGCAAGCCATTCCTCTTATATTTACAACATATTAATCACAACACAAGGAAAAATCTGAAGCACGAAGCATGAAAACTGAAACAAATCTGAAGCACTAAATATCTAAAAGGGGACCGTTTCGGATTTCTAATTTCCGATTTGTTTCGGATTTCGGTATTCTGATTTCGTATTTAAGGAGCTTTTTATGCCTTTGCTTGATGTCCTACTGTCCACATTGGCTCCTCACCACTGCATTGTCTGTGGAGCCGAGGGAAGACTTGTTTGTGCCTGGTGTGCCCCAGATGCTTTCCCGGAACTGCCTAGCCGGTGTTACCGCTGTCAAAAGCTTTCCTCAGATTCCGCCGTATGTAATACATGCAGAAAGCAAACTGCCCTGCGCCATGTCTGGATCCGTACGGATTATTCTGTTGCAGCAAAAGAGCTCCTGCGTTTGTATAAATTTGAAAGAACCCGTGCTGCCGCAAATATCATTGCTCATGCCATGGAAGAAATGCTGCCCTACCTAAGCGACGATATTATAGTCATTGCTGTTCCAACAGCTACAAGCCGCGTCCGTCAGCGGGGCTATGACCATGCCGCATTGCTAGCCCGAGCCATAGCTGGTAAACGCAAACTACTTTGGGTACCAGCTCTAGCAAACCTTGCTCAAACCCGCCAAGTTGGAGCTAATCGTCAAAAACGCCTGGAGCAGCTAGAAGATAATTTCCTAGTAACCAAACCTGAGATCATTAAAGGTTCACATATTTTGCTAATTGATGACGTGCTTACCACTGGCGCGACGCTGGAAACAGCCGCAAAAGCCCTAAAACAAGCCGGCGCCAAAACTGTTGACGCCCTCATCTTTGCCCAGAGACAATAACTAGATGCCTGGCGAGGACGGACCTCACCAGAGTGGCAGCTTCTCTGGAGTTCAATAAAAAATTATTGACAACAGGGGGATTCAGGTGTAGTATTTACGCATGAGTACTATTAGTTTTTCGGTTGAGGATACGCTCAAGCGGGATGTTGCTCGCTGGGCTAGGAATGCCCGAAAATCCAAGAGTGACCTGTTTCGGGATATGGCCGCTGTCTACGGGTTTAATGAACGGCTGGAAGATTTTACACTCAAAACAGAGCCCATACTCAAAACTTTAGGCATAAAAAACGAAACGGAACTATGCGAATACCTGAATAATGATGAAACCTATCAAGATCGTCTTCGACACCAACGCGTATCTCGCAGCCCTAAAAAGAGATAGTTACGCGAGC
This sequence comes from Patescibacteria group bacterium, assembly GCA_040384565.1. Lineage (GTDB taxonomy): Bacteria > Patescibacteriota > Saccharimonadia > Saccharimonadales > JAZKJC01 > JAZKJC01. The sequence continues at coordinate 1,976 of JAZKJC010000019.1, forward strand.
ATTCATCTCAAACGAAGCCAGCCGAATGGCCCGTACCTGCTATTTATATCGCCAGAAATAATTATTGAAATTAGGGCAAAACTGGAGGATAAGTTCGGTTATTCAGTGTCAGAATCTGCTGATTTTGTAGAAATGGTCCTGAAATACGCTGTACTGGTTCAGCCCCGCCGCCGGCTCAAGGCTGTATTGCGGGATAAGGATGATCATAAGATATTGGAATGCGCCTTGCAAGCAGAAGCGGATATAATCATTACAGCTGATCGGGGGATGTTAAGACTCAAAGAATTTGAAAATATAAAAATAGTTCACCCAAGCATGCTGAAATATTGGTTTCCTGCCGGAAATTCTAAATAGAGGTGAGAGATTATCGGCACCAACTGGTTTTGAGTGGTTGCCAACAGCTGCTATAATCACCCCTGTTGTAGCAAGGAAAGGTCGCATAGTGGCCGAGTGCACCGCTCTTGAAAAGCGGAGACCCGCGAGGGTCCGTGGGTTCGAATCCCACCCTTTCCGCCAAATAGCACGCCTGTTACAATAACAATTCGCACGGAGGGGTACCCAAGTGGCTTAAGGGGATGGTTTGCTAAATCATTAGGGGGGAGCAATCTCCCGCGAGAGTTCGAATCTCTCCTCCTCCGCCAAACAAATAGCCCACCTTTTTGGTGGGTCTATTACCTTAATAAATGAATAATTCCTGCGTTAAGTGGTATGCATTTGGTATATAATACGCTTATGCAGCCGGGTGATACCATTACTCCTCAAAACAAGTCGGATGACAATGGTGTTGAAGTGTCTATTCCTCGTGATGATCCCATAGAAGTCTCTACCCCACCGGCACCTGCCCCGCCGGCGCTACCACAATCACCCATAGCTTCAGTCCCTATCCCCTCGCAGCCTCTCGTTCCAGCGCCTATTCAAAATAACTCGGGGCCTGAACCTGAACCCGATCAAGAAACTCAGCCAGAACCTACACCTTGGCAGTATGCTCAAGGCTACGATGACTCATCTAACACACAACAGCCTGGTGATCTCAAGCCCATAAGCTGGACAGCCTCTGAATTTATAGATCATGAGAAAAACGCGAGCTGGTTTACTGGCTTGGCCGCAGCTACGGGCGCTTTGGTTACAATTATTTTCCTGATAACTCGAGATGTTATGACGGTAATAGTCATTGCTTTGGTAGCAATATTATTTGGCATGACCGCCCACCGCAAGCCACGTGTCCTGGAGTATCAGTTAACTAATGAGGGGGTTGGTGTGGGCAATCGTTTTTATCCATACCATTCACTTAAGACCTTTTCTGTTTTGGAAGAAGGAGCTTTTAATTCTATTCAGTTGACGCCGCTAAAACGCTTCATGCCACCTATTAGCCTGTACTTTCCCTTAGAACAAGAGGAGCAGATTATCAATATGTTAGGCAGCTATCTGCCACATGAGGACCGTACTCACGATCCGATTGACCGCCTGATGCGCAAGGTCCGCTTCTAGGGGGAGGACTTTCGCATAACAGCACATTGAGAGCGAAACCCTGTGCTCCGATGTTCAACGCACCTGGAGTGCGCCTCCGCTTCGGTGCTCAGCTTTCGCCCACACTGCACTATTCTGCGAAAGTCCTTTTACGAGTATGTGATTTAGTTTTAGGGCTGGTTATCACCTCTGTTTTGTGCTAAACTCTTCCCTGTTGCACTTATTGCAGCTAGTACAAATTTGTGAGAGGATTCTCGAATTTGAAAAGAAGAAGCGACCAGAGGATGAAACAAAAGTAATACAATGCTTTTGTGGAAGCCGACCGTCGATTCTGACGCGCACCCGTAGCTCCCACCGTTGCCAAGGCTACGGTGGACAGGCAGCTGGCCCCTTTAGGGCAAAATCAATAATTCGTACGCTTCTTCCAGATGATAACTATTTACTTTAACAACTAAACTGGCTTTATCGCATGTAGAAGTCACAATATGCACCCGTAGCTCAGCTGGATAGAGCGTCTGTTTGCGGTACAGGAGGTCGTAGGTTCGAATCCTGCCGGGTGTACCATTTCCCAGTTTTTGATAATGAGATAACCGCTTCAAACGGTTCCTTCAGATTGAATTGCAGTTTTTGACCGTCTAAAGTAGCGTTCGAAAGTATGAAGTCGATGAGGTAGCGTTTTTGCTCTACTTTCGTACTTTCAGCGTCGAACAGTTCAACCGCACGACTACAGACATCAAGTAAGTAGCTTGCGCCGATAACAAACGCTTTATCGCCAGCACTGTGGTCTTTCAGGTCGTCCAGTATGTCCTTTTGTCGCTTTTCAATCTTTTTGACCATTCGCTCAAATAAGTCGTGGCGTGATTTGAATTGCTTGCGGTCTTTGAATAAGTCCTCTAATTCTGCGTCTAAAGCTTCAAACTCTTTTTGCAAACGAGTTTTTGTACCTGTGTAACGTTCTTGCTCGTTGGCGTGGTTCTTCTCAATTTCAGAAATTAACCTAGGTAAAAGACGTTTGGGAAGCTGTACTGCTTTAAGTAGCTCACGTATCTGCTTAATCAGTATTTCCTCATTAACCCATACTGCGCCGTGCTTACCGCCATATTCAGTACATTTACCATACGTCTTACCGTTATGCTTTGGTCCGTCAAAGGTTATTGAATAACCACAGATGTGGCATTTAAGGTTCTTAAACAGGAATGGTTTACTGTTGTACTTGGTTTTGCCATTAGCCCGTCTGTTTTTGACTTCCTGCACTTTGTCCCAGAGCCAAGGCTCAACAATGGTGTCATAGTTATGGTCATACTCTTTACCCTTAAACACCATTCTGCCAACATAAAATGGGTTATTCAGTATTTCTTCCCACTGTGCAGCACTAATAACTACTGCTTTTTCAGTACGGCTACGCAGACCAGCCTTCTTCATTTCTTTAGCAATAGCTTTGTACGACAGCCCCGTAGAGCGTAGCTCAAAGCCTTTTCTGACGTGGAAGTCACGCTCTAAGTCCAGCCGTATGCCTTTAAAAATAACCTTGCCGTTGTCATCGTGTTCTTGATAGTTCACATAGCCTATTGGCGCACGACCAATCCAGATACCGTCATCTAGCATTTGGTCAAATCGGCGTTTAACGTTATCACGTATAGCTGCGGAATAGTAACCAGCTAGTGCAATGTTTACGTCTAACTGGAACCACTCTGTAGCCGAGGACTTAACATTCATTGTCAAATGGTCGTGCGGGAAGTGCAGCTCAAGCTTATCCTGCTTACAGAGCTTTACGAGTGCCACTTTTTCGTCAGACGAGCTATCACGGCTGAATCTGTCGCATTTGTCGTGGACTACGATAGATTTGTCAGTTGCGTTCATTAACGGCTCAAGTACTAGCTCACGAAACTTCTTTCTGTTATCGCTCTTAAAAGCTGTTTCATCAAACTCAATATATTTGTAATCTTTATCTTCAACCCAGTCTAAGCTCTTAGCGTAGTCTTCAAGCCTTTTCTTTTGCGCTGGTAATGCTTTTTTCTGGTCTGGGTCTGATACCCGTGCTATTAAATAATTCATTATTGTTTCCTGCTTATATTTTATGATGTACCTCTGGTAATTGCTACCAGAAGGGGGAGATACACTCCCCCAAGTGCCTACTTTTCCAGCAACTCTACGAGCTTCTGCTGTTCCTCTGCCGTAATCAGTGGCTCGTGCAAGCCCTTATACAGCTCTTCACCGCAGCGTATCAAGCCGATATAGTACGGATTGGTAACGATTCGTTTTATGCTAGCCTTACTGCGAATATCTAATGATTCACCGCTTAAAAGGATAGATAACCGTAACCTAAACTCCTCGGTAGAAATCTTACCGTTGGCTGCTTCCTGCATTACTACACGCATAGCCATACCTCTACGGGTTATGCGGAACAATCCGCTAGTTTCTGTGGTTGAGTAACCAAAAGGTGGTCGCCGTAGTGCATATCCAGCTTTGGCTAGGTTCTGCATTGCTGTCCTTACGTGTTCACTCCGTGCGATAGACTGATATTCAGCTATCACTGCCAAAAAATCTTTAGTTAACTTTTCCGTTGCTTCGTTTTCTTTCTTATCCATTTCATTGCTCCTTATTTACTTGCTTATTTTCTTTAGTCCATTGTTTGTGTTGCTTATCCATTGCTATTAGCGTTTCTACGAAGTTGACGAGGTTGAACATCATTTGTTCTTCGTCAGCTTCCGTTAGTGGTCGCTCATATAGCTCTTGGAGTGGGTTGTCGGAACCGAGTAAACTAGCATTACTATTAGTAGCTCGGTTTTTCGGTTCTGGCTTACTCATTACTAACCTCTGCGTCCAAATAGTAGTACTTGGTCTTACCAACACCTGGCTTTGGCTGTGGTAACACACCTTCTGCGACCCACTGCTTGAGTAGTTCACGTAGCGTATGCTCATTAGTCTTAGCTTCGGTATCTGCAAGCTTTGCCAGCAACTCTTTCTGTGAAAGTTGCTCGTGTTCTGCTAGCAGGTCAGTAACTGCTGTATATAGCTGTTCTGCCGTGTTAGCTTCTGCTGCAAGACTGCCTAAGTACTCAAAGGTAAAACTGTCTTTATCGGCGTTTACTTTGACCTTGAACGGGTCAAGCTCTACATCGTAGCGTTGCTTGGTTTGGTCAAAGGTTAAATACCACTTGTTCTTGCGAGTAACGCCTATATGGCTGTCTATGGCTGCCCGAATGTCGGTTGAGCCACGCATTTCATTGCCAGCTCCGCCACTGTTTGCACCTGGCTTGCGGTTATGCTGTGTTACCAGTACCGCTACGCCTTGTTCTGTAAATCTGCGCAGTAGCTTAAAGACTCTTGCCATTTCTCTGGCACTGTTTTCGTCTGCGCTATGCACACGGATTAAGCTGTCTATAATGACTAGCTTCAAGTCGTACGTTAGGCACGATAACAGCACGTTATCTATATTTTCTTCTGTTAGCTCAAAGCCCATTCTCGGCGTAAAGTAGATTGGTAAATCTGCCGTTGCGCCTAGCTGATACAGTCGTTTCTGCATTAAACGTTCACCGTTTTCCTCATCTATGATGAGTACGCCTGTTTGCTGTGTTTGGTACTGCTCAAAGAGCGGTCTGCCACTTGCCACCGCTATTGCGATTTGTAGCAGCGAGTACGTTTTGAACGAGCCTGACGCTCCCGACAGGATTGTTATTGAACCGTCAGGCACAAGCCTGTCCACAATGTATTCCTGCTCTGGGAAGTTTTGAGCCATTAGCTCGTCTATTTTTTTAATTGGGTCCATATTCTATCTCTTTCTTTAGCTCTGATTTTTGGGCGCACTTAACCAGCCCAGTCGTGGAGTTTATCCAGCTAGTTTTTTGGCAATCAGAAACTACGGCTTACAAGGTCGTACCTCTGTAAACATCTAAATTGTTATTGTTGACTGTGGTTTACTTCTTTATATGTTTGGTAGCTGTTGCTCCTTACTTATTAGTGGTTAATGGTGTTTTGCTTCGCACCTGCGGTCTGTAGTCAGTCCTCTATATTCGTTGATTTATAGGACACTAGTTCCGTTAAGCTTGAAACTGCGTATCAGTATGAATTGGTGGCAGTTAGCACCTCGCAACAGTTTGTTAGCGTTTGTTAGTAACAGATGAGAAATTAAAAAAACTGGCAAAAAATGCCAGCTTATATTTCGTTAATTTTCTTGCTAGTTATTTACGATACGTTGCCTATATTCGTCGTTTACTGACGTGCGTTCTTTGCTACGTTTGAATAGGTCTTCCTTCAATCCTAAGACTTTGGCTTTTTTGTTTAATCGTCTAACGGCTTGCTCAACGCCACGCTTAGTTTCTTTTACACCCTTTGCTTCATCAGCCTCATCAAAAATGTCTAGGTCTTTAGTGTACTTGCCAGGAGTCTTGAATATAATCTTGCATACGAAATGCTCAAAAGAATTGGGTTCAATACGTATTTTATCGTGTCCACAATGCAGCTCTGATTCTATGTGGTCAAACCATATTGCGTTCGCTGCTTCACGTTTTGCTAAACGGCTTTTTTGTCGTTCTTTGTGTATGAATGGGGCGGCTTTCCAAACTACTAGCCCAATTAAGGCTAGAAATAATACTGCATATACAAATAAAGTAACGGCGTTAATGTCTTTGAGCGTTTCAGGGTCAATGTTTAGTTCGGTTGCTCCGAATATCAGCCTGGAATCCATACTCATATTGTAAGCGATTTGCTTATCTGACGCTTTTTTTGTCAGAGAAAGTGCTGGCATACATTTTTTAAATTAGCATTATAAAACAGTAATTCTCACTGTTATTTCACTGTTATTTTGAATTCTTATTGTTAATAAAAAGATTATTTATTACGGCTTTTTGGCTTCTTATTGTTTGGTGGGGTTATCTTTATGTCGCCCTCTCGCCATACGAACCGCTCGCTTAGCTTGGCTTTATTAGGGCTATGGTCAGCTTTAGTGCCAGCAGCCGCCCGTAAGTTTCTAATCATTGGATAGATAGCGTGTTCTGTCGGTGGTTTTATGTGTGATGAGTCGGGATACGGTTGCTTATTCATTGCTTCACGGATTTGTTTGCTTAAGTCGTCCACATACTAATTATAAGACGGGTCATATATGGCTGTATACGGTTAATACAGGCGTTTTAAGCAACGTTTAGTGCGCAGATGTAGAATTCCCAAAAGGAACCACCGTATCTTAAGCAAGTTAACTAATTGGTCAAAAATCGGATAATTGCCATTAAGGCGATTATAATGGCAAAAATTTCCCAAGGAATTCTTTTTACTTTTTTAGCTCCTGTTGAATGAAGTGCTTCTTTCCATTGAGCCGTAAGTTGGTCAATATCATCTACTTCTCGCCCTGTTGTTTCGCCACGTGCTTTACGGGCTGTAACTTCTGGTGACACATTAAGTGAGTACATCTTGCCGCCCACCTTAAGATAGATAAAGTTCATCTGAATTTTGATACTTCGTAACTCAGAGGGAACTACTTCAAAAACAATACTACCCGTTTCGTCAGTTAATGTAAGTTTATCTGTCAAATTTAATGTACCAGATTTTTTGCTTAGACCACTTCGCCAACTTACCTGACTAGTTATCATTATTACCCTTACTCAACTTTGAGATTTATACTCTTAAAAATTTCATCTATCTCGGCTTGAACTTTACTTTCTTGTTCAGGCCGAATGGCTGCTGCGACTATAATTCCACTCCCGTCATCTCGCAAAATTATGACCATTTTATTTATAGTTTCGCGACCCAAATCATCATAAGACACTCCTGTTGCGAAAATGCCTCGTTTATAGCTTGTGCCTGACGCTTTTATATCACCAGTAACAGTTACGACTTCTTTCCACCCCCCGCTTTCCAAGCTGTTATCAAGCTTATCCCGTGCTTTACCGAGAGCAGCCTCTGCTGCTTGGTCGTTAGTATAGGCTGGAGCCTCACCTTTGGGTGTTGATGTAATTATTAGGGTGTAAGGGGTGTCAACACGCCCTACATCTCTGTCGTAAAAATACCGTGGATTACCCTCTAGCTTCGTAGGTATGTAGTTCTTGGGAATCTTTAAGCCATAGTTAAGTTCTCTATTAGTAAAGACAACCAGATTATCTTCAATAGACTGCTGTTGCTGCTTTGCTTGTTGAGCTTGACTTGTCTTTTTATCATTGGCATTTTTCATACGCCAAAATACTATTCCACCAACCGTGATTATTACTGCTAACAAAAGTATGAGTAGTATTGGAGCAAACCCTTTTTGATTTTTTGTGCTTTTCATATAGCACAGTATAAGCTAGCTATCCTTACTTTCATATAAGCAAGGCACGATTAATCGTCTAGGGTGTTATCTGGTTTTTGTAACAGAGGCTCAAGCTCTTTGCCAATGTTTTCTATCTGTGTGTCGTATGCTTTGGTTTCTTCGCTAATAGCTTTCTTCAATAGTTCAAACATCTGAACACGTAGCTCAGTATATTTTCTAAGCCTTGCATTATCTTCCTTAAGCACACTTGGAAGTTTCTCTATGCCGTCAATTTCGTTAATCAGTATTGCATTTCTCTTATAACGAGCAATCCCGTCGTCTAAATCCTTAATAATGTCTGCTTTTGTGGGTGCGGTGTTGAGTAGTGGCGAAGGGTTAAGTAGAGAAAATACTTTTATTGCTTGTTGGTCATTTTGAGTAATTTCGTTCATTTTTTGCTCATAGGCTTTTTGGTCGTAGTCTTGCGCTAGACCAATTGCGTCCCAAACACTAATATCGGAACCCGTGGTAACAATGACCGCTTTTAAGAAGCCAAGAAAGAGCAGAATAGTTACAATGATGCTAATAAGTACTACACCAGCACCCCGTGATTTATATAGTTCGCCACCAGAGGCTATGTGTTGATTGACTTTTATCTCTTGAAATTTGGCATACAAGCCAGTTGTTACACCCACAATTATTGCAGGGAAGACAAATCTAGGTATCGTACGGTGAAGAATTACCTCTTCTAATACGACCGTCAAAATAATAAGCCCAATAAACGTAGCGGGTCCAACAATAAGGGACAGTTTAGCTGCTCGTTGATTTCCTTGATTTTTGAAGTTTTTATAAAAGAAGTATGTTAGAGCCAAGGGACCACCGACAATACCGCCAACAATAAAATCTCGTCTTGAAAATAGCTTAATCTTAGGTTTTTCTACTATTGGGTCTACAATAGGCTGAATATCTGACTCTGGATTCATTTAGAATAATTGTACAACAATCATCTATAAACAGATAAGGCTTTCTACAACAACTTTTTCGTGATACCTGCTTAAACCGCAAAAACGACTTATATATAAGGTAATAGCTTTCTCGGGTTCGGGTCATTCAGTAATCACTTTGGAGCTTTATCTGTTGGTTAGGTGTAAAATTGCTGTAATGATAGACCAGCCAACAAGAGGTGATTTTACTACTCATTTTAATTACATTAAGTGCCTGAATACACTTCTTCAAGACATTAGTATTGAATTGGCGATACATAAAACTATCAGTATGGATAGTAAGGCTATTAAGAAGTTTGAAAAGTTAGCTGGGCTAACAGAGAAAAGTATTGACGGCGAATTAGCAGCTTGTAAGTTAGAGCCTGAATACGCAGAAGTGGTTGCTCCGTGGATACCCGTAAAGTGTTACTACTTAATTTACTACCTTGAAAGTATTTGCCTACACTTAGCTACAGGAAATATAAAAATGTTTAAGCACGGTGGTCATACCTATGTGCGAACAACAATTAGTTCTGCATTGCAAAAGGGTCAGATAAAGACAGTCAATGGGGAGATTGAAAAGACTATATCTGTAGGCGAACTTTCAAATCATAGAATACGGTCAGGTTCAAACCTTAGCCCAAGCTATTTTACGTCTAGGGATTGCATAATGTCCGTTAGGCGTAAGGTGGCAGAATATGTTGAACGCCAATGGAAAGACGGGCAAAAGATAAAAGGCTATAGAAGCAAGGTTGATAAAGCTAAGCGTGATAAGTTTTATAAAGAACGGCGGACTGATTTACTAGAGTACTTTTACCAAATGAGATTAAAGGCTAACTACAAGGACGTGGATTATTTAGATTTTGAGAACGATGTTACTAACAACGACGCTGCTGCATATATAACGGTTTATGTTGCTTCTACTAAAAAATATCGTAATGCGTTAGTAACTGAGATAAAGCGTCTTAAAGCACTTAGGTTGACTACATAGCTTGTGCCGTACCCAGGGTTGGCAACCCACTTCCTAAGTATTCCTTAGCAATATGCAATTCTTTTGATATTTGTATAATAACTTGGTGGTACTCTGTACGTAACACATCAGGTAGCTGGTACCAAGCATAAGCATGATAATATTGCTACATGAAGAAGATTGTTTCGATTTTTGTTCCCATAATCTTAGGCATATTGTTTTTTATCCTTAATTTCCTACCTTTCTTTAGACTGCCTTTCCCCTTTGTTGGCGAACCAAAACCCGACTGCACAAGTAATAACATTAGCTTGCTTGCTATGGAGCCCGGTTGTGCCTGTCCTGATATTGCAGTACGCTCCATGGGGTTTCCGTTTCGCATTAACAAATATGACGCTTGTGGCGTAGATAGTTCGCCTATAATGTGGATTTCTATCTTAAATATTATCGTTTCTCTTGTGTTCTTGTTCTATGTGTTTAAGTATTTACGTAAGATACTAAAGACATAGCTTAATTCTAGACCTCGTATACTAAGCTGTACCAAGCATAATATCGTTGACAAGTACGTAGATGTATATACAATTGTAGTTACAATGAATAAATACACAGCAACTGTCATTAAGACCGGTAACTCGTATGCGTTACGCGTCCCTAAATCATATATCGACGAGGCACAACTTGGCCTAGGTGATAAAACTATCCTGCCACCTGCGCAAAAGCAGCAAGTGCAAGATCGTGAACTGATACAGCAGCTTTGGAAAGAACTGCAGGCTCTCAAGCCTTTCAAATCTATTAAAAATCCCGTAGCTTGGCAGCGCGAAATTCGTAAAGATCGAGCTTTGCCGGGTCGAGATTAACGCCATATGGTATTATTTGACTCAAACGTCTTTATTTATGCTGCCAACAAGATGATTGATCTTTCTAAGTTCAAAAATATTGAAGTGAGCTATGCATCCATCAGCGTCATAGAAGCCTTAGGCTTCCACGAAATAACTGCCGCCGAACAACGTGCCTTACAGCGTATCTTTAAGGCATATCAAAGCTTTGAGCTAACATTGCCAATCATTGAACGCGCAATTGCATTAAGACAAACGAGAAAAATGAGTCTAGGCGATGCGATTGTTGCTGCCACGGCTTTAGAAAATAACATTGAGCTTTGGACCGCAAATATTGATGATTTTAAACATATTGAAGGTTTAATACTTTTAAATCCCTTGGTGTAATTGCGTTATAAATTCGTGTACTGAGCTGCAACATTTAGTGTTTTAAGGTTAAGACCAGAAACGCCATGACTGACAGGGTTACTCCTGCGTATTCCCAGATGGTTAGTGTTTCATTTAGCCACAAATAACTGCCTGCTGTGGCCAACATAATACCTACGGCGCCGAGAATACTATAGGTTTTTCCAATTGGTAACTGGGAGAGAACGTATAGCTGGCCAACGGTAGCAACACTGCGGAGCAGTACATAGGCACCGAACCACCACGTTAAAAACATGGCACTGGAAAAGCCGGTTTTGGTGAGGTTTGCCCTGGCCATAAAGTCCCCCAACGTAAACAACATTTGGGCGCCAATTAATACTAAGATTATCACTAAGTTTTAGTATAGCTCAAGCCACCCAGAAGTCTCTGTTAGAATGGTCATACGAGTGGAAAGGTGGCCGAGTGGTTGAAGGCGCTGCTCTCGAAAAGCAGTATGTCGGAAACGGCATCGAGGGTTCGAATCCCTCCCTTTCCGCCATCCTCCGTCGCTCTGGTTTTATGCCGGAGCTATGGAGGATTGTTTGTTGATAGGGATTCGAACGGGAATGTCCTGATGGACATTCCCCGCCCTTGGTCCAAAAGCTGCGCTTTTGGATTGTCCTAAGCAAATGTATATTTCATTTGCGTGACAAGGTCGAAATCCCTACCCTTCCGCCATTTACTGGGATGTGGAGCCGGGTAATGGGGTTTGCGGACTTGACGATGGGGGCGTTGATGATGTGTCGTTAGTGGGTGTAGAATCAGCAGTTGCTTCTGTTTTTGGCTCGGTTCGCTTCAGCGTGTACCAGATTATTGCGCCCAGGATTCCGTAGATACCACCAACAATCATCAGGCTTAGGCCGTAGGTGCCGCTTAAAGAGCCGATAACAGATAAGGCAGTTTGCTGGAACTCGTTATTAATAGCTTTTCCAAAACTGCCGCCAGGCTTATTGGCTTGTCCAAAAAGAAAACTTAGCAAACCACTAAATACGGCTAGAAAGACACCGGTACCCATTAAAGACATACCCACACTACGTAAACCTCGCCGCCGGTTATCATGAAAATACACCAACATCGCTGCTGATAATATTGATATAACCGCCAGCAGCATTGGCGCGAGTTTCATCCAATAAAATGCTTCAGGGATTTGAGTGGCTTGTTCGAATGGTTTACTCCCCTGCTCGTTCCCCCCTAAATGATCCGCAGTAATGACAGATTCTTTCAGAAACTCATCCTGAGAATTTACTTCATCAACCACCTGAGACCGCAGGCTTTCCGCCGTTAGCCCCGCTGGCAGACATGGCGCGTTAAATGGGTCAACTGTACTGCGTAGTTCGATTAATTGCTGCAAAGTGCACGCCGGCAAACTCTTTGCCCGCTCCACCGCGTAATCCCCCAGCGAGTTTACGAATTTTTGTTTAGGGCCCGTCAAGTCAATCCTAAACTCCGGCTTAGAAGCCTTTTTATTTAACCAATCGTATGTACTGTCAATAACATCCTCGGTGCTGCCGCGCAAAAAATCAGGCTGAAAGGCTGTCTTGGCGGCAACCACAACCTCCTGACGTTCCACCGGGATATCTCCGGCGGTTTGCTGTTTCTGGCTTTCCTTGAGAATATTATCGATAAAAGAATCGTATATACCGCTATTTTCCAGCGCTTTCTTGATAGGACCAGGGGTGCCAAATACTGCAATCAAACCAACGATGATGGCAAGCGCAAGCAGCGTGAACCGGAGCAAATAAGATGCAAATACTCGCCCAATCTTCTTAATAATATCCATTAGCTTTAGTATACCTAACAGAAATTGGTTTTCGGTTTTTTGGGTTGATGATTTTTGAGTCAGAACTTTCCGAAATTTTATCAGCATACCCTTTGGTACGGTTATCAAATTTCGGGAAGTTCTGGCCAAAAAAGGCAAGCCAAGAAGACGGAAAGTAGTTTCTGTTGGGTATATATCTCTGTTTCTACACTTGCTACAATACACGTATGCAGGACAGCGTATTTACTAAAATTATTAGGGGCGAAATCCCCTGCCATAAGGTCTATGAAGATGATAAAACTCTAGCGTTTCTTGATATTAACCCTGTTCAACCCGGCCATGTGCTTGTTGTGCCTAAAGCTCAGATTGACCATCTTTGGGATTTGTCAGATGAAGATTATGATGCAGTGATGAAAACCAGCCAAAAAGTCGCTATCCGGCTGCGCAAGGTACTTTTGTCGGCACGCGTTGGCGTCCAAGTTATGGGGATGGATGTGCCTCACGCCCATGTTCACCTAATTCCATTTAATAATGGGGAAGAATTTAGGGCTAAACCGGACACATCTGCCGAACCGAACCACCCGGCTCTGGCTGCAATGGCGGAAAAGCTTAAATTTTAGTAGAATAGCCTTAATATGTCAAATGTAACAGTCGGTTTATTGATGGGCATTGGTTTTGCAGCCTGGGTTTACAGCAAATTAATGCATTCCACCGGCGGAAACACTAAAAACGCCCTAATTGTCGCTACATGTGCTGGTGTTGGTGCGGCTGTTTTGCTAACAACTCTCTTGAGCACTTTCTCTAACTAGCCATTTGATACTAGTTATGCTTGGTTTTTAGCATAATAACTAGTACTCTAGTACTAATGGATGAGGTGGGCCTCGGTCAACAATTACAGGCGGCGCGCAAAAATGCCGGACTGACGCAGCAGGATCTCTGCCACAAGGCAGGGCTTAGTTACTCCACGCTCGCCAAAATTGAGCGAGGCGCCATCAAATCGCCTTCTATTTTTACAATCCAATCTGTTGCTGGAGCGCTTGGACTAAGCTTGAGTGAGTTAATGGGCGACACGGCCCCATCTGGCCATGGTGCCAAGAAACACCGTTCCAAGAGTGGCGTTCGGTTTGTATATTTTGATATAAATGGCTGTTTGGTCCGTTTTTTCCACCGGGCTTTCACAGAGTTGGCTGCCGATAGCGGCGCCTCGGCAGACATTATAGAAACGACCTTTTGGCACTACAACGATGCTGTTTGCCGGGGTGAAATGCCAATAGAAGACTTTAACCAGACTATGGCTAAACAGCTGCGTATGGGCGAGTTGGATTGGGAAAAGTACTATCTTTCCGCAGTTGACCCAATCAAGGAAATGCATGAACTTGCCATCTGGGCTAGCCAGTATTATCATGTCGGGCTGCTTAGCAACATCATGCCTGGGTTCATAGATACTATGCTAAAAGAGGGTTTGTTGCCGGATATTCCGTACGCTAGCATCGTTGACTCATCGGTCGTGGGTGCTATCAAGCCAGAGCCAAAAATCTACGAAATAGCCGCCGCACAGGCTGGTATAGCGACGGCAGAATTACTGCTAGTGGATGATTCGCGGTCCAACATCATGGCTGCCGAAAAGCTCGGCTGGCACGTCTTATGGTTTGATGATTACCGTCCAGAGGAATCTGCTGCCCGCGTCAAGAATGCGCTGGAAATAGAAAAGCAATAAATTTTAGCTTTTGCCCAAAAATCGTTCGTATTCTGCTTGTTGCTTGACGAGGAGTTCCTGTGAATCTTTTAGCTGTTGCCGGCTTTCGGCGACAAGCTCTTTGGGGGCACCACTCACATAAGCTTTATTGGCTAACCGTCCCTGTAATTGGGTTATAGACTTTTGGGTGGTCTCAACTTTGCCTTTTAGTTGTTTTAAAAATTGTTGGATTGTGTGATGATCCAAGTCCAACCAGGCTTCATTATCTGTTTGAGTAAGTCGAAGCCCGTTACCATCACGCACCTGGGCTATTTCCGAGACCCCTGCTAGGTTTTTGACTAGTTCGGCATGTTCTACCAGGAATTCGTCTCCAGTGTGGTAGAGACGCGGTTTATGGATCTTGAGGCTAGATGTAATAAAGCGGATTTCGTTTACAATTTTCCGTATCTTTTCAAAGGCTTCGGCTTGCTTGGCATCAGCTTTGACAGGCTTTGGCCAAGGGCTCGTCATGAGCAAACTATCAGCATCAGTGTTAAGGGCCTGCCCGGCTGGCGGTAATGATGGCCGGGTTTGCCAAATAGTTTCAGTTACAAATGGCGCAAACGGATGCATAACCTTTAGCACTGACTCCAAAGAATATGCCAACACTTCCCTGTTTAGATGTGTTTTACTGGCTTCAATATACCAGTCAGCCATGTCGTCCCAGACAAAGTGGTAGGTCAAATCGTAGGCCTCGCTAAAGCGAAAGTTCTCGAGGTGAGTAGACACGGTTTTGCATAAATAGTTCAGGTTATGAAGTATCCAGTGATCAGCCGCAGTTTGGGGTTCAGGACTACCCAAAGGCTTAAAGTCATCACCCAGTTTGTCCTCGGTAAATCTAGCTATGTTCCAGAGCTTGTTGGCAAAGTTACGATTGGCCTCTATCTTGCTCCAACCCCAACTCTGGTCATTGCCCGGCGCTACTGACATGATGAGCGCCATACGCAGGGCGTCCGTTCCATACTTTGGTATTACTGTTAATGGGTCAATTATAGACTCCGGCCGGCTCTTGCTCATTTTTTTGCCGTCTTCGGACCGTACCATGCCATGCAAGTAAACGGTTTTAAATGGTACCTGCCCCGTGGCATATGTCGTGGCTAGTATCATCCGTGCAACCCAGAAAAACAAAATGTCCCAGCCGGTTTCCATGACCGTTGTGGGGTGGTAAGTCTGATAATCCACGCTTTTAGCTAACAGATCTTCCAGGCTTAGCGAGTAATCCTGCGCTAGCTCTGGGTCAATCAGTGTGCTCCAGGTCCATAGTGCCGAGCTAAACCAGGTATCCAACGTGTCCGGATCTTGCTCCCACTCATGCCAACCCTCACTTTGGTCAGTTGGCGGTTGGACGCCAACATATGTTTCTGCCCGGCCATCTGTATCAGTCCGGTACCATACCGGAATCCGGTGCCCCCACCAGATCTGGCGGCTAATGCACCAGTCCCGCAGATTATCTATCCAGTGGAAATATATTTTCTCAAACCTTGCCGGCAAAATAGCAATGTCACCACTACGGACAGTGTCCTGCATAACTTCTTTCAGCGACTGCTTTTTACCTTTCCACTCCACGACCGGTTTGTTGACGTCTACGAACCACTGTAGCTTGATTTGTGGCTCAATAATTCCCTTGCCCCGGTCGTTAACAGCAATGCTGTGCTCATAATTTTCATCAATTTTAACTAGAAGCCCCTTCCGTTTGAGTTTTTCAACAATTTTGGGGCGGGCTTCAGCAATATGCATTCCGGCAAACTCCTCAGCGATAGGAAGCAGGTTGCCATGAAAATCTATTATCTGTTCCCTGTCCAAATTGTGCCGCTCGGCAATCTCAAAGTCGGTATGGTCATGCCACGGCGTGATGGTCATGACCCCTGTTCCAAACTTCGGATCAACCGCTTCGTCTTTGATCACGGTGGCAGTCACTTTGCCGTTAATCCACTCGGCTTCAAAGCTGTCGCCATGCTTGTATTTGGCATAGCGTTTATCGTCCGGGTGCATGACAACGTACTTATCGCCAAACTTGGTTTCCGGCCGGGCGGTGCTGATTTGGAATGGACCGTACTGAAAAGTATAAAATTTAGCTGTTTCTTCAACCCTGACAACCTCATCATCAGATACTGTGGTTTCCAGATTTGGATCCCAGTTAATGATACGATTACCCCTGTAAATCAGGCCGTCATTGTACATTTTGACAAAGACTTCATTGACTGTCCGGTTCAGCGCGTCATCCAGTGTGTAGCGCAACCTGCTCCAATCGGCACTAAAGCCCATAGCCCGCATCTGTTTTAGCATGTTATCGCGGCTGTTACCCACAAACTCTTTAGTCTGACGCAAGAATTCTTCCCTGCCTACCTCATGTTTGGTCTTGCCCTCTTTGGCTAGTTTTTTCTCTATAAGTGCGTTAACAGCTAGGGCAGCATGATCTGTACCAGGTAGCCAGAGAGCATCTTTTCCGTTCTGTCTGGCATGGCGAATCATAATATCTTGCAAAGTGTACATGGCGTGACCCAGGCTTAACGTGCCGGTTTCGTTAGGTGGCGGCATGCTGATAGTAAAACGCTCAGCTTTTTTTTCTGGGTGTGCTTTAAATGCTCCACTCTTTTCCCAAAGAGCGTAAATATCGCTTTCGTATAGCGTGGGGTCATACACCTTCGGCAATTTCATAACGTCAATCATACCACCTCTGTTGTCATAAGTCATGAATACTAGACTTCTTTTACAACCCCACCTTATCAATGCCAATTTTCAGGGCAATCAGTCACTTTTATGCCCCAAATAGTAGCCCCGGCTACAATTTGGATCATAAAACCGCCTGCTCAACCCTGAAAATTGGCATTGCCAACAGGTTAGGTTATAGAAGAAATCTAATCAACAGCAGGGAAGTGAATTATAGAAATTTTTAGCAAAAATAATCAAGGGTTTTCACATGAAACCCACTTATATCAGAGCTAAAACCAATCTTTTGTGTTTCAAGGTGCAGACAGTGTATGCTGTCAGTTCTGCCAACTTTTTGTTTTCATCCATAAGCATAACAGGTATTCAACAGAGAAGCAACATTGACAAAAAGCCCAAGTATTGCTATAATTGTAAAGTTAAAGTAATACAAATATGTCTATACAAGAATCAGTTTCAAGCCCCGTACAAAGACCTTTTCGAGATGTGTTTGATGAATTAAACCAGCGTTCTGAGCTAGAGGGCGCGCCTATGTACCTACTGGGGCATGGTACGCACCATGAGGTAATAGATGATTTTTTTACAAATGGTCTGGAGATGATAAATGGAGAAAAGGGAAATTATGATGACCTTGGTTCGGTTGCTGTAGGTCTTGACCTAAATGATTATGAATCTACAGTAGAAATGTTAAGCCATTGGCCACACCGCGAATCGCCCAATGTTGTTTTGCTGGCCGTTAGCTCTCCCGGTGATGAGCTTAATGAACTTCAGCAGCACTTTTATTTCGATGGTATGATCCAGCGGTCTGGCAGAACTGGATTAGTTTGGGGACAGGAAGAAGAAATATCGCATATTCCTCCCGATTGGGTGCTGGGCGTCTACAGCAGTACATCAGGCTTAGTAACGATGAATCCAACCTTTAGTGGAAAGCGTATTTTGCCTGCAGATTTCGAGAAATCAGAGGGTGGCAGATATAGACGACATCTGGCTCAGGCAGCAATTGTAGCAAAGTATGGGGTTAGTGGATTACTGCCGGGTGGCATGGATCCTGATAAAAAGATTGATGTACCTCTCGAAGACCGTGAGCCGTATAGTATTGAGGATTTACCCACTGATTTAGGTGATGGTTGGGTGTGGTAGCGTTACATTGAAAGGCTGGGTTCTATCTTTAGCGTGTGAGGGTCGGCGGTTGGTTGGTTGAGCATGGCTTTGTAGCAGCCTAGGGTGGCGATCCCCGTACTAAGTCTTGATGCTTCGTAATCTGATTACAGACTACTACGCTCAGGATTTAGAGCCGGGCAGGCATGGCGTTCTATTATTGCTACATACTCAGATTTGGTTGGATATCAAGTTTATATGGGTCAGCTGATTTCTGACCCAACATTGCCTTATAGCAGCCTAATGTAGCAATCATAGCTCCGTTGTCGGTGCATAGTTTGGGGTCAGTGTATTGGATGGGCAAGGGGAGTCTTGCTGCCAGTTGACGGCGCAGTTCGGCGCTGCTGGCAACACCGCCGCCTATTACAACGCTTTTAGGTTGAAACTCTTCATATGCCAATAATGTTTTGTCTACGACGGTTTCTACGGTAATACGCTGGAAGCTAGCGGCAATGTTAGCTTTCTGGGCTTCAGACAACCGTTCTGCCAGCTTGTGGCTGGGGAAATCGAATGTCTCCCCAATTTGCTCCTGTGCGGCTCTTAAAACGGCTGTTTTGGGCCCGGAGAAACTGAAGTCATATTTGCCCGGCATTTTGGCTTTAGGGAAATTAAAGGCAAAAGGGTCGCCGTTGATTGAAAACTTTTCAATACTTGGGCCGCCAGGGTAGGGTAGGCCAATAATTTTAGCGACTTTATCAAATGCCTCGCCGATGGCATCATCGTGTGTTTGCCCAAGCAGCGTGTAATCAAAGTGATCACGCCACAGCACCAACTGGCTGTGTCCGCCGCTGACAATCAGTCCCAACAACGGAAATTTTGGGCTGGTAGCTGATAGCTGGTAGCTGGTAGCTAAAGCAGGGGAGCTTTCTGTCAGGAAATTGACGTAGATATGGGCTTCAACGTGGTTTATGGCATAGAGTGGTTTATTCTTCGTGATTGCCAGTGTGCGGGCTGTCATAACTCCTACCAGCAGGCAGCCCCCTAGACCAGCCCCATAAGTAACCGCGATGCCATCAATATCATCCCAGGTCATTTTTGCTTGTCCCAAAGATTGCTTGATCACCGGGATAATAGCCTCAATATGCGACCGGGCGGCAATTTCTGGCACCACGCCGCCATAAGCTGTGTGCAAATCCATGCTTGAAAATACAGCATTAGAAAGCAGCTTCTTGCCGTCTTCCACAATCCCACAAGCAGTCTCATCGCAACTCGTTTCAATTCCCAGAACAATCATTTGCTCAGTTTAACAGATTAGGGACATGTGCCAAACATGTGCCAAACCGTGGCACATGGCACATGTGCTATTTTCTTGGCTTGGCGTAATAATAAATAAATTTGCCGGAACGGAGAGGGAAAATAAGAGTTAGCTTCTGCAGGCCTATGATGTCGCGGCGGGCAGTGTTCAACCCTATATTATTCAAGCTACTGTGTGAGGTGATACTCACTCGATGATTCTGGTTGGCAATCAAATAATGCATAGCCTGTTTTTGCCGTTCGTTTAAGCGCCCTTTAGCTTCCAGCAAACGATCTACCTCAGCATTTTCAGCCCGTTGCTTCTCTACGTAGGCCAGAAAGTCATCCAATGCTCTTTTAATCTTGCGCATATGATAATCGTAAAAATACGTGAAGTCGTTTCGGTCCTGTTCCGAGTATACGTATGCGTCGCTGTATTGCATGGGCGCCTGTTTGATGATTGTCGATATGGGGACGTAAGTAGCCAGCCAGTAATTTTTCTTTAAAAGCAGCCAGTAGAACAGGGCACGGGCTATTCTGCCGTTTCCGTCTACGAATGGGTGCAGATAACCAATCCAGAAATGCAGCATAGTTGCCTTGATGATTGGGTGGAGAAAATTATTGGGGTCATCGTCGTTGGCAAATGCGATAAGTTTATCTAGTTCCTGCATCATAAAGGCATGTTTAGGTGGAACATATGTAGTCAGTATTGGCGATCCTACCGTCACTCCGTCCTTGTCATGTCTGAATCTGCCAATATCCGCTTCTTCCATGGTATTAGCAGCAATGAGGCGATGCATATCCAGCAATAGCTCGAGGCTTAAGGGTACGTCTTTATATAACTCAGTGATCTTTATCATCATTAAGTAGTTATTGTGGATCATCCATTCTGACTTATCACGAGGCTGTCTGTTTTCGGCTATCATCTCTTTAGCGGCTTTACGTGTCACACTTGCGCCTTCCAGCTGACTGGAAGCGATGGCTTCTTCTATGACGCCTCTTGTCAGAAATGTTTGCTGTTCGCTGCTGGAAATACGGACGCGGCTAGTCATAAATTGCCCGCCCATCAAAAGGTCGAACTCATTTAAATATTGATCTGTGTAGTTCAGGCGCAGCCAGGTAAAATGTTCGCCCTTTGGCGTAGAAATCGGTGTAGGCTGGGCATTCGTACTTAAAAATTCTCGTACCAGAAACCATGCTTCTTCCGGCGTGAAGCCATTTGGCGGCTTTTTGTAACGCGCTTTTGCCCACGGTAAATATTCTACTTGAGTAATATCCTGAGCGTAACGATGTATTTCCTGGCGGCGAGCCCGGTATTTATCGAATAGTTTAGGCAAGTCGATTTTCTCAAAGTCTGGCAAGGGAATTTTATAAAGTTCCATAGTAAAGTATATTACAATATGGGTAATATATATGCAACTATCATGTTAAGTACACATGTTCTATAAACGTGATTAAAATTCTTACGATGAAGTCTTTTAGAATGCTGGGAAGCGGCTTACAATACTAAATAGATGAACCCGAAAAAATTGGTTAGGAAAGTTTTACCGGACCGCGGCATCAGAATGGCCGAGGAGGCTTATAGAAAGAGCCGTATTTATGCTCTGCAGAGCCGTTATGGCTTCCCAACCCGGGGCATGAGGATTATTGCCGTCACTGGCACCAATGGCAAAACAACTACTTGTAGTTTTTTGAATGAAATTATCAAGTCCGCTGGTTACAAAACAGGGGTGATTACAACTGCGTACATAGAAATTGCCGGCAAGCGCCAGCCAAATCTTACACACCGTACTGTACCGCTTTCATCAGAGCTTTTGCAGATATTTAAAAAAGCCAAGGCTAAAAAGGTAGATTTTTTCATTCTAGAAGCTACCAGCCAGGCACTGCATCAACATAAGTTTTCTGGCTTTCCAATAGAGGTAGCTGTGATGACTAATCTGACCCAGGATCACCTGGATTATCACGGCACCATGGAGCGTTACGCTGCTGCCAAAGCACGGCTGTTTGACAATTACTGTAAACCGGATTTTGTGGTGCTGAACCGCGACGACAAGTGGTATCAGTATTTTGAGGACCGCTCTATTGGGCAAGAGTTGAGCTACGGCAAGCATCCGGACAGCACCCTGCAGCTGATCAAATCCAAAACTTCTGATGATTCTACTGACTTGGTAGTGACTTATGGGAGCGCGAAGCAGGCGGTCACATTGCCGCTTCCGGGTGAATTCAACGTATCGAATGCGCTCGCCGCAATGACAGCGGCGCTAGCCGTAGGTGTGTCACTGGAAAAAGCTGCCGGAGGTATAAGTAAAGTCTCAGCCGTAGCTGGCCGCATGCAATCAATTGAAGCAGGGCAGCCCTTTAAGGTGTATGTGGATTTTGCTGTCAGCCCTGATGCTATTGAAAAAGTTCTACAATCTCTAAAATCTACAGCCAAGGGCAGGGTAATAATAGTCTTTGGGGCAACAGGTGACCGCGATAAGGGCAAGCGAGCCGATATGGGTAAGGCTGCCGCCAAACATGCCGACTTAATATTTTTGACCGATGACGAAACATACACCGAAGACCCAGAGGTTATTCGCCAAGCTGTCTACAAAGGAATTGTTAGCGCCAAGGGCAAAGCCAAAACAACTATTATTGCTGACCGCGAAGAAGCCATTAGAGCCGCCTTCCAAGCAGCTAAAAAAAGTGACGTCGTACTGCTAGCTGGCATAGGCCACGAAGATTACCGCAACATGGGTGGCAAAAAACTCCCCTGGAACGAAGCTGCAGTAGCCAAAAAATATTTATAGCTTCACATCTAGCTTGCAATATAATCAAAAGTATGATACGATACTATCGTAAAGTAAAAATAAACAATAGTTGAAACAATTAATCCAGTTAGTCAAACCGCGTTTGCTCCACCAGAAGCGCAATCCCAAGCTCCTCGGCCTGACCGAGAAACACTGCTACGAGATTGGCTAGGTACCGATTATGTGCATGCGCATGAGACGGGGTTAGTTGATGCGTTTTTTTATGACGAAACTTCAGGAGAAGATGGTCTCCTCCATGTATTATCTGGCGAAATGGTTGCTGGCCCAGATGGTGCCAGTCTGCCAATGGGTTTTCACCATGAACCATCAGCTATTGATTCTCGCACCTTTGTAGATCGTCAACATCTTGAGCTTGAAGTTTCATCTAGTGACCACCGAAGGCGGTATAGAGAATTTCCTTATGAACCGTATCCAGCTCATGTTGTCATTGAAGGCTTGAGAAAAGTCAGAGTAGCGACAGCTGATGATGGCACCAAGGAAATAGCCCCAGCAAAGAGCCACATGTTTCCCAAAGAGTACGATCCTCTAGCGGTTATGAAAACTGTAGTTGCCGCCAGGGATAATCGTGATACTTCTACGGACGTTCTTGATCCAGAGAATCAGGTGATTGTCGCAAGAGGCTCAGCCATAGTATTGGATGGCCAAACAAAAATGGATATAGGGCTGATATTGGAACCAGCAAGTGGAAAAATTCGTAGTGCTTTTCCGGCAAATCGCAAAGAAAGTGGGCTTATGGCTCTTGACAAAGAGCAGGTTTTAGGGCATTTGGGTTTACAGTAGACGATATATGTGTTATGCTTTGCTTGTATGAGCGACATTCCTCCTAGAAGTGCTGAAAGCGATCCAAGCAGTGTGTTTCAAGAATTGATTAATCATTTGGGGCCACAAGCAACAAAAGTTAGCCTAGATACCTCTATTGCGTCAGGAGGCACATTTATCATTGGCGGTGATGAAGAATGGCCTAGTTTTAGCCTTATAGCAACTAGCGAAAGAGTAACATTTAGATTTGCCCAAAGGGGTCCCTTTGAAATAGCAACTGATCTTGCGTCCTTAATGGTGAATGGTGCACTTGATGAGGCAGCATCATGAGCCCGGATATTATTATGGTTAGTTTTCTTGAAAAAGTATGGGTAACGGATGGTTTTGATCCGGATCAGCCTAAAGGCTTTACAGATTCTTCCGCTGAAACCGATGACGCTTTTGGGGCTAATCTTGCCGCATATTTTGCTCAAGTATTTGACGCCCAAGAATCACCGACAGATTTGCCATATGGGGATGACTTAGGTTAGTATCTTGTTAAGAATTATTAAAAATTATGCCAATAATAACACCAAATATCCCACCAGATTTGATATTCCCGATTTTTACGCCATGGCTACCCGAACAGTCGCCAGATGGAAAATTTGTAGTTACACCAGAGCAGCTATGCCTGCAGCTTTTTAGAGGGGTAGGCAACCCTTATTATTATCAGGCAAGCGACTCTGGGGAGGCAATAGAAAATTTGACAGCATGGCGGGCTTGTGTAGTTGCATGCGAAGGAAATAGAGATAGAGGCAACCCAGATTATCCTGGTTTTCATGTAACTAATTCTCTTGCGAAAATCGCCCTTCACCCATTGCGTGGCGGTGAGTTCTCGCTTAAACAGGTTTATAGAGCGGAAGAGCTTCGATTTGAGCGCCAAATGCGGGGCAGAGACCCCGAAGAACTCAGTACATTATGGCATTCCCTGCGAAGCTTACTTGCTGAAGCTGCGTAGGCGTTAATTGCTTGACAGGGGAGTTGGCAGTCGGGTATAGTGAGTGCTAGTACCCCACTTTCCATATCTTGTAGGGTCTGGGCGTTATAGGTTTACACCAGACAACTCATCCCCTTTGCCGTACCTTAATGGTACGCTAATGCGGCGCCTGAGCTGCCTGACACAACCCTATAACACCCATCTTGCCTACAATGTATAGATAGCGGCGTACTCGGATTGGGGTGATTGCGAGGATCTCCAATCCTTTTCTAACTTAATTATGGAGGTTCAAAATGGCTGTACCTATTAATCCATTGGCTGACTATGTTGTTGCTCAGCAAGAAGAGGCTGAAAGCAAAACAGCAAGCGGCTTATATCTGCCTGGTAACGCACAGGAGAAACCAAAAGTGGCAAAAGTGGTTGCCGTTGGCAAGGATGCCAAGCAAGTCAAAGTGGGTGACCGAATTGTCTATAAAGGCTATAGCACTACTGACGTAAAACTAGGGAAAGACGAGTACATTTTGGTCAAAGAAGAGGACGTGCTTGCTACCGTAAAGTAGCAAGCAGTTCACTATTAACAATTTGCCGTTTACCGTACATTTTCCTGTAGCCGTTCTCCATGGAAAACAGAAAAAGGAAAACGTATAGAAAACGGAAAACAGTGAAAGGATAAAGGAATATATTATGGCTAAGAAAGTTTTTTATGATGATGATGCCCGCAGGCGAGTTCTAGGCGGAGCGAAAGTTTTATACGATGCCGTTAAGACGACAATGGGGCCAAAGGGACGAAATGTGGTTATTAGCAAGAGTTATGGTAATCCGACGGTCACTCATGATGGCGTGACAGTCGCTAAAGGCGTGGACCTAGCCGATGTAGACGACGAAACGTTGGGCTACAAAGTGGGTGCTGAGCTTATTAAACAGGCTGCCAGTAAGATGAATGATGTTGCCGGTGATGGCACTACTACCGTTACAGTACTGACCTATCACATCTTATATGAAGCCAACAAGCTTATTGCCGCCGGGCATAACCCCATGCTTCTCCGTAAAGGCTTAGAGGCTGCAGCTCACGAAGTGATTGGCCAGCTTGGAACGATTAGTGAGGACATCAAGAGTAACAAAAAGCGTGTTGCCGAAGTGGCTACCATCAGTGCGGGCGATTCAGAAATTGGTGACTTGATTGCTAATGTCATAGACAAAGTTGGCAAAGATGGCGTTGTAACTGTAGAGGAAGGGCAGGGACTGGCGCTAGAGAGCGAAGTCGTAGAGGGATTCACATTTGACCGTGGTTTTGTTAGCCCATACATGGTGTCCGATCCAGCCCGCATGGAAGCCGCTGTTGAAAAGCCAGCAATTGTAATTACTGACAAGAAAATTAGCAGTATCCAGGAGTTCCTACCACTGCTGGAAAAACTAGCTCAGGCTGGCAAAAAAGATTTGATTCTGATCGCGGAAGACGTAGAGGGCGAAGCTTTAGGTACATTGGTATTGAACAAGCTGAAAGGCGTATTCAATACTGTTGCCATCAAGGCGCCAGCCTTTGGTGACCGACGCAAGGACATCCTAACTGATATTGCCATCCTAACTGGAGGTGATGTCATAACCGAAGATCGCGGCATGACATTTGAAAACGTCGAGCTTGACGTAGTTGGTTCTGCCCGCAAGATTATTGTTACTAAGGACGAGACTACCATTATTGAAGGTGGTGGCCAAGTGTCGGCTATCAAGGCCAGAATTGATCAAATCAATAAGCAAATTGCAGCCGCGACTAGTGAATATGACAAAGAAAACCTGGAAAAACGCCGGGCTGCATTGCAAGGCAAAGTTGCAGTCATCAAAGTCGGTGGGGCGACTGAGACTGAAATAGAGGAAAAGAAATTCCGGGTAGATGACGCCGTACACGCCGTTAAAGCCGCTTTGGACGAAGGCATTGTGCCTGGTGGTGGCGTTACGCTGGTAAACCTGACGGCTACTATTGCCACCAGCACTAACGATGATGATTCAGTGACGGCTGGTCGTCAGTTGCTTAAGAAAGCGCTGGAACAGCCATTCCGCATCTTGCTGGAAAACGCCGGTATTAACCCTGATGAATGGCTGCCTCAAGTCATCAAAGGCAAAGACGGGTATGGCATAAACGTCAATGACCCAACCAAGTTAGTAGACCTTAAGGTTGCAGGAATTGTTGACCCAACCCGTGTTACCAAAGAAGCTATCCAAAACGCCGCATCAATTGCCGGTACCAGCATGACAATGGGTGCGCTGGTGGTTGAAGTACCAGAAAAAGAAGCCCCAGCCATGGGCGGCGGTGGAATGCCCGGCGGCATGGGAATGATGTAAAGAGACTGGCTTGAGGTTGCTCATCATTTTCACTCAGGCCACCGGTCCGCATTTGACAAGCAAGGATAAGTAAATGCTGCCCTTGGCATAAGCGGTCTGATTAAAAACGATTCTCTAATGCTGTAAATGTACTCCATTTTTCTGGCTGCTCTAATCTGAATGCTCATTAAAAGAAGTTCGGCAGAGACCGAACTTCTTTATAATTTAAAAGTTTGACGACTTCAGACGGATCAGCACTAGCTACGAATGCTTCGGCAATTCCACTGAAGCCAGCACGTTTGCTAAGGCGTTGTAGGGACAAGATATTTTTCATAACTAAAGTGTACTTAATGGGAACTCGAACGCCATTCTGCTTTAGGGCTAGTAGTACCTTAGGGCCACTTTCGGCAAGATCACTGGCTTGGGCAGTCGCTTGATCAACAACTTGCCTAACTAGCGCGTGGTCTGTCTGGCTATTATCTGGTAGAGACAAAATAAAATTCACCATGCCATTCATCCCAGCCGTAGTATCGCCAGTAGCTACGGTACGGAGGACTTGCTTCAACATACCCCGCTCGCTTTCACTAAACTCAAGTAAGTTATAGCGATCAAATACGGCGAGGGACTTATTGTCAGCAGTAATGCGGAAGTTACCCGGATGAACATCTGAATGGACAAGACCAGTTTCTGTTAATTGGTAAACGTAATTATGAACGAGCAGCGAAATAGCCTCTTTATAGTCCGCCCCGTTAATTTTGCCTTCGGGAATATTACTTTCTTGCTCAACAACCTCGAAACCAGATAAGTTATGGCCCTCGATGTATTTTTCTCGTCTTACCCAGCGTGTACCCGTTGGGACAGACTTAGGCACCATAACTTGATAGCGGTTCTTAGCTGGACGGTAGCCGCCATTACGAAAATCATTTGAAGCACGAAATTGCTCATCTTTGATTTCAAAAGTTGGGTCAGCCAGTTCATCATTTATCCACTCGGCAACGTCAACCAATAACGAGCGCACCAAGCCAATTCGGTACTCATCAGCTCGTTTTAGTTGCAAGTCTTCCAGCATACGATCAAGCACGACTACTAGCTTACCGACCTGGTATTCAATGTTGGGATTTTTGATCGCTATAGCTTCTCGGTTCCCTTGAGTATCGACTGCTTCATAAACAGTCATGAGTGAGCCGCCGCCAATACGTGGTTTAAGCTCGACTAAATTATCGAATAACGATTGAACTGCTGGGAATGCTGCTGCTTCACGCTCTAATATGCGCCAGGCCTGCAAGCGTGTCTGTCCTTTCATGTCATCGTACACATGGGCAAACTTTTCTCGTTGTTCCTCGGGCATATCAAAGTACATACCACCAAGTTGCAACATGCGCGTACCCAAAGAACCACTACGCTCACCGAGCGTGAAAAGTAAGTCTAAAGCGCTCATGCGCTTACCTTCTAAAACAGAGGTAGTTTCAGGAGCAAATCTTGTGCGCAATGCATGACTGATCGAAGCCATACTAACGCTCTGTCCCTGAATTTCAATGAGACGGGTTTGTTCTTGCTCTAGCATTTGCTGGACCTCAGAGCGTATTGTATGACGTAGTAAATCTGCTTCCGCAGCGTTATCTTTTACACTCTTGATCTCGAGTTGATATCTTTTTAATACTGCGTATTCTATCCTCTGTTGAGTAGTCTGGGATACTTGAGCTTGACCTGTCACTAAACAACGTACTTTTTGATCCAAAGCTGCCAAGGTACTTATAGCCTCAGGACCATCGGGCTTCATATCTCCAAGTATCCCTCGCGCAAGAAAATCATCAAAAAGTTGCCTGGCAAGTTCACTTGCAAAGGTCTTAGTGTCGGTTTGTTCTTCTGGTGGCAATAATACTATGTCCATAAGTAACGGATAAAGGTGTTGGTACAATAATTCAGGATTCGTCACAGCAACCAAAGACCCCAGGCTCTCGCGAACAAACTGCGCTGATTCGTCATTTGGATCGGCTAGCCAGTTATCCAAAAACTTATCAATCAGTAGTGAGCTATCACTATCGGAGCGAAGAACGCCGTATTCCTCATCGAGTAAAAGTTTGCGCAAGACATAATATTTATGTCCAACACCGCTACGGTAGGCACTGTCTAACACTTCCTGGAACGGCTTATAGCCTGAATGCTGGTCTGGAACGGAGTTTGCCCAATGATCACGTCGAGCTTGCTTATGGTCGCCGCGCATCCATGCTATATCTTCTACCTTAAATATTTCGGCCAAATCACTAATAACTGTTGTGGGGTCAAAATCATCCTCTGTGTCAGCATTTGCGGGTATTATTGTCCGATTAGTTCTCATAAGTGTCCACCAGCGGCTGAGCATATAACGTTGCAGCTGTGAATCGTCGCGCACAGTAGAAAGCATAGCTAATAATAACTGTGTAGCCTCAAGTCCACGCACCGTATCGTGCTTTATGCCAACTTTACGTTCCGAGACCATATCCTTTTCTCCGTAATTGGGGAGTAAAATACCGTCAACAAGGCTAGCTTTGCCTATTCCTGAAGACTGTTGATCTATGAATGAGTGCAACCGAGCACCAATGCGCTGCGAAAGATATGCGAACTCTTCAGGAGTATGAGCGCGTGTTTCAATAAGGTCACTTAGAGCTTCAAAGAACAGAGGACGAGGAAGTGCTGGCATGCCATCACACACAAAATCAACCGCGTCTTCAAATGAAAGCATTTCGACTAACTTTTGTAAAATACGAGGCGGTAAATCAATTCGGTCGTGGAGATTGGGTGAACTGGCCGTTAAAACTGCCAACAGCATTAGCTCCTCAGGCTTTTGGGTGTCCTTTTGTATAAGCTTGTTGACTGCCTGTTCCCATTGGCCGTAGATATCACTGTCAGCCGTTTTACCTAACTCATCAATGGATGGCAAAGGCACAAGTTCAGCAATGCGTAGAGCCTGAGATACATTTCGGTTACTAACCAGGCCGGCAATTAACCTGAATGCTGTCATTTGAACAGCGGGCATTTGAGCGAAATCCGCCTGGTTGACTTCCCAACTATTTTCAAATCCTAGTTCTGCAAGATTTTTGTTGACTCCAATAATAGTTTTCATGTGACGCAGGAATATTTTGGCAGCAACCGCAAACTCTTTATTATCTATGTATTCAGTAATGGGCATGACTTCAGTTTCAAATCGTTTATTAGCAAAATTTATAAGATGATGTTTGCTGGCCAGAAGACTTACTAACGCTAAACCCTCTTTTAAGCTGGCTTTATCAAGGATCATACTGGCAGGATTTTGGGGACGGTCGGGGTCATCCTGTTCATAACGATTTATCTCTTCCCAAAGTACATCTGCAAAACGCCTATCTGATATATTTTGAAGAACACCACTCTTACGATGAACACGAACTAAATCTAATAGCTCAGCTGGGCTTATGCTCGATAATTCTTCCTGTAATCGTATAGAAATACCGTTAGGTTCTTCCGATTGCTGAATCGTATTAGTATCAGGCGAATAGTTAGAATCCCCGTATGCATCGTACTCAGAAGTGTAACCGAGGTTTGAACCAAAACTGCCAGCTGTCTGTAAAAGCTCAACAACATCACCATGTTCTTGCAGTGCTCGGTTAATACGTTGCTTCTCTAAGCTAAGCACCAAGAAGAAAATCTCTTCAGATTTTAATTCCGAACCTTCCCCAATGACTTGACCAGTAGTGTATAGTTCTGGATCAATAATTGTTGATGATGTGGGTGTATGATCTGCGGCTGCCATTATATATTCTCGGGCTACCTGTGAGCGGGAATCTGCAAGGCAAACCCTAAGAGCAGCTACCCACAAGTCGTCTTCTGTGCCGCGTTGTGCAGCTGCAAATTTCTTTATTAATTCGCAAAAGTCACGCACTGGAGGCACGATTTGGTGAGCTGAAATACTGTCGGACAGTATTTCAGCTCCTGCCTCGATAATTCTCCTATTTTCTGGTGAAATACGGTGTTTCTGTAATCCTTCGTGATCTAAAATACGCTCTAAGCTGCTGATTATGTCAGTTGGTGTTGGTGCCGTCGTATCTACTTGTTCAATATTGAGGAGTGATTTTAATACACTATAGAATGGACCTCCAGCAGAAAGCTTCTTGGGTAAGAGTGATTTGTCTAACAGCGTAACGGCTAATTCTTTATCAGGTGCGCCAAGGTCTGGCGCAATCTCTTCTATAAATTTACTTGCCAAATCGAGCGCTGCTTGACGTTCCGATTCCGGAGCCTTAAGGGTTGATTTAAGTTGTCGTACAACAAGTCGTCGCTTGTCGTCAGTTCCAAGTGTTCCATATCCAGCAATTAAATCAGTGTCTCGCTGAAAACTGTTGAAATCTTGCTCTTCAAAAGCCAGAGGAGTAAGACCACCAGGCGCCAGATTTCGGACATCAGCTATTCGCAGTATTTCTTCAACATTGACTCGTCGATCACTGATGCTTCCATGTTCTACATCTTCCGTACGAATTTTTGGTACTGCTGGCTTCCGACCAGCATGTGGTCGTTCCGGTTCTACTGGAGCCTCTTTTTTCGTAGCTTCAAAACGGTTAAATAGACTCACTATTCCCCAGGGGTTAATACCTTTACGATCAAGTAACTCCAATGGACGCATGTCAGCCTCAAACTCACTGGCGCGTGCATGGCCAACACGCTCAAAGTATCCAGCCTTGGCTTGGCCTCTTGCTACATGTTCATGTGCCTCATGTGTAAGCTCATGAGCTAAAAGCCCATCAATTTCCTCTTGATGCTCAAGTTTTTTCAAGATACCACTGCCAATAACTAGATATCCTGGCGTAGAATAAGCAGTTACATCGTCTTCTCCATCACGCACTACGATAAGCTCAGGCTTATCAAAATCTTCGCCTTCGCACAAAACATCAATGCGACCTGCTACGAATTGATAAAGGGCAGAATCCGGTGGAAATTGCTCATAGCGGCAGAGCAGTTGATCGATCACTGCATCAACTTGATTGGCTAATTGTTCGCCACTGTTTCTACCTACAGCGTCATGCTGAACAACAGGGGCTACCGCTTCCAAAACAGACATGGACA
The DNA here is from genome assembly GCA_040384565.1 of Patescibacteria group bacterium. Taxonomy (GTDB): domain Bacteria; phylum Patescibacteriota; class Saccharimonadia; order Saccharimonadales; family JAZKJC01; genus JAZKJC01. Next base: position 33,340 of record JAZKJC010000019.1, read on the forward strand.
TATTGTAGCATATTTTTACTTTATTACAACCCGTACCTCTATATTTTGGATGATGGTAGGTTTTTCTAAAGTTGGTTGGTGAAGTTTTGGCCTATGTTAGTTCGTAGGTAGATTAATAGCGCAATGCTTAAAGCTAGTAATATCAGCAGGATAATAAAACGCGTTTTTTCATTCATGGTTAATTGTTGATCCTTTCGGCTATTACTACTAAGCGGTCTTTTGAGGTCCAGAGAGGTGTACAGGTATAAATAGTAAGAGTTTGGGCATGGGTAGGCGCCTCAACGCTTACTTCTGTGGGGGGCACGATCTTGGTAGTAGTTACTTTATATAGGTATTTTTGACCATTCCAATAGACTGCCATTTCATCGCCAGCTTTCACTAAGTCCAGATGATAAAACACGGCTGCACCGCGGTAGGTGAAGCGATGGCCAACCAGCACAGTATTGCTGTTTAGGTCAGGAGTGCTGGTACGAGGACGCCGCCAAATGCCTTTATCTACAGTATAGATTGGCTCACCCTCATAGATTGGTTCGTCCAGCATGAGCTTGGGAATTATTAAGCGGTTTTCTTTGGGGACAGGTACATCAGGGCTAGAGATCTTAACGCTTAGTGTTTGCTCGACGTTTGAAGTGCGTGATTTGAGCCAAAAACTAAACATAGGCACCAGTGGCAAGACAATGCTATATACGTTCACCGCGACAATTAAGGCAACCAGTAGGTAATTGATTCGTTTTAGCGTCACTTAATGATAATAACATTCACAAAAAGTAATGTGGGTTCTCTTAACCTATTGGTACAAGAATTAATGTTTTCTCACAATATAACTTCG
>JAZKJC010000020.1:0-6532 GCA_040384565.1 Patescibacteria group bacterium
AGTGTATTTTGTTAACAGCAGAGGTTATGGATAAAAAGTGCCAGTGGGTCAGGGTTCGACCCTTAACAGATTAAAAAACTTGCACTTTTTTGTTATGGTTATTCTTTCTTAGTTCCCAATCTGATAAGGTCTGGGGGCGACTGACCCACACTCACTTTTTTGACTGCAGGGACTAATTGCTGAGTGCAACCGGAGTACTCCTTAAGATTACGCTGCGTGAAGCGGTTCCTGCAGTCAAAAAAGTGAGTGTGGGTCTTATGAGCACTAGGCTATAATACGGTGTAAATGAATACTGTTTATTCCTTGCTTGAAACTTGCCGTTCTTCTGTGCGCAATTCTGTGGGAGTTGTCGCAAAGGACTTAAATGCTTTTAGTAAAGGGAAAATATCGCCCAATATGATCACAATTGTTGGGCTGTTGGCACATATACCGATTGCTTGGCTAATAGCTTATGGCAAAGACGAACTTGCAGCCATTCTACTGATAGTGTTTGGACTTTTTGATACGCTTGACGGCGCTCTGGCCCGTGTTCAAAACAGCGCCTCAAAAACTGGCATGCTTTTGGATTCGATTACCGATAGAGCTAAGGAAGTTATCTTGTACATTGGCGTAGCCTACACCTTTGTGGCGATTGGCCGGCCATATATGACATTGTGGGCAGTAGCTGGTTGTGGCAGCTCCTTGCTGGTAAGCTACGTTAACGCATGGGGAGAGGTAGTGTTGGGGCAAGGTCGCGCTAAAACCCATGCTATGAATAAGGCCTTTAGGACTGGAATCATGACATTTGAAGTCCGCATGACAGTACTGGTTCTGGGATTAGTATTTAATCAGTTAATTCCAGCGGTCATGATTATTAGCCTGTTAGCTTTAGTGACCGCTGTCAGCCGTTTTATAAATATCGCCAAGGCATTGAAGACATGAGCCGTTTACCGTTTACCGTTCACAATACGTTTACCATGATCCGTTTACCATGCAAAACAGAAAACGGTAAACGTTCAGAAAATGGAAAACAGAAAATGGAAACCTACTGTGTTCAAGATTGACTTGCATACACATTCTGTGGCTTCGCCAGATGGAGGCATTACAGAAGAGCAGTATGCCAGAGCACTGAGCACGAACGTTTTAGATGTTATTGCGGTGACTGACCACAATCACATCGACTTTGCTTTGGGGCTGCGACAGCGTTTAGGCGACAAAATTATTGTGGGCGAAGAAATCATGACTACCGTAGGCGAAGTCATAGGTCTATACCTAACTGAACGCGTCAAACCTGGTTTATCACCACTGGAAACAGTAAAACAAATTAAGGAACAAGGTGGGCTTGTGTATGTGCCCCACCCCTTTGAAAGTTTCCGGCATGGATTGCACCCTGCCGTGCTTGAAGAACTTATAGATTACCTGGATATTATTGAGGTCTGCAACGGCCGGACATTTTTGCAAAACCACAGCACCCAATCAGTTATATGGGCCAAGATGAACCGTATTATTGGAGCCGCCAGCAGTGATGCCCATGGTTATCGTGGCCTTGGGACAACCTATACGCGAGTAAAAGAGTTGCCAAAGCCCGGAGATCTTATCCAGACTATCGCTGCAGGCACGCCCGTTACTGACAGGCCCGGCGTCCGAGCACTTTTGTATCCTAAATATCACCGTCTGCGAAAAAAAATCCGGGGCACTCGTAAGTGAACGACTATTTAGCTGCTATTTTATTTTTTCTGCCAGCTGGTGTTGCTAACATGACCCCTGTAATTATCAATAAAATTCCGGGGCTTAACCGCTGGCAAGCACCCATGGATTTTGGCCTCAAATGGCATGATAAAAGAATTTTTGGCGCTAATAAACGCTGGCGAGGGCTAATCTTCGGGACACTTGCGGCTGGTGTCACGGCAAAGCTGGTAGCCATAGTTGCCCCCAATGCTGTGGTCAGCAAACATACGTTTTTGCTTGGTTGCCTGCTGGGTTTTGGTGCGTTACTGGGTGATGCGGTGGAAAGCTTTTTTAAACGCTGGAACGGCATACCCCCGGGCCATAGTCTCCTGGTATTTGATCAAACGGATTACATTATTGGTGCATTAGTCCTGACATATCCGTTTGTGCGTTTACCTTTTTGGGCAATAGTAACTATCTTTTTTGTGTATTTTGGACTTCATCTAATCACTGTCTACTTAGCCTATCTGGCTGGAATCCGCCACAAACCCATATAGTATTGATACTATCAAACCTTAAAGCATAAGCTTATCCACAACGCTTACGGTATAACTTGACAATAATTATAGTAGATGTATTGACATGGTTATTGACATTGTGTATACTTGTCTTTGGATGGAATGCGTGGACGAGCCTAGTTGCTCATTGAGTCCAAAGCGTCCATCTTTTTTATTTGACTTTTAACTTTTGTGTAACACAAAACATTACGCCGTTGCGTAAATGCAAATTTAGATCTTGGGACAATGAAAAAACATTTAATTTTTTCTGAATGTATTTGACAAGTTGAGCCTTGGCTCCTTTTGTTGAGACACTACCGACACCCATTTTGTGAGCGTATGCTACAGCACCGACCAGTACATCACAAATCTGTAGCTCAGTCACGGCATGGGATTCCAGCCTACATATTCCAAACAACGCCCCTCGTCTTGTCACCTGTCTAATTCTCTCCCTTACCATACTTTCAAAACGATCATTTATGCTATTGGTCGATACGTCATCCGCAAGCACCGTTATATATTCACTGACCTTTTCATCGGCTTGGTCAATGGCATGAGCAATTAGATATCCGGCATAGCCGTTGTACGATCTTATATGATGATTAGTTGTACGCGCTGTTTTATCAACAATGTAGCAATTAAAGCGTAGACTATGCGTATCAAAACAAATATCCATAAGTGTTTTATAGGTAGCCAGGTTAGCCGTCTTAATCTCACTAAATTTAAACTCTTTGTAAAATTGCTTCTGATCCTTGAACCTAACAATGCTTCTGTGCAACTGCCTGGGGTTTTGGACAATTACCAAACCCATACCAAAAAATCTGTCTGTAGGCGGAGTGTGTAGTAAGCCCGTTTCATCGAGAAATCCAAAAATATGAGAACGAGGTTTTGGGCCAGTACTATTATCCATACAATAATTGTAGCATAAACGTTACAATTATTGTATGTCTTCATTTCGCTCTTTGGAGCGCTGCTCTGGAGTCTCGTGTGGTCGGTCGTAATCATCTTCCAGCCGCCAAGTTGTTCCTATTTCAGATGTAGACACCTCAACAATATCACAATCAGTAATACCAACTAGGCGATGTTTTTGCCCTATAGCTGTTGAGTAGCCTTGCCCCCGTTGAAGCTCAGTTTCAATTAATTTACCGGTATTATCTTCCCATATGACTTTTGCCCTACCACTAATAAGAAGCCAACTTTCTTGTTTCTGATCGTGAATCTGCAGTGACATACGCCGTCCTGCATTAATATGTTCAATTTTTCCCATGTAGGAACGTTCCGCGGGCACCCAATGCAGTTCATAGCCCCATGGCTTTTCGACACGTTTTGCGTGAGGATTATTGTTAAACAGTGCTGGATCGAATGCTGGTGGGGATTGGTCATCGCTCATCCAAGCTCCTTTTTGAACTTTTCAATGATGTCTTTATCGCCGGTATCTATGGGATTGACGCCGTTCAGCAAAGCTAGGTAAAGGCTTACAAAATCCCCCAGAGCAACTGTCCACAACAGATGTTGCAGCTTGCTATCACCTTGAGCTTCAACGTAATGAGGTTCTGGCCAGCGCCCACTCAATAGTTTGTTGCTTAAATCAAAGCGTTTTTTTATCCGCTCATGGTCAAAGGAAGAGGTGAGATATATGACCGAATAGGGTTTATCTACCGGATGGGAAGTCCAACCAGTAAATTCATTATGATTGAATTCGGGAAATGTATATTCCCATGCTACGTTTTTGGAGTTTTCGTTAAAACTTATTTTCCACTTGTGAGCTGCGGGGGCGAGCAGCGGGCCCGCATACAGAACCGGAGATTTGCCCATGAGCTCCAAGGCCAACTGTTTGGCGGCATTTTGTTTTGTTGGCACCGTCGGTAGCCATGACTGTAAAGCATCTTTTAAAAATGTGTCAGTCTTACTTAATTGCTCTGAGGCCTTTGGCTCCACCAGCAGTCCTAAGCGCTCACACACCATCACGATGCCCTTGAAACCATAAAACGCACCGTAACGCGGCTTATCGATTTTTGGCAATTCAATCAAAGGATAGCTTTTGCTTTTTGCATGCTCTGCTAGTTTCCCGCCAGATGTAATGATAACTATATAGGCGTCTTTTTCCTCCGCTTGCTTCAGCGAAGACAGGGTTTCTTCGGTGTTGCCTGAATAACTTGAAGCAATGAAGAGTGTCTTTTTATTCACATACGCCGGTATGTCATAGCCTCTAACGACTTCGAAGGGCAACTTGTAGCCAGGCCAACTAGTACTCAGAAGTGCCCACAAAGCCGAACCACCCATACCTGAATGAACAATGTTCTCAAAGTTGCCCTCTACCGGCTGAAGATCAAAATTGTGTTGCAATTGTTGCCATTGCTTTTCAACGATGCCTAAAGCATCCTGCGTATCTCGTTCGTGAATATACTTTAAATCATCTAGCATAAAGACATTTTACATTTTTCATTGAGCAATTAACATTAATTTTACAATTGGCTTTTTAACGCTTATGGCTTACGATAAGACTGTTAATTGAAAAAGAAGCCCATTTAAGGGTAAAGGTGGGAAATATGTTCGGCCATAACGATAATCAACAACCTATTGGAAATAATCAGGATAATGACGGCATACTTAACGCCGCGATGCCGGATCCTATAGCGGACACCACGCTTGGCACTTCAGGACCATCGGACTTCGCGTCAAGTTTTCCCGGAGGCGCCCCATCAGTTCCACCAGTTAGCGATGTTACAACGCCAGCTGCCCCTACCTTAGACTCAGGCGGGATTTCAGGCATGGCTAATAACACGCCCGCTGAACCAACAAACAACAACGGCAATGACGATCTTATGGATCTTAAGCAGCAGGCCTTACAGCATCTAAGCCCACTCGTAAGCCACTTAGATCAAACGCCAGAAGAAAAATTCCGCACTACCATGATGATGATTCAAGCAAGTGACGACCAAAATCTCTTAAAAAGTGCTTTTGAAGCAGCCCAAGCTATCACAGACGACAAAGCCCGTGCCCAAGCTTTACTAGACATTATCAACGAAATCAACTACTTCACCCAACACAGCAAGATAGCTGATAGCTGATAGCTGATAGCTGATAGCTGATAAACTATTTTATTGGTAGGGGGAGTTGGTGTAGCGGGCTTGGACCTCCAAAAAACGAGTCATGGTTTGTTGCAAAACCTGGATACTATGTTCGATGTTATTAAGACGAGTCATTAGCTGGTCGCGCTGGGCTTGTCCCTGCCGAATAGTTTGTCCATTTTCAGCATGCAGCTCTCTTAAATCATGCATAATTGAGGCCCTAAGCTGAGATACCACGGTATGAGCATCCTGGCGTGAAAACATAGAGCCGACAATTGAATTTCTAGTACGCTCAAGCGCGTTCTGTAAATCCTGCCGGGTCGCTGCTACGATCATTGTTACCTCTCCTTGGTAATTATACCCAGCAGAAACTACTTTCCGGCTTTTTGGCTTGCCCTTTCCGGCCAGAAGTTCCCGAAATTTGATAACCATACCCCCGGGTATGCTGATAAAATTTCAAAAACTTCTGGCCAGGAAATCCTCAACCCAAAAAGCCGAAAACTAATTTCCACTGGGTATATCAAGTATGCGCCTTTTTTAGCCGCTGTATGTGATGTTAATCACCAGAGCAATATGATCTTTGTTACTAATGTCTAATGAATTGTTAGCTAGATTTTTGGGTGCGACGGTGGAAAAGGTAACCTGCTACGCTGACCAGCAGGAAGATGGCTGCGTTATCAGCTGGACCAGTTGTCGGTAAATCAGCCGTGGCTTTACCTTGGGTATTTGGAGTTTGAGCAACAGTACCCGAAGTTGGGGGCGTAGGAGCTGGAGATGAACCGCCAGGAGGCGTTTGTGGTGAAGCAGGAGGCGTAGACGCAGAGTTTTGATCAGGGGAGTTTGATGGAATGTCACCGCCCGGTTGCTCGCTAGATCCACTCTCTATTTGTGGAGTTTCAACTCCAACTTGGGTAGTAGTAGGTGGGGTTTGAGGGCGAACCTTACGATAAACCCATCGGCCACCATAGAATAATCCTAATACTATAAGTACCGTTGCGAGCAAAGTCCCAAGGCCTATAACCCATGCCAACCAGCTACGCTGACGACTTTCTGATTGATAATAATCCTGTACTTCCGGCGGTGTAGTCCCGTCACCAGTTTTGTTACGATTAAATGGCCACATATACAATTCTTCTCCTTCGCCACCCGTTTAACTTAACAAGTATAATACAAAGTTGGCCTTTTTGCAAGCCCACATTACTGGGTAATCTAAACCTATTGGTACAAGTCCATAGTCAGGAGGACAATTATGGACAT
>JAZKJC010000021.1:0-15695 GCA_040384565.1 Patescibacteria group bacterium
TCCAAGTTATTGATGATGTTATTCTAACGGTTGCGTTTGATGTTGGAACTTACGTAGTGAACTCTGCAACGGCTTCCGTGCTATATCCTGCCAGATTACATACTGGAATACCTTTCTTGGAAGCTTCTTCTAAGTCAACTGTCCCGTATGCGGTAGCTAAAATATTAATGAATTTGAGCTTAGGTGCCGCTTCAAAAATATCCTTGTCGATGGGAACCTGAAACCCTAGCAGTAATACGTCACAATCTTTCAGTTCTACTATTAAGCTCGGGTCGTCCCGATTCATTATCACCTTTTGCTCAAAAAGACTGTTTAACTCGTGCCAATATTTTTGATCAAAATGGCTCTCGGCAATATTGATCAATACAGCTTTTTTGAATTTCATTAAATTTCCCTTTAATCTTTCTTTAACAATTCTAGCATGTGCAAAGATTATTTATATTGTTAACGAATCCTTAACCTACGCAGCATACTATTTTAGAAACCTACTGGAAAATTGCTAAATAGACTTCTTTAGGCTGCGGTTGGTTTTGGGAGGGGGGTTGGATTATTGATTCGGTACACTGATACATTGCGTTTGGAGCCCCACTGTACGCATTCCGCATCTGTACGCATCCAGACATCAATCCAAAATTGTTTGATATCACCGCCAGTATCTACGGCCAGGCCCCAACCATAGCCATCAATCCATAGTTTCGTGCCATGAGGAATAATGCGTGGATCAACTGCCACAGCACCTCGATCAACCTTTCTACCAGTAGCCGTATTCCCTTGCAGGGCGTAACAAGTTACCCTAAATTGGTCGCTTACGAGCACTTTTTCTCCCTCTACCGGATCATCCATGTCATTTGTGTCAGGTTCTTGAGATTCGGGGACTGAAGCAACTTCTGGAGGTGGTGAGGTAGGTGTGGGGCGGGGTTCTGAGCGCGAGGCGTGAACCGCTGCTGGACGCTCAACTGCTAAGGTTGTTGTGGTTGTTGATGAGGTTGTGGTTGTGGCATGCTGTTCAAGGGGGTTCTGCGGGCATACCGGAATATTCAAAATAGCACCAACACAGTTGGCCGTGGCTATGCCACCAAGCTGAACTGGCGAGCCAGCTGCAGCTTCTAAAATAATCTCAGCCGGTGTATCCGGCTGTAGCATTAATTGATCAATAGCTAAAGCGGATGCAGTAGCACCAACAAACATAGCACTATATCTTAACCCAGCTAATACCTCATGGCGTTGGAGCATAGGCCTCCCCTCCCGTTTAGGTGGTATACAGCGTATCCGTATTAGTGTTTGCTGACTGGATTCTACGGGGAACCACCGGGCCTTTTAATCAAGCTAGTAAGCACTAAGTTTAGGTATACATGTATATTATTTCAGAAATTTATATTATGTATAGGCGATTTATATCACACATGAGAATTTTTGACTGGGTTTATGGCTGCTAAAAATAATTATTGACAAGCTTTTTGGGTGGCGTACGATAGGTTTATGGTTAGTTTCAAATCCAACACTCCAGCTGTAAGCCTCCCGATTATCGTGGCCCAAGGGGAGTAGTTAGGTTTGTAACCACCAATAAATTAAAAAGACAAACCAAACCTCCCCGACGCAAACGGGGAGGTTTTAATTTGTCGAAAGGATTCAAAATGGCAGGCGAAGCTAATCATCAAATTTTTTCAGTAGACACGGGAGTTCTCCCTCCCGCTTTAGAAAGCGAGGCCGTTACAATAACCCAGCCCACTCATGAAGCTGGTTTTATGGGAGTTGTTCGAGGAGTTGGACATGTTATTGGTGCAGCTGCATTAGAAGCTGTTTCTATATTAAATTTACAACCATTTTCACCACGGGCACAAGCCGCTGTTGCTAACGCCAGTCCTGCCCGCCGAAGTCTGGAAGCTCGCATGACAACCGCTGATGCGATGCGAGGACAACATCCGTCTTGGATTGGCAAGTAAGATCAACAGTAGGTGGCTGTTACTTACATTAATTATGGAAGGCTTAGTTTACTAGCTTCTACACCCTCTGACGGAATACTGTCTCGCAATTCTTTGACAGTCTTTTTTAGCTTAGGGTGTTTAAAATCACCGGCGATGTCCGCAAGGGGGAACAGTGTAAAGGCTCGTTCTGGCAAGCCGGGGTGCGGGATTGTTAGGTAGGGCGATTCCAAAACCAAATTATCGTAAAACAAGATGTCTATATCCGCCACGTGTGGCCCCCATCGAAAGGTTTTTTCACGGCCCAGGTCTTCCTCAATCTTTTGGGCAGCCTTTAGTAGCGTGTCCGGTTCCAGCTCTGTTTCCCCTCCTATACAGGCATTCAAGTAACTTGGCTGTTGCTTGACGCCCCAGGGCGGTGCTTCATAAATCTGGGAATACTCAGTAATAATAACGAACTCCTTGAGCTTTTCGACCATTTTCTGCAAATACTCATAGCGGTTTCCCATGTTAGATCCAATTCCTAAATACACTTTGTGGCTCATGGCGCTAACCTGTTTATATCCCTTGGAAACAACGAAGCTTCTTTAACACTGCTCAGGCCCAGGAGCTTCTGGACAGTTCGTTCCAGCCCCCAGCCCCATCCGCCGTGCGGTGGCATACCGTATTTGTATACACTCAGTAAAGGGGCGTAGCCCGGACTTTCAGGGTCTCCACCGTTAGCTTTTAGCTGAGCAATCAGGCGATCATAACGGTGTTCACGCATACTCAAAGTGGTGATTTCTACGCCTCTAAATAACAAGTCCGCTCGGTCGGCTAATTCAGGGTTTTCCTCATTGGCTCGGTGATAGAACTTGAATGTCTTACTCTGGCTGGACCAGCCGGTCACAAGCACTGCCTCGCTGCCCAGATTTTTCTTGGCATAATCACACACCCAGCGTTCCTCGGCCGGCGCCAGGTCATCCTCACTTGTATGGTCTTCTTTAGTAGCTTTGACGAATTTATCATGGATTTCGGTGATGGTTAAGCGTGGAATCTTTTCACCCACGTTCGGCAAGACAATTTCTGGCACGTTCCACATTTTGAGCGCGGCTGCGCAATCTTTCTGTACGGCTTGAACCACACTTATCAAACAGTTGCCAGCGTAGTTAAGCAACTCTTCAAAATCGATAAATCCAATCTCCGCGTCTATTGTGATGTACTCCGTCATATGGCGGGTAGTAGCGCTGGGTTCGGCCCGAAAGGTCGGGTTAGTCTCATATACGCGCTCAAACACTCCCACCATCATCTGCTTGTAAAATTGCGCACTTTGGGCCAGGGTCGCGGTTTTACCAAAATAATCCAGTTTGAATGTTTCGGCTCCGCCTTCTGTTGCCTCGGCTAATAGCTTTGGGCTGTTGATTTCAGTAAAGTCATTGTCTGCAAAGAAATTTCTAAACGCCTCCAGAACTTTCGCCTGGACTTTGAATATCGCTGTTTCCTGTAAATTGCGTAGTCCTATGGGCCGGTTATCTAACAAAGTATCCAGGTTATCGGGCTTGTGGCCTAGGGGTTTGTCAATTTCTATAGGTGGCTCGTCTGTTACGGAGGTCATGACTGTAAGCATGGGGTCGTGCAGCTCAGCTCCGCCAGGCGCACGGGACTCCTCCACGGCGGTTCCGGTAACTACCAGCACGGTTCCAATCTGTAAACCTCTTAATTTTTCAACTTCATCTTTGTCCTGTATTACTACTTGCGTCAGGCCACTACGGTCACGAACATTTATGAACGTCAAGCCGCCCAGCAGGCGCTTTTTGTGTACCCAACCTTGGATTTCTACTTTTTTACCAATATGCTTGGCGATATCTCGACTTAAAACTCTCATAATATTCTCCTTGTTGCTGATATATATGGCTTAAAGAAAGGTCAAAGGCCGACTGCTCGCCTAAGCAGACGTACCGACCCTAGCATTCGTATTGGATCTCACAGCAATCTTCATCATTGTTATTCTACCACCTCTGTTGGATCTTCGGTAGGGTTTTCTGATTCAGTTAGCTCATCGACATGTGCTTTGTGCTCAAGCTTAGCAGCCCGGGCAGCCACTGCCCGGAGGTCATCATACTGATCAAACTCATCTATTATGGGCGAGCCGATAACCGCCTCCAACACGTCTTCAATAGTAATAATCCCCACGTACTCCTCAAAGCTATTGACCACTATGAAAAGCTGGCGGTGCGTACGTAAAATTGCCTGTAAGGCGTCAAATAGTGATTGATCTTCATGAATGTACGACACTTCCGGTTTCATGAGTGAGCGCACTGCTCCGCCGTGCTTGGTATTTACCAAATCACGTAGATATAGCGTGCCGATAATATTATCCGGCTTGCCCTCGTAGACAGGGAATCTGGAGTGTCCGGAATTGTGCAGTTCATCCATAATAACCGGACCAAGCGGCTCATCCGCCTTAACGGCCTTAACAACACGCCCAGGCACCATCCGCTGGCCAACGATGTCATCACCAAAGGTCAACGCGTGGCGGGCTATTTCCAACTCCGCCTTCTCAATACGATTATCTGGCTGGACCTGCTGGCGATCCAACAAATCAATTACGTCTTGCCGGTCATACAAACCAGTATGGACATGGACGGGGCGATGGCGACGGATAAAGCGTACTATCAGGTCTATCAAAGGGTGCAGATATATTAGGAGTCTAGCCAGCACAGGCGCGCACCAGGCAGCCAATTTCTCACTTAAGAATGTTACGCGTGCGGCCGGAATCCAGACAAAGCCTGCCCAAATCAATATGCCACTGGCTACAAATGCGACCCATACAGGGGCCGACTTGGACACGGCTATAAAAAAGCCAGCGCTGGTCAAACCAATCAGAAACCATAAAACGGCACGTAAGCTGTGGCCATAGCCAACAACTTTGATAAGCACGGCCGCCAAATCATCTCCAGCCCTGGCCCGATGCTTGAGTTGCTTAATAGGTACACGAGAATAAGTACGCTGCAAGCTAACAGCTACAAGCGTAAGGATGCCTAAACCAATGACTAAAATGCTATCCATCTATACTCATGTTACTATAGGAACTACAAATTTAGCATTTAGTTACCCTATTATCAGGTAGCATTTCTGATAAAATTAAGGGCAATGGTAATTTATAGCATAAATATGCAACTGGCGACGAGGACACAACTAACTTATTGGAGGATACTATGTCAAATAAAGTTTTTATAGCCATAATAGCTTTCCTGGCAATAGGATCATTTGGCTTTATTGCTATGAAACAGAAGTCTAAGCCAAAAGAAGTCACTCTTGGGGTTCAGCATGCGATTCAGGAAGCAACACATATTGCTCAGGGCCAACCGCACGAACCATATAACTCAGAGCCAGCCAGTTCAGGCCCACACTATGCAGACCAAACTGCTCCGACCTCATGGGGCGTATATACCCAAGAAATTCCAGAAGAAGTGTTTGTTCATAATGAAGAGCACGGTGGCGTAATTATTACCTACAAGCCGGATTTGCCAGCCGACCAGCTTAAGCAGCTACAGGCATTGTTTGCCCCGCCATACAGTAACAAAGATTTTCAACCTATTAAGGCTATTGTAATGCCCCGATCTAAAAACACTCGCGCTATACAGATAGCATCCTGGGGATACACGCTCCATCTAGACCAGTATGACGAAGATACCATAAGAAAATTCTACTTGCAGCGGGTTGGTAAGAGTCCGGAAGCTGGGGCAGGGCCAAACAATACACCCATAAATCAGGCCGCTGGCCCATAAAAACCATAAGTTTCTATTAAATTAAAAACTAGCAACTAGCCAGAAAGCCGTTGCTAGTTAACTTTTGCAGCTTGCATGCTAATAATGCAAAAACTGTTGCCACTTAGGGCGTTTAATCTTTACTTCCACTTTATATACCCTATTTTTTATTACTTTTATTTTTACTGGCATAATGCCATTTCCTCCAAAAACACTTAACCCCTCACAGGCCTGTCTTTTTTTTAATTTGAAAGTTTTTGTCTTCTGTTTGCGTTTTTTGACGCAATCTATGAAGTGCCTACATTTTTGCATAAGCACTTAGGCTGTGTCAAGCAATTTCCGGTATAATTAAACATAAGAACTATATGAAGAGAAAAAGATTTACTATTAGAGACGCCGCCGAAGCACCGGCGATTGCACTTGATAAAGCCGTTACCTCAGGCGGTGAATTTACAAAAAAATTGCCTACCAAGAAGATGATCGCTAAAACTAGAGGCTATTGGCATACCCTAGGACCAGGACTTACTACCGGCGCGTCAGATGATGACCCGTCTGGCATTGCCACCTATTCCCAGGCTGGCGCCCAATATGGGTTTGGCTTGCTCTGGTTATCTATTCTTACTTTCCCGCTAATGTCTTACGTGCAGGAAATGTGTGCCCGTATCGGCCTTGTCACGGGGCGAGGCTTGGCTGGCAATATTCGCTTGCACTATTCCAGACGGCTGTTGTTCATGTGCGCACTGCTGCTTTTTTCTGCCAACGCTTTCAATATTGGCGCCGATCTCGGAGCCATGGCCAAAGCCATTCAACTGCTTCATCCCCAATTTAGTTTCGTGTCTTTAGTCATCGGCATCACGGCGCTTTGCCTGGGGATGCAGATTTTTATGAACTACTCGCGCTACGCCCGCTACCTGAAGTGGCTTGCCTTGGTACTACTGGCCTACGTGGCTTCAGCGTTGTTGGCACAGCTTGACTGGAACCAGGTTCTACGCCAGGCTGTGATACCAAAAGTAACATTCGATAGAAACCAAATTCTGCTAATTTGTGCGATCCTAGGAACCACTATTTCGCCATACTTGTTCTTCTGGCAAACTTCTCAGGAAGTAGAAGAAGAAATCCTAGCCGGCAAAAAATCAGTTAAAGCCCGCACCGGTTCAAACACAAAGCAAATTAGGACTATGCGCATCGATGTCTGGTCCGGCATGTTGCTGTCTAATGTTGTGATGTTTTTTATCATTGCTGCCTGTGGAGCGGTTTTATTCCCCCAAGGTATTACCAATATTACATCGGCTGCTCAGGCCGCCGAGGCGCTGCGGCCATTTGCTGGCAATGCAACATATTTCTTATTTGCTTTGGGAATTATCGGCACAGGCTTGCTGGCTATCCCAGTATTAGCTGGTTCTTCGTCTTACGCGCTCAGTGAAGCTTTCAGGTGGAAAGAAGGCCTGAACCGGCCATTGCGCCAGGCTCATGCCTTTTATGGGGTAATTATTATCTCCATGTTGGTAGGGTTGGGTATGAACTTCGTCGGGCTAGATCCCATCAAAGCCTTGATTTACTCGGCTATCGCCAACGGCATAATCGCGCCAATAATATTGTGCTTCGTAGTATCGATGAGCAGTAACAAAAAGATAATGGGCCGCTGGGTAAACCGCAAGCCGGTAACCTGGATCGGCTGGTTAGTAGTCGGCATAATGACCCTGTCCGGCAGTGCCGCTATCCTCTCCCTAGTTCTCTAGCCCCCAAAATTCACATTTTCTCCATCTGTTAAAGGTCCAACCTTTAACAGATGGGGTTTTTGTGATTTGTGATTTTGTATCTGTTATTTAGCTTGGCGTTTGTCGCGTAAAATTGTTAGTTTTTGGTGAAGTTTTTTCATAGTTTGGCTGGTGGATTGTTTTTCGTGAATTTCACGGAATTCACGGTCAAGCTCTTCTAGCTCTTCGTCTGTCATATCTTCTAAATCTATTAAAGCATCCCGTCCGCGGGTGGCCAGAATAAGTTCATCAAGCTTTAGTTGAATTGCCTTGCTGTCTCTGTTTTGGGTATTTTGAATTAAAAACACCATCAAAAAAGTAGTAATGGTCGTCAGCGTATTTATAAACAGCTGCCATGTATTTGAAAAGTCGAATAATGGCCCTGTAACAGCCCAAGCTATGACTATAATTACCGCTACTACAAAAACCAGAGGCGTGCCGCTTAAAAATGATATGCGGGCCGAAAATTGTCGGAATAATTGTTTCATAGCATTTTACTTTTTCAACTCATCTTCTAGCTCGCGCTCTAGTGCCGCGTGCCTGAATGGTTTGAGCATCCTCTGTAGTTCTGGGTCATCCTCGGTCTTTACGCCTTGTTTTTCTAGCAAAATGGTTACCATCTTGATTAGTTTGGTTAATTCGCTCTCGGAAACAGTACCAATTTGCAGTTCTATTTCTTCCCTAAGCTCGGCAATACGGGCTTCACGGTTTTGGGAAATCAACACAATAATAGCCAGAAATATGGCTTCTAATGACACCACCATGGTTAACAGCCCAAAGGGAAACGGATCAAATGGCTCAATGCCAGGAATCCAGCCAACATTCATGAGAATCCAGAGTGTAAACCAAGTGGCGTTCAAAGACAAAAATGCGATTGAGCCAAATTTGGCAGTGAGCATATCGGCAAACTTTTCGGGGCCTGTGCGCTTAGCATCGGCTTTTGCCTTAAAGCTCTTAATGGCTTTTCGGCGCACATCTACATTTTCTTCATCTGATGAGAACGGATTAAGATAAGAAAAAAGGTTTGATACCATAGCTTTTTATTGTACGTCATAACTTAGCTTACGCAAATCAAGCGCCAGATTGAATCACAACCGGAAAGAACTGTTTCTGCAAATCACTTTTGATGCTTCTGTTCGTTTGTTGTAGAATAAAAGCATAACAATTAAAATTCAAATAACACGGATGATATGAAATGCACGGCGCTTTCGCAGAACTAAGTCTGGTCATAGTGATCGCTACGGCGGTTTCATTGTTTATGAAATTTATTCGCCAACCCCTGATCTTGGGTTATATATTGTCCGGCCTATTGGTGGGGCCATCTGTGCTTGGGCTTATCCACTCCACCGAGACTTTTGAGGCCTACTCCAAGCTTGGCATCGCGTTGTTGCTCTTCATTATTGGACTTGGCATGAATATTTCAGAGCTTAGAAAGCTGGGGAGGGTTGTATTCCTGATTACCGTCGCGTCACTGGTGACTGTCGGAACGCTTGGCTTTACGGCGAGTTCGCTTATGGGCTTTACCCAAACAGAAGCACTGATAATTGGTTTGTCACTATTTTTTAGCAGTACCATTATCATTGTCAAAATCCTCTCAGATAAAAAGGAGCAAAACCGCCTGCATGGCCAGATCGCCATTGGCGTCATCCTTATGGAAGATCTGGTAGCTACTCTCGCCCTGTTGTTTATTGTCGCCGGCCAAGGTGATGGCCTGAACGTAGAAGAAGTCGGTATTTTGCTGGGCAAAGGCTTGCTCCTTATATCACTGCTTGGGATCTGCCGTACAAGAATTTTGCCGCGACTTTCTAAATATATGGCCAGCTCCCAGGAGCTATTATTCTTATTTGCCATTGCCTGGGGTTTTGGCATAGCTACGCTGTTTGAACGGTCTGGCTTTTCAATAGAAGTCGGTGCTTTGTTTGGCGGCGTCGCGCTGGCCTCGTCGCCTTACGCCCAAGAGATTGCCTCCCGGCTCAAACCCTTACGAGATTTCTTTGTGGTGCTGTTTTTCATCACCCTTGGCGAAAGCCTTAACGTCACGAATCTGGCATCCGGAATCGGACCAGCCCTCGTATTGTCCATAATTGTTATCGTCCTAAAACCACTTACCATAACAACGGTAGCCGGATTACTTGGCTACACAAAACGTGTTAGCTTTAAGGCTGGAATCAACTTGTCCCAAATCAGTGAGTTTTCGATTGTAATGATCGTTCTGGCAACCAGTGCCGGACTAGTACGCCCAGATATTAGCGCCATTATTACTTTGGTGGCCATTATCACTATCGCCACATCGACCTATCTGATGCATTATGACGATCAATTATTCAGCCAGTTTGATCGCCTCAAGCTACACTTATTTGAAAAGGAAGTAGTCTATAAGGAACAACGCCGGCGAGCAGGTTATCCGCTCCTATTGTTCGGATACCATCAGGGCGGTCATGAGTTTATCAAAACGTTCAAGCAAATCGGTAAACGCTACCTTGTTATCGACTATGACCCTTCTGTCATTGATACGCTGGAGCGCCAGGATATCCCTTACATTTATGGTGACGCTACAGATTCAGAATTATTGGATGAAATTAATATCGATAATACCAAGCTGGTTATCAGCACCTTTTCTGATTTTGGCGTAACTCAGCAGCTGGTCCGGAATATCCACCGCATCAACCAGTCAGCCGTAATTATCTGCCATGCAGTTACCCGCGAAGAAGCCGTTCAGTTATACGAGTTGGGCGCGACTTATGTTATGATCCCCCACTATATTGGCAGTGAAAAAATCAGCTCATTTATCCGAAAAAGTGGGCTTAAAAAGAGCGAATTTAACCATTTCCGTGAAAAGCATTTAGCTTCCCTGCAATCTCACGATGAAATACTACCGGCAGCATAAAGCTTATTTTGATCAATATATTTTTTGACGGACTGCGGCAAATCGGAAACTGTGTGACCATGTTTGAGTTTTAAACGTAGCGCTGAAGAAGAAATATGTTCCTGGTCCGGGTACACAATCCTATACCGGAATTTCAAAGCTCGGGCTTGTTCCAGAGCCTCAAGATTAGCCTGTAGTAACTTAGCATCTTCGTGCCTACTGGCAATCAAAAGCTCCGTTGCCGTTAACAGGGTTTCCACATGAGGCCAATGAGCAATATGGCTGATAACATCGTCCCCAAATAACAGAACAAGCTGATAGCCCACAAAACGTGCCTGCAGCAGCAGTAATGTCTCATGTGGCGTAAACCGTGCTTGCTCCAAAATAATCGTACCAAGGCGCGGGTTTTCAGCAATTGATAACTGCACCATAGCCACTCTGTGCTCCAATGCTCGCACGCCTTGCTTGCGCCTAGGCCGGGGCTCAGGCAAAAACATAACTTTCTCCAGCCCGTTCTTAAGTGCCTCCTCGGCAAATGCCAAATGACCCGCATGTACTGGATCAAATGTCCCCGCAAAAATTCCAATACGTTTAGCCATGTCTGTATTTTACCTTTTTACCACCGCTTTGCACGCCGGACAGGCAATAGTTTCTTCCGTCACAATGGCATTGACGGTTTGCTGGCAAAACGGGCAACGGACGCATAAGCTTTGGATAGTCACAGGTTGCTCCGTCTTAACCGGCATTACGCACTCAGCGCAATCTATAATTTTTTCATTAAGCTGCATGCGCTAGTGCCTGCGCCTGAACATTAGCATTAAGATAGGGCTTATCATTACGAACGTGCTTTTTCTTGAGGTTTTTTGCCGGATTTGTTCCAAAAAGTTGATATATGTTAGCCTTATCCTTTGGTTTGATAGCTTTCCCGGGATTATTGACAGTATTCGTACAAACATTTACTTCATATTTACAGCTTGGACACCTCAAGCAATCGCCTTTACGCGCGTCTTTTTTGGTAACGTATTCTCGACAATTCGGACAACAAATCCTTTCATTGTCTGAAGTTTCTGTCTCCGAGCTTTCAGCGTTTTGGTCATTTTCTTTTTCTTCAGTTATTTTATCTTTTTGGTATGCACCGGGGCAGGATGATGACTTCGCGGTATCAAGAGCCTTACGGGTCGCTGATTGAGCTAGCTCGGTGTTGCCGTGTGCATTATGCATACGAGCTTGTTCAATATAATCGGCAGATGTGGGTCCAAATACGAAAGGATTAATGGATTTATCCACGACCGCCCTATATATGCCTTCTTGTTCAGACAGTTTACCCAGCCGCTCCGTCGCATCCGTTGGCGTCTTAAATGTATGCCTTTCGGCAATCAACTGGCGCCTGATGGATTGGATCATGGGTTTAAATTTTTTTTGGCGCTGTCTCCAAAATTCCCGATGTGCCAAATAATCTTCTTGGGGTTTGTCCTCTCCAAAGAATGTGCCCTGAGGTTCATCAAATAACGCCGCCAAATCAACCACACCATTTGGCATCAGTCTTTTAGGAATCAAAACTGGGGAATCAAGCATCTGCGTAGTCGATTTACTATCAAAATTAAACCCTAGCTTTTTAGCTATATGCCTGACAGCGTTAATGTCATGCCGCTCCGCATCTGGCTGTTTTACTCCGGCAACAAATGCGGATTCCAGCTCTATCGCTCCGTCGTGTTCGGTGGTTGCTTGAATAGCACAGGACATGGTGTCCACAAAAAAGTCTTCTTCTATCAATTCTTTCCTAGTCATGTCATCTGGAACACAAGAGAAGACAACAAGATAGTTATCCTCAAGCAAGCCCATTTCGTGCGCCATATCTTGGCGGTATTTATTGCGCGCTTCGGCTTTAAGCCGCTCGCGCATCTGCCAGGTACGGCCAATAAACCGCAGGCTGTTGCCATTGACCGAATCCAGGCTTTGGCCATGCTGGCCAAGTCCTTCCCCGGCGCTTGTCTGAAGCTCAACCCGTAAGATCAGGCCAGCCTTAAAACTACGTTCCATGAAATCAGCCTCGATGTTTTGGTCCAGCATTTTTATGCCATTTGGGTCACCGGCTTCGGCTAAATAAATCGCCTCCAGGAGATTGCGTGGAGCACTGGGTTGCTGATCATCTTGCTCTTGCGTAACACTCGCTACAGCAACAAAACCGCTGGCTCTCATAAGCCGTTTTGCCCTTTGTTGTGCCAGCTGATCTTGTGGCATCTCGGGCATAACAATAACATCGTTTGCGTGTGGTTCGACTACTGGTAACTGCTCGGCTGGCGCGGCCATTTAAAAACCCTTACTCTCCGGATGAGCAAGGGCATGAAGACAACTTCATTGCTCCTGCTCGGGAGACTTTAGTAGCTGTATCGGGCTTTAACCGTTGCGGCACAGCGCGAGAATTTCACTCGCTTCCAGCATTTTTTATAAAAAAGAGCTTGATTAGTAGTGTAGCACGTGATCACTACGCTATATGTAGTATTTTTGTCCCTATTTAAGCTCGTGTAAAACCTTGGCCTGCTGCAAAACCGCATCCAGATGCTCGCCACCTAATTGAGCACGCTCCAATGCCTGGGCCTCCGTTTCGCAGGTTAAGACGCCGAAGCCAATTGGCATATTATGATCAAGCTGCACACGCAGAATACCACTTGTCACAAATGAACAGACGTAATCAAAGTGCGGTGTATCCCCCTTAATTACGCAGCCAATAGCCAGCAACGCTTGGAAACGTCCGGTTTTGGCTAAATGCTGCAAAACCAGTGGCATCTCCACTGAGCCGGCTACTTTGACTGTTTTTATAGCCTCTGGGCTTAGCTTGTAATCAGCAGCTCTTCGTATCGCACTCTGGTAAAGTTGGTCGGTAATATGATTGTTGAACTGAGCAACTACGACGCCAAGTTGCCATTCGCTTGCGTCAAATGGCGTAAGCTCAGCTTGTTGTGCTTTTTGCATCCGTATCTCTGCTTTCCATTACATTAACAATATATTTGCCTATCATATCAAACTCCAGATTTACCAGATCACCGACCTTCAGATCTTTTAGGGTGGTGTGCTCCAGAGTGTGAGGGATGAGGGCAACTGCCAGCATGCCGGCGCTGACTTCAGCAACCGTTAACGCGACGCCGTTAATAGTAACTGACCCTTTATAGATAACCCATTTTTGGCTTTCGGGCATAAACGTCACGTAAAGACGATAGCCGTCAACTTTGTCAATTTTAACAATCTTCCCCACTCCGTCTACATGGCCCTGCACAAAGTGTCCACCAATACGGCCGCCAACGCTCAACGAACGCTCCAAGTTTACGATTGCCGGTAGCTCATGCCCAAATGAGGTTTTGGCCAGCGTCTCAGCTACCAAATGACAATCGTACTCATCAGACCGAATTGCCGCAACCGTCAAACACGCCCCATTGGTGGCAACTGATTCTCCCAACGTCAAATCATCCCAGCCCGCCGGTTTTTGAAACGTTATAGTCAATCCGCTCTGAACGGCTTTGCTGCCTTTGATCCTGGAAGTCTCAGTTATAATCCCCGTGAACATAGTCTTAAAGTATACCAAACCATTCGCGGGCAGTTGCTTCATCGGATTTCATAGCTTTTACTAACTCATCAACCGAGCCAAAAGTCTGATTAGGACGATGGTAGTGTTTTAGTTCAACCCCAAGCTCCTGGCCATAATAATCTTTGTCAGGTATATCCAGTAGATACGCCTCCACTCGCCTGTCCGTATCCCCAACTGTTGTGGGCGTACCAATAAAAATTAACGCCGGATTGTTAGAATAATCCCCCATATTGGCATACCCAAAGTACACTCCGTCCCGCAAATCTGTCTGAGCCTCAATATTGGCAGTCGGATAGCCTAGCTTGCGGCCATTACCTGAAAACGGGGTTACTTTGCCTTTCAGTTTGATATCTAAAGATTGCTTACTCACGTGCCCCTAAATTTCTTGTATTAATTACGGAGTAGTGGGCGCCGGTTGTGGCTGGTCTTGAATAGTAACAGAGCTAACATTGATGATTTGTTTACTTCCTGGCCGGTACAAAAGCGCCAGTTTAGCTTTGGAATAGATTAAAGTAATATCGCCGTTTTCAGCCTTAACAAAGAATGGCTGGTCCTTTAACTTTTCTTTATCATTAACTGTCGCCACGCTTGGCTCTTCCTCTTTTGGCAGGTCATACAATTTGCCGACTTCACCGACTATCCGGGCTACTTCAGCTTTTGAGGCCTGGCTTGGGTCTTTTTTATAAGCTTCTAGCTCTTTTGTGTTTGTTTCGAACTGTGATGAAAGCTGCTTATTCTGAGCTTTTAGATCACGATATTTCTTGAAATAAAACCCAGCCGCTCCGGCTAGTATAACGATGACCACGATGTTTGCTATTAGTAGTAACCTTTTACGCATAATTATTATTCTAGCCCCTTTATTTACTCCTTATAATAGCTCTTTAGCCGCGAATTGTAAAAAGCAGCAGTATGAACGCCCCCAGCGCTATCCGGTAGTAAGCAAAAACCTGCAACCCGTGTCCTGACAAATAGCTGAGCATAAATCTTATGGCAAACATACCGCTCAACAGCGCCGTTAAGATGCCAATCAAAAATATTGCTTGTTGGTCTTGGGCTGCTCGCAAAACTCCTCCGCCGCTAAAAACTTTTAGTATTGCGCCAGCTGTAATCGGAATACCCAGCAGAAAAGAAAATCGCGTTGCCGAAACCCTATCCAGGCCGGTAAAAATACCGGCAGTGATGGTACTGCCAGAACGCGAAACACCCGGTACAATAGCGATTGCCTGGGCTAATCCCATAGCCAATGCCTGTCGGGTTCGAATATTCTCTAAGTCTATATGCTTTTGCCGCTTGCGGTAATAATGCTCAGCAGCCAGCATAATACAACCAAAAAGCAGCATCGTGAACGCAACCAACCGCACAGAACGGAACTGCGATTCTGCCTTGCTCTCCAGCAAATACCCAAGTACTGCCGCCGGAATAGTGGCAGCTATTAGCAAATGCGTAAGGCGAGTTTTATCACTCTTTTTGACCAGCGCATGAGCATAAACAAGCAAATCTTTCCAAAAATAAACCACAAGCGCAATTAGCGTCCCCAAATGCAGCGCCACATCAAACGCCAGACCAGATTCAACCACCCCCAACACATGATGGGCAACTACCAGATGCCCAGAGCTAGAAACCGGAATAAACTCCGTCAACCCCTGAATCAGCCCCAAAATAATCGCCTGGATAATTGTCATTCCCATTAAGTATAGCCCACCTGCCAAAAACCCTAAGACTGTCCCAGTGTTTTAGCGTAAACCAACAAATCACATTTTCCTCATCTGTTAAAGGTCCGACCCTGACCCACTGGCACTTTTTATCCATAACCTCTGC
>JAZKJC010000022.1:0-9294 GCA_040384565.1 Patescibacteria group bacterium
TCCAAGTTATTGATGATGTTATTCTAACGGTTGCGTTTGATGTTGGAACTTACGTTTTAAATGAATAGGCCTCATGCACAATCTTATCTGTAAAAGAGGCCTAATGTGGTAACTTTAGTATATGCGTAAGAGTACTTCTAGTTTATCAAATGTGCATCTGAGTGGGGACCTGTTGGTTGGTGATTTTCTGGCTGCACTTACTAATCGAATGACTGCCGAAACTGCTAAAATTGTCGCTGAGCAAACCGAAGCAGACACCCTGCGCACTGTCCAGCAAGCTACCCTAAATCCGGGTGCGGCTTATCTAAACCCAAACGAGATTTTATCAACATCTCAGGATATGTTAGTGCGGTCCAGCCTGGACGCCCATGTCAAAAAAGTCCAAGCCGAACAGGTAAGCGCAATGGCAGCAGATCAACTATCCCAAATGCAAAGCGAAAATCAGATTGCTTATGTGGGCAAAAAAGTACAAATAAACGTACTCGATCATTCATCAAACCCGGTAGAATCATATTGGGTAAATTCTAAAACCGGCCAGGAAACTACTGGAATAGTTAAAAAAAGTTCAATAAATGGCGTGATCGACACGGTAGCTCTGGATAAAAATCTGCTGCTAATTAAGCCAACACTGGGCTCAAGATTAATCAACCCAGCGCGTAAGTATTTTTTAGTCTATGTTATTAATCCGCAAACTTTAACGCCAGCCGTTAAAATTAGTCTTTTGTAGCATAGACCGCGCTCGTCAAGAGGATGGGTGGTGGGAGGGGTCTAATCATTGGTGCGGATATTGGCACTTGTGAGTTTACGCTGAGCTAAAACTATTCCTACCGATACAGCACCAACGTATATAAGCCCTGTAATACATGCCTGTAAAATGTTATTCCGGGTTACGAAAACCAAATAAGTGCCGCTGGCTAAGGTTGCGACAACCAGCCCGTATGATATTTGCAGTTTTGATTTTGACGGACGCAAAAATAAATAAGTCGTGTAGGCAACACTTGAAAGGGCAATTATGACGTGAACTAGCACTAACATAAGCAAATTATAACGTGCTTTATGGCAAAAAGGAATCCAGCGAAATCATAACTGAAAAAGTCAGTAGCACAATTAATGAAAAGCCAAACAATTTACGGGCCCAGCGCTCGTTATTGTCTGTTTTGAGTCCTTGCAGGGCTAGTCTTAACCATGCAAAGCCGGCAAAAGACACCACAACTAAGTATGTGTAGCCGGTATAGCCGGTTGCGTGCAATATAATTGTTGCTGCTATAAAAGCAAGAATGTAGACTATCATCTGTTTTTTGGCTGCTTCTACGCCTTTTTTTACAGTTAGAATGGGTAGTCCAGCATTCGCATAATCTTTAATTCTATAGGTAGCAATCGCGTAAAAGTGCGGCATTTGCCAGCAAACTAAAATCAAAAATAACAGCAGTGCACCCAAGTCAAAACGGTTTGTCACTGCACAGTAGCCAACAACAGGCGGCACCGCACCCGAAATACTACCTATAACTGTGCCGTGTACAGAACGTCGCTTACCTATACCGTAAAGCACCACATAAGTCAGTAGTCCAATCAGTGCCACCACAGCCGTCAATTTATTAGTCTGTGTAATTAAAAACGTAATTCCAGCAATACCAAGGACGCTGGCAAACATAAGAGCATTTTGGGCTGTAACTTCGCCAGTCACCAGAGCCCTATTTTTAGTTCGCTTCATTTTTTTGTCAATATCACGGTCAATAACATTGTTGTATACACAGCCAGACGCCATCACCAGCGATATTCCCGCTAACATGCTCACCAGTAGCTTAAAATTAATGTGACCGTTAGAGGCCAGCATGAACCCAGCAGCAGCAGTGATGCTGTTGCCATAAATAATGCCGGGTTTGGTCAGCTTGTAGTATGTTTTCAAAGTGTCATTCAAAGCCATGCTTTTTTCTTTCATCTTTGAGTATACCGCACAGAAGTGGTCTTTACTGGAACGAAATGGAACCAAATTATTATCTGGCAGAGTTACAATGAATACATGAACTACCCAACCCAAGCAAGTGAGCTCATCCGCTTACTAAAAGACGACCAAACTGAATGGCGAGAATTCGCAAAAGTTGAATTTGAGGCAGATTATAAATCCAGCCTTAATCAGCAAAGGGCAGAGTTAAGAAAACGCGTGCACCTTAGAGCACAAAAGACGTTACGAATACTTGATGAAATCGGCGAACCTACATTAAGTAATATAGGTGCTGATGCCGCTCAGGCAATGTCAATATTGGCGTTGCATGATTCGTTGAAATCATTACGTAAAGTACTAAGCGTATTTATATTATGCTACGAAAAAAATCGAGACACCGCTTATTTTCAAGCAATTCCATCAATGACTGATTGGCTGCTAGTCCTGGGACGAAAGCCACAGCAGTTTGGAACTATATGGCTTCTCGATAGTAACAAAGAGCCATACTTGCCAATCGTTAAAGATTTTGCAAATGTTAATGAGCGAAGAGAGCAATATGGAATCGGTCTGCTTCATTGGCCAAAGTCACTAGCTATATCTGAAAAAAAGCAGCCGTGGCTGAAACGTCCATTGTCTGAGCTCATTATGCGCAAACCAACCGATGAGGAGTTTAGGGAATTTGCACAATATTATCTTTAGCAATAATGGTTCTAAGCTAATCGGGGGTCGTGGTATAGTTATTATTATGATAATGGTTATATTTTGATGGGGTTAGGCGAATGTCAAAAATAAATAAAAAAAGGCTTAATCCGGGGTGGACCACTTTGTTTATATTCATGGCTTTGGTTGACTTGGGGCTTATTCTCAGGTATCTGATGCAGGGTAAAAACATCGCGCTGTTTAACCCAAAAGGGTTGATCGCTCAGGAGCAAATGAGTCTTATGGTACTAACCGCAGTTGTACTGCTTGCCATTGCCATTCCTACGCTGTTTATTCTTTTTTATACAGCTTGGAAATATAGGGAAACTAATTCAAAAGCAACTTACGCCCCTAATGGCCGTCATAGTAAGTATCTCTCCCTAAGTATTTGGGCGATCCCAACCGCATTCATGCTTGTGCTGGCATTAGTGATGTGGCCCGCCACCCACAGGCTTGAGCCGCGTAAAGTGATTACTTCTGATGCTAAACCCATCACAATTCAAGTCATATCAATGCGCTGGAAATGGTTGTTTATATATCCTGATCAGAACATCGCGACTGTTAACTTTGTTCAGGTTCCGGTAAACACTCCGGTGCAATTTGTGCTGACGGCTGACGAGGCACCAATGAGTTCGTTTTGGATCCCCAATCTCGGCGGTCAGCTATATTCTATGACAGGACACGTTAATCGGCTAAACCTAATGGCAGACACGCCCGGAGATTATCCGGGCAGCTCGGCCGAAATAAACGGCGCTGGTTTTTCCGGCATGAAATTTATTGCCCGGGCCAGTTCTGCGGAAGATTTTAGCCGTTGGGCGCAAGAAGTAAAACAGTCTCCGGATGTGCTTGATGCCGCCACATACGACAGAGTACTCGAGCCCAGTGAAAACAATCCGGCTGCATTCTACTCAACCTATGAAAATGGCTTATATGATAAAGTGGTTATGAAATATACAGGGTCGCATGACCACCGGCTAACAAAATACGAGGGCAGCGAACACTAATGAAGGAACTAATCCTTGGTAAATTAGACTGGAGTGCGTTACCGCACGAGTGGTTTACCATTGGGGGAACCGTAGGCTTTCTCATTATGCCTCCTCTGATTGCCGCCTTGGTAATCACGCGCCAGAAGCGGTGGAAATGGCTTTGGAACGAATGGCTGACATCGGTTGACCCAAAAAAGATTGGTATCATGTACTTTCTCGTCGGAGGGTTTATGCTCATTCGTGGCGGCTTGGACGCCATCATGCTTTGGCTTCAGCAAGCCCTCGGGTCGAGCAATATGCCGGGTCTGACCGGGGAGGCTGTTAACGGCTACCTATCAGCCGACCACTTCCAGCAAATCTTTACTGCTCACGGCAATATCATGGTTTTCTTTGTAGCTATGGCTTTTATTTTTGGGCTTATAAATTATATTGTGCCGCTCCAGATTGGTGCACGCGACTTAGCTTTTCCCTTTGTGAATTCCCTGGGCTTTTGGCTTTATGTAGGCGGGGTCATCATGGTAAATATGTTCTTCCTGTTTGGTGGCGAGTATGCCGCTACTGGCTGGCTGGCGGTTGCTCCTTTGAGCGGGAAGGAGTTTAGTCCCGGAGTGGGCGTTGATTATTGGATATGGAGCTTGCAGATTTCCGGTATAGGGACGACGCTCGGCGCTATCAACTTTATTGTTACCATCCTCAAGATGCGAGCAAAAGGAATGACCCTATGGAAGATGCCGTTGTTCACCTGGGGATCCCTATGCAGCATGATAATGGCAGTAACCGTTTTCCCGCTGCTAACCGCAACGCTTTTCCTGATGTTCTTTGACCGGTACCTGGGTACGCACTTCTTTACAACCGGTGGTGGGGGTGACCCAATGATGTATACAAACCTAATCTGGATGTGGGGGCACCCGGAAGTATACATCTTGATGCTGCCGGCCTTTGGGGTGTTTTCGGAGGTAGTTACAACGTTCAGCCGCAAGGCGATCGCCAGCTACACGTCAAACGTGCTGGGGATGATCGGCGTCTCGGTGCTGGCGCTGTCTGTGTGGTTGCATCACTTCTTTACCATGGGCGCGAGCGCGGACGTCAACGCGTTCTTTGGGGTGATGACGATGATAATTGCCATACCCACAAGCGTACTAGTGTTTACTTGGATTGCCACTATGTACAAAGGGCGCATACGGTTTGATACGCCGATGCTGTGGTTCCTGGGGTTTATCGCTATATTTACAATTGGCGGCATGGCCGGCGTAATGCTGGCAGTGCCACCGGCAGATTTCCAGTTGCACAACAGCCTGTTCCTGGTGGCGCATTTCCATTCTATGGTCATTGGTGGCGTGCTTTTTGGTATATTCTGCGGAATAACATACTGGTTTCCAAAGATCACCGGACTCAAACTGAATGAGCGGATTGGCCGGAGTGCGTTTTGGTGCTGGATGATCGGGTTTTGCATGTCATTTATCCCAATGTACGTGCTGGGAATTATGGGAGCCACAAGGAGGCTTGACCATTACGATTCTTCCACCGGATGGCAGCCATTGTTTGTGCTCATGTTGATAGGCGGGATAATCATCGCCGTTGGTTTAGCTTTGCAGCTTGCCCAGATATTGGCCAGTGTTATTCAAAAAAAACGACTCCGAGATACGACTGGTGACCCCTGGAATGGGCGGTCCTTGGAATGGTCGGTCGCCTCGCCACCACCGTCTTACAATTTCACCGTTATCCCAAGCGTTACAACTCACGACGCGTATTGGGAAATGAAGAGACAGGGTTTGCCCAAACCCGCCTATGAGGATATCCTTATCCCTAAGAACACAGCAGCGGGCGTATATATTGGTGGTTTGGCTTTCCTAGCAGGTTTTGCCTTTGTCTGGGAGATTGTCTGGCTGGCAGCTGTCTCGATAATTGGCATAATAGTAGTATTCATTGTTCGGGCGTTCAACGAACACGGCGAGTACACACTTACCGCTGCCGAGGTGCAACAACTTGAGGAGGCCAGGATAAAGAAAACCCAGGACGCCAGTAATGGTGACGATACAGGGGAAGATATGGGTGTGTGGGAGCTAATTGGCGTTGTGTTTGCTTACGTTTCCGATCTAATACGAAACAAGACGGCGAGGCGCAAGTGATAACAAATCATGAGACGAGCCATCAGGAAGACCACGAAGCAGCAGCCAACGACAGGGTAATGTTCGGTTTCTGGGTGTATCTCATGACAGACCTTTTGATGTTCGCCGTTCTGTTTGCGGTGTATGCGGTGTTAAACGGCAGAACATTCGGGGGAGAGTCTGGGCGTGAACTCTTTAGCCTACCGCTAGCATTGGCGGAAACCCTTATTCTTCTTACCAGTAGCTTTACGTGTGGAATTGGCATGATTGCGGCTCGCCGGAACAACAAAGCTCAGACACTCATGTGGTTTGGTATCACATTCGCGCTGGGCCTGGCGTTTTTGAGTTTGGAGCTGAAAGAATTTGCTGAGCTTATACATGAAGGGCATACCTTACGTAGTAATGCTTTCTTGTCCTCGTTCTTCGTGCTGGTGGGAACTCACGGACTGCACATCAC
Organism: Patescibacteria group bacterium; assembly: GCA_040384565.1. Lineage (GTDB taxonomy): Bacteria > Patescibacteriota > Saccharimonadia > Saccharimonadales > JAZKJC01 > JAZKJC01. Next base: position 6,193 of record JAZKJC010000022.1, read on the forward strand.
CTCTGGACTGTTATGGATGGCGATCACGCTGGTTTATGTCATGAAGCGTGGGCTTAACTCGCACATGGTACGGAAATTGGCCATGCTAAGTCTGTTTTGGCACTTTCTGGATATTGTCTGGATCTTCATCTTCACTGTCGTGTACTTGAGGGCTTTTGCATGAGTCCCGTTAGAACCCAAAACCATTTCACAATTTTTATTTCACATTTCACAGTAATTGACCATTTGTCATTTATCAACTTTACTGCCGTTCATAAATGTAATTTTTTAAATGTTAAATTATTGCTAAATATAAATTGTAAAATGCTAAATGCCTCCGGAAGAGGCTGGCGATGAGAAAACAGCAACACGAGCATGGGACAATGAAATCATATGTAATCGGATTCATACTGTCTTTGGTATTCACCTTTATCCCGTATTATTTGGTGGTAAATCGTAGCATTACGGGCAATTTGTTGCTGGCAACGATTATTGGGATTGCAGTATTGCAGATGGTCATCCAAATAACATTCTTTTTACATTTAGGTCGGGGGCCAAAACCAAACTGGAATTTGTTTTTTTTCATTTCAACAGTCGGAATAATTCTGGTTGTAGTGGGAGGCTCTATAATGATAATAAACAATCTGCACTACAATATGTTGCCATCAGACCAGACAAAGAGGTTGACAAACGATGAGGCTATTTACCAGATCGGTGGACTGAAGACCGGTGCCTGCCAGGGTCAGCATGCTAATCACAAAGTTACGATCAAAAACGGCCAGGTAAGTCCTTTGCATACATTAGCGTATAAATGTGACACCCTGACGTTTATCAATGAGGACGATACAGTACGTGAAATTACTTTCGGCACGCACCCCCAGCACGGTGTGTATGCCGGGGAGAATGAGCTGGTGGTTCGAAAAGGACGAGGCAAGTCGATAACACTTTCAGAACCAGGTACGTATCAGTTCCACGATCATTTACGAGCCGAGACAGCCGGCGACTTTACCGTATTCCCGTGATCAGATGAAATAGCTATGTTCTATATATCAGACCCGTGTGGTGGGTAAGAAATTATCTATACTTTTTCTGCTTGTCCCACTTTGCCCAGCTCATCAAGCATTTTAGCAAGCTCTTGAGTGCTTAGTGCCGAGCAATCAACCTTTTTCTGTGTAGCTGCAATGTAGCCCTGCATTATTCGTTTAATTTTTAAGGCGTCGGCACGCCATAAGTGATCAAGCGCGTAAGGTTCCTTTTTGTCATGATCGTAAAATCTTGTAGTAATATGAATAGAACCAAAAAATGGACCAACCGTAGCCGTTACATTCAAAACATCCTCGATATTCATGCCTAAAACTTCGCCAACGCTAAAGAAATCCCGGTGTGTAATGCTTATTTTGGCACGGTCAATGGTAACCGTATCTCGAAACAGCGTGAGCGGGAATACGGTAGTGGCCCTAAACAGGACATCATTCGAACTACCAAGCGCCTCAACCAGCTTTTCAGCAGTCTGTATTTTTTGCGGATTGGGATTTTTAGGCAATACATTATCATCTATCGGTAACTTGGCGGATCGGTCACGACTTAAATTCATAAAACTCCTTAAACCAACACAACAAGTGTAGAATACCCTTTTTTTATATACAGTGATAAATACCACAGTACCATAGGTTTTTGGAAAGAATAAGCAAGATTAATTGTTCAGACCAGTGATGACAGCTTTAATCTGGTCAAAATCTTCAATGCCTGCCGCTGGTATAAGCGCGGACTGGCCGTAAGGCGTGTTATAACTTGCCAAAAGGTTCACACCGTCAACATCCCGCAAATTTACTGGCTTAAGGCTTTGTTCAGGAACTCGTTTTAGTAATTTATATAACGGTATAACTTCTGATATTTGGATGTCGGTTTTTAAGTTATTAGCCTGTGCCTCAAAGACCTTGCTGTTTTTACGGGGATCTAGCAGCAGCCTCCATGTTAGCTTCTCCCTGATTCCCCCAAAGACAAGTTGTTGGTGCTGTGTCCTGTTAAAGTCGGATTGTGGAAATCCGTATGAGCCGTAGGTAGCGCCGCGGGCACGGGTTAAATTTAGCGCAGTTTGGCCATCAAGCTGCTGAGGGCCATTGGCGAGCTTAAGCGGTCCGCCATCTTTGGGTCCAAAATTGGGGTCAAAAAGGCCACGCGGATCGGTGCTTTGTATGTTAATTGTTACGCCATCCAGTGCCTCGACAGTAGACTTTACGGCGGAGTAGTTAATTATCGTGTAATAACCAGCTTCGATCCCAAAGTTTTCATCAATAATTTTCTGTAACAGTCCTGCTCCTCCCGGGGCATAGCCAGGTTCGTTAAATTCCGCCGCTTCACCGGCCTGATAAGCTTCATTTATTTTTGCCTCTCCATAATCGGGGATAGATACATATAAATCACGTGGGATACTAAGCATATAACCAGTGTTGGTAGACTGGCTCAAACTAAGCACTTGTATAGAATCAGTCAATGTGGCGCCGTCATGCCCCGGATCGTCTACCGAATATCCAATTAGTAGCACATTAACACGCCCGCCATTAGTACTCTTAAGTGGCGAAGTTTGCAGTACGCTCAGTGCGTTACCAGTCCCAAATAGTTTTTTACTGGCACTAGAAAAGTTACGCAAATCCCATATGCCAACAACTAAAACAAATATTATGCAGAGCAACACAATACTCAGAATGATTCTTTTTAACCATCTAAAAAAAGGTCTCCCGCGTTTTTTGCCTGTTGGCTGGTCGACGCTAGATACAGGTTGTGCTGAATCAGTCGGTTGGTAAGTCTTGTCAGTCAGCTTACGAAAATCTTTAGGACTCTCAGTAGGTTGTTTTTTGTTCAATTTGCTCAAAAGTTAACCAATACAATTTAATTATATATATTATGTCAGAAAACTATAATTAATAAAAACGTGGACAGTATTTTCAATGAAACTACTTTGAATTATAATGAGTAACTATATCTTAATCTATACGGTTGATGGCGGCACCGCCGTATGTCTGATCTATGGGCATGATTTCTAGGTTGTCTATAATTACTTTGGGGTGCTACGTATAAAACTCAGGAGCTTTGCAACATGTCAGCGGGCACCTTGTACTGCAG
>JAZKJC010000023.1:0-67835 GCA_040384565.1 Patescibacteria group bacterium
TATGCATCTTATGGAAAAGTGCCAGTGGGTCAGGGTCCGACCTTTAACAGATGGGGTTTTTGTGAATTTGGTTTTTACAGATTAGGTGCTTGACTTTTTATACTGTGCGGACAATTATGTTGCATATGGCTTATCGGAGTGCTTGGTCCCTATTTACAACCAGCAAGGATGCTGTGTTGAATAATCCTCTGCCTTTTCTTACCCTAGTATTTCTGCCTAGTTTTTTGATTGTAGTTGGCGACGCCATGAACGGCGGTAAGTCCTTATCATTCCCTATGACCGCAAAAACTGCTCCCGAGTCAGAAGCATCTCAGCTCGTCTATTTGATTGGTGGCTTACTTTCACTGCTATTCATAGCAGCAGGCTTTTGCCTGGAGCTAAAGGCCGCAAAAGGCAAAACTATTAGTGCAAGCGAGGCACTTACTAGCTCAATGCGTTATTTTTGGCGGCTTTTAGGACTGCTAATCGTAATGACGGTGGTGATCGTTTTGGGTCTATTGGCCTTGATTGTACCAGGTATTATTTTCATCCAAAGATATTTCCTGGCTCCTTATTTTCTGATTGATAAAGATCTAGGTATTAGGGAGTCAATGACAGCCAGTGCCGCCGCGTCCAAAGGTAAAGCAGGGGCAATATGGAGCATCATCGGCGTTATGGTTTTATTCTCATTGTTTAGTTTTATCCCCATATTCGGCGGTTTGATCACTTTGGTCTTGGTGACTCTATTTACCTGCGCCCCAGCTTACCGCTATTTCGAACTCACCGGCAAAAAAACACGCTAGTTTGTATTATCTTTGATAAATATCACGCCTACTAAACACAAGCCCAGATATCAATAAAAGTATTGTGATAGTGCCCAGCGTCACAATTACATTTTGTGCATTTAACCCAGAAACTGCAGTCGGCGGATTATTGTAGTAGTGAAAGGGCAAGATTTTATCAATTGATTCTAGCGAGGGTACATTTGGTGTAAGCGAATTTATAAGATAACCGCCAAAAGCCAATAGACCAGTCATACCACCGGCTGCACCACGCTTGCCAGTAATTGCTCCCAGCGCATATCCAATCGTGCCAAATAGCAGCACAAGCAGCCAGGCACCAACCGTTGCTTCCAACAGAAGCCCAAAACTGAAGCTTTCGTGAATAATCGACAAAGCCAAAAGCACACCAACTATTGCTCCGGCGCAAACCACAAAGCTGATGAGTGCACCAGCCAAATATTTCTGAATAAACACTCGCGAACGCGAAACAGGCTGCGTAAGCAACGCTTGCAAGGTACCTTCATTTTCATCACCAGCAAGTAAGCTAGTAAAAAGGCTTATACCCATAATTAGTCCCAATAGGGGTACCCGCAGTGCGAAAAGTTGTTGGGCAATATAACCCGAAACCGATTTAAGACTTTGCAAATTACCAGTAATGGCTTGTAAAGACTTAGGCAAAGTCTTGAGGGCATCATCAAATCCGCCCTCCCGAAATGATGGATAGAAAGATAGGGTTAGCAAGGTCATCGCGGCAATACCTAAAGCCCAGAACAACATAACCCAGCGTTTTTCGTATAGAGTTTTCGTGAATATGTTCTTAAACATTATCTTTGCCCTCGTAATATTTCATGAATATCGCCTCCAGATCGGCTTCCTGAATAACCAAATGTTTCATGTGGTGCTTACTTAACACGTTAAGTATTATATTTATGTCCCCACTGTACGTGCATACAATTTTATCGCCTGAACTTGGCGATAAGCTCACTCCTTTGAGTTTTTGCAGGGCCGGCAATAGGCTTTTATCAGAAGTTGCTAGCTTTACCTGCTTGGGTGACTTGGCAGATAAGGCCGCCATATTCTCGACGGCTACAATTTTACTTTCACGTATAAAGGCAACTTGGTCACAAATCTCCTCAACTTCACCGAGAGCGTGAGAAGAAATAAATACTGTTTTGCCAGCGGTCTTATACTCTCGCACAATTTTATTGAATTCACCTTGAATCAATGGGTCCAAGCCGCTAGTAGGCTCATCAAACACTAACAGCTCTGGCTCATTCATGAGCGCGGATATGAGCCCGACCTTTTGGCGATTGCCACGTGACAAAGTTTTGATAACCCGGCTTAGATCACAAGACAACCGTTCGGCTAATTGGTTGATCATAGGTATATTCGCTCCGCCCTGTAAATTACCCATATATGTCAGCTGCTGTAACCCTGTAAGCCTTGCGTCAAGCGCGAAATCTCCAGCCAAAAAACCTAATCGGCGTCGAATCGCCACACCGTCCTTTTGGCAATCCAGACCAAATATACTGGCCTGTCCGCTAGTTGGCCGAATCAGATCTATCAATATACTAATAGTTGTGGTCTTGCCCGCCCCATTCGGGCCCAAGAAGCCAAATACTGAGCCTTTCATCACCCGCAAGTTAACATCATCTACGCCTCGAACAGAGCCATATTGCTTGGTGACGTTAGTAAGTTCAATTACGGGCTTCATGATATACGTTTCTTTAGTTCGCTCAGTCTAGGTATAAATGATTGGGCGGCAGCTTCTAATCCCAGAACCCTCAGCGCACCAATTAGTACATACAGGCTGTCGAGCTCACCATCCGTAAGTTGAGATTTTTGTTCGGCGGCCACAAAACTAAACTCAATTTTCTCTACCAGCCATTTTTCTTCGCTTGGTTTGACTTCGTTGGTTTGGAACTTAGAAGATTCATCAGACTGAACAACTTCTAGGGAGCGGGCTGAATTTTCACGCTTTCGGATATGTCCTCTTTTTATCAAATTATTAACATGCAGAGCCACAGTCGCAACTGACGTGTAGCTGCAGCCAGCCATGATTTCCCGGTAGCTCGGGCTATAACCATGCTCAGCAATAAAAGCTTCAATAAAGGTCAGTAGTTCCCGCTGTTTTTTAGTAGGCCGGATGGGATCATTTACCATTGTTCATTTACCATTTTCCAATTATTTGCCTATTTTTCATTTTCATAAACTTTGCAGATTATCAAACTTGGGTTAAGGAGCCGCCCTGCAATAACCTCATCATCTGACCAGCCCTTTACGTCTAAAACTACTTCTGACTCAGCCCGACGTACCGAAAGTACGCCTCCCTCCTCAGAAGCAATTTTAGCTCGCAAATCATCTGGCCATATTGAGGAGGTTATTGCAGGACGGCTCCTGATGGGTTCTTGTTGTAGTTGGTTCTGGTAAATGGTCATTGGTAAATAATTGTGAATTGAAAATTGATAAATGTAAACTATGTCCTATAAGCGCTATGGCCATGTGCTCGGTGAGCCACAATGCGGGGCACAGTAACAGTTGCATATTTACGCTTAAATTTGTCTGGAAACACCCAAAACTTGTACCACAGGTAATTCCACACCGTGAAGAACCCACTTGAGATAAATTGGCCAATGTATGGAGTAATACCAATGTTTTTAAGCCAAAGTACCAGGAAGTAATCGATTATAAAGTCTACGATGGTAATTACAGCATAACGGCCCGTCACCTCAGTCTGATGTTTTTTAAGCTTGGGATTATTAAATACCCAGTAACGCTGTAGTATAAAGTTAACCGTCCAGCCGGCAAGTGTAGAAACTGATTTCGCCCAGAAAAAACTGCCTTGGAGCCCCTTGTCTATCAGGAAAAACGTTAGATAGCCGGTCCAAAAATACGCTCCGCCACTGATCATATACTCAGTCATACGTTTAGCTTCTCGTTGTTGTTTTTTTCGTAGATGAAATATCATGACGCTATTGCTTTAGCCTAGTATAGCAGTTCTGATGCCTGAGAAGTGTTACAATAAATCTAATAATATGAAGAATAATGCCTCACTCGCCTACGCTTTCTTGCTCGTTGTTGGTGATTTTGTGGCTCTTTTAGCAGCTTTTACCGCCGCGTATATTCTGCGGGTCAAATATGACCCTCGTCCGCTCATAGATCAGATTGCTGCCATTCCATATTTTTACGCCGTTGCCACCGTTCTGCCACTATGGATTCTGGTCCATGGTTTTATTGGCCTGTATAGCCATAATACCTATGAAAAGCGCTTTTCGGAACTTGGACGCTTACTGGTTGGTTCCATTATTGGCATCCTGGTAGTTATTGGCTACGATTTTAGCACTGACGCCAAATTATTTCCGGCCCGTCTGGTGCCGGTTTACGGTTTTCTGCTCGGTTTTGGCTTTCTGGTGCTATTTAGGGCTTTCGCACGACTGGTCCGCCAGTCTCTCTATTCTTACGGAATAGGCGTCAATAATGTGCTGATACTCGGTGACACTGTGGTGAGCAGCGAGATTGCCAACAGCATTGCCAATACGGTCAAAACAGGCCACCGAGTGGTGGGAATGATTGGGCGGGAGGACAGGGATTTCCGGATATTTGCCAGCTTTGAAGAAGCCCTGCAGAAACTCAAAAAACCCTTTGACAGTATCATCCAGACAGAGCTGTACCGTGATCAGGAAAAAAACAACACCATACTTCTTTACGCCCAGCAGCATCATGTATCATACCGGTTCGTGCCGGGCAACACTGATCTTTTTGTCGGTAATATTACGGTTGAGCTATTTGGCGGATTGCCTATGATAGCCGTTCATCAAACTGCCCTAACTGGCTGGGGGCGCATAGCCAAGCGTCTGTTTGATTTTGCGGCCAGTTTAGTGCTAGTTGTTTTGCTTAGTCCGATAATGCTGATTATTGCCGCCTTAGAGAAGCTAACAGATCCGCGTGGCCCGGTTTTTCTGCGCCAAACTCGCCTAACCCGCTTTAATCGTGAGTTCACTGTTTTCAAGTTCCGTACACATAAGTCAGCTATTAGTGGAATTAGTGATAAAGAGGCGTTTGCAAAGCTCGGTAAGCCTGAGCTATATGAAAAGTACAAAGCCAATGGTTACTCGCTCAAGAATGACCCTCGCATTACCAGACTAGGGCGCTTTCTTAGGGCTTCCAGCCTAGACGAGCTGGCTCAGCTATTTAATGTGCTAAGAGGAGATATCAGCCTGGTTGGGCCACGTGCTCTTATCCCAACCGAGCTAAACACTTACGAGAAAAAACACGCTATTTTAAGCGTCAAGTCCGGCATGACAGGGCTAGCTCAAATATCTGGACGGGAGGATCTTAGCTTCGATGAACGCAGAAGATTAGACGTATATTACGTGCAGAATTGGAGCTTCTGGGGTGACATAGTAATTCTGTTAAAAACTTTGCGGGCCGTTCTAAGCGGCGTGGGCGCTAGGTAAGATTGCGGTCTTCCTTAGAATTTTCTGAAAAAACAAACATCTTCAAAATCAGGTAATTCCACCCAGCTATAAATATCATAGTTGTTAGCTTACTAAGCATGCCCTCAACACCTAATAACCGTAGATATCCTATTAAGGCGTTACTAAACATAAGGTTAATTGCTGCCAAGCCGCTATAGAACCCCATCTGGGCTCGCAAACGTAGTCTATATTCTGAGCCCTTATTAAATGCCCACCATCGGTTTAGGCTGAAGCTGACAACAAACCCCGCCAAAAAGCTGATTGAGTTGGCAACAATTAATGGCAGGCCTAGCTCTTTATATAAAACGTAAAACAATAGATAATCGGTTGCAGCCGCAGCCAAGCCAACCCGTAAAAACCTGGATAGAGATTTCCCGTGTCTCATGCTAACTTTCCCTCATGACCCTAAACCGATACACCATCAGTTCTCTCAGGATGTTAAAGGCGTTAAACACCGACTGGCCTTTAGCCTTAGAATAAGCTGTATAGATTATGGTCACTGGCCGTTCAGCGTACCTGAACTGGTTTTCGGCAATGCGGTAAATTATCTCGGAAGCGTGCGCCATGCCAGAGCAATACAAACGCATTTTTGCCGCCACATCTCTGTCAAAAACTCGCAGTCCATTATGCGTATCAGTCATTTTAAGCCCAGTAGTTACGTTAGAGAACCATATAGCCGCCTTAAGCACTACCCGTTTAATTGCAGGCATATCAATGGCACTTCCCAAAAACCGGGAGCCCAGCACTATATCCACGTCATTCCTGCGCAAATATTTAAGCATTGATGCGGCATCACTTGCCCTATGTTGCCCATCCGCATCAAATGTTATAAAATACTTGTTTTTTGGATCGCTCAAAGCCTGCTGTATCCCTGTACGCAGTGCAGCCCCAGAACCTTTATTCTTGGCATGCTGAACCAGCTTTACGCCACTTTTCAGAATCAAATCGGCTGATTCGTCATCACTACCGTCGTCCACACAAAGAATATTAGCAAATTCCTTTTTAACACTCCTAAGCACATCCTCAATAACCTCGGCTTCGTTGTAAACCGGAATAATAACACAGGTATCGTGGTTCACCGGTATCCCTCCTCTTAACTTAAGAACTGAGAATAACTATACCTCTAATTGACCTCATCTGGCAGTAAGCTATCTAACATTCAATAGACTCGCCTTGATCTAAAAATTAGATGCCAAACTTGATGATTCTTCATTGATAAACCCAATATATTGCTGCCAACGGCGAAGCCGGTGATTTTTGTTCAAAACTGACAAGCCGTAACAAAGCGTATTTTTGTATGGAGCGAAGCGGGTTGATCGGTTTTGGGGCAAAAATGGCATGTTTGGGGCTAATTTCTTATATTAAAGTGAGTCTAATAAAAGTCACATTTTTCGGCACCTAACGAATAATGTGACTGCTCTTTACTGGCGTCAACTGTCCGCAGACTTGGTATACCCAACAGAAATTGGTCTTTGCATCGTGAATACTATCCGTTTTTACAGGCGGCTGAGCGCTAATACGGTACTGGCAAACCCTGCCAGCATAACTATTGCAATAAATCCTGCGCTATATGTACGTATAAACCGGGCTGCGGGCCCTGGTAGCTCCGGTCTCAGCGCAATCAGTAGTGGCGCTAGCGGTAACAAGTATCTACCCTGAAAGCCTTCAATAACCGGGTTTCCAACTTTGGTAAAGGCAATATACAACGCCAGGTTTGAAAGAATAAATGTCCCTATCAGCACTCCTGCGCTGCACCACTCCAGCCGGTAACCCTCTTTAGCAAGCAGCTTGCTGCGCTTAAAGTTAAGCAAGGCCACTCCAAGCGCCACGTACAATAGCACAATGACCGCAATCGGCAGATACAGCAGCTTATTGGTCAGCACCCCGACTAGCCCCGCGTAAACTCCTGCGTAAGCCACTGTCAACGGCGTTATTAAAATAGTCAGGAGCACCTCAAAGGGATTAGTTAAAATGTATGCAATCTGGTCCAGGCTATCGACATGCAGCCCAGGACGCTGGACAAAGTGCAGGATCGAGGCAATTGGTCCCGTGACAGATATATACCACATAGTGATTAAAGCTAAGGCCAAGCTAAACCCTACTCTAACTTTGAGCGCTTTGCGGCCAGAATATGGATAAAAACTCGCAGGGATGATCAGTGGAAACGCCGCAATCAGTAAGTAGCCCTGCTTGGTAGTAGCCAGGAAAAAGGCCAGAAATACCATCAGCCCAAAAAGTCCCTTTGTAAATTTAATCGTTCTAGCCAAAACGGCAATAGTTAGCGCGATAATGAGCCAGGAAACACCATTGACCACCCCATCCATGCCAATCGTAGAAGCCTGCACATAAGCGGGGGGCAGCAATGCTAGCGAAGCCATGAATAGCTTACCGGTAGGCAGTATCCTAAGCACTCCGTATGTTAGCATTAGCCAAAATATAAAACAGCTGAGCCGCGACAAATAAACGTACCAAATAATTGGCAGATCAGCTATCCTGGCAATCAACATTCCAAATGCAGCCGGGAAGTATGACCAAGGCGAATACGGCCCCGCAGACGTAAACGAAAGCCTGGTATCATCCGGTGTTTCCAGTTTTTGCTTAGAATATTGCTGTCTTAATTCTTTAAGGCGGTTCGGGTCAGGATTATTATTTTGGACTTGTTCTCTAAAACCATCATTAAACTCTTTCAATTCCCTTGGGACATATCCACCATAATCATGATCACTAAACTTCTGCGTCCAAAACGTTCCACGGCTTACTTGATAAGCCCTTGGAAAGTGTACAATCTCATCATTACCATATATCGGCGGTATCATAAAAATCGCCGTCAAGCCACAGATAAATACAGCCACAAGCCACACATTTAGCGCATTAGCCCTAATCCAATTACCTGCCAGTTTTAGCCAAGAACTGCTTTTGCTTTTCATATACACTCATAATACCTTAACCAGAAGCTGGAAGCTGAAAATATTTTACATTTACCATTTTTCAGTTCACAATTATTTACCAATGACCATTTACCAAACTAAAAAAACTTCAATAGCACAATTAACTACACTCAATTCACGGCTTTTACAAATGGTAATTATCCTATAGCAACCCCAAAACAAAACCTGTCTTTTTTGGGGTGATGGATCAGTGAGTCAAAAACTTTCATTTCCGACTAAAACATATCTGTTGATACGTTGCAGGAGGAATGGAAGTTTTTGGCCACTGAGGCGCAACCCAAAATGCAGGTTTTGTTTTGGGGTTACTATAGCTACTGACGGGCATCGATCAGCTTAACCCCGGAGTATTTCAGAATATCACTGTCGCCTGTTATGAGCGTCAAATTCTCGCTCATAGCCTGGGCAATCAGCATGCGGCCAAACGGATCCCTATGAATTAGTTCTAGTCCCCTCAACCCTTTGGCATGCTCAGCCTGAATAGGCAGCAGAGGTAATTTTTGTGCTGTAACCTTTTGCTGAATATCCTCTGCCCCTTTTAGCTTACCAACTGCCAACTTTATCTCAATCTCTACAAAAGCGATAACGGATATAGCAACCTCTCCCTGTCCCGAATTTGTAAGCATACGTCGAGTGCTATGGCCCAGCTTTGAATCGTTTAGCATAAACCATATGAGTGTATGTGTATCTAATAGGTACTTCATTCTTTAGGCTCAATTGGCCCATAAAAAAGCTCTTCAATTTCTTCATCAGTCCATTCAAAGTTATCAGGAACCTCAATTTCATCTTTCAATGCACCAAGCAATGCACTCAGAGGTTTTGTATTATTCGATGGCTTTGTAAGCTCCGCTACCGGAGTGCCGCGGTTAGTTATAACCACACGCTCACCCTCGGCTACTTTGGCAAGCAGCTTGGATAAGTTAGTTTTAGCATCGTGTACATTAGCTGTAATCATAATGTCATTATAGCTAACTTAGCTAAGTATGTCAATATAAAAATTTTACATTTATCATTTTTCAATTCACAATTACTTATCAATGACCATTTACCAAACCAAACTACAGCAGCTTGAGCAGCGAACAATCAATTTTAGTGTCAATATCATAAAAACGTGTGGGAAATATTCGGGCGATGTTACTTTACGTTCACTCATTGATCAGTTAGTACGTGCTTCTACTAGTATTGGGGCTAATTACGCGGAGGCAAACAATGCTAGCTCAAAGGCAGATTTCAAAAACAAAATATTCATCGCCAAGAAAGAAGCAGCCGAAACTCGCTACTGGCTAAGAGTATTATCAGAACTGCTACCAAACGAGGATTTTAACGAATTATCCCAAGAAGCTCTAGAGCTTAACTTAATTCTACAAAAGATCGTAACTACAATGAACGCAGGCAAATAATGTTCTCTATTTGGTAAATTTGAAATGGCAAATAATTTGGTAAATCGGCTAATGGTAAATGGTAAATCTTTAAAGGTCGCTCTAGTCTGTGACTGGTTAACTGGCATTGGTGGCGCGGAGCGGGTTTTGCTGGAACTGCACAAAATGTTTCCAGAAGCCCCAATCTACACCTCCCAATACAACCCCAAAAAAATCGATTGGTTCAACGAAGCCGATGTGCGTACTTCGTGGCTACAAAAGCTACCCGTAAGCCTCAAGAAATTTTTGCCCGTATTACGCTTTTGGTACTTCTGGCGGCTGGACTTGAGCGAGTACGACTTGGTCATATCGGAGACTGGAGCCGAAGCCAAGGCGATCAAATTTGGCTCCTCCACTACTCACATATGCGTCTGTAACGCACCGACACATTATTACTGGAGCCGTTACGATGATTATATGAAGCACCCAGGCTTTGGCCCACTTGATCCCCTGGCTCGCCTGGGCCTGCGTTTACTAGCAGGCCCCTTACGTCGCTGGGACAAAAAAGCCGCTCAGCGCCCAACGCACCTGGTCGCTATTTCTACCCACATCCAAACCGAAATCCAGAAATACTATGGCCGGGAATCTGCCGTTATCCATCCTCCAGTAGACATAGAACGCTTCCAGCTAACAGCTACCAGCCATGAGCTACCAGCTAAGCGAGGCTTCGCAACCGCAGGCCGTCAAACCCCCTACAAACGCATAGATTTAGCCGTAGCTGCTTGCACGGAGCTAGAACTGCCACTCACAGTCATAGGGGACGGTCCGGAACACGCCAAACTTGTTAAAATGGCCGGCCCCACCATCACATTTGTCACTAGTGCTACGGACGAGCAAGTTGCCCAGCATTTCGCCTCCGCCAATGCTTTCATTTTCCCCGGCCTAGACGATTTTGGAATCGTTGCCGTAGAAGCTTTGGCCGCTGGCACTCCCGTAATAGCTTATCAAGCTGGTGGCGTATTGGATTACCTGGTTGATGGAGAAACTGGCGCATTTTTCAGCAAACAAAGTTCGAGGAGCCTTATGCAAGCACTACATAACTTCAACCCAACAAAATATGATTCTGAAAAAATCAAACAACATGCCCAAAAATTTTCAGCAGAACAGTTTAGGAATAATTTTGAAAAATTGATTAAGTAACTTTGGTAATGGTTTCAATAACCAGGGCAGTATCTTGCCATTTTTCAACGGCAATCGTCTCGGCACCCATTGCCTTAACGGGGTAGTCATTGCCACCCTCAGATAATCTATCTCCCACAAAAAGCAGCTCATCTAGACCAAACTCCAACATTTCCAGAAGTTTTCTCATCCCATAGGCTTTATCAATATCCAGTTTAGTAACGTCAATGGAGGTAAGGCCACCTACCCGTACCTCGAACCCAGGCATCATAGGGGCAATATAGTCCCGCAATTTATTCTTTTTAGAATTATTCGGATCCCATGCCTCTTTTATATCTACGCCTTTAGGGCCAAGTGCGGTCACAATATCTTGTCCCAGTGCCGAGAATGTAATTTGGCTGCCTCTATCTTCTAATATTTCACCGTATACTTTCTTTTCCCGGAAACCCAAATCATCCAAGCCCTTATTAAATGCCTTGATGATTTTTTCTTTTTCAGCGGGTGTAAAATCTTCTGCGTATTGCATTTCCCACTTGCCGCTAGCAATGTCAAACAGATAATAGCGGGTGCCGCAGGTTGGCATAATGTGTAGCCGCTGCAGTTCAGTCGGGGATGCCTCTAGATTACCTAATAGCTGCATCTCGAACTGGCCAAACTTACCACCTGATATAACACATACTTCGTAGAGTTGCAGAAGCCGTTTTATAAGTCCTGACATTTTACCGGGTAGTGGTGATTTGCTGGGCGCTAATGTTCCATCTAAATCAAAGGCTATAACTTTCTTCATTCTACTCCTCGTCTATTTTTTAAATCGTTTGCTACTCTCCGACTCGGCGCTGCCACCAACAAAAGCTAGAAATCTCTCTGGAGTTATCAGTTCCCACTCAACTTGATCGCCATAATTTGCCAGCCATTCCTTTGGAGCCAAAACCGCTTTTTTGGTGTTCCATTTCATTTCATAACCAAAATACTTTCCGTCACGCTCCTCCACCAGATCAATCTCGCTGCCTTTCCAGGTTCGCCAAAAGTACTGGTTGGCGTGCGGGCCATAATATGATCTTTTTTTAAGTCGCTCCACAACCGCGAAATTTTCCCATAACTGCCCAATATCATTTCTTATTTCTAGAGGGTTGAAGTTGCCAATTACCGCATTACGCACACCGAGATCATAGAAATAGTATTTAGGCTTTCGCGTGACCTCGCTACGCATATTACGGCTTAACCCTCCAAGCCTGAATATAATAAACGCTTTTTCCAACAGATCCAGGTAACGCTCAACTGTTTTACGGTCTATCCTCAAATTGCCTCCAATCTCGGTAGCCGAAACTTCACCCCCAACCTGATATGCCAACAAATTTAGTAGCTGCAATAATATTCTAGAGCCTTTGACTTGTTGGAATTCCAAAATATCTTTTAGCAAATACGAATCTACCAATTCCTGCAAAAACTCCCGCTTTTGATCATCGTTTTTGGCAGTAACTGATGAGGGGTACATTCCATAAACCAGTAGATTCGGTAGCGCTTTTGATAAGTCATGCTCGGGTGTACGGCTCTCTCCAACTAGCTCACTAACGCTCATTGGCAAAATATAACTTGTCCGCTTACGGCCCGTCAATGGCTCACCTATCTGTCCGGATAGCTCAAAAGCAGATGAGCCCGTCACTACAACCGTGACCTCTGGCATAACATCTACAAGTAACTTCAGGCTACGCCCAATATTGGGTATCATCTGGGCTTCATCGATAATCAAAACCTGGTTATCCCCAACCAGCTTGCGCAAATTATCGGTTTCAGTGTAGGCAAAGTCATTTTGCACACTCAGACTATCCCCAACGTAGTGGACGAATTTGGTCTTTGTGGTCGCCATAAAGCTTTTTAGTAGAGTAGTCTTGCCGCTACGCCTGGGTCCAAGCAGCACCAAGGCCTTGCCTGGCATTAGTTCTTTTTCGATATCAATATATCTTTGTAGCTGCATAGGCAACATCTTAGCACGAATGCCTCCAAATTGCAATACTTAGGGGACTACTACTCCCCCAAATATCAATATTTAGGTCATTAATGCTGGCTCAAACCGATGTACACTACCGGTCTGACTATTTTTTAAACCGCTTACTGACTTCACCCACCTGTTGGGCCAAATCTTTTCTGGTTACTAGCAAGCCATGTGGTGTGTTAATAACCGCCACGTTATTCAGGCCAATCACTGCCAATGGCTTGTCCTCATGATTTTGTATGAAAGAGTTTTCCACGCCCTCCAGCTCTACTTTTTCACCGTGCACATGATTGCGCTGCTCATCGCTTTCCACAGCTTTATGAATATCATTAAATGACCCTACGTCCATCCAGTCAAACGCCGCCGGAATCACAAGCAGGTCTTTTACCTTTTCCATTAACGCATAGTCAATAGAATTATTCTCTAGCGCCAGATAAACTTCTTCAAATGCTTCAGGAGTTTTGGTAGCCAGAAGCTCCTCATAACCTTTCGCCATATTTGGGGCGTACTCTTTTAAGCTGTGCAAGAACGTATCCAGTGAGCCAATAAAATAGCTGCAGTTCCACAAATAGTTACCACTTTTTAGGTATTTCTGGGCAAGCTTATGGTCGGGCTTTTCCTTAAAGGAATGCACGTTATAAACAAATTTTTCATCGTCAAATATCGCATCCTTTTGTATATACCCAAAGCCCGTAGCCGGATAATCAGGTTCAACCCCGATAAGCACAATTCTTCCCTGTTGTGCGGAAACGTCTGCAGCAATACTAAACGTCGCTACAAAACCATCGCTATCACGGATATAGTGATCGGCAGAGATGAACGCAATAGGCTCTTTGCTATCATGCCTGGAAGCCACATACATCAACGCTGCAATTACACAGCTCGCCGTACCGCGCCGAGCTGGTTCAACTATAAATGCCTCGTCAGGTAGCTCAGAAAGCTGCTCACGGACATGATGGGCATGCCCAATTTCTGGTACAACGTAGATCTTGTCAGTCAAAAGCTTAGCTCTATCATAAGTATTTTGTAACAAAGAGCGCTCATCGCCATTAATTTTTAACAGGTGTTTGGGGTAATCAGGCGTAGACAGCGGCCACAGGCGTGTCCCAGAACCCCCCGCAATAATGACAATAATCATATAGCTCCTATATTACCAGAGACATGGACTTACTCCGAGGACATTCCGAACATAAGTACCTATTGAAAGCCTTCATATAAAAGCGTACAATTGACAACCTATTATGTTTATATTTAGGTATTGCAATAAAATAAACATTGTGTTATCATAGTAAGTGAAATATGAAAAATAAAAACTCAAAAAACAATACAGTTTCAAGCCGCAACAAAAAGTTAATGCTAGTAGCCTTTGCTGCCGTTTTATTAATTAGCGCTGCTCTATTGTACACACGCAAACAGTCCCAAAACACCGCTGGTACAGCTGAAACGCCCCAGCCAACAGAAACAATCAATCTAGAACCAGCAACCGAGGAAGACAAGTTGCGAGCAGAGCAAAACAAAC
This sequence comes from Patescibacteria group bacterium, assembly GCA_040384565.1. GTDB lineage: Bacteria > Patescibacteriota > Saccharimonadia > Saccharimonadales > JAZKJC01 > JAZKJC01. The sequence continues at coordinate 14,234 of JAZKJC010000023.1, forward strand.
AGGCCATTGTTGAGCGTGAACGGCAGCTAGAAGAACAGCCACCTACTTCAGGCAAAAAAGAAGTTAAGCCAGTTATTACTTATGCGGGGCAATATGGCCCACGCGTTGAAGTGGGCGGGTATATACCAGGCATCTTTGAGGACGGTGGTACATGTACTGCTACATTTAGCCAAGGTTCTGCAACATTCAGCAAGTCTGTGAACGCCATCAAGGGGGCTAGTTCGGTAGATTGCCCGGTTATAGAAGCAACTACTGGAGAGTTCTCAACAAAAGGCACCTGGACAGTCATACTGGCTTACAACTCAGCTTCTGCAGCCGGATCATCAGAGCCTAAACAGGTTGAAGTAAAGTAATTATGAAACGCTTTATATTCGCACTAAGTTTACTGGCAGGACTGGGTGTTTTTGCTTCATCTGGGATCCAAGTATCAGCTGCGAATAGTTCTGATTTCCAAGCTGGACGCATTATGGATGACAGCGTTTTTTTCAATCCAAATACTATTTTGCCTATAACAATCCAAAGTTTTCTAGATAGCAAAGTACCAATTTGCGATACCTGGCATGCCGGTAGTGGCAGCAACCAACCACCCTTTACCTGTCTCAAAGATTATCGCCAGGAAACTCCTAATAAATGGGCAGAGCCAGGTTTATGCGGCGACTTCCAGGGAGGCAATAAATCATCCGCAGAAATTATCTATTACGTAGCCCAAAGCTGTGGGATCAATCCAAAAGTTTTGATTGTTATGCTTGAGAAAGAACAGTCTTTGATAACAGACAGCTGGCCATGGAATATTCAGTATAGGAGTGCTATGGGCTTTGGATGCCCTGACACTGCCCCTTGTGACGCAGAATATTATGGCTTCTTTAATCAAGTTTACAACGCTGCTCGCCAGTTTAAGCGCTATGCCAGAGACTCTGCATCTTTTAGGTACCGTGCCTACCGCGATAATTACGTTCAGTACAACCCCAACCCAGGCTGCGGCGGGACTAACCTCTACATACGAAACCAGGCAACTGCGGGTTTATATAATTACACCCCTTATCAGCCTAATGCCTCTGCCTTAAACAACTTATATGGCGGCGGCGATAGTTGTGGAGCCTATGGCAATCGTAACTTTTGGAGGCTTTACACTGATTGGTTTGGAGGTACATTTGGAGATCCGTACTATGCTCAACATCAATCTCAAAGTGGCTATCCAACTTTATACACCGGACAAAATACAACCGCATTCATTCAGTACAGAAACATGGGCAACGCCCGTTGGTATGACGATACTAACGTTCCTAGTGGCGGCAGTCCAACACACCTTGCGGCTACTACGCCAATTAATCGTTCCAGCGTTTTCTCTGCCACATGGCCATCACCAGGCAGACCCAATGTTACTTTTTCTAAGGTTTTTGAAGCCGATGGTACGACACTTGCGGTTAATCAACATGCGGTTGAGCCAGGTCAAATTGCACGTTTTGAGTTTACTATTAGCGCTTCTGCTAACTTGGCTCCTGGTGTTTACCGCGAACACTTCCAGCCTGTCCTGGAGGGTTCTTCCAGTTGGTCAATGGGCGGTATGTCATGGTTAGACGTTACCGTTCTTAACCCCTATAAAGCAACTTTCCACTCACAAAGTGGCTATCCAACCCTTGTTCAAAATACGACTACGCAAAGCTATATACAATATAAAAACACTGGGGTGAAAGATTGGTATGATGATCTTACCTCACCTACTAATAACAATGCGCCGCCTATTCGTTTGGCTACCACCGCCCCCATTAACAGAGCGAGTGGTTTTGGCAGCACATGGCCAACTACTAATCGTCTAAGCACGCTGTTCAGTATGGTATACGAAGCTGATGGCATAACTCCCAGCAACGTGCAACACCTAGTACAACCCGGCCAAATCGCTCGTTTTGAGTTTAAATTTACTGCAGGAGCAGATCTAGCTCCAGGGGTTTACAGAGAACAATTTCAACCTTTAGTTGAAGGTTCATCAAACTGGAATATTGGCGGAGTTGCTTGGTACGATGTAGGTGTAGCCCCACGTGCCGGTAAAGCACAATATTTCTTACAAAGTGCCTACCCCACCACTGCTCGTGGGCAGGCTAACCCAAGCTTCATAAGCTACAAGAATGCGACTAATTTTCCTTGGTATGATAGTGCGAGCAAGCCTGTTGGTATTTTGCCAGTTCACTTAGCATCCACATTTAATATCAATAGGTTGAGCGTCTTTAGCTGGGGATGGATAACTCAGAATCGGCCTAATATTACTTTTTCAAAAGTTTATGAAGCTGACGGCACAACTCTTGCTTCAAACCAGAATATTGTTCAACCTGGGCAGATTGGTAAATTTGAGTTCAAACTGACACCACCGTGGAATATAAATTCTGGTACACACCGTGAGTACTTTCAGCCTCTTGTTGAGGGCGCGCAAGTCTGGGGCATTAGCGGGCTTGCGTGGCTCGATGTGACAGTCACACCCTAAGCCTGCTACAATCATTACTGAATTATCGAGGGAAATCATGTTAAAAAGCCACGCTCTTGTTTTTAGTGACTTCGAATCAAGCTGGTACAAACATTGGACACGAAAATTAAAACAAACACCCGCAGGCAAGGGAAAATTCGCTTTAAAAGCTAATAAGTTTTGGCAAAATGCCGTTATCACGCAAGCGCTTTACGAGAGAGGTGCATTGTCAAAAGGTCGTACAGGCATTGGATTTGGCGTTGGTATGGAGAGATTGCCGGCGCTTTTTGCGAGCATGGGTGTCAATGTAACAGCAACCGACCAAGAGTTCACTAAAGATCAAGCAAAAGACTGGGACAATGATCAGCTTGCATATGGTGCACAGTCTCTTAATACGGAAGGTATATGCCCAGCCAATCTCTTCAAAAACAACGTTAGTTATCGTGCCGTCGATATGAAAAAAATCCCGAAAGATCTTGCAGGATCTTATGATTTTCTATGGTCAAACTGTGCGCTAGGTCATCTTGGTTCAATAGAAGCGAGTCTGGACTTTATACAAAAGAGTCTGGATTGCCTAAAACCTGGTGGTTGGGCAGTTAGCACCACGGAAGTAAATTTCTTGTCAAATACCGAAACTCTGGATCAGAGCAGTACGGTATTTTTTAGGCAAAAGGATTTCCTGAACCTCTTCACTAAATTGAGCAGGCAGGGTTACATCGTCAATCCACTTACCTTTGGCTTGGGAGAAAGTCAGGAAGACAAGCGATTTACTCTGGAGCCTTTGTGGGGAAATGATTATTCCAAAATCTTATTTAACGGTTATATGGCTACGCAGGTAGTACTTATAGTTCACAAGCCACGGCGGCAACTAAGCCATGCCTTACGTAGTTTCCAGGTCGCCAAGCACAAACAGCAATATGTCAGAAATCTGTTGAAAATGCGCAAACACATTCGAAAAAATAAAGCGCTAGCTCAGGCCATTGCGGCCAATCTAGCAGCAAAGTCTCTTACAGCTGCAGACACTGCTGTACGCAAGCAAAAACAGCAACTAAAAGTCCGCCTGAAACGTGGTGAAAGTAAAGCGGTGCAGCTTGGTTATACTAATGCTTCTCAAGCTGGGCTATTCAAAATCCACCATTGTTTTGAAGGCACTAATCCAGTCACCGTAGCCACAGCCCATCCAATAAATCGTGTTTCACAGTTTAGGGACATGAACTGGTATGAGCCAAACCGGCCAGGCCTGCGATACCTAGAGACAGCTTCCAATTTTACAAATCCTCTAGAGGTTGAGTATGTTAGGCCTATGCGGTCATTTTTTGCGGAGATAAACGTATCAGCCAAAAACGTAAAGCCAGGGCATTACGAAGAATGGTTTTGTTTGGTCAAAGAGCGGGATGACATGATACCCGACACTGAAGTTAAGCTGCTGGTAGAAGTGGTGTGATAAGCCGAATCTAGAGGCTGGCTAGAATTTTTTTGAGTGGGGCTCCGCTCTTAATTAATGCCGCTACCTCCCCATTCTTTGTGTTGCTGCTAGTATTGCCAATTATATCTTTGAGTGTCTGCGCGTAGAGTTCATGCGAGTACTTACGTCTTACCAAAGCCACGCCAGCAGAGCTCATAACACTGCGTTTAGCCGGATGGGTGATTAAATCTTCCAGAACCCTTACTACGTCATCGAGATTATCTACTCTTGCGAGAGCGCTCTCTGGCATTTCCCGGTACCATCCAACGTTTCTGACAATTGGTACGACTCCGTAGCGCATTGCTTCTAACACTGTCAGTGATGTCTCTCCCCTGTATTCCAGACGGAAATTAACCAGAATGTCCTGCTGCGACAAGAGCGTTTGGAATTCAAAATCAGATGGGTTTGTAATGAGATTAACCCGTGGCAACTTACTAAGCTGATTTATTGATTCCGGTTTGAGAAAATCATAACCAAAGAGGTTGATAGTACACTGCTCAAACCGGACATCATGCGCAATATGGTTGATAATTTCCAAGCCTTTGACGTCAGCAAGTATGCCAGCAAAACCGATTTTGATACCTTCTTTTGAGCGATCAACAAAACTTTTGAACGGCGCGGCAAGTGGAAGGTCAATAGTTTTAACTATAGTTTCCGGATTAGCTAGGACTTGCTTAGCGGCCTTTTCGGCATATTCTGAATGGCACAATACACCCAAGGAAGCATTGAGGAGGGTTGTCAGGAAGCTACTGGTTGGTGGATCTATCCTGTCACTCAGTTGCCTTTCCAGCTCAACCCGCTTTTCAGTCATATAGCCATCTACCTGAGTACGTGAATAAGCGCCGTGCAAGAATGTATCATGCAAAATCAGAAAACCCGGCAAGTGCAAAGCATTCTTAATTGTCTCAAGATGGTAATCACTGTTGCCAATATGGTAAACAACTGCATCATAATCAGCATAGCGCTTGGCATTGAACTCAATTGCATCGTAACAGCGCGCCACGGCCGACAAATATTCCGGCCGGACTTCTTTATGGTACAGGCCGTAGTCAAAATAGTACTCCACCTCAAACTCTTCTGTCATAGCAGCGTGGCTTTCTGCAACAACTTTGCCGATGGCAGAATATCCAGCGGGGTGTGGAGTAAAAATTGCTATTTTGGGCTTTTGTTTTTCTTCTAACTGGGGCGATAAGGTATCGACAGCATCGAGAAACAAACTGGCTGTGCGTGGCCATGTGTACTTTTTGAGGATACGTTTGTATGTTTCTTTTCTTTTTTGGCTAAGACTGTCACCAACGGCAATAGTCATAACCTCTGCGATATTTTCAGGTTCAAGATGGTTGAAGTAGTAGAAAGCACTTGTAGAAATTTCCCTGAAAACTGGGATGTCGGAACAGGCAATTTTTTTACCCACCGTCATAGCTTCGAGTACCGGCAAACCCAAGCCTTCGTATTCAGTAGCAAATAGGACAAGTTCGGCATATTTGTAGAGCCAAAGTAGTTCAGCCTCTGAAACATTTCCTGTAAAAACCAAGTTATCTGAATAGTGGTTTAACTCTTCAATGGTCTTCGGACTGAAAAAAGATGTCAAAACAAGCTTATACTCACCTTTATTGGCAGCACTGAATCTATCAAATGATTTAACTGCTCGGAGATTATTTTTACGTAGCTCATCACCAGAGGGCATCAATATAAACTTGGTGCCAACGTCTATGTCAGGTTTGACAGCTTTTAAGTTTTTCCGATTAATTGGCGCGCCATCAATGCTGACAAGTTTGCGTTCCGGAATACCCAAGTAAACCGCCATGTCATTAGCAACAGTCTGTGAAATAGTCAGAATAAGGTCGGCCTCAAAGATTGCTTCAAAATTTGCCAAATAGTCTTCATAGACAATGCGCGGAATATAGCGTTCGCTATAAAGCAGAGGGATAAGGTCATAGAATAATAGAATATTACGGGTATTTTTTGGAAACACAACACACGTGGCTTCGCCCAAAAATAAAGATAGTACAAGGTAGTCAATATTAGTGTTGTTATTGAATGTTTTTTCAAGATACTGACTTATTAGATCTTTATTGTGCTGTAAGTAGCGTGTAATTCGTTTGTTGTGAACGTCAGCCAGTGGCAAATAAGAGAACTCCCCAGTTTTGCAAATCTCTTTTAGGGCTGCTTTGCAATCATCAGGCATTGCCAAATTTTTGTTAAAGACAAACACGACTCGCTGGTATTTTTCAATCTTCTGATTGCGAAACACAGCAGTCAAAAAACTCAGCGAGTATTTGCCCATGCCGCGATGCCAGGCATCAGTCTGAAATAACTGACAATCTATTATTAATACATGCTCAGATGACTTAGCCACGTTTTCTCCCCATCCGTCTTAATGTTTGTAAAGTCCGAAAGCCAAATTTGAGTGGTAGTTTGATGGCCTTTTTGGCAAGCTTGTAGCTAAACAGCACGGTATTGTACGCATACTGACCCTTGAACGAACCGCTGGCTTTACCGAAAGTATAATAATTTTGTAGGTCAACTTTCCGAGCGGTTATGAGCAATTCTTCGTCGGAAAGTTTTGCTATATCTGTGTCAATTTCTATGTTTCGGCTAGCGTGTTTGCGTTTGGGATGACTAAAACGACTAATCTGAATCATGAAAATTTTATCGACTGCCTGGGTTAAGTTTTTAAACGCAATACGGAACCGTTTGGTCTCCGCCAATAAAGCATCACGATGAACAATTTCGCGCCTTAGTTCAAACTCTCGGGCTTCTTGTAAGCCGATATCCTGCTTCAGACTTCTGACAGTGTTTTTGTAGGTCATGATCTGTTCATGATCTTTATAAAAGATAACGTTCTCGCCAAGAGCAAACTTGACATAAGAAAAGGCTGCAGTTCTGTGCTTGGATGATGAGTAATACTCGTTCAAACCATCAAAAAAAATTAGCTCATAGCCAGCTTTGGTAAGGATGGGCCGCCAGTCATGAACGACATGATTGGCTTCAATGCAAATCACCTCCGGGCGATATTTAACCCAGTCGTTTCCTCGTAATGCATTGTATTCGTAGCCTTCTATGTCAATTTTAAGAAAATGTATTATGTATGGCTTGTGTTTTTCAAAGAGCTCTTGAAGCGTAATGACTTCAACTACGTCGTCATGGAATTTAGTGGTTACTGCATTACTCTTTGTACTATATTCTTTTTTCATTTCTTCAGAGAATGTCGACAAGCCGTCACCCTCTTCATATACCCGAAGTTTTAATGTTCCTTGTTTGTCGGCAATACCAACATTGACATTCGTGTCGTCAAGCCTTTCCTCAGAAAGCAAACGGTACATTTCTTTGTTGGGCTCAACATTGATACCACGCCATCCGCGATTATAAAAGTATTTTGTAACAGAATCCTCAGTTGGGTGATGGGCGCCAATATCCACATAAAAACCATGCTCAATATCCGGGAAAAAGGCTGCGAGAATCACATCTTCCCTGTTTTGTGCAAACGATATTATTTTGTGCTCTGCGTTCATTATTTTATACCCAGTTCATCAACAAGCAGTTGGGCAGATGCATCCCATGTATATTTCCGCGCCTGCTGCTTTCCTTTATCGGATAACTCTTTGCGAAGCCAAAAATCTTCGAGAAGTTTTCTTATTTTATCAGAAATGTCCTGTTCACTGTCTGCATCCACCAAGAGCGCAGCATCACCCACAACCTCTGGTAAAGCAGAGTTGTTAGCGACGATTACCGGTGTCCCACATGCCATAGCCTGGAGTGGGGATAAACCAAAACCTTCATATAATGCCGGATGTACGAGTAGCGTAGCTCCACTATGTAAAGCGGGCAGGTCCTTGTCTGCGACATATTTATCAGGTTTGATAATGTCATAGCCCTCAGCTTGCGCGGCAGCTATTTCCTCTAATATAGGCTCGTTCAGCCAACCACCGCCGCCCACTAACAGCAGGCTGTATTGACTGCGCAGATTCTCGGGCAACAGTTTGTAAGCAGCAATAAGCCGGGAAATATTTTTACGGGGTTCTATATTACCAAGATACAAAATATATTTTTTGCTTATGCCTAGGCTTTTTTTAAGTTGGGCAACTTTGTCCTCGGCACGCTTGTAAAAGATACTTGTGTCAACGCCACACGGCACTAATAAGGTTTTTGCCGGATCAACCACCAAGTTCTCAATTATCTCTGTTTGAGAGTTCTTGGAAATAGCCAGGACTTTATCAGTTCTTTTTACCCATTTATTGATGTTTTTTGCCAGGAATTTTTGGTTTTTTGGGCTAACAAATTGTGGATATAGCAGATAACTAATATCACAAACAAACGTCATGGATTTGGAAAACATCAACCGCCAGTTTTTATAATTAGGGAAGATGTATATCCCCTTGCCAACCCAAATGTCCACTGGGGGCAAAAGATCAAACTTCCATATGATATTAAAAAGCCGCATAGGGATTGGGATGGATTTGTAGCGGACTGCCTGAAACCCCCAACGCTTAAGACTTTTTTTTCTGTCCCACGCTACGGTTAGAATAATTTCAAATTTTTTTTGGTTATCAGGGTGTTTTTCGAGCGCCCTGATGAGCTCCAAAGTCATATGCCCAATGCCACTAATGTGCGCTTCTGTGAGACATGACACTTCGATGAAAACTTTACGAACTTCCATTGGCTTTTTCCCGCAACTCTTCGTAAGCGGCAATCAAGATTGACATATCCTTGTTGTAAGACCTAAATAAGCTGTCTTGCATCCGGTTTTCGCTGACGTCTAGATGAAAGCCTTTGTCTTCTTCAAAGAAAGATGCTACAACCAAGCCATCACCACTAAAAGACTCATGAATCGCATGCTCAACAATGATGTGCCCGCCTAATTCTTTGATTTTTTCTATACATTTTTCGTGCGTCAAAACATCGTTAGAAATAAGGTAGTGGTGTGTTGAGACTATGAGGAACCGAACCTTACCTTGTTTAATAGACTGTTCAGCGCCTTCTATGGTATCTAGCTCGACACCCTGGATATCCATGTGGATTATATCGAGCCTTGGGATTTTGTATTCAGCAACAATACCGTCAACAGACCTGATTGCCACGTCAACGGGTTCAAAATCACCCTCTTGAGGCTTAAAGCTTATAATTTTGCCGTCTTCCTTACCCGCAGCGGCGTTAATGAAAGTAATATTTTCCAATTTATTTATCTTTACGTTCCTTTGCCCGAGGGCAAGGTTCTTAGGGTCTGGTTCGCAGCAGTAGTTTGTGCTCCTTTTTATTTCTTTGTTAAACCACATGGAATAGTAAGCCCAGTAAGACCCCAGCTCTATCATGGTGGCTTTTGCTGGTAGAAGTTTTAGAAGTTCGTAAAATACCTTTTCTTCTTGAGGTTCGTGGTGGCCTTTCAGCGTAGTGATTGTTTCGGACATCCAGTCACCAAAGTACCCACCATGTTCTACCAATAGCCCGTTATGCATAATCTGGTATTCATTTCCATCTACGGTGATTATTTTGCCGGCATTTTTTACTTTAGGTATGTGGTCACTATCACGGCACGAAGTTGTCATGTGTATTCGAAATGCTGAATCTTTCCCAATCCCGCTTGGGTGGTTAACCAAAAGGCTTACCCATGGTTCATAGTGTTTCTCCTCCGTAACATTTTTTCTCCTGGAAACTAGCGGAGTTATGAGTTTTTTAATACGCTTTTTCAACTATGAACCTCCCAGCTAAACTCAACAGGCAGGTCGATCACATAAGGAATATGTTGAGCTTTTTTTATGGTTAACTCCGCCGCATCAACCCACCAATCAGCAATTACTGACCCATTGTTTCTGAGCGCCGCTATGGTGACCTTGTAGTCACCGTCGTTAAAAACATTAATCATGTCGAATGTTATTTTATACTCCTTTCCTTTCACGTAAGGCCCTATGAAACTGCCCAGTATCTGAGTATTAGTCCCGCATATTTGTTTATCCAAGCTATCAGTAAAATAGTATCCGACTATTGGATCTTGGATATCTTGTTTTGCTTTTAGTATGAACTCCAGGCGAAGTTTATCTTTATCCGTTTTGATAATCTTTGGGGATAAAATCTCTGCTGAAGCATCTCCCCAGCGCTCCAGCTTTTTCTTTCCATTTTCTGATAGTTTTTGTTTGCCCTCGTCATCTTTAGCCAAAAAAAGCTTGGAGTACTCACCGGCAACTTTTGCTGCTGTGCCAATGGTTACAAGATGGCTTTTTTCGATTAAGGCTGCCCCATCACAGTATTCCCTGACGGCGTTCATATCATGGGTCACAAATATAACCGTTGTCTCACTGCCTTTCAATTTTTTGAAATAATCAAAACACTTTCGTTGGAAGTCTGCATCACCAACTGCAAGAACTTCATCAATCAATAGTATGTCGGCCTTGGCCGTGGTTGCTACAGAAAAAGCCAGGCGGACTTGCATACCAGAGGAATAGTTCTTGAGCTTTTGGTCCATAAAATCTTTCAGCTCTGCAAAGGCAACAATATGATCATATTGCCCGTCTATTTGCTTTTTTGTAAAACCCATTAATGCGCCGTTCAGATAGACATTTTCCCGCCCGGTCAGTTCCGGATTAAAGCCAACACCTAGCTCAATGAATGGCACCAGTTTCCCGACTGTCGTAATCCTACCTGAGTTTGGTTGGTAGACGCCTGCAAGCATTTTGAGGAGCGTGCTTTTGCCACTGCCATTGCGCCCAACAATGCCAAAGAATTCACCTTTTTTTACTTCAAATGAAATGTCTTGTAGGGCGTGTTGAACCTTATAGCCATGTCGGTTTTTCCGAAATAGTTTATTGGTAAATAGCCCTTTCACCGTAGAAATATTTTCGTGGGGTAATTTGAAGTCTTTGGAAACGTGGTTGACCCTAACGGCAAACTCATCTGCTTGTTTCATCTAGAGCTCCTCCGCAAAATACTTTGAACGGCGTCTAAAAAACGAAGTGGACAATACAAGAATTATGATAATTATTCCTACCGGCATCACTCGTATAAAATGCGTGCCATACAAATCATCTATGGTTGTTGTCTGCTGCGTCACGACTAGATAACGCATGTCCTGGATAATTTGCGCCATGGGATTAAGCATTAATATTTTGGCTGCTTTTGGTGGCACCAGTGAAAGCGGGTATAAAATAGGCGTCGCATAAAAAGCTCCTTGTATCACTACTTCCCAAATATGGGCAATATCGCGAAATCGAACGTACAAGGCGCTCAAGAAAAATGCCAAGGCAAGTGCAAGCACAAAAAGTTCTATAAGTAGTAGGGGGACTAATATGGCGAGCGGGGAAACCTCCACCTTGCTTATAACCATAAAAAACCCTATAACCAGTGTGTTGATACCAAGGTTGATAAGGGCAGAAAAAGAGCCTGACAAGACAATGACATATTTGGGGAAGTTAAGCTTCCTCAGCAGGTCGCCGCGCCCTACGATAGAGCCAACACTACTGCTGGTAACTTCTGTGAAATAACTCCACAACACAATACCCAGGAGCAAATAAACTGGGTAGTCGGGTATGGCCTCACCGATTTTCAGAAATTTGGCAAAAACTATATACAAAATGAGAAAAAGTGCTAGCGGCCTGAGCAATGACCACAAATAGCCAAGTACTGAGCCTTGATAGCGTAATTTGAAATCAGTTTTGACAAGTTCTTTCAGCAGGATTACTGCGTAGGAATACCTCTGTTTTAGTTGCTCCATATTTGTACTATTTTAACTCTTTTGAACAGATAGAGCAAAGGTGATTTAGGGCTAAGACTGTACGGCGCTATTTATTTGATTGCAAGCTATCAAAGGATGTATTAAATACGTTGAAGGTAGCATTGTCTTTGTCGTCGTCACAAGGCATCCCGTTGCCATGCCTGAACAAGTAGCCATAACCATCAATAACCTTGAATTCTTGCGGGTTACTTTTGGCTGCCTCCTCGAAGCTAACTAGGGTGTAGCCACCGTTGACAGGTATCTGTTCATCAGCAGTGAAACGTTGAATGTTCTGAAAAGAAAGAGTGCTGGGACCATAGTATTTTTGGCAAGCTAACGAACTATCGAGCCTGCTTGTGGACAGGAAAGCGTTTGAGCCCCCATATATGCTGTTAGTGGTAATTTTATACGTAGGTTTTCCTGATAAACCAATGACATCCATTTTTACGCCCCATTCAGTAATTTCCAGTTGTTGAATTTGAGCAGTTTGGTTGGGTTGTTGTGCTATTGTCTCTGAATTTGCTACTCCCTGCGAAGTGTTGGGTATAGCCTGCCTGCTTTGGTACCGGCTTCGCCAGACCATCCAACCCGTTCCAGCAACAGCAATTATTAAAACTAGAGCAAGGATGACTGCTAATACCCCAAAGCCTTGTTGATATGTTTTAGTTTTCATAATTTATAGTATACAAAAAATAATTTAATTGCCGCCAACGGCTGCAATGCCGACAATTGGCTGGAATAGAGGTAAGCCACCTAATGAACCGTAGTTAATAGCTCCGTAGCTGAAGCTACCGCCATCGGCTGCAGCCATGGTGTAACCGCCGGTTGGGAATCTGGCCATGCCTTTAATGGGCTGAACGAGTGGTAAGTTCCCAGCCGAGCCATATCCTACTGCGTCACCAAAGGGGAATATGCCTCCATCAGCGGCAACTAACCAGTAACCGTTGCCACTGGCGGTACGCTCCATGCCTACAATAGGTTTAGCAAGATTAATATTACCCGTAGAACCGTAGCCAACTGCGTCACCAAAGGGGAATATGCCTCCATCAGCGGCAACTAACCAGTAACCGTTGCCTGACGCAGTACGTGCCATACCAACTACCGGTTGCCTAAGATTAATATTACCTGTTGAGCCTCTTCCGACTGCGTCACCAAATGGGAAGATACCGCCATCGGCTGCGACTAGCCAGTAACCGTTGCCACTAGGAGATGCTTCCATGCCTACAATAGGTTTAAAGAGTCTCACATTCCCGGTTGAGCCTAAGCCGCCTTTTGCATTTCCAAATGGGAAGATGCCACCGTCTGCTGCGACAAGCCAATACCCTCCACCGTTAGGAGTACTGGCCATTCCTACCATAGGCTGGTTCAAGCGGATATTGCCGGTTGAACCGTAACCCCTGGCTTCTCCGAATGGGAAGATACCACCGTCACTTGCTACCATCCAATATCCTTTACCCGCTTCACCTGTTGGACCATCCAGCAGGTCTGTCGCTGCCCATGATCCTGTCTGTCTGGGGTCCTTGCGGTTCATATGCCAGCCTTTTGCTCCCAGAACGGCATTGTCCGCAGCCTCAAACTCGTAACGACGCAAAACCCCTATATGCCCTGAAGGCTTTTCACCCGCAACCACAATATCAATCAGGCCATCGCTATCCAGATCTGTAACCAGAGGAGAATTTCTAAATACTACTCCGTCACCTCCATAACTCAGGGTGTATAGCTCGTTGCCATTTTTGCCATCAAAAATATGAATGCCATTAGCCGTGGGGACTAGGGCATCTTGGCCGCCATCGTTATTTACATCCGCGGTTACAATCTGACCAATAACTAATGATCCTCCTGAAGCCCGAGGATAACCAGGCAGAGGTTCTCCTGTTACTCCATCCAAAATCCATACTCGTCCGTCATTGGTGTCTGCGGGAGGATTACAAGGCCGTTGCCAACCACCTATTGCCACATCAAGCCGGCCATCACCATTAAAGTCCGCCATAGTTGGCGACGCCATGGTTTGCGCGCCAATGTCCTTAGACCATATTAAAGTTCCATTCCGCCTAACCGCAAAGATTTTTGAGCAATCCGTAGCACCACCGGGTTGTCTTGCCCAGTAATTTCCGGTACCAAACACAATTTCTATATCACCATCTCCAGTAATATCTCCGATACTGGGCGATGAACGCACAATCTCGTTGGTGTGGAATGCCCATAGCTGTTGGTTTTTGCCGGTAAGTGCCCGCACCATACCACCACGGTGATCAACAGGGGGCCCTGGTGATGAATCCCCTGGCATAATTATTTCTGTCTGGCCATCACCAGTAATATCAGCCAGTGCCGGAGAACCATATATTGTGTCATCCCAATAAAGCGGCCAGTTATAGTTCGTCCCGCCATTGCTGGCATTAAGTGACCACGCCCTTAGCCCAAGCACGCCAAAACTGGCATCGGCAACACCGTCTTTGTTCACATCTCCAAGTGCGGGTGAAGCAAACACTGAGGGTCGGCCACACTGACTACCCTCAAAAGGAGCATCGTCTGGGAGAATCCTTGGGCTAAAACGCCACGGGCCCCAGGCTGCAAATGAGTACAAACCGCCGTCCCCTTGGCATTCTACTTCTGAGCCACCAGCCCCAAGGAAAATATCATCATTACCATCCTGGTCAACATCACCAACAGACACGCTATTGGTTGGCGCACTAAGCGTCTCCAGTGTCCAGCCATCATCACCATTAAATATACGCGCATCACTTGGTGTCAAACTATTGCCATAAGGTACTGCGGAGCCCAGCACAATATCCAACGAGCCACCGTTTGATTGCATGGGGATTGGAGAAGAATAGGTAAACGGATTATTGGGAAATTCTTTGGTCCACACAAGTTGTGGCGTAGCAAAGGCTTTAGCGGGACTATTAATGAATAGAAACGTATAGCTAGGAGCCATCAAAATAACCAAAAACAGAATTTTTCTCAAAGTTTGTCTAAAAAGCATAGACATTATTATATAGGATAGCTACATTTCTGCAGTTATTAACCCAAGTTGAGTATTAAAGTTGCATCAGTTTGCGATACCGACCATTGGCTGGCTTAACTGTAAATCTCCAGTCGAACCATAATACCTAGCGTCACCATAGGTGAAAATCCCCCCATCGGCACCAACTAACCAATAGCCGTTGCCTAAGGCGGTCTTGGCCATGCCAACAATAGGACGTGCCAATGATAAATTACCTGCCGAACCGTAGCCAACTGCGTCACCGAACGGGAAGATTCCGCCATCGGCTGCTACTAACCAGTAACCGTTACCTGAGGCTGTCCGCGCCATTCCAACAACTGGCGAACGTAACTTAATATTGCCCGTGGAGCCATAGCCTACGGCGTCACCGAACGGGAAGATTCCGCCATCGGCTGCTACTAACCAGTAACCGTTACCTGAAACTGTTCGCTCCATCCCAACTACCGGCTGAGCTAGACGAATGTTGCCAGTAGATCCATACCCTCCGGCATTACCGAATGGGAAGATGCCCCCATCAGCGGCAACCAGCCAATAGCCTTGGCCATTAAGTGTGCTTGCCATTCCAACCATGGGTTTGGCCAAATTAATATTTCCAGTTGAGCCCTTGCCTGGGGCGTCCCCGAATGGGAAGATTCCGCCATCGGCTGCTACGAGCCAATAACCCTCCCGAGTTGGAGTCGCTGAAACCCCCACCATGGGCTTGGTAAGCTTAATGTTTCCGGTTGAACCGTATCCCCCGGCATCACCAAATGGAAAGATGCCTCCATCCGCGGCTGCTAAAACATAGCCTCCATCCGCTTGGGAAAGAGGAGCACCATTGAAGTTAAAAGTTTGCTGAGGGGTAGTCCCCGGCATGGGGTATATATCTAGCTGAATAGTCTCATCTAAGCTAACCCCGCCATCTGTGAGCCGATAAAGTTCGGTCACAAAATTATCCACAAGGTTACTGCCTTGGTAAGCAAGCACCATTTCGCCGTCAGCAAACCATATGCCGGCATACTCGCATGATTCGCCGGAGTTTATGGTCCATAGCTCTTGGTGATCAGACCCACGGTAAGCTTTGAGACCTTTAGAAGTAGGTACCAAAATATCATTGCTTGTATGAGAACCAGACAACTTTACGCTTATCATGCTCGAACGTATAACAGTATTGCTTATTATAAAAGGATATCCCGCTAAGACTGTGCCGTTACTACCATTAACAATGCCTATAGTTGCATCCGAAGGGTTAACACTGTTGGTGTGATAAATAATTTCGAGTTCAGGGTCTGCATCCATATTACTTACAATCAAAGAGTAACATGGTGTATTGCTTTGCCATTTTATGGTGCCATTATAATTAAAAACTCGTAGTTTTTGATTTGTACAGACGACCAACTCATCAGTACCATCACCATCAACATCAGCAGCCAAAGGTTGTGCAGGTGTTTCCGTACCAAGAGAAGCTTGCCATAATATGGATCCGTTATAGTTAAGGGTGACTACATAGTATTGATCACTACTACCACTCGTTACTCTGAACTGGCCAATTGTCATTACGTCAGAAAAACCATCACCACTGTAATCGGCAATAACGGAATTATGCAAAAAATGACTATCGCTATAAGGTACGATTGAGTAGGCTGAGATAGTTTGTGCTAATGCTCCGCTTTTATTCATTCGGTATAAGTTACAGCCTGCTCCTCCAAGCACATCCGGTTGACCATCATGGTCAATATCGGCTATTGCTGGTGAGCGCATCTTTGACGCCCCAGAATTTCCGGGGTTACAGTATTCACTGTCACCATACGGTGTTAAGTATTTATCGCCAGAAGAGTATTCTATTGCTGTTTTGTAGCTTCTTGGATCGTCACCTGCTTTATGAAAAAGAGATAGACCCAAATCCTCTGTTCCGTCACCATTTAAATCAGCTGCCGAATATCCAGACTCATTAACAGCACTTGATGGGTTAGCTACATAGTCTCCTGTTAAGGCTGGTTCTCCAAAGCTATAACCACCAGCTCCATCAGGGTATATGATATTCCAGTAAGACCTTAATGAATTTGGAGAGTAGGTGCTGAATAAAACATTATTGTTATAAAATTGGGGGTAGCTTAAAGGCGTAAGACCATTCGTACCACTCTGCGGACGATTCGAAGCTAAGAGCTGAACTGCAGAAAGTGCACTAACCTTGGGAAGATATATAGTATTGAGCCCTGTAATGAAAAGGGCACTGATTATTAAAAACTTTATTGTTCTATAGAGTGACATTGTTTAGGCTTTTACTCCGACTATTGTAAGCCTATGTATTCTCTAATTACAATGTTTCGAGCGATAATATCTTGGCTACTGCACATATTGCTCGAGCGGCTTCGCCAATTAGTGGCATATGTCACACTTCGCAAAGGGAATGTAATGGTTCCGAATCTAGTAAAGTTTACACTTCGGCTTTATGTCCCTGTGGTGTAATCTAAAAAGATGGCTAAAATTCTAGTGACCGGAGTTAATGGATTTGTTGGACACCACTTGGTGCGTGAATTAAAATCTCAGGGCTTTTCTGTTGTGGGAGCGGGGCGCGAGCCTGAAGTATCAGTTGAGATAAAAGAGTTACTGGAACAGTATTTTGTATGTGAACTAACCGAAAAGGCTGATGTTCAGAAGCTACCTTTAGGTGAAATTGCGGGCATAATAAATCTAGCCGGTCTGGCGGCAGTAGGCCCGTCTTTTGATAACCCTGACTTATATATGAGGATTAATACTGCGGTTCTTTCTGTTATATGCGAGGAAATTCTAGCACGTGGTCTGGAAAGTAATATTCGTATTGTGGCAGTAAGTAGTGGCGCCGTATATGACTCCAACCAACAAATGCCTTTAACGGAAATCTCAAAAGTCAATCCTAGCTCCTCGCCTTATACCGCCAGCAAACTGGCTATGGAAGACGTTGCAAAAGATTACCGTTCTAAAGGGCTTGATTGCATCGTCGCACGGCCACTTAATCATATTGGCCCCGGACAAGGTGAAGGATTTTTGCTACCAGATCTGTACGCCAAAATTAGCTCATCAATAGCTTCCGGGCAACCTTTGCGTGTGGGCAAACTTACCACTAAACGTGACTATACAGATGTGCGCGATGTTACCAAAGCTTATGTAGCCCTAATGATGGCAGATAATTTGGTTAGCACTACCTACAATATTTGCAGCGGTGTCGCCCGTTCAGGAGAAGAAGTACTGGGAGCACTAAAGTCAGCCCTAGAACAGCCTAATGTGGAAACAATAGTAGACGAAAGCCTGTTCCGCCCCTCTGACGCCCCAGAGCTTTATGGCAGCAATGAACGTATCAACAAAGAAACAGGCTGGAAACCTATGATTCCTTTTGGAAAAACAGTTCAGGATTTTGTAGCCTGGAAAAAACTTAGCTAACGCCAAACATAATGTATGTCAGATATGTCATTTGCAATACTTACTTAAGCATTATAATGTAAGAACCCTTAGGGTTTTTATCATGGTTGTAGTTAGGAGTACTACTTCTGTTTAGAGTAAAGAAATTATACCTAGTCCTTTTTTTAGCACTCTGCATCGTGCTCTTTGGTATGTTTGCTGGCAATAATAAACCCAAGCCAGTTCCTGTTGAAATTAAAACAAGCACGCTAAATAACGTTTCAGACAACGGGCGTATTGCTGAAGGCGAGAACATTAGGCCTGAACCCAAAACTATACAAACTGAGTCTAAGCTTGTATTTGAATCCAAAGAAATCGTGACTCAATCTGAAACAGCAAACTCGGCTGTTCTTAAATGGGATCAGATTACACCCCCTGCTCAAACAGATTCAGAAAGTCACTCTACTTCTTATGCCTTAGTCCAGTTCAGAACTTTCAATGGCAAAGAATGGTCAGATTGGGTGGACGCGCCAAGCCCAGAAGATCGTAAAGATGGCACAGAGGCACCGCATAATGCGTTGGTGCTAGCAGACGTTATTAAGGGTATACAGTACCGTTTTGTTTTAGAAGGAAAGGCCCAGCAACCGTCGCCTGAGATCAATCTAGATAGCACCTCGATTGAGCTTATAGACACTACCCAAGGACCATCACTAAACGAACAAAATAAACAAAGTCTACTGCAAAAAGTTCATAAATATTTAGGTTCGGGCAGTACTCAAGCTAAATCCGACAGTCCGTATATATATAACCGGGCACAGTGGGGTAGCCCAGAGCCATATAACTCTCCAGCCTGGGACCCAGAATATGAACCACTCCACAGAGTAACAATTCACCACACCGCCACAACATTTACTCCTGATTCATTTGCTGCCATGCGTTCTATTTGGCAGTTTCACACATACACTAACGGCTGGGGTGACATTGGCTATAACTACGTGGTTGATTCCAGGGGCAATATGTTCCAAGGACGTTTTTACGATTACGCAGAAGCGGCGCGTCTAAAGGGGGAGGTAGTAGGTGCGCACGCTTACGAGCACAATCGTGGAACTAGTGGTATCGCCGTAATAGGTAACTTCACTTCATCGGACCCATCAAATGATGTTTTTTACTCTGTTGCCCGTCTAGCCGCATTCAAGGCTGCTCCTTATGATTTTAATCCGGCGGGCAGCAGCTGGTTTGGGCAACATTTAATTGGCCATAGAGACGTCAACAGCACGTCTTGCCCTGGGCAGAAACTTTATGACCGCTTGCAAGAAGTACGAAATTTGGCAAGCACGTACTATCCTACCTATAACAGCATGGAACATCTGGACACTGTCTATAAGGGCCAAGGGTTCAATGATATCCAGAGATCGCAAGTACTTATATGGCCTGGTACCACTGGAACCGCCTTTATAGATATACAAAATAATGGCACTGAGACATGGAATAATAATGGTTTTGGAGCAATTATGCTGGGTACCGATGCGCCACGTGATCGGGCAAGCCTGTTTTGCGACAGTTCATGGCTAGGTTCGAATTGTGACCGTCCATCCACATTTAAGAATAAGGTTCTGACTGATGCGAATGGCGTACGGACATTACAGCCTACGAACACTATTGCACCCGGAGAAATAGCTCGCTTTCAATTCCAAGTACGGGCTCCCATGCAAAGCCAAACATATAGAGAGCAGTTCCATTTATTATCCGCTAACCGCACATGGTTCTTGCGCAATAGAGGCATCTACTTCGACTTTATAGTCCCGCCGCCGTTTTACGCCTGGGAATGGCAAACTCAGGGCATCTATACAGACCAAACCACTAGTGTGCCGGTAGATATAAATAATGTCCGGGCAGGCCAACGAGTATATTTCCAGCTTAAGGGAGAAAATACTGGTAACCAACCATGGCTACGGGATGGTCCGAATCCTACACGGCTGGCAACAAATAGACCTCAGGATAAATATAGTTGGTTATGCGATCCTACATGGGTAAATAGTACTCACTGTAATCGAGCCGCTGCGCTTACGGAAACTCGCGTGGAGCCTGGCCAAATTGGTACTTTTGGCTTCTGGGGAAGAATTCCTTATGGCGGTCCTGGTGATGCAGTATTGCGAGAATACTTTAATCTGACACTTGAGAGCAAAGCGTGGTTAAATGATGTGGGCCAATACTGGGAATTCACCGTTCGAAACCCATAGCTAACTTCAGCTCGCTAGTTTATCTTAAGCTTCGAGTTTAAGGTCGTTTTCTACCATCATTTTGACTAAGCCTGGGAAGTCGACTTGGCGCTTCCAGCCTAGTTTTTGTTCGGCTTTGGTTGGATCGCCTAGAAGTAGATCTACTTCTGCGGGGCGCATGAACTCGGGGTCTTGGCGGACGTATGGCTTCCAATCATCTATGCCCTCTCCTGATCTGGCCAAGTAACCCCAAGGATTTATACGGCAGCAGCCAGCGCTTGCATAACCAAACCGGCTAGCAGCCCACTATATCAATTAAGCAAACAATTAGTGATTTCGTAATCCAAACTATATAATCGATAATCAGGAGTCTAAGATGCATAAAAAAGAGTCTGGCTTTAGTGCTATAGAGGGTTTGCTAATAATAATTATTCTTGGGATGTTAGGACTAGTCAGCTGGTATGTATATAGGTCTACACACGCCACAAAGTCTACTTCTAATACTTCTGTTACAGATGCCCCCAGTCAAACCAATTTGCCAAGCGCTCCAAAATATGAAACTAAAACTTTCACTGACAGCAGCGGTAACTACAGTGTAGCTTACCCGGCCACTTGGGCAATTGCAGAATTACCAGAGCAGAGTGCCGGCTTTGCCCCACCTGTGGATGAAATTAAAGGCATCAGAATTGTGCCGCCTGACGCATCAACTCTTAATATCAATAGCCCCTTAGGTTTAATGAATAAGAATGGCGTGAGTGTGTCTGCATTAAAGGGGTCTCTACAGGACCTTAAACAGCGCCTCACAAATGCAGAGCTGGGCGTCAGCCCTGACACTGAACCGTATCCAAGCCAAGACTTAACTATTAACGGCTACAGCGCATCATTCTACCAAATCGAGAAAGCTGGCTACGCTGACCAATTCTATTTAATTAATCATGGCGGCATAACAGTTAAGGTGGACTTTAGATTAAAGCAAGCAGCAGGTCTGGCAGGAGTAACTGAATTCGATGAATCTAAAAATATCCCTTACTTTCAAGAGATCGCTAAATCAATAAAGTTTCTAAAATAATTAAGCCTTTTTAGTCTTTGCTGGGAGCTTCTAGGCCGAGGTCGTTTTCTACCATCATTTTGACTAGGCCTGGGAAGTCAACTTGGCGCTCCCAGCCTAGTTTTTGTTCGGCTTTGGTTGGATCGCCTAGAAGTAGATCTACTTCTGCGGGGCGCATGAACTCGGGGTCTTGGCGGACGTACGGCTTCCAATTATCTATGCCGATTTCTTTGAAAGCAAGATTCAGAAATTCCTGTATAGAATGCGTTTCGCCAGTTGCCAAGACATAATCCTCCGGCTTGTCCTGCTGCAGCATCCGCCACATACCCTCTACATAGTCTCCGGCGTAGCCCCAGTCCCGCTTGGGATCTAGGCTGCCTAGGACAATTTCTTTCTGCTTACCCAGCTTGATTCGGGCAACAGAGTTGCTGATTTTACGTGTCACAAATTCCAAGCCGCGGCGCGGACCCTCGTGGTTAAACAATATGCCGCTGCAGGCAAACATGTCATAGCTTTCACGGTAGTTAACGGTAATCCAGTGTCCGTATAGTTTGGCAACACCGTAGGGGCTGCGCGGGTGAAAGGCAGACTCTTCGTTGTAGCCTTTTTCTGGCCGGTTATAATCGAGCCCGCCAAACATTTCTGAAGTGGATGCTTGGTAAAACCTGATTGTTTTTTCACCACCGCTCAACCGGACCGCTTCCAGCATATTTAGCACGCCCTTGCCGGTGATTTCTGCCGTCAGAATTGGGTCTTTAAAAGAGTAGCCAACATGGCTAACAGCACCTAAGTTATACACTTCATCCGGCTTAGACACTTCTATGGCTCTGATGAGTGAGGACAAATCTGTAAGGTCGGCTTCAATAAGTTTGACAAAGGGCAGCAGTTCTTCTGTCAGCCGCCGGCGCGGATTTTGTTGCCCCCGCATGATTCCGTATACTTCGTAACCTTTTTGGTGCAGTAATTCTGCTAGGTGTGAACCATCCTGACCTGTAATACCTGTGACTAGAGCGCTTTTAGCCATTAAATCCCCTTTTAGTTTGCTTTCGTTCTGCAATTATACCGGGTTGCATGGCTTTTTGCACCTTGCCGGATCTTGTTATTGTAGATGCGCCTAGGCAAAAACCTGCCAGTAACCACCATTGTGCCGCTACGGCCTCGTTAGTCCAAAGATGCATGAGCAATGCCATCAAAGCATAAGCTATCGACGTAGCCAGTAGGGCAACTTCCAATATGCCAGGTTCTTTGCGGTAAAGCGTCCATAGCACTATAGCCAACAAAGCCATAAACAAAACTAGGCCTGCTATCCCAACTTCATGGGCAATCTGAACGTAATAATTCTCGGTCAAATAACTCCCGTTTTTGTTTTGGATAGAAACAATACCGGCGGTACCTGGCCCATGCCCTAATGGTTTGTTCTGGATGCCTCCTACACCTTTTTTTATGAACTCTACATGCAGATCGTTTGAATCCAGTTGAGCGGTAGTTGTTTCGTCACTATGAAAAATCACATTCTGAATAAAGTACTGGTCTCTGAGCAAGAAAGCCCCCGCAATAATAGTTACTAGGCCAAGCGCCAGGAATGGCCAAAAACGACGCGTTGTTTTAATGATTTGGGACTTAAACTTTAACCCCAGAGCAAGGCTAAGGGCAATAATTGCGCCTGCCCAAGCCGCTCTGGAAAAGGTCAGCAGTAACGTCAAAATGTGCAAACCAAACAGACCCAACAATAACGTCCTGGCATTTTTGTTTTGCCATTTCTGCAATAGAAAAAGGGT
The DNA here is from genome assembly GCA_040384565.1 of Patescibacteria group bacterium. Lineage (GTDB taxonomy): Bacteria > Patescibacteriota > Saccharimonadia > Saccharimonadales > JAZKJC01 > JAZKJC01. Next base: position 37,265 of record JAZKJC010000023.1, read on the forward strand.
AATAATAGTTAGCGGCACTAACAAAAACGCGCCAAGAGAATTGGGATCACGAAGCGTTGACATGACACGCGGCAAATCAGGCTTATCATCAATAAAGAAGATCGGCTTAACCCCACGTTCCACCGAATACCCAAAATGCGTCAGCAAATCTTTGGGCAATAAATACTGGGCAACCCCAAACACGCACACGATAGTACTAACAACCAATACTATTTTCATTAGTTTTGTCTGGTCAATTTGTTTTGGCATCAGATACGCCACAGCCATGCCAATCAACAAAAACCAAAACAGCCGGGTATTATATACGGTCGCCAACCCCGCAACCTGCCAAGTAGTATCGCGGTTAAGGGAATAAACCAGCAGATGCAATAAGCCGTAAGTTATTGCCAGTAAAAGCAGCTTTACGTAAAGGGGCGGCTTTTGGCGGCGTGACATCAGCCCAAGGGAGATTATTAGCACCAAAAAAGCAAAGATGTCTTTGGCTATTTTCCACCCGCTTAAGCCCCCGGTTGCCAGGCTCAGCCACTGCGACCAAAAAATATGGAAAGGCATGTAGGCAAGTAAAGCTATCATGCCGTAGTACGGAATTCTGCGTAAAGTTATCATTGTCTATATAATTGTACGGTATGAGCAACCACATTGTTATTGATGCGCGCATCCGCCGTTCCAGCACTGGCCGGTACGTTGACCGTCTAGTGGAGCACTTGCAGGCAATTGATCACGAAAACCGTTATACCGTCCTTGCTCAACCTGACGACCCATGGCAGCCAGTTGCCAAAAACTTTGCCCGTGAGGACTGTGGGTTTGCCCAGTTTTCTTTTAATCCTATGGACCAAATTAAGTTTCCGCGTCAACTGCGCAAGTTACAGCCCGATCTGATACATTTTCCTATGAACCAACAACCAGTCTTTTATGCCGGCAAAGTAGTAACATCTACGCTAGATCTCACCATGCTGAGCTTCACCCGTGCAGGCAAAACACCACTGCCAATATTTTGGCTCAAGATGCTGGGTTATCGTTTTTTGTTTGCCCGCAGCAATAAAAAATCAAAAGCAGTTATTACTATATCTAACTACGTCAAAGATGCCTTGGCCAAAAAATATCCGTTCACGATTGGCAAAACTTTTACGACATATTGCGCAAGCGAACCGCCGCTGCTTGTGAAAGCCGTCGAGCCCGCCATTGCTCAAAACTCATTGCTCAAAACTCAAGGGTTTTTGCTATATGTGGGCGCCGCTTTCCCGCACAAGAATCTGGAAACGCTTATCAAAGCCTTTGAAATCGCTAATGCGGCGCATCCTGAACTAAATTTGATTCTGGTAGGGAAGAGGGAATACTACTATGAAAAGCTGGAACAGTTCGCGGAAGACTCCCCCGCCCGGGCTTCAATTATATTTACCGGCTTTATTCCAGACGAAGAACTCAAATGGTTGTACGAAAACGCCGAGATGTATGTGTTCCCTTCCTTGAGCGAGGGTTTTGGATTACCTGGGCTGGAAGCTATGGTGCACGGCTGCCCTGTTATCAGCAGCAATGCCACTTGCCTGCCAGAGGTATATGAAGACGCTGCCCTATATTTCGACCCGCATAACACTGAAGATATGGCAGAAAAGATTCAGATCGTCTTGTCAGACAAAAATATCCGCCAAAACTTAATAGAAGCCGGCCACATCCAAGCTGCTAAATTCTCCTGGCGCCGCATGGCCGAACAAACCCTGGAAATCTACCAAAAAGTCCTCGCTGATTAGCGTTTTAGTTTTCGCCAGTATTGCATTATAAGGCGGCCAACTTCCGCACCGTCATGGCGGATGAATGTTCGCCGTACGGCCACGTCGTTGACTGGTGCCGGGAATACGTGGCCGGCAACCACATTACCCCCTATTGACCGGGCTTTAATCTCCTTGAACCTTTCATCATCAAAAGCCACCGGGAACTCGCCAGCGGCAGCGTATTTTTTTAATAAATAAGTGCTGGGTGGACGGTTGTTATACAGCACCATGTCTATAGTGCCCTTGCCCAACTCCCGTTCAAACCTATGAATATAGTCCACCGCATGCCAACCATCAGTCTGGCCGGGTTTTGTCACCAGATTAGAAACTACAATTTTTGGGGCTTTGGCAGCGCGTATTGCTTCTGGCACACCATTGACTGCCAGTAGCGAAAGCAGCGATCCATACAAACTGCCTGGGGCCAGCACAATTAGATCGGCTGCTGCCAGTGCGGCGGCTGCGTCAGGATTCATCACAGCCGCTGGCTCTAGTTCAAGCTTGGGATCAGCCGTACGCAAGACGCTTTGGTCAATTTCAAATTGCCCCCGGATGGTACGCCTGCCGTCATGCAGCACAAGCGTGTGCTTGTCTGTGGTAATAGGTATAACCTGCCCGGTAATGTTTAGGACTGAGCTAGCGACTTTAATGGCCTTTCTAAAATCATACTGCAGCTCCAACCCCGCCAATATGATGTTGCCAAGTGACTGCCCCGCCAACGAGCCCTCCCCAAAACGATAGCCAAAAATATCCCGTATTTCCGGCGCATTACTTAGCGCCACCAGGCATTGCCGCACATCGCCGGCTGGCAATACGCCCAGCTCGTCCCTTAACCTGCCAGTTGAGCCCCCATCATCGCACATAGTAATCAGCGCAGTTATGTGCGGAGTAATGCGCTTTAAGTCCTGAAGCAAAGTAAAGCTGCCGGTTCCACCACCGCAGACAACAATTTTAGGAGGCTCAAGGAGCCTTTTTTTACCGATTTTCAACATGCAAGGTTTAATATAAGCTTCGAATTTTTTGTGTCAATGCCATTAGGCTAACTATTCAACGTGTTTGGGCCGCAGCTACAAACGCCGCAAATAACTTCTGCCATAATGGCTCAATCGTCGCTTCCAGGGCTTCAGGATGGCATTGCACACCGCACACAAACGCTTTGCCGGGCAGTTCCAACGCTTCTATCATGCCGTCTTCTGACCAGGCTGTCGCCCGGAGCTTGCTTGCCAGTGTTTTGACAGCTTGGTGGTGGTTAGCATTGGCTTTGATGGTTGCGGAACTTAACATGGCTGCCAGCTTAGATTCCGGCGCAATACGCAATACATGGGCGATATGCCCCAAGTCTTTAACTTCATTAGCCCCCCGGTGGCCCTGCCCATGTGGCACATCCCGGGCAATATCCTGGTACAGCGTGCCGCCACAAGCTACATTTATAACCTGCATGCCCCGGCAAATCCCCAAGACTGGTTTTTGGTCTTTTAGTGCCAGACTCAGCAGCAGCAATTCCACGTCATCGCGCATGTCAGAAATTTTCATATTCCCACGTCTGGGCTTTTCGCCGTAAAGCTTGGGGTTAATATCTGTCCCGCCAGCAAACATCAGCCCATCCAGCTTGGTGTATATATCTTTTATGGCTTGTTCATCAGTTGTAAGCGGAATTATGACGGGCAAACCGCCGGCACTGACAATAGCGTCTGTGTACGTATGTGGCTGGCCGTAAGCAATTGGGTACCAGGGTATGTGTTTGTTCTGTATCTCGCCAGCAATTACGCCGATCAAAGGCTTCATCCTCTTAAATCTTACCACATGGGCTCAGCTACAATGCCTAAAACTTGGTGTAGGGTTGTGTGTGTACAACTCCTACCGGATTTAATATTACGGCTGTTGATAGCAGGTCGGCAGTCAGTTGTCCAATAGGTACGTCGTGAATATCCCCCTCCCTAATACTTAAATTGCACAGTATGGCACCAACTATAGGAACCGTGCCAGGTGTGAGAGTGGGCGCTATAGAGGTTTCACCGTTAGCTTCCCATATAGCCGCCCGTTCATCGAACATTAAATAGCGCGGCCCACGGTCATCTGGTTTGGTGGGCGCCCGTACATCCGCAAAGTTTGCCCGCAAATTAAACGTCCCATCGCCCATTTTTTTCAGTTCCAGATATTTCAGGAATGTGGGCGGAGACGGTTCTTTGGACTCCTCGCCCAGTACGCCAGTATTGTACAACAATGCTAAAGCAGCCTTTAGCGAAGCTTCGCGATCTGATCCTCCTGATGGCCTATGCAAGAGCTTATACCCAGGCAATTTTTTGATACCAGAGGGTGGAGCATGTACCACTCCAGGATCTTTACGCATTTGGGCCGTAACAGTTTCCGGCACATGCTCCCTAAATATTCTCATGAATTTTGTTTGCCACTCTATCCCAATGGTTCGGCCCAAAGCAATCATGCTTAAAGCCTTTGCCCCGCCATTAATTTTACCTTTCCGAGCGCTTTCAGCTTGCTGCATATCTGCAAGTTCCATTGCTAACCTATCAAATCGTGACATAGAAGTATATTATACCATATTCCTTAACAGATGTATGTGGCTCTACTGGTAAATACCTCCATTGCTGGTTACAATAACCATTATGGCCCGAACAAAAAAACAGAAAATATTGCGCTATGTGATACTTCCATTAGTGACAATAAGCACGCTAGGCGTATTGTCATATGTTTTAATAGTCCGCCCTATGCAAATACGCAACCAAAAACAACAGTTTGAAAAGGCAGAAGCCAGCCTAGACACTCTAGCCGCCCAAATAGAACAAACCATCGGCAAACCTGACGAAACCAAGAAAGAAAAAACCTGCGGTAGAGCAAACCTGAAATCTAGCCAGGGGCCACTTATTTGCAGCATTAGATCATACTTACTTTTTAGATCAAAAACCGCAGATTCAGCCTCTAGTCTTATGGCACAACTATCAACACTGAGCAATAAAGAATTGAGAATTGGTTCTGGTGCAGCACGAGGAACATCATTTACATCATCGTCACCCCAAAAGGGTGAGCAAACTTTTTACCAAGATTTTAGTCTAGACTCAGAGCCAAGCTGCTCGTTCAGCTATAGCTATCCAGCAACCGATAGAGAATTTACGGTTGAAGGTGAAAACTTTGAATTAGGTCTTGTTTGCGGAGGCAAATCACTTTCCCAACTTTACCCCATAAAAGACTAATCACAGTATAGTAAGCTGAGTTAAATTTGCTTTTTAAGGCTTTCGACCATAAAGTGTAGCTTAACAGTTACCAAAGGTGGCATATGAGCCCTATACAGTTACGGCGGAGTTGGATTATAGAAGTTGCATGTCTGCTGACAGGCTTTATGTTGTTTTTTGCCTACTCCCAGTTGGTTAGAGCAGAAGCTACGATTTCCCCATGGTTAACAACAGCTGCTCCAACCCTGGATAAATTGGCAGATGTTACAGAAGCTAATCTGCCCACCGCTATAGCTAATGGCAATCAGCCTTGCGAAAAGCGAGATGTAATAACACGCCCACAAAGATTTGTGCCGATACCGCAGACAAAGCAAAGCCACAGCAGCTGCGTAATCAATACTGCCTACGGTGCAGTTTCCAGCAGTGGCTTTTTGCAACGCCCAGGCAGCACAGTGTCTGGCGCAGTCAGGAGCAGTGTTGGTGGTTCGACTACACTCTTGCCCATACCTCGCTCCTCGACTGGTTTAGTGCTGAGTGGAGGTGGTTTTGATGGCTCAAATCTCTACTTCTTTGACAACTTGGATATGTACATTAGCAGTGTTGCCATCAACAATGGCGAGGTTACTCATAAGCTGCCACCGCTTTCCGCAGCAACAGTCTTGCGTGACAGAAGTGGCAACCTTATCACCGCTACCTATGAGTCTATGAGCTTCTCCGCCAACGGCGACTGGCTGGTAATATATGTTCCGTCGACTGGCATGATTAGGGTAAATACTAAAACGCGTGAAATTTTACCGTTTGGGGCAGCCGTCAACACCGGTTCATTAGGGCCATCTTTCCGTACAGCAATTAGCCCTGATGGCAAATACGCAGTCGTGGCCTCCAAAGTATTTGACATACTAAAACTGTACGATCTGTCTACATGCGCCGCTGTGCCTAACTCGATTACCGCGCCAGTTGCGTGTAGCTCACGCGATCTACGCCAATTGATCAAAGGCAATATACCCGGCTTTGCCAGCATGATTACAGTGAGGTTCCGCAGCAATTACACATTGGATTTTTATAACAGCACTCAACCTGGTTCCCCAACTCCATTTTCTCATCATGTATTAGTAGCCGCTGGGCAGCAAGCTAGTGGTTTCCAGTACTTGGCATTGGGCGATTCCTTCGCGGCTGGCGAGGGTGCCTACGCTTACAAAGCCCTGACAGACACAAACGATAACAAATGCCACCTATCACAAGTCTCGTATCCCTACCTCATTTCAAGTGCTTTAGGATACGGGGAATACGAATCGGTGGCATGCTCCGGAGCTGTTATTGATGATATAGTTCGAAAGGACGATGAGTATGAGGGGCAGGTTAAAGATGGGAAAACAAGACTAGATAGGAATATTGATAATGTTTTGAAAAGTTTTAGCTCAGGATACTTGGGGCAAAAGGAGTTTCTTGAAAAACATAGTCCCAAGCTCATAACCATATCTACAATCGGCAATGATATAGGTTTCGCGGATAAAATAAAACGCTGCCTAGGCAGTGACACCTGCTATGAAACGTATGAAGACCGGTTAGAAATCGTCCAAGAAATCAACCAACAGTTTGACCGGCTAACCGATATGTACAGTCAAATCAAAGGTGCTGGCGACCCCAGAGCAAAAATCTACATCATTGGCTACCCGCAAATTGGTGACCCAAGCGGCAACTGCGCGCTAAACGTTCATCTCAATCAACAAGAGCTCCAATTTGCCAACGATTTGGTTAGCTATCTAAACTCTGTCATTAAAATCGCGGCCACCAAAATCGGAGTTGCCTACGTTGATGTGGAAAATGCTTTTGCCGGCCACCGGCTATGCGAAACCGATAGCTGGAACGTAGCCGTCAACGGCCTAACCAATGGCAACGATATCGTGGATATCCCTTTTGTCCACGGCCCGATAGCTAACGAGAGCTACCACCCAACTGCCTTTGGCCAATATCTACTCAAGACTGCTATTCTGGACAAAACTGCCAACCTAAGCCTGCCCATGCCCTCTCCAAACTCCGCTATCATACTTCCTGACATCCAGAGCACACTCCCTATCCTGAATGCTCCCAAAAGCACGCCTACACGCCCTGTTCACATTATTCAAAGCTATACCGGCAATGAAGCGGACATTCTGGAATTTGGCAAAACCTGGGCATACGAGTACACAGGGTTATCGGACGTAGTCCAAGTAGGTAGCTCAGTTAAAGCAGTGCTCAACTCCGCACCTGTTAACCTTGGTGAATTCCCGGTAGATGCCTCGGGCAACGTGACAATAACCACAAATATCCCCAACTCTGTCCCTACTGGGTTTCACACCCTACATCTATACGGCAAAAACTCCAGCGGAGAAGAAGTAGACATCTACAAAACGGTATACGTAAGTAATGGTACCCCGGCCAACTCCTGCACAGTGGTTGAACCTAGCAATATCGACACGGACAAAGACAACCAGGACGATGCCTGCGACCGTTTTATAGATCAGACCCCAATTGTAGCTCCACCCAGTCTTGAGCTATCTGATGATACCCCTAACGTTGAAGTCATCCCAATAACTCCCCCTACTTTGCCCCCCATAAACGAGGACTTACCATCGCTGATAGTAACTCCAACACCAATAGTTACCTTGCCACCAATCAACACTCCCGTTAACCTGCCGGTTACTGACCCCCAGATCCCAACTGAAAACCCTCAAACAACTGCACCGCCAGACACAACCAATAACCCCCAAGACACAAAACCTCCAGAAAACAACCCAGAAACCGTAGCCGGCCACGAAGAGCTAGTTAACCCATCTAGCGAAACCGCATCAAGCACCCCTATTCAGCTAGTAGTGGCAACCCACAGAAGCTTCCCGCCGCCGCTTACAGACACTTCTTCACCTGCCTCTCCGCAGGAGGTTGCGGCCGCGACCACCACGGCTGAAGAAAAGCCACTTTCATATGACCAGGAAATTACTGAGCTGGCAACCCAAACGCCAAGAAAAGAATACAACAAATGGCTTTTAATACCTGTGGCACTACTAATCCTGGCAACCTTGTCAGTATTAATAATGGTCATACGCCGCCCCAAATAACCCCTACTGTACAAGGTTGAACCTTGTACAGTATGATTAAGGCATGCCTAGCAGGAATGTAGTTAAGCAGTTTGAGGCTGATGCTATGTATCATGTCTATAACCGCGGAGTTGATAAGAGGATTATTTTTGCTGATGAACGTGATTACGCTGTTTTTCTGAGTTTTCTAAAATATGCGCTTTTATCTGATTCAGAAAAATCTAAGAAAGATGAATTTGACCCCTCCCTCCTCACTGAAGCCCAACGATTTAACCTAAGGCGAGAAGGTTTGGCAGAAAAAGTTGACCTGGTTAGTTTTTGTCTCATGCCCAACCACTTCCATCTTTTGTTGTTTCAGCATTCGCCTGATGGTATCACCAAGCTAATGCGCTCGATCATAACCGGTTACTCAATGTACTTTAATAAACGCCATAAGCGGGTTGGAAGTTTATTCCAAGGTGTTTATAAGGCTAGCCGTATTAATTCTGATGCATATTGGTGGCACGTAAGCCGATACATACACCTTAACCCCATAGATTTGGGTACTGATTATAAGATGTATCCCTACTCTAGTTACCGGTTCTTTACTAATAACGCCAAGGCAGAATGGGTAAAGCCAGATAGGGTATTGGGTATTTTCAAGAACATAGCCGAATATGAAAAATTTGTAACTGAATATATACCCCACAGAAACGAACTTTTAGAAATCAAAGATGTTTTGGCCAACTCTAAAGAACTTACTGTACAAGGTTGAACCTTGTACAGTAGTAAGGCAGGTTTGTTTGTTGTAAGTTTAAGTTTGGTAGGGGCTGGGTTTGTTATTTTGAGGGTTTTAGGACTATGTGGCGGTCACGACCTTCGCCTACTGATTCTGTGGTTAGGCCGGCTTCTCCGGCTACTTTGTGGACTATGCGGCGATCGGCTGCATTCATGGGGTTTAGCTCCATGGGCTCCTTGGTATCCTGGACTTTTTTGATCCAATCTTCGGCGCGTTCGGCTAGTTGCCCAGCCCTGGCCTTTTTATAATCTGCCACATCCACGTTGACTCTAGTGTGGGCGTAACGGTTGCTTCTGAGGGCGCTAGATACAAGGAACTGAAGCGCACGCATGGTATCGCCCTGTTGGCCGATTAAAAAGCCATTTAGATGCGTGCTGGGGACATTAAGCTCAATAACTTCGTTGTCTTCTGTTGTGGCGTACACATCGGTATTTAGACCAAAGAAAGACAGCAGGTCTTCTAGGTACTTTTTAGCATATTGGATGGCTTCTTCCACGTCTTCAATAACATCACCGGCTGGGGATGAATCAGCTGCTAAGTCGGTGTTTTCGAGCTCGTTATCGCTCATTTTTTCCTCCGTTTTTTGCCGTTGGAGGATTTCTTTTTGTCTGATTTTGGTTTTTTAGGCTTTTCAACGACTTCGCCCTCTATGATGGGTTTTTCGTCTGCTAGTTTTTCCATCTCTGTTTCATCCTGGCCCAAAATACGAGCTTGTTGAATATAGGCCACGATGCCAGTTGTGAGCCAGTATAGCGATAACGCGGAAGCTAGGTTGATAGTAAATATAATAATCACAAACGGCAACAAGTATCTTGTGCTTTTGCCAACAGCCGCATTGACCTCGGCTTGTTCGGCTTTTTTGCCGGTACCGGCTTCCTTTAAGATTGACCGAAGCCCCCGCCCGTCTTTAGGATTAGGCATGAGCTGCTTGCTCTGATAATACTGCGCAACTGCACTGGCCAGCACCAGAAATAGGGCTGGATAATAAAAACCGCCGGCCTTATTTATTGCTGGTCGGGTCAGATCAATAAAACCCAGCAAAGTTGCATCGAAATCACCAATATTTCCAGCTATCGCCTTGAGCCCAGGCAGGCTGTGTAGGGCATTGTACGAAAAGTCAAAAATGGTCTGCGGGTTAACTACCAGCCGGTTTAGGCCAGAATACAAGCCAATCAAGATTATAAGTTGCACGACTAGGATACCGATTGAGCCAAACGGGCTGATACCGCGCTCTTTGTATAGCTCCATTAGCATCATTGATTCTTGTTGGCGGTTACCCTTGGTGCTTTGCTTGATTTTTTTCAGCTCTGGTTGGAGCTCCCGCATGGCTTTGGCCTGGTGCAACTGTTTTTTGACAAGTGGCCACATCAGTAAACGTACAACAATAGTAAACAAGATTATGCTGACGCCAAAGTTGTACCCCGGGACAAGCCCGTAGATCAACACCAAAAGATTGAATATAGGCTTTACTATCAACACCTCAAACATCCGAGGCCTCCTTACTTGACTCTATCTTACCATGGGGCGGGTCAGATGTGGGCTTCAAAAGCCCGCCTTGACGGAGCTGGGCACGCATTAGGCGCTGCAATTGATCTGCCGGAATTGTGGCAAGACTATCGCTAAAAACGGTAATAACGATATCGTACGGACCACTCAGCAACGGTTCGTAGGCCCGGAAAGCCTCGTACAAGCGGCGACGGATTCGGTTACGCTTGACAGCGGATTTGCTAATTTTTTTGCTTACCACAACCGCCAGCCGGTAGCTTGGACGTTTTTTATTAAGCGAGTACTTAAGGGCTGTCATGGGCCCGCGAACGGTTTGGCCGTGCTGGTACACAAAACGGAGTGAACCATGGCCATGAAAACGGTGGACTCGGCTAATCATACTTCGTAGTCTAATAGTCGCTAGTCATATAGTCCAACTTCTTAGTCAAATAGCTGGCCAAGAACTATAGAGTCCTTGGCTTTAGACCAGACAATCAGACCATTAGACAATTTGACAATTCTGACTAAGCTGAAAGCTTGCTGCGGCCTTTGAGACGGCGACGCTTAAGTACAGCTTGGCCGGCTTTACTAGCCATTCGCTTCATGAATCCATGTTCACGAGCCCGGCGACGGGTTTTGGGTTGAAATGTTCGCTTTGGCATAGAGCCCTATTCTACAGGTGTTACCCCAAGTGGTCAAACTATTATACAATAACCACTTTATTGACAGGCTTAAAAAGTAGGTTCAATCAATAGTTTTTAGCCATATTGTTAATTATCAATTAGAACTGCTTGTTTGTGCTAAAAATTTTAATACGGCGTGATTTTGACAATGTTTACCCACGAAATCAATCAAGTTGTCCCCATATCATCAAGCTTTTTCCACAGATTAACAGATGAGGCTTGTGCTTGGGTATAACCCCTGCTCTGTTTGGGACAAATTGTTAATATATTGTTGTGAGTTATAGAAACTTGTGGAAAACCCCTCAGTGCAAGGGTATAGTTAGATAACAAATAAATATTAAGGGAGTAAGGTGCAAGAGGACCTGTGGCAAGCGGTCTTGGGTGAAATAGAGCTCACAGTTTCTAGGGGCAGTTTTGTCACGTGGTTTAAGAACACTCACTTAGTTCGCCAAAAGGACAATGTGCTAGTTATTGGCGTTCCCAATGTTTTCATCAAACAACAGATGGAACGCAAGTATAACGACTTAGTCCTGGAAACACTTGCCAAGAATGGGGTTAAGCCAGAACGAGTTGAATATAAGATCCACGCGGGGATATCGCCACGGAAAACTGAGGAAGAACCAATGATTTTGGGCGCCCAAGCTAAAACTCAGTCCGATTATCAGGCGTCCAATCAGTTGACTGATGCTCTTGCCCACAGTTATCGCCAAGGACTAAACGAACGCTACACTTTTGACACGTTCATTGTAGGCTCTGGTAATGAGTTGGCTTATGCCGCCTGCCAAGCTATTGCCCAAAGTCCTGGTACCAAATATAACCCAATGTTCGTTTATGGTGGCGTAGGGATTGGCAAGACTCATCTAATACAAGCTGTTGGCAACGCGATTTTAGCCAAAAACCCAGCTGCCCGCATTGTCTACGCGTCGACTGAGCAGTTTGTCCAAGAGTTCGTGGATGCGCTCAGGTTTAAAAAAACGACTGATTTTGCCAAGCACTATCGCAGCGCCGATGTGCTCATTGTTGATGATATGCAGTTCATTGCTGGCAAAGAAAAAATGCAGGAAGAGTTCTTCCACACCTTTAATGCTTTGCATCAAGCCAACAAACAAATTATTATCAGCAGCGATAAGCAACCTAAAGAAATTCCAACCCTGGAAGAGCGATTACGATCACGCTTTGCTTGGGGTATGACCATTGATATGCAGAACCCAGACTTTGAAACACGCTGCGCTATTATTCAAACCAAGGCCCAAAATCATGACGTTGTCTTGCCTCAACCGGTGGTGGAGTACCTTTCTAACCTTGTACAATCCAACATCCGCGAGCTGGAGGGCGCACTTAACCAGCTGCTAGCTTTCTGTGAAATGCGCTCACTCGCCCCTGATCTCCATTTAGCCATGAGCTTGCTTGGTAATAGTAAGGCTCGGCCTAAGCACATCAGCGCTAAACAGATAATTGAGCGAACAGCCAAGTATTTTCAGCTACCGATGGAAGATATATTAGGCCCTAAGCGAGACAAAGACATTGTGGTACCACGCCAAATAGCTATGTACATATTACGTAGCGAGCTGCACCTTAGTTTCCCTAAAATCGCCAGAGAACTGGGCCGCAAAGACCATACCACAGCCATACACTCGGTTGAGAAAATCGAAAAAGAATCCGGATATGATATTGACATCAAAGCCGCAATAACCGAAATTAAAGAGCGACTTTATGCATAGAAAAGCAGCGAGCAATGAGCAGCGAGCAATGAGCAGCGAAAATACTTTAATGGCGCTTATTTTGGTTTTTGGTGTTTGTGCAGATCGTGTTCACATTGTTGGTAAAGCATTTGTACAAACTGTGTACATCTGCAGTGGTTATGCTCAGGTAGTTTTTGCAACAAAGGTATTGTGTACAAAGCCGGGCATTGTGCGCAGCTTGTCCGAGCGGCTAGCACAGGCTTTTACACACGTAAATTTGGCATTTAACAGGTTTGTGTTGGTAGTTATACACATTGTCCCCAGCCCTAATAATGATTACTACAAAGGAGTTTAATATATTATGAAATTACAGGTCACCCAGGAAAATCTCCACAAAGCACTTAGTAGTGTTGGCCGAGTTGCAAGTGGTAAGGGTACTTTACCGATTCTATCCAACCTTTTAATTAAAACTATCGGCAATCGACTAAGTGTCGCAGCCACAAATCTAGACATAGCAATTACTCATTTTATTGGTTCTAAGGTTAGTGATGAGGGGGCAATCACAGTGCCAGCAAGGCTCATGGTTGATTTTGTTGCTAGCCTGCCCTCTGGGACAATTACGCTCGAACTTGATGAGACTAAATTAAAAATCACAACCGACCAGTACGAATCAATTATTAACGGCACCAACGCGGAAGAATATCCGGTGATGCCAACAATTGCTGACGGCACCAACTGGACTGTACCGTCAAATGTGCTTAGAGCTGGGCTACAACAAGGCTTAATAGCAGCTTCGTCGGACGAGAGCCGACCAGTATTAACAGGCGTATACATGCACACACACGATAAAAAGCTTTTTCTTGTAGCTACTGACAGCTATCGATTAGCAGAAAAAACCCTTATGAAAGCCTCGGAAGATGTAAATTTATTGATTCCAGCCGGTGCATTACAGGATTTGCTAAGAATACTTACGGATGTTGAAGATGAGGTTCAGGTTACCCATAACGATCAACAAGTACTTTTTCGGGTTGGTGATGTTGAACTTGTAGCCAGGTTAATTGAGGGGAACTACCCTGATTATCGTAAGCTTATCCCAAAAACATTTGCCCATAACGCAATCCTAAAAAAGCAAGAATTTATGAACATCACAAAGGTTTCTAGCTTGTTTGCACGTGAGAGCGCTGGTAGCGTAACAATCCACTTAGACAAAGCAAAGCAGTTGGTTAGTATTAGATCAATTGCCTCGCAACTGGGCGAAAACACCGCTTCCGCTAATGCCGTGATAGAGGGAGAGGGCGTAATTACGCTTAATTCACGCTACATCATGGATGCTTTACATGCGCTGAATGGTGACGAAGTAAAAATAGCCTTTAACGGTAAGCTAGAAGCTTGTCTACTTACCAGCCCCAAACACACAGACTACCTCCATGTAATCATGCCCCTCAAAAGCTAGCTTTTGAATCCGGGTAGTCCAATAGTAGGATAGCCTGATAGTCCTTAGAGCCTGACCCATTCCCCCTGTTCAAAGGGAAAACACCAGCAGGCAGGGAGTTTTTAGCGGTTTTTTGGCTAAAAGCATACCTAAACGGTATGGTTTTAGTTGAAAAAATGGTAAAAAGCCCTGGACCTGGTGTTTTAGCCGGACGGGGGGAATGGGTCAGGCTCTTAGGGGGCGTGAGATAATGTGCGTATGACGATAAAAAAGTTTGAGGATATAATTGCTTGGCAAAAAGTCAGAGAACTTAATAAAGAGTTAAATTACTCATTTGTAGATTTGAGAAATTTTACTTTTAAGGATCAAATTCTGCGCGCCGGTCTATCAATTAACAATAATATCGCAGAAGGTTTTGAAAGAAGTGGGGATAAAGAACTTAAATATTTTCTGCATGTTGCCCGAGGTTCTGCCGCAGAGGTTCGGTCTATGCTTTATATGGCTTTGGATATGAAGTACATAGAAGAAGCCCGCTTCCAGGAACTTTACGGCCTTACAGTGGAGGTTGGTCGCTTGATTACGGGTTTTATAAAGAAGTTATGACAATCCAACTATCCGACAATAAGACTATTGGACTAAACCGTGATTTCTGATATAAGGTTACGGAACTTCCGTTCATATACGGACACGACCATTGAGTTCGGAATGGGCGTGAATATTATTGTCGGGCCTAACGCCAGCGGCAAAACAAATTTGCTGGAAGCCATCCTGGTGTTATGTCGAGGCAGTTCCTATCGGGCAAATGACCAAGAGCTTATAGCCCACAAACAGGACTGGGGCCGATTAGATGGGCAAAACAATGGCCAACAACGTACCGTAAAATTACTAAAAAAAGGAGAATTAATACAGAAAGAATACCAAGTAGGAGGCACCACCCTTAAGCGCCTGCCCTTGCAACGTACGGTGCCAGCTGTTGTGTTTGAGCCAAATCATTTGCAGCTATTAACACAGTCACCAGACTTGCGACGTAATTTTTTAGATGATATTTTAGAACAAACAGTACCAACTTTTGGAGATATCAGGCGGCGCTACAAACGCACCTTGGCCCAACGCAACTCATTGCTAAAACAGGAGTTTGCACCCGACCAA
Organism: Patescibacteria group bacterium; assembly: GCA_040384565.1. GTDB lineage: Bacteria > Patescibacteriota > Saccharimonadia > Saccharimonadales > JAZKJC01 > JAZKJC01. The sequence goes on from JAZKJC010000023.1 coordinate 52,502, forward strand.
TTGTTTGTATGGAACGTGCGGCTGAGCGAACTAGGTGACCAAATTGCCGAGCACAGGCTTAACTATATATCTCAACATAAAGCTGAGCTCACAAAACTCTACAACAAACTTGCCGGAAAAAGATACAAAATAGATATGGTTTATGAAACCAAGCATAATACCGATGCTTATGGCAGCTCCCTGTTAAAAGCCCTAGAAGCTAGAACTGCGGTCGACCGCGAACGCGGCTTTACAACCGTTGGGCCACACCGAGACGATATGGGCATCATATTAGGAGGCCACTCGCTGTCATCAGCCGCCTCGCGCGGCGAAACTCGCACAATGTTGTTGGCACTAAAGCTGCTAGAAGTCCGTAGTCTAGAAAAAGCCCGCGGCATTAAACCCATACTGTTGCTAGATGACGTTTTTAGCGAACTAGACGGCAAACGCCGCCAAGCCCTAACTGCCCATTTGCAAGGCCATCAAGCTTTCATAACCACCACCGACGCCGACATAGTAATCCAACACTTCCTAGACAACTGCACCGTCATTCCCACAGTAAAAGAATATAAGACATAATCAAAATATTAATTCCGAACAAACCCAGCCACTATCATTAAACTAAATATCTAGGTTGTCGGGTTAACTCGATCGTCACTATACCACTTGATAAAAAGCTGGTTTGGGTCAACGCCTTGGCTTTTAATGAAGTCCAATGCTTTTTGAGCGTTGGCTTTGTAGGGTTCCTGGGTAATATAGATATTATATTGGTTAAGGTTGGGGAAATAAGCAATATAAAAGCCCTGCCGATAAACAGTTTTCTCATTTGCTAAAAAGTTTATATTGGCTTTTGGTAATGAATCAAATTCTTTTTTATCCCCCGAAGCCAAATAAGCCAAATTATTGTTATCAATAAGTAGAAAGCGGTTTTTCTTGGGGGCACCTATTTTAAAAACAAAGCTAGGAGTCGCTGAACTGTCTTTAATGGCAAATTTATGTTTTTTGTCTTTTATAGCATCAAAGCCGACTATTGCCAGGTTCTCTGCTTCTTGTAATGGTACGTAAAAAGTTGGCTGACTAGTTGACCATATTGGCTGGGCGATAATCCCTTTGCTTACCAATTTCTTTTTAGCCTTATTTAAATCAAAGTGATATAAATCCTTGCTAGCCCCATCTTCTCCGCCATTTTTAGCATCACTTTGGCTATATATTATATGTTGCCCATTCTCGGATGCCATAACGCGTTTTGGCATATCGTCTGTTATTTTTTCTGAACTTAGTGCCGGCAATTGTAACCGATCCAAATCTAGAGTTTCGCCATTGGGCTTAGCAATAATGAGGGAGGACTGGTTGGCCCAAAGTATGGCAGAGGCAGGCTTTATGCTCCCAACCAGAGCTGGAGCCGAGCCCAAATCTGCACGGTAGAGGCCTTGTGCGTCATCATTTTCGAACTGTAAGTACATGTACTGTTTGCTGTTTTCCAGCCACACCACATCAGTAATATTGTGTTCAATATCGGGGCTACCTACTAGCGATATAACACCAGTTTCAAAATTAGCAAGCCACCAATATTGTGAATCAGGGGCAAGGCCACGCTGATTCAACTGAGGCTCCAGCTGGTCAACAGGGCTGTAGCCCGATGCCTTAAATAGTGCGCCTCCAGTTCCCCATTTCACATCGTATACATTAGGTAATGCATAATTTGGGGTTAATGATTTTGTTTTATGACTAGAAAGGTCATATTCGGCGAATCCTGAACCTGTGAAATACTTAATGGAGCTCTCATTAACACGGGGGAACTGGATATTGGCAGCAAATGCATCAGATATAAATAACTGACCATTTTGACTAGGCCACAACGCCACAACAATGAGTAATAATATAATAATTATTGCAGCCAAGATTAAAATTAAACGCTTATTCATCCGGGTATCTCCTATTATAGTAGTCGAGTTTCATTATTGGTTAACCGCTAGATGAATATGGTCTTCGTGACCGCCCAGACAGTTCCTTGCACCATCCTTACCATCTATAGTTATTTTGTCGAATGTAAAGGCTTTGCCGTTATCCAGAGTGGTAGTGCCGGCAGGTGGGTATGCGTAAATTAACTCGTTTACTTTCAAAACAGCGCGGTTTTCATACAAAAACTTAAAAAGCTTGTCTTGCTCAGGGCCTTTGCATGCACCAGCTACTAAGTCAGCCCCAAGGCCCTGTTCATGGAAAGTCCCCGGGTAATGATCACACTTAAGCGCCGTGGTAGTGACCTTTATTTTGGCTTGTTCTACAATTGCCACCAAAGCTAAAATGGTAGAGCTTTTGACAGCCCCGCTTTGTATTTCAATGCGTTGGCAAGCAGCCCCAAGTACCAATAAGGGATTGTTTAGAAGCCTTGTCCTGAGCTCTTGGTCAGTCCCTGTCGGTAGGGTTGCGTTGGTAGTAGTTCCCCCCCCTGGGCAGTTGGGTGTGCTTTCACTAACCGTGCCGGCAGCGTTGGTGGGGCCAGGCACTGCATTTTGGTCCGGAGCCCAGGAATATTGCAAGTCATCCCCACTGCCATCAGACATTCTTTGTGTAGCGCCAATGGCCTGGAATGCAACTGGTGGTAGTCCCGCAACCCTTCCGCGATAATTGGGTGGTGTTCCGTCTTGCGGGTTGGTCCAGCCTTGCTTTGGTGAATTATTAGAGCTTCTATCAACTCCGGTCCAAGGCGCAGGTCCTGATTCCATTACGACTGTAATAATACTTTTACCCGTGCGAGGGTTGGTTACAAGTACTCGCGGCGCTTTAGAATAAAAATCTGCACTTTCAGGCCCTTTTGCCGAAGTCCCATTCCAGTTCCAGACTGCATACCGCCAGCGCATCGTTATGTAAAAATCCCGAAATTCTTGGCCAAGCTTGGCGTTGTTAGCAAACGTTACCTTGCCTCCTGTGCTAAGTACCCGTCCTTCGGCATCAATAACTTCCTCTAGACCTACCCCTCCATTAGTTGCTGGTAGATTGTGGCCCTCGATTGAGCCTCCCCCAACTGTCGCCCCAGTTGCTGCAGCTTCCCCACAACCGGTACTTTCTTGGACATCAAAGTAACGAATATTAGATTCAAAAGCACGCCGCTGTTCGTCGGATAGTTGAGCTGATACAATAATTGGCTTAAATACCCCAATACCTAAAGACAAAATTATTAAAATCGGAAACAGCACCCTTATTTTTGATGATTCACTTCCTCTAAGCTGGAATAATTTCTTCATATGCTTATTGGCTTACCGTAAAGTCAAAGTGATGATGGTTAGTTTCAGAGTTTTTCTTGCCGCCATATTTAGTTGCAATTGGTATTATGATGCTTAATGGGCCGGATTGAAGATCAAGGTCTACAGCCATTCCTATGTAATGCTTGGAGCCATCGGTGTGGCACTTATCAGTAAGGGCATTTACCATGATGTTTGTTTGTTGTCCAGCATCGACCAAAAACTGCAGGATTTTGGGATTAACTTCAGTTGTTTTGTTGGTAGCGTTTGCGCATGTAGTATAGGCAGGCTTGCCTTCAGATAATGCCACTATCACATCGCGAGTATTGACACCCTTGTTGGTCCAGTAGGTCACCCTAGGGTTCGTTAATAATTGTTTGGCCAATTCTTGTACGTTTCCCGCAGGCTGCGTTGGTGGGATTGTGGGTGTGCTGGAGGTCTGGCCACCACCATTCGCGCCTACGCCAATTTCTTCACAGGCCTCATTATCGCCCTCATAACAGGCAGCTGTTATGTGTGTCATTAGATCACCCACATAAAAACGATAACGCACAAATGTTGGATCGGTGCTTCTGCATTCAGCGTAATCAGGGGCTTCTGCAATTTTCTTCATATTAACTAACTGGCTTAGTTGGAATTTTTCCTGATCATCAAATTTTAGACCAAAACACTTTTCGCTGTACTTATTGTGCAATTCAGGAATTTGGGCGTCAATAATGCTTGCGTTTACATAAGGATTGGAGAATGATTCGTCGGTATCTGCCCTTTCAAGTTCGGAAGGCCGATAGGCAAATTTAGGTAGCCCATAGTCGTAATTTTGGGGTTGTTGAGCTAAAGCCCTGGCACCAAACAGTTTGGTAAGCGAGCCAAAGGCAGCCGGGATGTCGACCAATCTTGCCATTGTTTTTGTCGGGTTGGATATATTTATTCGCGCCAAACCGCTCATTAATGAGTCGGTATTTGCTAGTGAAAAGTAACGTTCAGTCCAAGGAGCTTCATCGGCGTAATGTTTATGTTCAGCCTCGGTCTGGGACCGTAATACAGTTCTTTCACCCTCGGATAATGGGGTAGCTGCCATAGTTAAAAACTGTTGGTCTGCTAGGAAAAAAGCGCCTTGATTTGACACTGAGCCCAAGGTAGCACCAGCCAAGTCTTCACTTATCTCCTCACCTGCTACGTATTTTGCCAAGTCGTTTAGCAGTGGCCCAGCCGCCATGCTAGCCCCAAAGCCGACTACGGCCGATGCAGGAGCCAAAAATAAATCAATTCCGAAAGTAAAAGCCATTCCTATAGGGCTATTTACGACCCCGCAGCCTTTCGAAAGCAGCCATTGCCCCGTTTCTGGGGTATCCTCCTGGAGTTGGGTAAGTATGTTATTAGAGCCACCTAGCTTTGCGGAATTAGGTGTATCTGGCCCAATCGGGTTTTGACCGAGCTCTGTTTGTATGCTTCTAGCTTCAAAAAACGAACTGGGTTCAGTTGTTGGATCATTGTCGTTAGATTCATCATACATTTGGTCAGATTCAAAGCCTACTTGCACTGCCTGTAGCTCGCTTTTATCAGTACTTTGCAGTTGGCCGCCAAGCCCAAGCTGGTACCCTCCAACCCTCTCAGAGGGTTGGACTACATTTTGATATTCGGCGTCGCTAGCAACTGTAGCGAGTGTGTAAACCATGCAAATTAAGCCCGTAACCATATTTACCGCACCTGCAGTCGCTAGTCCGCTCCTTACATTCGTTTTGACGCTTTCTACTCTGGGCCGGCCTGTTAAATCCGGGTCAACATTACCAGCGCCGTCTACCGTGCCCGCAGCATCAGCCCCAGGGTTGGGTTTCGGGTTGCCGTTTTCGTCTGTTGCATTGGGGCTGCCCCGGATTCGTATTCGTTCATCACCGCTAATTATTGACCGTTTACGTTCTTTCCAGCGCGTATAGGCGTCACCTGTATTTCTTACAAGTTTTTCGTCAATTTTTTTTATAGGGTGGAACATAGAAGGACTAATACGGTTAGCAACAAGCCTAGTCTGAATAAACGAACCAAATCCTGTTAACCCCAATGATCCACGCGTCCTATCAAATAAAGCCCTGGTTTGACGTGCATTAAAATTCTCTGGAACATCAATCTCTACCAACTTATTGGTGGCATCAACCGCACCGCGAACGTTGAAGTCCTGGCGTAATTTGGCTAGATCATCAGCCGGAAACTTGGTTGTATCAACGCGTATTTTCTTCATAAAACCCCTACCATCAAACTCCAATTCCATACCAGCTTTGGCATATCTGGTTTCAATTTTATCGGCCAGATTATTGCCTATACGGCTCAAACGGCGATTTTGCGGTTTATCCTGCCATTTGTAGTAGCGGTATATCCTAGCGGTTCGACCTTCAATATATGATTCAACAGCCCCAAAATGGAACTTTTGTAACATCTGAGCCGCATGAATTAACTTCAGCGGTCCCATAACAATTAACGCTACAAAGAAAGCAACAGCAACAATAACGCTAGAAATACTACTCAGGATAAAAATTTTTTTGGCCCTACTAAGATCGCCATACTTGGCCCTTAGGCCCTTTTTAGCAAGTTGAGTTGCTAATGATAGGGCCAATGGGGATAATCCACCACCGGTATAGCCATTGCCTAGTTGATCTCCTTCTCGTTGAGCTGCGGCTGTCCCAGAATAGGAATCTGCCGATTGCTCGGCATTTTGCAATTGGCTGGCATCTAGCTCATTGTTCTGGCTATTTGGCCCGGGAGATGGTCGATTGTAGGCATTTTCTAGATTTGCAATTTCAGCTTGTCTATCCGCCGGGTTAACCCCTAGGTCATCGTGCTGGCCGTTATTTCCGGCTGATCTTTCTTTTTCGTCATAGTATACGGGTACAGGCACTTTATTTCCTCTTTGTGATTATGCGCCGGGGTACAGACGATTCTGTAGGTCTATCGTTCCCTGCGGTTGGTTGAATTCACCAGATTGCTCCATGGCCTTAATTTGGTCCGGATTGGTGGTAATAAGTCCCGCCTCTGTTGGGCTGGCTGTTATCTGTATATGCACATGGTTTTGCCCGGCAAAGAACAGCCCCTGGCCTACCGGGAATTGGCTCAGCCGCTTCTTTTCCTCGCTAGTGAGCTTGAAAGTATCTGCCAAAACATCTACGGCTGAGGGAGATTGTTTAAGCAAAATTTGCATGCTTGCGTTAGCTACAATTGCCCGGCCCATGCGTGAACCCATAAAGTCTTCAACATCTTGTGTGATGGTGGTAATGCCAAGGTTATATTTACGAGCCCGCTTAGCCAAAGAAAATAAGAAATTAGCCGAATCCTCATATTTCATCAGCTGCCAGGCTTCGTCGACTATTAAGATGCGTTTTTTCTGGTCAGATTTAGTCTTATTCCAGATAAAATTCAACACTATATACATTGCTACGGGCCGCAGTTCATCCTCCAGGTCGCGAATATTAAACACCACCAACGGATTGTTGATGTCTATATTGCTTTGCTGGCTAAAGATGCCCGCGAATGTTCCAGTAGTGTATTTGCGCAGCCTTTGAGCCAACTGTGGGCCTGTGCCACCCATATGAAGCAGCGTATCGTACAAGTCCGCGATGGTAGGTGGCTGAGAATTGTGTGTTAGTGGGTCATTAGTAATGCCGGCTTTGGCGTAAGTTTCAATTAATGAAGCATCAAGGTCAGCCTCTTCTGTTGGTGTTAGGGCTGGCGCAATCATGCTGGCGCCGCCTGTTTGGCTAGCAGCCATTTGGGCTTGAGCACCACCCATCATTAGCCTAAGCAGCCCATGCAAAGTAATTAAGTTGCTTCTTAGCGCATTGTCAGCCTCCTCAGTATCAACTACCTTGGGTAGTTCAAAGGGGTTAATGCGCACCGTTGAGTTTAGGCTTAAGCGCACATAGGCGCCACCAACGGCTTCAGCCATACGTTCGTACTCATTCTCCGGATCAATAATAAAAATTTCTGTGCCGTACATCATGCTGCGGATGGCCTCCAGCTTAACAGTAAAGCTCTTTCCCGCGCCAGACTTGGCAAACACTACTGAATTGCCGTTTTCCAGAGAAAACCGGTCAAATATAACTAGTCCGGAATTGTGCATATTGATTCCATAGAGAATACCGTTATCTTGTGTCAAATCGGCGCTGGTAAATGGAAATGTCGTGCTGAGAGCGCCGGTGCTAAAGTTACGCTTAATCTGCAACTGATCACTAAACTGTGGAATCGTGCTGTTGAAGCCCTGCTCCTGCTGGCTGGTTGCCGGCTTAGAGTAAACCAGTTGCTGGCCCAACACTGACTCCACTTTATGAGCCACAAATTCCAGCTCGTCCATTGAAGAAGCATAGATGGTAAAGTAAATGCTAAACCGGAAAAATCTTTCCTCACCCACTTGCAACTTGTCGCGCATTTCTTCGGCGTCAATAATAGCCGCTTGTTTGCCGGGGTCACGTACTCGGCCTTTCTCTGAATCTATCTGAATTCCGGCTTCTATTTGGCTCACTTTTTTGCGCAGATTTTCCAGAACAACCTGGCTTTCCACCGGGTAAACATACATCGATAGATCAATAACTTCGTCCAGATTAACGATGCTGGATAGCCAACCCGTAAAGACCTGATGAGGAAAACCAAAAATATAGTACGTCCGGGCAATCCTGGTACCAATCTGGAAGTGGCTGGCAGAATATTCCAAGGAACTTGGCGCGATAAAATCACGCAGCGCTGTAATGCCCTTTTGGAAAGCAATCTGCACCTCCTGTTGCTCACGCATCTGCTGCTGCTGTGCCAAACTAACCGGATCCAAAGGTTGCTTACGCTTGCTCATTGGTTAACCCCAATGAGTTCAAATCCGAAATCTGAAATCAGAAAACCGAAACAAATCCGAAATCTGAAATCAGAAAACCGAAACATTACGCCGTGCTCCTAAGGATGGCGCCAAGAATTTTCATGATTTCAGTAGCTTCATTCAAGAGCTTCTGTTGAGCGGCTATGAACTCCGGTGGAGCAACCATAACTTCCAGCCACCAAATTGTTTCCCTAGCTTCTTTCTTTGCGATTTTTATACGCATAGCAAAGTCTTTCTTGCTAAGTGATTCATTAGCCTCAAGATAATTCGCGCCAACAGAACCCGAAGAACGAACCACTTGTTTCCCATCTTCTATGAATGCTGTTGTCTTAGGCAGCTTACTCACAAAAGAACGAACATCACGCGCAAATAATAACGCACGATCCTCCAGGTCAAACCGTTTCTGATTTCGTGCTTCGAGTTTCGTATTTGTTTCTGATTTCGTGCTTCGAGTTTCGTATTTCATTATTGTAGTTCTTTCTCAAGGTTTGGCTGGCGAGCCATACCTTGTCCCTTTTCTATGACAGGGGCTGATAAATCCGCGAAATTTTTGAGTGGTTGCCGTGTGGCTGTATCTGGGTTATAAGTATCATAATAAAGCTCAATCAACTCCTGGGTATCCAAGGGCAATCCCTGGATACTGCACTGTTGCAGCCCGCCCAATACGGCCTGTACTCGGTTACGTAATTCATCCTTGGCTTTATTCAAATCCGCCTCATGAATAGTGACATGTTGCTGCTTATTATTAAGCAAACCCTTAAGCCCGCTAAAAAAGTTTTTGCTTTGTGTCAGGGCTTTAGTGAGATCCGCTATCGGGAAATACGGCACCACCACATAAAACTTCTTGTCCATGATGTTGGTTTGCTGTGACAAATCACTAATAAAGCCAATGTAATCCTCCATCAGCAACGATAAAAGCATGTTGTCATGTTCTGAGCGGATTTTATCTAAACGGTCAATATAGGGGCGTAAATCTACTTTTTGCGAACGGACAAAAATTTGTACTGGGAAGTAAAGCGAGTTCAAAAAGCCCTGATAACTATACTCTACGGCTTCGCGTTCCTGTGGACTCATCAGATCAAAATTAATAGATTTAACCATAATCACAGATCTGAAACTGCCATCATTCATAATGACTATGCCGTCCCTTATCTCGGCGATTTGCAAGGTGTTCTGGGTACTGTTTGGGTTTGATTTGATTGGGGCTACAGCTGGAGCCAAGCCTTGCATGCCAACAGGCATAGCCGGTTGCATTGGCGTCCCTAGGCTATAACCCTGAGGTTGTTGATAGGCTGGTGGATAGGCTTGAGCTTGGCCAACTGGGCTTGGCGGTGGCGGTCCATAGGCAGCGTAAGGGTCTGTCGCGACAGGCTGGGGTGCCTGAGCTCCCATCTGCGGGTTATTCTGCGCTTGTGTATTTGGATCCATCTTTATTCTTTTCCCACCTAAGAAAGTTATAATTACATCTTATTATATCAAGACAGTGAGTTAAGTGCACAGAATAGCCCATTTATTAATTTTCAATTTTCAATTTTTCAATTTTCAATCAAGGATCAATGACTCAAATAATCCAAAAATTCGACCTGGAGGAACGGACGGCTCGTTTCGGGGAAGACGTCATTAAACTTTGTCGAACCATTAAGCAAGATGCTATTACCCGTAGTTTGGTTGATCAAGTCATACGATCGGCGACAAGTATAGGAGCTAACTATATGGAAGCCAATGGCGCGAGTTCTAAAAAGGATTTTCGAGGTTATAGGAACTTTCGTGGAGGTTTTGGCTCCTCCGTTCGGCTGTAAAGATACCACTCAACCAGCCGTCTTTGGTGTTCTTCGCTCATGCCCCGATGTAGCTTGAGCTTGGTTCTGAGCTGGGAGTTAATACCACCCTCTACATAGTTAGTAGTTCTGGGGATTGGTTCGGTAGTTAGCGCAGTATCCAGGTAAGTGAATAATTGGTTAGTTTGCACTAGTTTCTCCAGTTGTTTGTAGGCTGAGCGTAAGCCCCTATGGGTATACCACCAGCGTCTATGACCGCTGGTTGGACTGGCAAAGTAGGTTCGCTCCCGGATGAAGCTACCGTATTGTTCCTGCCATGCCTGGAGACGTTGTTGCCACTCCAGCGATTGTTGGCTGGTCTTGACCTGCCACAAATCTCTGGTGAGTTGGAGTAGCTCCTGTCCAGCAATGGTTTGCGGATGGAGCGTGAGCTTAACCCGGATGTTCTGCCAGACATGAAACACACAACGCTGAATCCTGGTCTTTGGCCAGCACCGAACAATAGCCAGCAGGACACCTTTCTGGCCATCACAAACGATCACTAAGGGAGCTGGCAGCCTCCCAAGCAGCAGCGACCAGGTATTCCCAGATTCCCAACCGACCCACTGCCAGGCGATAACAGCAGTTGGGGTGCGGGCTATGAGGCAGACCATACTACCAACTCGGATACCGTCAATGAGGATGATGGGGTATAGCTCACCCGTAACCTCAGGCTTTGGAGCAATCTCCCAGCACCAGGCTGTCTGAGACCGCCAGGCGCGGTCAGTTACGCCATGGCCGAGTTCGGTCTGCGATTGTTTACCTAGCAACCAGGATACGAAGCGTTCTAGTACAAATGCCTGGCTTAAGTCAGCTCGTGGCTTGGTAGCACTGCTGGTGCAGCGCGGGCAATACCATCGTTGAGTGCCAGCAGCCGTTAAGCCACGTTTTTGTAGTTTCTTGCTGCACGTGGGACAGGCATACTTATAGGCTCTTTTTTCATACCATTAATGTCTCACGACATTAATTAAACACAAATAACAGAGGGGAATTGGTTAAAAAACCTCCACGAAATTTCCGATTAGCCGATTTTCGTAACAAAGCACATATCTGCAAAAAAGAAGCTCAGGAAACCCAGCACTGGCTCCGTATGCTAAGTGCCGCTGTACCAGAACATAAAGACGCATTACGCGTCCTGTGGCAAGAGGACCATGAATTCGTACTAATCTTCCAGAAAATAATTTCGAGTTTGAAACAATGAAAAATGGTATTTGAATGAAAATTGATAATTGTAAATTGGAAATTCCTTTGCGCTAACTCACAAGCTAATAGCTGATGGCGTATAGTTCTAATTAGGCCTGGTTGGGGGCTACAGTTTGCAGTAGCGGGACATGATTGAAGTGCCTATCGTTGGTTGCCAAAGTGCAAGTGTATTGTAGGCTCAAGGTTGCGATCCAGAGGTCATTCGTAGGTATTGGAGTACCCTTAAGAGCCAATTCTGCCCAAAGTCGGGCGTATATTTCTAACGTTTCATGGTTTGGGAATAGAACGGTTACTCTTTCTGAAGCTAGAAAAGCATCTAGTTTCGCATAATTTTTAGTCATACGATTGCCTTTTTGAAAGCCAGCCCTTAGCTCGGCTACCACAATAAAAGGCATCAATATCTCACAACCACCAACCACCATTTCTTTAAGTTTGGTTGCTTTGCCCTCTATGAATTTATCGTATGAGTTAGTGTCAATGCTAACTCTTAAATCGTTGGCCATAGCTCTTTGTCAATCTTGTGTTGGGCATCGAACGCCTTTCGTTCCTCGGTGCCAATACCGCCACTGCCATAAAACCAATCAAGGTCGTTATAAGTCTTGTTTTTTTCTGCTTGGCCTGTGGCCTGCTGTAGCACTTCCACTATTGTCGCGTTAAAGCTTTGCCCCTGTTTCCGGGCACGCCGGCGCAAAACCTTATCAACGGGCTCCGGAATATTACGAATGGTATATTGTATACTACTCATGTAGGCAGTATACATAATATGTATGCATAAGTCAAGCAAAAGAAGCTAATAGCTTGTAGCTGATGGCTTATAGCAGTTAAAATAGAGGCAATGGCGACAAACTCATTTAAAGACTTGTTTGTATGGCAAAAGTCCAGCCACTAAGCAGTGCGTGTTGAGAGGTGAGCGGTGAGATAGGAAGAGAAAGGGCTAGTGCGGTACAATTGGCTTATGAAAGGACACTCATTTCGGGATATTATTGCGTGGCAAAAAGCGCATAGCCTTTGTGTCGATATTTATAAAATTTTAGCCAGTAATAAAGATTTTTCTTACAGGGATCAAATACAGCGTGCGGCTGTATCCATAATGAATAATATTGCCGAAGGACATTCCAGAAGGAGCGACAAATCGTTCCGAAACCTTCTGCTCATAGCTAAGGGTTCGGCCGCAGAAGTTGAATCTATGCTTGAACTTGGGAAAAGCTTGGGGTACTTCACCTCAATTCAACACGAAGACCTCACCCAAAGAGTTGACGAAATTTCTCGTCTAATAACTGGCCTGGTTAAATTCCTAGAAACCCGCCAGCCCTAGTTTTTTCATCTCTCACAACTCATCTCTCATGGCTCTATCGGAGCGATATAACTACTTCGTCATCCGGGGGTTTTTTGTTGTTTCGTTCCGCTTCTCTGGCTATCGTTGACACGTTCAGATCATCCCTGGCTGCTAGGCTCAGTAGAGCTGGGTCTACCGGTTTAGTGGCCTCAGCTGGTGGTTGGTGTTTGTCTGCTGAGCTTTTAGGCTTATGTTTTTTGTTTTGCCCGGTGTCTCGAGTCTTGCTGCCGTGTGGATCAACTACCCGCATGTGGCCGTAGGCAGGGTTCGGTCGCGCTTTGTCTTTATGTATTTGCTCCAAAAGTGCCTCTTCGGCTGCTCCTGTGTCTTGGGGGATGGTAGCAGGAGTTGTACCTGGCAGTACTGTCTGGGATTGCGAGAAAGTCGCATAACCTGGGGGGGTCAGTGCAGGGTCTGGTTGGTTCATGAACCAGTAATCGTCTTGAGGGGCTTGCGATTGCTGCCCGCCGCTGCCCTGTGCCGCCGCGACAGCCGACTGGCGGTGCGCCTGCTCCGCCTGATTAATCATTGTGTCTAGGTGTTGGGCAGTAGGGTTGTTTCTTTCGTCCAATATATCATCAGCTGCCGTAACTTCAAACGCCGGGACATCCTGAGGCAAACTGCTGCTGTCAATCAGTCGGTCTGATGTGTGCGTGTAGTTGTTTAGATAAGTCGGTTGGCTGAACAGGTTAACGTTGACGTTTTTTACGGCCCAGCCACGGCTATCAATCGTATTGGCAAGTGCGTGCAAGCGGCTTTTTACTTCGGTTTGGCTTAAGCCATCGGTCAAATGTTTTTCTATTTTTTTAGGCACCGTAATGGTAACAAGTTCCAGCATGCCGCTTTGATCCCAAATACGACGCCTGGGCTTTAGCATAAAGCGGATTTTTGCCAGCAGCCAGACCTCAGAGGATTGGTCATGTCCAAACGGTGCCGCCAACATGCCAAAGAAAATCATTGGGGGCAACAGCGGCACAATCAGTACCGGACTGACCGGTGCTAATTTAAAGGATATAAATCCTAAAACAATAACTACCGTGGCATAGATAAACTGCCGCAGGGTCAATGGCCCCAACAGCTTGTCTTCCGCTTCAATATCCTGAATCACTTTGTATGTAGACACTAAGCATTAGTATCTCGCATTATTTAAAGCGTATCAAGCTCCATTGGGTATGAGAGAATTCTTTATTAAGGGTTTCGCCGGTTGCTTACCCAGGCCTTAGAACGAGCAATACCCGCCTTTGAGGCACTATGAGCTCTTGACACCGAGCTCTTGACACCCCTACCTACGTTGCGAGCGGCCCGTGTGCTTACTCCAGCCGTAGCTTTAGCAGCTGACTTTGCCCGCTTTCGAGAAGCAACATAGGTTGTATGCTGCCAATCATCGCCTGTACGTATTTTTTCACGTTTTCCCTTAACCGTAGAAAGGTGTTTTTTTATTCTCTTGACGCGCCAATTTCTAAACGCAAGTATTTTTTCATCAACTTCTAGAGTACGCTTAACGGCTTTGTGGCGCAGCTCATTAGCCTCATGGTTATGATGCTTAACGTTGTGAGCAGACTCTATGGCTGCTTTTCTCTCCTTGGTTGTAAGGGGCTGAGTTTCTAGCCATTCTAGCCATTCTGGCGTGCCCAAATTGCTCTCTGTGAATTGGCGTCCATTATTATCTACGCGAACAACCACTGGCTGTGCCCCAAATTTACCTTTTGGTATCCCGTGTCTCTCCATTTTTTCGGCCTTGTTCCGCATTCTTATTGCATAGGCAGTTTTCATCCTATGGGCAAGTGTCACAGAATCCCCCGGTCTAACCGTTGGGCGTGCGTCCCATTCTCTTTTGACCTGATCTTGTTCTTCTTTGGGCTTAGGATTTCCATCAGTATCTACTAGGTCTTCATGAGGGTATCTAACCAAGCTCATGCGCCGTAACGAATTGAGGAGGTAAGTATTATCGGCTGCCTTTTGGTCGGCTTTTTTTTCGGCCTTGGCAAGCTTCCTGGTAGTTTGGTGAACCCGCAGGTTATTGTGGTAACTGTGCAAGCCAGTCATGGCCAGAGCGCTTGAAATAACAGCGAACTCGGTAACTTCCGCGGCCTTGGGGTTGCCAATGTGGTCCCTTGCAGAATCAAATAAGCTGGTGTCTAAACCCCATCGTAAGCCTACAAGCGTTAGTGCTGCCAAACCTAATTTTTTGGCATGAACGTTTAGGGGCTGACGATTTTCCGGGTCCCTGAAAGGGTTGCGAGAAGCATTGCTGACGGATGGTACGAAAGGTGGCGGATATAATGGCCGATCAGGAGGAGGAGTTCGCTTAAACCTTATGTCTGGTCGAGGGACTACTTCCCGTCGATAGCCTGGGCGCTCGTACGGTGGTATATAAGGCGCTTCTGGCTCTGGTGGAGTAATTGGTGGTGTTAGGCTTGCAGCTTCTGTGCCTGTTGGCGCTACACTACCTGCGGGTACTACAAATCCACTAGCTGTTTGTGTCCATTCTGTGGGTGCTACATGTATATCTGGAATTGGAGGTTGCTCATGAGATGCGCTCATACTATTGATAATAGCATAAGCGTTCTTGTTTGTCAATACAGTGTTTTAGTACCTATATTCACGCTGTGCTTGATTTGCCATTCTTCCAGGGTAACCATTTTTAGGCCGAGCATTGCATAATTTACTTTGTAGAAACCATTTTTATCTGTAGATAGAGCTTCGGGGTAATCGTAGACTAGGTCTTGCGCCATAACGCCTACATATGTAATGTCACTCCATAAGTACTGGAAGCTATATAATCTGACCCCACTTTCCAAAATTGATAGATATTGTATATTTCTTTTAAGACGCTTGTCCGAACTAGGTCCAGCCCCAGCTCCAGCGGCGGCAGGTGGAGGAGCAGCTGGTGGCGCTCCTCCACCTGCCG
>JAZKJC010000023.1:67845-74617 GCA_040384565.1 Patescibacteria group bacterium
GAGCGCGCACACGCCGGCACAGAAAAGCAACCACATCTGCCGCCGCTGCTGCCGGACCACCATATGCGGCACCATATTCACGACGGTATGACCTGAAGGCCGGGTCATCACGCATGCCCTCAATCAGCTCTGCATGAGACATTCTGACACGCGTAGATACCCCACCCGTTTTAGGGTCGGTTGTTGTAAGCATAAATTTATCACGCAAAGCTTTAGGCAATTTTGTGATGTCAATCTGCTGGTTAAATACCTTCTCGCCCATGATCCTGGCGTTGTCTTTGGATGTGGAGCCTTGTGCGTCCAAAAAGGTTGCTTCTTGAGCTATGGCGCGGATAGCATCATCCTCGTTACCCGAATATACGGCATCTTCAGTCATTTGTTTAAGTACGGGAGCTATGGCATTACCGTTGTGGCTCTTTTCTGCTAGAGCGCCAATAGCGGATTTGCCATTAATAATAGATTTGGTTACTTCGGTAGTAGCTTGTTCTTTACTCCACCTAAAGCCAGTAGGGTCATCTTTCTCTTTATCCGCGCGATATAATCTGTCCATCTGCATTGAGGTATCAGAAAAACCCCCCCCACCCGTATCCAGCCGCCCTGCCCGAACTTGAGATTCCCGGGCTTCCGCCAATATGCGGTTTGCCAGGCCGCGGTTACCGCCAGATACAGTGTTAATGTCGTTGAGCATTTGACCAGATGCGTCATATGATTGAATAATATTATTGCCTTCTGCATCTTTAATTACTCTGCCTGTTACAGGGTCTCTCTCGTAGGTATTGTTCCAGCCTGTAGAGCTTCTCCCAATTGATCTTATAGCCGCAAGCTGGAGGGCTCCAGCGCCTGCCTCACGGTTTAGGGTCTGGACTTCTGCGACAGCCATATTAAGAGCTTCTGTGTTCTCAGGACCACCAAACCGCTCAAATGCACGAGCTTGCAAGATCTTTTTTATTTCATTTTTATCATTATTACCATGAAGTACAGCCTGAGCCTTGTCGTCATCGTTCAAAATGGCACGAGCCAACTGATTTTTCTCTAATAATTCACTGGATTCATCATAGTCAGCCATGCCCCTTGCAAGATCCATTTTTCTCTTCATTTGTAGGGGTCTCAAGCCTGCTTGGGGTGCCAAAGCTGCTGTTTGCAAGCCTCTGTTAAAGCGACCCTTTAGATTGCCTTCGGTGCCACCCTTAAAATAGTTATCTTGCTTGGCCCGCTCCAAGGCATGGCCGAATTGCTTTTGGCGGAATTTCTTTTGGCGATCAAACAGACCACGGCTCTTATCATTGGCCATACCAGTGATTGTTGCGAATATGCCGCCAGCAAACTTGAATAATGCTGGTATAAAGAAATACGGGCCCACATAAGCGGTGAGCTTTAGGACAGTGGCTAAAAAATCATTACCCCCGGCATCTTGGACTAAGGCCGCAAATACACGGCCACCGGCAATTAAAATCATTATTAACGGGAATAGAATGAGAAGCTTACTGAAGCCGCCCCACCACAATTTCCAAAGCTTATCATTGCCCGGGAAGATCCAGGCAAGTATTGCCAGGGGCCCTAGCACCATAAAGGTAATAAGCAGCATTTGCCGCAGCGAAAGCGCTAGAAGTGCCACAAACAAAACCATTCCAGCCACAAAGGCGTAACTCAGCAGTATGGGAATCACTCCCAGCGCCAAAACGCCACCGGCCAGTAGCCCAACTGAAAATAGCCCACCAGTTACGGCATCAGGATCAAATAAACTTGCGATTGTTATTTCTTTTTCCCCGCTGAACGAAGAAGATATTATGCCCAAAACTCCTTGCCCAACATCATTTGTCAATACGATCAAGAACTTGGTTATTTCAAATGAAAGACTCATAAATATTACCGCCATAACCAGTCTTGGCAGAGCTTTCTTGAAGGTGTACGCACTGACAAACTCAAAGCCAAGTGCTGTACTGATAATCATGATCAGCATAATAGGAACTAGAATTACATAAGCTAAGTTTCTTATTCTTGCCCAGGAAGCTTCCAGCGAAGGATTATCATAGTAAGCACTAGGCAGACTTAGCAGTTCATTAAGCTTTTCATCTACCGCTCCAAGGAAATTGCTCATTAATCTAAGCGTTGGGCACAAGATCCAACTGAGCTCGCCGCCCTTGTTTTCGCAGCTGGGCTGGCTGATGCCATCACCTGTTCCTGACCCAGTTAGAGATGTATCTATTGTGCTGCCATCAGCGCTAGTGAACACCGCCTTGCCATTAGTGATTTTCACATCCCCGCCAAAGATAAGTGCCTTGTTTCTTTCAACAAAATGACAGTCAACTATAGCGTCTTTTAAGTAACCTTTAGTCTGTGAGATGTCCGGGCCAATTGGGAAAAAATCCGAGCTATCGTTGCTATTATCTTGTCTCCACCCACCAGTAACACCTGCGTTAAAAAACCCGCCTTCGTCAAACTGGAGATTAATGTCACCTATTTTTGGCTTTCCACCGCCAGTAACGTCTATGCCATCATTCTGGGTAATCCAATTAAACTCTTTCTTCCAGTCAATATTATCCCGTTGCTGGAAGTAGCCTAAATCAACTACTTGGAAGTCACCACGATTTGTATCAAATCCACCTGGTTTAGTGGTGCTGGCCGTAAAACAACGATTAACAATTGGCACCAGCCGATTCCGCCTTAGCTCGTCGCTTGGTCCGTCAATTTTATTTAGTTCTGCGGTAATAGCATTTTTGAGCCCGCCGGCCTTACGCAGTACATCAACACTATTCAGCTTAATATTCTGGCCCGGGTTTGGGTCTGAGCCTGTTAGTTGTTTGATGAAATACCGCATAGCACCATCAGTGTTATCGGCTTTACCAAGCGCTATAATGCCATATTTCATAGCTGTTAAGCAGTTAATGACTCCGTTGACTGAATCCATATCAAACCCTACGACAACCAATTCCCTTCGCCCTTCATCATCGAACAAATCACTGTATTGGTCAGACAAGCTGGCGGCTTCTATATCGTCATCTTCGTCAATAATTGATTGCTCCAAACAGCCTTGGGCAGCCACAAGCCTGCGTCTTTTTAGATCCTCTGCTTTGGTTGTGGTTACAGCGGAGACTTTAGACACATATGGAGCAAGAGTTGGCATAAGAGCGCCAAAAAAAATCCATAGGATCACTATAATCTTAGAGAAATGTTTCATATTCAATCAGCTATGAGCATAACTAGTTTCCGCCTAAGTATACATCATTCTATAAGAACAGACACTAAAGGCGACAAGCAATTAACGGCTCTTAATAAAAGACACCAAAACCTATAACCAGAGGTATAGGAAACCAAATGAAATCATATATAGGTTGATCCAGGCGCAAAATTGCTTGGGTTAACCGTGAGCTCAGGCTTGTATTTTGCCAAAAGTAATACTATAGTTTAAGTAAATGTTCAAGCTCAAAACCAAAACTTGCTATTCGATCTTGTTGATGGTTGCAGTTGCTATCGCTTTTGTGGGTTTGGCAGCTCCTGTACCAACTGTTTACGCAGAAACCAAAGAGTTTAGTGTATTTTGCCCCGGCAGCGAAGCACAGATAGAACGCGATAAAAAAGTAGGCTCATTTTCTGAGATAAATGTGCCTTATTATGTGTCTTGCAAAAGTGGCGTATCGCCGACTATAACGAGCCCTCCAAAAGCAGTTCAGGGCGCTGTTGCACAAGTTATTAATGTGGATTGCTTGGACAGAACTATTATTGAAAGCTCTCCCGTGGGACGTTTCCAGTGTAGGGCTGATGCTGCAGATAACAGCCCCACCCTCTCGGACGCTACAGTAACAATTACCAGAAACATGGCAGAATCCAGAGCGGCTGCAACTGGCAGGAACCTTCAAGCCAGCTGTGAGGATCCTAACTTAACAGCGGCAAACTGCGGGATATTTGGCTATCTTGTAAAATTTATTAATATTTTATCGGCAGTGGTTGGCATTGCCATTGTGGCTGTCATAACTTTTCGCGGTATACAATATACGTTTTCGCGTGATAATGCTCAAGAGACAGCTAAAGCTAAAGATGGAATACGCGATGCTTTATTTGCACTTGTTTACTACTTATTTATAACCGCATTTCTGCAATGGGTGGTGCCGGGAGGGATTTTCTGACAATGAGGCATAAAATTATATCTTTGATAGGTGTTCCTTTATTATCGCTAAGCTTTTTAATACTTTTTAGTCCTAACTACAGCTATGCTGCTACGCCGCCCAATTGTAACGGGGTTTCTAAGTGCGAAAATTGTAACGGAAACTCCGGTGGTTTCCTGGGGATTCCTACTTGGTATAAATACCTTGAGCCGCAGTATACTCCCGCCCAAGCATCTCATCCTGGTGACTCCACAGCAAATCCACCTGTTCCAGCAACGCCTGGTTACGCGGAAAGCTGTAGAGTCCATTTCCCTAAAAATGAAAAAGGCAAGGAAGACGTAACCTTGGCCATCGGTCCTATATTATTAGCAGTCACAGAAATACTACTTAGACTCGGCACCTACTTGGCAGTTGCGATAATTATATGGGGCGGGTTTCAGTACCAACTTAGCCAAGGTGATCCAGAGCGGACCAAAAACGCCCGTACAATGATTCTAAATTCCCTGATTGGTTTAGTAATTGCGATCTCCGCTACAGCAATAGTTAACCTGGTTGGAAGGAATATATTTTGAAGCCTTACTTATATAATTTATTGGCGCAACTCATGCCTAATGATGTCAATTTGCCCATGGTTGATGCCAAACATGAATCCCTGCAAAGAGCCTTGCGCTTAGTCTTTGGAGTTGCTGGCGGAGTTGCCTTGCTTATAGTGACAATAGCCGGTTTTAAGTACGTGTTGTCCCAAGGCAACCCTCAGGAAACCGCCAAAGCCAAAGACGCCATCATGTACGCCCTTATCGGCCTAGTGGTTATAATCGTAGCGTTTACTATCGTAACGTTTGTGATTGGAAGAATATGAGGTTAAAAATCTTAGCTTTTTTAAGTTTTTTTCTGATAATTAGCCTTGGGATAGGCTACTTGCCAGTACAACGGACCAATGCATTTGAGAAAGATAAACCAGTCAACGTGCTGGATGACGTGTGTCTTAAAGCACCGGATTCTTTGGTTTGCCAAGAGAATAAGAAAACCCAGACACCTGAAGACAATTCTATTTATGGGCCTAATGGCATTTTTACTAAAGCAGCAGGCTTAATATCCCTGCTTGTAGGGATAGCTTCAGTCATAATGATAATAGTTGGTGGATTTCGCTATGTGATGAGTTCAGGTGATTCAAACAACATAACTGGTGCCAAGAACACTATATTGTATGCCATAATTGGATTGGTAGTAGCCTTAGTCGCGCAATCAATTATTGTGTTCGTAATAAAAAAAGTATAAATGGAGACAGCATGAAACTATTAATAACAAAATTTATAATCGCTCTGGCATTTATCATGAGCATCGCGACTTTATTGCCCGCGGTAGCCTACGCCCAAAATGCTAAAGCCAACGTTTGTGAAGGTATTGGTATTGCTACTGGTGGATCCAATGATTGTACCGACCCAGCAGGCAGCCCATCGGTGGATAGTGCAGTTAAAGCAGGCATAAATATACTCAGTATTATTGTTGGCGTCGTATCTGTTGTAATGATCATAATTGGTGGGTTCAAATATATAATATCGTCTGGTGATTCAGGGAATATCACCGGCGCGAAAAATACAATACTTTATGCTCTTGTCGGTTTGGTGATAGTAGCGCTAGCGCAAGTTATTGTAAAGTTTGTCCTGACTAAAAGCACTACAGTGCCGAAATGTAACGGCACCACTATAACAACAGGCTGTACGCCGTAGCCACCAAACTTGAATTGGCTAAACTGTTTGTGGTATAAGTTAAGGTAAATATAAGAAAGGTTTTAAGTTACTATGATCAAAAGAATTAAACAAATGCTAACAACGCTCTCTCTGAGTACACTATTTTTAATACCCGCCCTGCCGCTTGCAACCGTGCATGCTCAAGTTGACTGTATCAGTGGTTCCGGCGGAGGTATTAAAGAATGTTTAACTTCCGGTGCCGACAAGACTGATCCCAGCGCTACAGGCATTAACGCAAGTACTAAGGTAGACTCCACTATAAGGCTTGTTATTAATATTTTCTCACTGATTGTTGGCGTTGTAGCCGTTATCATGATCATTGTGGGTGGGCTTAAGTACATCACATCCGGCGGTGACAGCGGTAATATTACCGGTGCCAAAAACACCATACTTTACGCCATCATTGGACTTGTCGTGGTCGCATTGGCCCAAATTGTGGTCAAGTTTGTTCTGCAAAAAGCCACCCAATAGCCAATAAGCTTACAGTAGATAGTTGACAGTGAACAGTTAAAATGAGCCAATCATATCGTGAGTTGAAAGTATGGCAACGGTCATTCGGGCTTACTAAGTCTGTCTATGAACTTGCCGCTTTGATGCCCAAGACTGAGCAGTTTGGATTAATATCCCAAATCCAGAGATGCGCTGTATCAATACCGAGTAATATTGCCGAAGGCCAGCAACGTACGTAATGGGTCAAAAGAATTTAAGCAATTCTTGGGTATTGCAAGAGGTTCAGCGGCAGAGCTATCTACGCAGTTGTTGCTGGTAGAAGAAATTTATAAATTGGAAACCACGATTATGGTCGAAGAGCTGGAAGAAATCCAAAAAATGCTCTTTTCCTTGCAACAAAAACTTTAAAACTTTGGCTTAAGAACAAATTTGGACTGCTCCTCTAATCTGTTGTTCTAGAGAAGAAAC
>JAZKJC010000024.1:0-35067 GCA_040384565.1 Patescibacteria group bacterium
GTTTCTTCTCTAGAACAACAGATTAGAGGAGCAGTCCAAATTTGTTCTTAAGCCGTATTCTGTAATCTGTTAAAAGACAAAAACTCCGAGTACTGACAACAGGCTACTATTTATCTGTACAAAAAACCCGGCCTCCTGTAGAAAGCCGGGTTAACGTCGCCTCTGATGACTACTTGGTAGCCAGGGCAGGACGGACGCGCCGCAAGCGACTGCTTGTGATCTTAGAGGGTTTAAGCTCTTCATAGAACAGCTTAAAAGTCTCTAAAGAACTCTTGCTAACGGTACTCAAATTATGAGCGCCTCCCGATTAACCCGAATAACTATAGTGCATAAGCGAAATAGTGTCAAGAATATGACATAACATAAGCATATTCAAATGGTACAATTACGGAGATGAATCCCTATTTTAGTTTTAACAACGTTTCCGGTTTTACCAGGTCTGGTTTATTGCTAACCCGTGCGGGTGGTGTGCGTACTCCGGCTTTTATGCCTGACGGAACCAGGGGAGCAGTTAAGTCACTAACTCCAGAACAAGTGCAAAGTACAGGGGTACCGGTGGTATTGGCCAACACTTTTCACCTGCATCTTGAACCGGGGGAAGACACCGTCGCGAGCCTTGGCGGGATCCATAGATTTAGCAATCAAAGCCTGCCAATTCTGACTGATTCTGGCGGTTTCCAAGTATTCTCTTTAGCAAAGATCCGCAAAATTAGCGAGGAGGGGGTGCTGTTTAATAACCCTGCTAATGGCGATGAAGCGTTTTTATCGCCTGAGATTTCTATGCAAATACAACTAAAACTGGGCTCCGACATGATGGTTGCCTTTGATGACGTAACGGCACTAGACGATGCGGGCCGCGCCCGTACTCAGGAAGCCTTTGAGCGAACACACCGTTGGCTCGCGCGAAGCCTGGCCGAGTTTGCTCGTCTCACAAAAAGTATGCAGCCCGATGAGCGGCCACTGTTGTTTGGAGTTGTCCAGGGTGGGCTTAGCAAAAAGCTGCGAGCTGACAGCTTAAAGCGAGTTCAGGATCTCCCGGTTGATGGAATAGCTATTGGTGGCCTCTCTGTTGGTGAATCCCGCAAAGAAATGCATGATATGTTGGATTTTTTGGCACCCCTGTATGAACCCAACCGTCCCAGATTCCTGCTGGGCGTTGGTGACCCACGGGATTTGCGTCATGCCATTGAGCGTGGCATAGATATGTTGGACTGTGTGCTGCCTACCCGGAACGCACGTCATGGAACCGCCTGGATCAAGGGCGATAAGGTTATTCACCTTACAAATGCACAGTTTGCCAAGGACCCATCGCCAATTGACCCAGGCTGTGATTGTACGACGTGCCAATCAGGTTACTCGCGCGGCTTCTTGCGTCACCAATTCAAAGTTTCAGAACCTTTAGCTGGCACATTAACATCCATTCACAATATTAGATATCTCCAAAGAATCTGCGAAGAATACCAAAAATAACTAGCTTTTATTAACCTCAGATATAAGTGAATTGTATTTTTGGACCAGTGCATTGAGTTCGTCTTTGGCGCCATTTAGGTTTCGGGCCGCGCTGTTCTTATCGTTTCTCTGGTAGTAACTTTGGCTTTCCTGAGTTTCCTGTCGTAACTGCTCAAGCAAGCTTACAATTTCCTGGAACAATCTATTTGCGTTTGGATTCATACATACCTTTATACCTCGATTAAAAAATTGGTGGGCGCAGAGGAACTCGAATCCCCGACCTCTTTCACGTCAAGAAAGCGCTCTAGCCAACTGAGCTATGCGCCCACATTAGAACAGATACCAGCATAGCAGGTTAACAGATCAAAAGTAAACCTAGCCCCGAAACTATAGCTCAAATAACTTGCGTAGCTTCAGGCGTACTTGATTGCTTTCCTCGGGCGTTAGGTTACCAAGCTCGCGTTTGACAATGCTAAGAGGCATATTGGTAAGTTTATGGAGCCGTATCATGGACTTGGCTAATAGGTCACGGCCGGACCTTTCTATAATTAGATCACTCTCTAATTTGGTAGCGTTAATTTGGCTAGTGACATAGGCGGCCATAACAAGTTTGTATTTGCCGACGGGTGCAGTTAATAGTATTACCGGGCGGATCTTGTTAGCTGATGATTCAGTATAGGGGAATTCTGCTAAGTATAGTTTGTAGGTTTTCACTAAAAATCTACGGGCTTGCCGCTACTAAGATTATAAATATCCTCATTTGAATCATCTAGCGAACCATCCAGGTTCATACTCCAGGCGGCTAACTGAGCGGCTTTTTTTGTTGAATCCTTGAGTGGGTTGATGGTCTCGCTCTGAAGTTTAGAAAGTGATAACTTAAAAATCTCGGCATCTGAAAGGGTAGGGTAAAACCGGCGCAATGATTTAAGCGTGTTTTCCACTTTGGGACTGAGGGTGACTCTAACTGCCTGCATAGTAACTAAAATTATAAAGCACTATATGCTAAAATACAACACTTAGTGTCACCTTATTATGTTGTCTTACCATCCTCTTTCAGGTAATAGACCGCTTTCGCTAACACGGCGGGTGGCGGGAGTAGCTAAATAACCAAAAAGGCAATCCACAGGACTGGTGTAATGATGACAATACAAAAGTACTAGTATCATAATGCTAGTATGCTATGCTAATACCTACGATCCAATAAGCTTAAGGCTAAAGGATCAAGGTGAGTTTTGGTTGGTGTTTTATCTAAACGGGATGGGCACAGTCGAGGATATTTGCGAGATTCCTCGACTGTTTTCTTTTATGACAGAGGTGCTATACTGAAGTTAAGTGATGATGTGGACTCACCAGCCATGGAGCTTCGTTGGCAGTCAAGGGAACGTACGATAACGTGCCTGAACAGAGTGAAAGATTTCGGTGGAACCGCCTAAATTGTACGATAGTGTCAATTGGGCCCGAGACGCGCACAAGATTAATGTATTTGCGAGAATATTTAATCCGGCGCGTCTTTTTATTTAATTAAACTTCCTAAACTTTTGAAAAAAGTTTTGGCGGGTATAGGAGCTAATATGAGCCAAGATCCAGACAAGTTACATCCGATGAGACATAGTTTGGCGCATATAACCGCGACCGCCGTGCAACATTTGTGGCCAAAGGCTAAGTTTGGCGTGGGGCCGGTGGTAGAAAACGGCTTTTACTATGACATAGATCTTGGTGAGACAAAACTATCAGAAGAAGATCTGTCCAAGATTGAAGATGAAATGGGTAAAGTTATTGAGACAAATGAGCCATTTCAGCGCTCTGAAATGGCTATAGATGAAGCAATTGCCTGGGCAAAGGAAACTGGGCAGCCTTATAAAGAAGAGCTGTTGAATGATCTTAAGCGAGCTGGAACTACGGTGGCAAAGGACTTGGACGTGGCAGAGCTAGGCACAATTACGGAGGGTGATGGGCAGGTAGAAAATGTTTCTTTCTATAAAAATGGTGACTTTACCGACCTGTGCCGTGGTCCTCACGTTGAAAGTACTGGCAAGGTGGGGGCATTTAAATTGATGAGGGTATCCGGAGCCTATTGGCGGGGGAATGAAAAGAATCCACAAATGCAGCGTGTTTACGGTGTGGCCTTTGAGACAGAAAAAGAACTGAGGATACACCTAGAAATGCTGGAGGAAGCCAAAAAACGCGATCACCGTAAACTGGGGCAGGAGCTAGACTTGTTTCTTTTCTCTGAAAGGGTTGGCTCTGGCCTGCCGATGTTTACGCCCCGGGGAACCATGTTGCGTGAGGAGCTGACAAACTTTTCCAACCAGCTGCGACAGCGATACGGCTTCCAAAAAGTCTGGACACCAAATATCACTAAAACTGATTTATATAAAACTTCAGGGCACTGGGACAAATTTAGCGATGAATTATTCCTGGTAGAAAGCCAGGAGACTTCTGACAAATTTGCTCTAAAGCCTATGAATTGCCCGCACCATAATGAAATATACGCCTCTCAGCCGCGTAGCTACCGGGACATGCCAATTAGATATCTGGAAACAACTACAATTTATAGGGACGAAAAGAGCGGTGAACTAGGGGGCCTGAACCGCGTGCGCTCGGCAACCCAAGACGACAGCCATGTCTATTGCCGCGATGATCAAATCGAGGGTGAGCTAAATAACCTGCTAGAGGCTGCTAACGAGTTTTATAGCACAGTTGGTATGACGCTTAGAGTAAGGCTGAGTTATCGAGACGATAGCGATGCGTATTTGGGATTGCCAGAATTATGGGAGAGTGCTCAACAGCAGCTGAAGAAAGCCGTTATAACTAACAAGCTGGATTATTTTGAACAAGAGGGGGAGGCAGCTTTCTACGGGCCGAAAATAGATTTCATGGCGACTGACGCGATTGGCCGCGAACACCAAGTGGCCACGGTGCAGCTGGATTTTGTGCAACCGGAGCGTTTCCAGCTGGAATACGTGGCAGAGGATGGCACAAAGCAGCGTCCGGTTATGATCCACTGCGCCCTCATGGGCTCTATCGAGCGCTTCTTGTCTGTCTATATCGAGCATACGGCTGGGAAATTCCCAATCTGGGTAGCGCCAGAGCAGGTAAGAGTGATAACTGTCAATCAAGAGTTAGCAACGGTTGATTTTGCCGCAAATATCGCGGAAGCGGCCCAGCGGCTCGGGCTTCGCTTGACGGTAGATAATAGCAATGAATCGGTTGGCAAAAAAATCCGTGATGCCGAGATCTGGAAAGTACCGTACACGCTGGTTATCGGTGAAAAGGAAATTCAAAACGGGCATCTAATGCCTAGAATTCGTAAAGATATTTCGGTTATTGCCGCTCATCCTGAACTGAGCGTAGAGGGCTTTCTAAAAACTGTGGCCAACGAAGCAAAAGGGCGTGTTACTAAGTCTTCATTGTAGGGCTCCTGAATGGAAGAAATCGACAAATCGTTTCGGGAGCGGGTAGAAATTATTGTTGCGCGCATCCCCAAAGGCAGAGTTATGACTTACGGTCAGCTGGCCGCACTTTGTGGCAATGCCCGTGCAGCACGTATCGTTGGGGGCATCGCTCACTTTGGAGATCCAGAGTTGCCATGGCACCGAGTTGTCAATAAGCAGGGCGGACTAGCCAGTGGTTACCCAGGTGGCAGGATTGCGCATAAAAACCACTTGGAAAATGAAGGTGTGGAAGTATCCGCCGACTTCCAAGTAAACGTTTCGAAAGTTTTATGGAGCCCTACTCATGACTCATAGCTCACAACTCATATCCCCTTTAGTCGTAATTGTTGGTGAGACGGGAGGCGGTAAAAGTGCGTTGGCAATGGAGCTTGGCAAGCGTTTTAATGGGGAGATAATTTCGGCGGATTCTTGGCAGGTTTATAAGGGGTTTGATATTGGCACGGCCAAGCCAACGCTATCTGACCAGAAAGCTGTGAAACACCACCTTATAGACATTGTTAAAGCATCTGATGGTTTTAATGCGGCGCAGTATCAAAAGCTGGCACTGTTGGCTATAAATAACATTCAGGCGCGGAGCAGATTACCTATAATGGTTGGCGGTACTGGATTATATATAGACAGCGTACTTTACGACTTTGGCTTTTTGCCGGCAGTTGATGCGGCTGAGCGCTCCATGCGCGATAACAAAACTATTGATGAACTGCTGACGGAAGCTGAAACAACTGGCATTTCTATGAAGGGGATTGATATCCATAACAAAAGACGGATTATCCGGGCACTGGAAGCCCAAGGTCAAATTCCCACCAGCAAGCCCTTGCGCTCCAACACTCTGCTTATGGGTGTTAGGCTTCCTCTGGTGGGCTTGAAAAAGAAAATTACTGAGCGGGTTGAAACTATGCTTCAGAATGGCCTGACTTCAGAAGTTAGCGGTCTAGCCCAAAAGTATGGCTGGGACGCTGAACCCATGAAAGGTATCGGCTACCGTGAATGGGAATTGTACTTTGCAGGGGTTCAAAATTTAGACGAGACAAAGCAAAAAATTATTAAATCGACTATGGATTTGGCCAAGCGCCAGCGGACATGGTTTAAACGCAACAATAGTATTCAATGGCTTGACTACCCCTTAGATGCTGTAGAAATTGTCACAACGTTTTTGAACAAAAAACAGTAGTTAATCCCGAGCGTTCTGTTACAATGTGGTGGTGATCGAACAACTTTTTGGGAGCAAAACCAGGGTCAAGCTATTGCAGCTTTTTTTAAGCAACCCTAATCGCTCCTTTTATGTGCGCGAAATTACGCGCAAGATTGATGAGCAGATAAATTCTGTTAGACGTGAGTTAGCAAACCTTTTAAGCATTGGAATTATCTCATCGGACACCAACAATAACCGTCTTTATTATGAAGTCGATCAAGCATATGAGTACTACGTCCCACTGTCTGCAATTTTTGGCAGTGGCACAATGACTAAAGTAAAAACTGCACCATCTGCAACTGGTGAAGCAGATGCATTGAAAGCACTGGGCAATATTGATCTGGCATTGCTGACCGGGCAGCTTACGCGCGATGAACGGAGTGGTATCGATGTGCTTTTGGTGGGCGATCTTAACCAGTCACAGGTAGCCAACTATATTGCTGACCTTGAAGCCAAAGAGTCCAAAGAATTAAAATACGTAGTTATGGATAACGATGAATTCCGTTACAGGCAAGAAGTAAATGACAGATTCCTCACGCAAGTGCTGGGTTCTAAAATGCAGGTTATAATGGATAAAAACTATCTTATTACACCAAAGCTATCCAAGAAAAAAGCAGAACCCGAACCCGTAACTGAACAGGAAAAAAAGTGAAACAGTTTACAGCCAACAGTTTACGGCTAACAAAAATGTACCAGACGGCCTTTAGTAATTTGATGTCTTGGTTTGGGCTTCATTGTAAATTGATAATTGATAATTCATTGATAATTGAAAATTGTGAATTGAAAATTGAAGTGACCGGAGGGAACGCCTAATGGATTTACAATTTTACGGCGCTAACTGTGTGCGCATCACTACCAAAAAAGCCACCATCGTAATTGACGATACTTTATCAGAATTGGGGCTCAAGGCTATTACAAAGCCAGATGATATAAACTTGTTTACACGTCCTAAACCAGATAATATTCTGGGCCGGCTTAGTATTGACTCACCTGGTGAATATGAAGTATCTGACACTTCCATTCAGGGAATCGCGGCTCGGTCCCACATAGATGAATCTGATAGCCAAACAACGACCATATTCAAAATTATTGGGGAGGATATCCGGGTAGTTGTGCTTGGTCATGCTTTTCCAGAGCTTAATGATATCCAGCTCGAGGCCTTAGGCACTATAGATATTCTTATTTTGCCGGTAGGTGGGAACGGTTATACGCTTGATGGTGTCGAAGCGCTGAAGATGATAAAAAAAATTGAGCCCAAACTAGTTATACCAACCCATTACGCCGATAAAACAGTCAAATACGAAGTGCCACAATCGAGCCTGGAAGACGCCCTAAAGGATCTAGCCATGGAACCCAAGGAAACTGTCCCTAAACTCAAACTAAAACCCTCAGATATCCCGCTAGATATGCAGCTTATTGTTCTTGAACGTCAGTAAAATTTCTTAGAAACCCCATCCATTAGCTCTCTTAGAGATCAAAAGTGCGTGGTTTGGAGTCGATGATGAGATTCTTGGGTCCAACAGTGTGCCCATAGGGATAATACAGCCGACAAAGATACTGGCAATCCCAGCTAGGATTAACGGTTCCCAGTAGATTTCACCCAGCACTCCTATAAAGACACCAAAACCTATGAAAGGTAACCCAAACTTATACGCTTGTTTAAAGTCTTCTTTTAATTCTTTCAACATGCTAACAATGCTTATTCTGCGGATTCGGCTGGAGCATAGGCAGTTAGAATACCTTTTTTCTTGAGGGTGCGGATGGCCTGGGTGCTTAGTTTCATGGTGACTTTTTTGCCGTCTAGCATAAAAGTCTTTGTCTGGAGGTTAGGTTTCCAGACTTTTTTGGTATGGCGCTGCGAAAAGCTGACATTGCTGCCGAATTGTTTGCCTTTACCGGTTAGATCACATACTTGCATAGGGGGTTATTGTATCTGTTTCTTATCTGTAAGTCAACCATTTCCAAGGCCGGGCCTTGGAAATAAAATAAGAGAGCGTTATTATAGGGATATGCCTAGTCGAAATAGGATAAAACAGTACCAGAACCAAAGTTTCTACCATCTTTATAATCGAGGGGTGAATAAGCGTCGAATTTTCCTTGATGACCAGGATTACGCAGTATTTCTTAATCTTCTAAAGAGATATCTTGACACGAAACCAGTTGAGGACGAAAAGGGCAGAGAATACGAGTGGTTACATGACAGGATGGAGTTATTGGCTTTTGTATTGATGCCAAATCATTGGCACATGCTTGTCTTCCAAGAGGATGCCCAAGCAATTACACGTCTGTTGATGGGTGTAGGTACTTCATATACCACCTACTTTAATAAAAAATACAAACGAATCGGTCCTCTGTTTCAGGATCGTTACAAAGCAAGTCATATTACTCAGGATAACTATTTGCTGCACATCTCGCGCTATATACATCTCAACCCCAAAAACTATAAAAGTTGGGAGTTCTCGAGCTTAAGCTACTACAACAGTAATAAAACTGCTGGATGGATGAGGCCAGAGCGCATATTGGAGCTGTTCGAGGGAAAGGACTACATGTCTTTTGTGGCTGATTACGAAGAGCAAAGGGAAATCATGGATAAGCTTAAGTACGAGCTTGCTAACGGTTCTGATCTGATTTAATAGTACATGAACAATTTCCAAGGCCGGGCCTTGGAAATAGGTATGGTACACTTGGGGGGTGAATTTGGGTATCGCTGAACTTCCTATAGTACTTATTGTTATTTTGATTTCTATGACGTTTCATGAGGCCATGCACGCTTTTACCTCACACTGGTTGGGAGATACAACCGCACGTGATATGGGACGGCTGACATTGAACCCGCTTAAACATATAGATTTAGTTATGACAGTAATGTTGCCGGTTATTATGATTGCTTTTGGTATCCCGCCAATCTTTGCAGCCAAGCCCGTGCCGTTTAACCCGGACCGTGTTAGGTATGACGAGTTCGGCGCGGCATTGATTGGTATAGCCGGACCCCTGACCAACTTAGCACTGGCGGCAGCCGGGGCGGGGGTTTACCGCCTAATAGACCCAACTGGCCTGACCGAGACAATACTCGCCATATTTATAGTGATAAATCTCAGTTTTTTTGTATTTAATATGCTGCCATTACCACCGCTTGATGGGTCACGACTGCTATACGCAGTAGCGCCGGAACCACTTCAGAAAATTATGTACCAGATTGAATCTATGGGTTTTGGCATGCTACTGCTCATACTTATACTATTATCACCAGTAATTGGTCCCATACTGAGCTTTACTATTAACGGGCTGCTTAATTTCTTGGTCGGTATTTAACTTTATTTCTGCCAGGTGAGTTATAATATCCTCTACGGCTGAGCGCGGGGGAAACCCCAAGGCCGACTGAAATGATAATCTGAATACTTATCATTAGGGATTCCAATATTCGTGTGCGGTCTAGGCTGCATCGTGCGGAGACCCACCTGGGGATTTTTAACCAGGTTGTCATGGTTGGCTGCTCAGCTAAAAAAGATCCGCTTAGGCGGATCTTTTAATAACCTATAGCCTTTTGTGTTGGTCGGGGTGACAGGACTTGCCGTATATGCGTTTCTTCGGCAGGAGCCTCCAGAAACGGCCAAGCATGGAAAACTTAAACAGCCATCGGGCTGTTTAAGCCTGTCGGTTCAAATCAGTCAGCCGCCAAGCAAAAAACCCAGACTCTTGGCCTGGGCTCTTTGCTTGGTCGGGGTGACAGGACTTGAACCTGCGACCTCACGGCCCCCAGCCGTACGCGCTACCAAACTGCGCCACACCCCGAGGTAATGGAGACAAACCTACGGTTTTTCTCATCGCGCTGGCAAAATGGAATACATTTTGTCAGGCTGCTCTTTTCCCTTACGGACAGAGAGTATTCTAGCCTAAACTATACGATCAGCATAGAGTCGCCGTAGGACAGGAAGGCGTATTGTTCCTTAATTGCTTCCTCGTAGGCGTATTTCAAATTATCCCAACCGGCAAAAGCGGCGGCGAGCATTAAGACGGTGCTTTTAGGTGCATGAAAGTTAGTGAGCAGGGCATCAACAATCTGAAATTCATAACCTGGGTATATAAAAATATCTGCCTCTCCATTCCAATTTTTTAGGTGATCGCTTAAAAAATTGGAATGGGCGTGTTCCAGGGTGCGGGCTACCGTGGTGCCTATGGCGAAGATTTTATTACCAGTTTGTTTGGCTGTTTTGATGGCTTGGATGGTTTGAGTTGAGATTTCGTAGTATTCGCTGTGCATTTTGTGGTGCTCGATATCGTCTATGCGGATTGGTAGGAAAGTGCCTAGGCCGACGTGGAGGGTTAGGTATACGATGACTGCGCCTTTGGCTTTTAGTTTGTGTTCAAGCTCGTGGGTAAAGTTTAGTGAGGCGGTGGGGGCGGCGACTGAGCCGGGAGTTTGGGCGAATACTGTTTGGTAGCGTTCTGTGTCCTCGCTGGTTGCCGCACGTTTCATGTATGGGGGCAAGGGGACTGAGCCATTTTTATCGGCCAGGTCTAATAGGTTTATCGGGCTGCTAATTTGTGCGATGCCATCATTTAAAACGGCTTCTATGGTTATTTTTGTACCGTTTATGTCTAGTGTTTCGCCTGTGTGCAATTTGCCACGGTACAGGGCTCTGCGGTGGGTAAAATCTGTATTGTGGTGGTCTTCAAGTAGTAATAGCTCACGGGTTTGGTTTTTTGTGTTCTTTGCTACTAGCCTGGCTTTGATAACTTTTGTATTATTCAGGATTACTACGTCACCAGGACGGACGTAATCCGCGAAGTCCTTGTAATGATTGTGGCTGATAGCGCCAGTGGCTTTGTCCAAAACCAACAGTCGAGTTGTGCCACGTTTGATTGGGGGATGTTGGGCAATGAGCTTAACTGGTAAGTTGTATGTGAAATCTGAAACGCGCATCCAGACATTATCTGTTAAGATAGTCCCATGTGGCAAGAAATTGACGACAAACTGTATCGAAAATTTACCTTTAAAGACTTTGATGAGGCTACTGAATTTATGAATAAAGTCGCGGTTATTGCGGGGGAGCTTAATCATCACCCCACGATTCAGAATACTTATAATACGGTTGAATTATGGCTGAGTACACACGACGCCGGAGACATTATTACAGATAAGGACAGAGCTTTTGCCAAGCGAATAGACGAGCTTTTTGTTAAGCCTAAAAAAACTGCCTCAGCCAGTTTGCCTAAGGAAATTAAAATGTTTGCTGACGGCGGATCACGTGGTAACCCGGGGCCGTCTGCATCCGGTTATGTGCTGATGGATATGGATGATACCGTGCTGGTGGAGAGAGGGGTTTATTTAGGAGTAACAACCAATAACCAAGCGGAATACCAGGCTGTTAGGTTTGGGCTGGAAGATGCTTTGAGGCGGGGAGCCAGAGAAGTCGAGGTATACCTGGATAGTTTGTTGGTGGTAAATCAAATGAAAGGAATTTTTAAGGTCAGAAACAG
Source organism: Patescibacteria group bacterium (assembly GCA_040384565.1). Taxonomy (GTDB): domain Bacteria; phylum Patescibacteriota; class Saccharimonadia; order Saccharimonadales; family JAZKJC01; genus JAZKJC01. The sequence goes on from JAZKJC010000024.1 coordinate 11,578, forward strand.
GGATCTTTGGCCCATTCATGCCGCCATCCATGAACTTATAAAACAGTATAAAAAAGTAACATTTACACATGTCCCACGTGAGCTCAATAAGTTAGCAGACGCAGAAGTTAATAAATGTCTTGACGCAGAAGCTTCAAAATAAAAACGCTTCAGAAGAAGCGTTTTTAAAGTCAGACTACTAGTAAGCCGGGTTCTGTTCTATCTGATCATCTATCTAGTCCGTCGATTGCTCGGCGGATCAAGCGGATTTTGTGGCATGCCCAAGCGGGAAACCTATATTGGACATACCTCCTTGCAGCAGATAGGGTTTACCTCTCCCATACGTCACCGCACAGGACTGTGGGCTCTTACCCCACTCGTTTCACCCTTACCGGCGCACTCCGCGCGCAATGCTCAATGTTCAAGTGGCAATGAGCAATGAATTAGCAACTGACAATTGTCCAGTGAGCTTGCAGCTACATTGAAAATTGTTAATTGTTCATTGAAAATTACGTGCGAAGCACGCTTGAGCGGTATCGTTTCTGTGGCACTTTCCCTAGGGTTACCCCCGGTTGCCGTTAACAACTATCTTTCCCTACGCTGCCCGGACTTTCCTCTCCCCGACGAATCGGGGGGCGATCAGTCAATAATCTGACCTTTTTATTATACCAAAAGTCGATTATTTAGCAGCTTTAACCTGGCTTCCGTTGCCGGAGGCCAGGTTAACTAAGGCTATGAAAGCGTCGGGTTCGTTGACGGCTAGTTCGGCTAGGATTTTGCGGTCTAGGTTGATATTGGCTTTTTTAAGGCCGGCGATTAGTTGGCTGTAGGTTGTGCCGTTGAGCCTGGCTGCGGCGTTGATGCGGGCGTTCCATAATTGGCGGAATGTGCGTTTACGGTCTTTGCGGTCCCTGGTAGCATTTTCCAAGGCTTTGGTTATGGCTTGCTTGCCGCGCTTAATACTTGAGCGGTTGGACTTAGTCATACCCCTAGTTGCTAAGCGGATTTTCTTGTGTTTGGCGTGACTTGCGACACCTCTTTTTACGCGCATGAGACTTCTCCCTCATGGCTTGTGTAAATCCGAAATCCTAAATCCGAAATTTGAAACAAATCCGAAATCCTAAATCCGAAATTTGAAACGTTTCTGATTTCGTGCTTCGTGCTTCGTGCTTGTTTCTGATTTCGAGCTTCGTGCTTCGTGCTTTTCATCTTAGACTCCTAATTTCAGCTTAATGTTCTTGGCGCTTTTGCCGGTCATAGTTTCAGTGCCGGCCATGGTGCGCTTTCTTGAGGCGCTTTTGTGCTCCATCATGTGGCTGCGTCCGGCGCGGCGGCGTAAAACCTTACCGTTTTTGGTAATACTTACGCGGTCTTTGGTGCCGCTATGCGTCTTCAGTTTTGGCATGATGTCCTGTGCTCCTTATCGTAAAGCTTAATTGTTTGCCAGCCAGTTGCGGCTGCTGATCAACGGCGATTGATTCGCCTAGCATCTGTATAACACGCTCGGCTAATTTGAAGCCGATATCCCGGTGGGCCATTTCGCGGCCGCGGTAAAATATAGTGATCTTGACCTTGTGTCCTGTGTCCAGGAACCCGGTGACCTTTTTCAGCTTAACGTCCAGATCGTGATCGCCGATCTTGAGCCCAAAGCGCATTTGCTTCATCTCAGGACTTTTGGCACCGCGCTTTTGCTTTTGCAATTGCTTGGTCCGTTGATAGTTGTATTTACCCCAATCAACGATCTTGCAAACCGGCGGATCAGCATTAGGAGAGATTTCAACTAAATCAAGCTCGCGCTCTTTTGCTAAATCGAGGGCATCCCGCCTGGACAATACGCCCATTTGTGTCCCGTCCTCATCTATAACACGTAGCTGTGGTGCCCGAATGATCTCATTCAGGCGGACGTAGTTGCTGATTTATCTGCTCCTTTGCGAGCTCGTTAATAACCCCCTGTCGGCCAAAACACCAGGTTCTGGCACTGTTTAAGCTGTTTTTCTATCGTCATCGTACCTAATGGGTACGCTTCCTCAAGAGAAAACAACTTATCCAGACCAGCCTGCTGCTGTTTTGCCTGAAACAGTTGGTTGTTAATGAGCTCTTCGAACGTTTACTGATTGCTAGACTATATCAGATAGATAAACAGAGGTCAACACGAATTAGAGATTAGAGAATAGAAGTTAGAGGCTAAAAAGGGCAAGATGCAGGAAAATACCTTGCAAATCTGGCGAGGACGGACCTTGCCAGAGCAGTTGCAAGGACGGTACTTGCAAAGAGGTGTTTACAATAAGCATTTTGGGAGTATTATGAAGTTGTTATGACCCTTGGACACAAAAATCCATCTCGGTCACCAGAACAAACATCTACAGATACAAACCGAGAACAAACTCTAATAATTACCAGACGACTCGCCGGGGTATCTTTTACAAACCTTATTGCTAATATCAGCCTTGAGATCTCAGATTTAAATAGAAACACAAAACTACGACCACCAAATTTGGAAGATGTAGATGAATCAGCGGTCTTTATTGATCTTTTGCGGCGTATTAAAGGCGATTTACGCCATTGTGTTGTTATAAAACCAGCTTTGCCCCTAGACGCAACAGATACATACGGTAATAACCATGAATTTCCCGGAAACCACATAGCACCTTTGCCGATTATACCTGTTGGCCGCCCAAGCGAAATAGGCAAGGTACATACGTTGCCGCCAGTTCCTGAAATGAGTGCTATGCCAGAAGAATCCTTCCAAGGCGCCGCCTAAACTCATTTAAACATCCAAGAAGAATAAACAAAAAATCTGTAATTTCCCCATCTTTTAGGGGTTGGAGCTCTTTGCCCTAATCCGTAACTTTCCCTATCCGTTAGAGATCCGATCTCTTCGCACGTAAGGCAGCGAATGAAGTTGTAGCCTTAATCAGGTATGGTTACTTTGGCTGTTCCAGCTCAATAAGGCGCACAAATACTAATCTTGGCCTAACTGAGACTGCATTACGGATCCCGCTACACTCAGTAGCACTATCTCTTGTTTGGCCCTCGACGCGTACAATATCTCCCGGGCGAATTTCATCTAGCTCTTGCATGTATTCTTCTTCAGCGACTCTCTCATACACAGTGCCCACTGTTTGTCTGTTGCAGTCACGGTTTTTATAATTATCATGGATTTGTACTGGGCTTTCGCGTCGGATATATGCACGGACTATGTCTGCAGATTCACCCTCATCTTTAGTAACAGCTACGTGGCCGCTATCTAACTCTATGCTTCGTTCGCCCACCTCTGTTACAGTACCTTCTAGTATAAAGTCATTTCCTTGACCACTATAATTACCTTTTTCTCCGTTAAAGCTGATTCCGCAACTAGCTAATGCTGTAGATAAACCCAGCGCTACTATCCCAGAACGCACCATTCCCTTAGATTCAAGCATAATGTAACAATATTACAGCTTTATGGACATTATGTCAATTTACATTATTGGCAACAGGGTGTATCGGTAATCAAAAATAGCGAAGCTCCACGGTCATTGGGGTCTGGGCATCTGAACTGTCCTGAAACAAACATGTCAAACCAACAATTAAAAGCTTGGACTCAGGTGAGCCCCTTTATCTAAAAATAAGAAAGGGCGAGCCCGACTGGAAGGAGTTGTTCAAGCTATTGTTGGGCTTGACGAATGGTTGTATCAAGACAGTTTAGCCACCCAGCAGCTTTTGCCCGGCTTCCTTGCAGGAGGCCGGGTCGAGAGTGAGCGGAGCGGGCGTTGAAATGGTTTTAGGCAATTGTTCTATGTAACTGCTTGTTTGCGGTATTGAATAGCCTCACTTATATGTGCAGCCGTAATCGCATCACTTTCTCCTAGGTCGGCGATGGTGCGGGCTACTTTTACTAGGCGCATGTAGGCGCGGGCGGATATTTCTAGCTTTTTGGCTGCCTGATTTAAGAGTTCTGCGGCTGCTGTTTCCAGATTGGCGTGGGCTTTGATTTCCCGGTTGCTGAGGAGGGAATTTGTACGGGCGGTTGATTTGAAGCGTTCGTTTTGACGCTTTCGGGCGGCTAGCACGCGCTTTTGGACGCTGGCGCTGGATTCTGATTTATTATTTTTAAGCAGTGTGTCGTGTTGGACGTTATCTACATCAACATATAGGTCTATGCGATCAATTATGGGGCCGGATAGCTTGCGTTGGTACTGTGCAATCATATGCGGCGGGCAGATGCACGGCTTGCTGGTACCGTAATAGCCGCAAGGGCAGGGGTTGCTGGTGGCAATGAGCATGAAATCTGCCGGATACTGTGAGTTTTGTTTGGCACGGGCAATTGTGATGACCTTATCTTCCAGCGGTTGCCTGAGGGCCTCAATGGTGGCACGGCCGTATTCTGGGAACTCATCTAGGAATAAAACGCCACGGTGGGCCAGACTGATTTCGCCGGGCCGAGCGGTTGCTCCACCTCCTATAACTGCAGTTTCACTGGCGCCGTGATGTGGGGAACGGAAAGGGCGGTCATCTATAATTTGGTCAAAGTTATGGCTGGCTAAGCTGTGTAGGTGAGTTACTTCCAGTACTTCGGTTAAATCCATAGGTGGAAGTATGCCTGGCAGTGCTTTTGCCAACATGCTTTTACCTGTGCCGGGAGGGCCGCTTAACAGGGCATTATGTCCGCCGGCTGCTGCAATCTCTAGAACTCGCTTAGCCCTAGCCTGACCACTAATATCCTGCATATCTATGGTTAAAGATCTCTTGGCGACTTTAGGCTTTTGACCATCACCAGAGTTTATTGGGGTAATTGGCGCGGTTTTCGTTAACGCTAAATACAGCTCATTGAGGGTAGTAACAGGGACTATTTTTATAGCTGGGACAAGTAAAGCTTGCTTAATATTATCCAGCGGCAAATAAAAAGTGTTAAAGCCTTTTGTCTTAGCAGCTAGTAGCTTACCTATAATTCCCCTAATAGGGCGGATGTCCCCTTTAAGACCAAGTTCTCCTATAAATAATGTATTGGCGGGCAGATCCTGTGGTATGACTTTAGAGGCATGCATAATGGCAACCGCGATGCCTAAATCAAAGCTACTACTTTCTTTAGGAATATCAGCGGGAGCCAGGTTAATAGTAATCCGCTGGGCCGGTAAGTTAATCTTAGATAAATGAAAGGCGCTACGAATACGTTCTTTGGCTTCATCAACCGCACGACTGGCAAGGCCGACAATTATAACGTTGGGTAGACCTTTAGTAATGGAACATTCAATAGTAATTACCGTGGCTACACCACCAGTTTCTGCAATACTCCGGACCTGTACACTCATAGTTGATCACATTGTAATCTAACTAGGTATATTCAGCTCTATAAAAATGAAAAACGGCCTCTGGAAGGCCGTTTTTTGCTTGTTATATTTTTACGTTTTTGTCTCGGTTGAACGTCCTGTTGCTCCATGAGCTTTTCATGGAACAACGGCTTGCGAGAAGCCGTTGTTACAGATACGTTTTTGTTTTTGAGTACTTTTTTTATTCAAGCACCAAAGTAATAATAGCGGGTCAGTTTTAGTATGTCAACGAGAACTTATGCCTATATTTCTAAAGCTGTGTATAACTTAATTCTCAACCAGTTAATAAGGTATCAAAAGAAGCCTGTGGTTACTAAAAAAATGTATTATTACGTATAACTATTTTATAAATCCTGCAGAGAATACTTAAATATTGAAAATATTAAAAGTTCCATTACGAATATTCAGTTTTTGGCTGCAGGAACCGCTTCTTGCGCGGTAATCCAGTAGGTTACTCCGGGTGCATTCAGCAATTAGTTGCTTTAGCCAAAAATTGGGTTTAAGTTTAGCTCTGTTAAGTATGTTTTAAGAGATTTGCCTTTCTGCGTCTCAAGATGTAGGGTATTGACAGCTATCTATAGCAACCCCAACACAAAACCTGTCTTTTTTGGGGTGATGGATCAGTGAGTCAAAAACTTTCATTTCCGACTAAAACATATCTGTTGATACGTTGCAGGAGGAATGGAAGTTTTTGGCCACTGAGGCGCAACCCAAAATGCAGGTTTTGTTTTGGGGTTGCTATACTAACCCTGTGGGGTACTAGAGACGTAGAGCTTACCCTTAACTAGCCGTTTAGTACTAGTTTATGTATTCAACAAAAAACTAACCCCGTTATGGTATTGAAGTAAAGTACTTGATGCCCCACCCCATCTAAACTTTCGGCAAGATGATCAAGAGCAGGGTGCCAGCTCTGACCCAATCACTACCGTAAGACTACACCCTATATATACGCGCCCTTGTAGCTGTGTAGCCTATTTGGCCCTCAAAGTAGAGTTGAGAGGGTTATTATTAAGAAACAAGTGATTTGCTCCGAGCAGTAACTTGGGGTGACTCTTTAGAACCTGTTCATGATCTTTTTTCGATACGTCACCACCGTTTCTGGTGAGTCAAACAAATGGCTCAGGCGAAGGCATGGTACCCAATTAGTACCATGAGGAGCGGTAGCCGATTGTTTGGCCGCCAGAAGCAGGCCTGAGCGCGGGAAAAAATTATGAACAGGTTCTTAGTATCCACCAAAGGTCTTGATAGCCTTTTTATTGGCTCGGCAAAAGTAATGCTTGGCCCATTTTGCTAGATATTCAAATAAATTTGCTAAAGGCGAGCGAAAAACACTAAATTGTTCAGAAATCACCTATTTTAAAGTCATCAGGTGTTTGCTCTGGGATTTAAGATTATTAGCTTAATATGATAAAAATTTCATTCGAGTCCATTTAGCCCTAAAAATTTACCCAGTTTTACCAAGCTAATCTGTAATTCAAAAACACTTTAAAACACACGGATATTGATAAATAATCGCTCTAAGTACTTTAAAAGTTTAAGGATTATTAAAAAAATATAGTTGTTATAATAACATCGATAATTTCAAATGCTAGCGGTACCAATAAGTACTGTAGTAGAAGTAATGTAGCACATAAAACAACGTATATGTATTGACTTATTTAACTAAAAGTAGTAGTATTGAGGCTAGTAAGCTAAAAACAAAAACTTACAAAACTACGGTTTTAATACCGATTTCGCTCTTTCCGCCAACCGGCGGAGTAGAGCGGTCAGTCAAAGCTTCGGACGGTAAGCGCTAAATAGTCTAATAACAATAGCGGATTTACCGTCCAGGCTCCAAATTAATCTAAATTGCACTACAATGATGAGTAGTGCAATTTTAATAATAAGACCTCTTTTCAAAACCCATTTCTACCAAATTCATTCAGGAACTGCATCATGCACAGGTTTTTCTCGTCGACGTATCAGCAGATATGCCTCCTTAAAAGAACCTGCCATGCTACAATTCCTGAATGTATCTGCCTACGAGATGGGTTTTGAAAAGAGGTCTGGTATGAAAATAAAATCAGCTTTATTGAACAAACTTATTCTAGTTATCGGCGGACTGTTAGTATTGTGCGTATTTGTGCTTCTTACTGATCCGCGCACGGTGGCATTACCTCTGTTGATAGTACCGTTTATTTTAATAGGAATCATTTTGTACCAAGCCATTGCGTTGCTCTTTGTATATAAATTTACCAGACGCAATAGAATGCTAGCAAAATTGATACCGATCAGCGTTGCTCTAATAGGGGTTAGTTTATTGCTATTGCAATCACTGCATCAGCTGACATGGAGAGACACAATACTAGTCATTACTTTCACGCTATTACTTTGGCTATATGTAGGGCGGGCTGATTTCTTAAAGAAATAGGCTATCTGAGATATAATAGACATCTATGGAACCTAACCATAACAATTTTGCACCCTCAACTGAGCTGCCAAATCCGCAGGAAATTCAATCTAACTCCGAGCAATCTATGGCAGCAAATCCAGAGGCACGCGGTATGCAGATGCCTACCCCCAGCTCTGGTGCCGTGCAGCCAATGCAGCCCGTGCAAGCTATACCTAGCGCAAATCCGTTACCTACAACCCCCTTCGGTGCTCCAGGGCAAGGTACTCAACAATCGGCAAGTGCTTTGATAGCAGATGACTCTGATCTTATAGAGAAAGAGTGGGTTATTCGGGCCAAAACAATAGTTATGCAAACCAGGGATGATCCTCATAAGCAAAATACTGAGATGAATAAAGTTAAAGCGGATTACCTGAAAAAACGCTATAATAAAGATCTTAAGATAAGCGAAAATTAGATCAAGTGGACTTTCGCAGAACAGCACATTTCGTCCGAAACCTTGCGCTCCGGTGCTCACGTACCCACAAGTACGCTCCGCTCCGGTGCTCAGCTTTCGAACAAACTGTACCATTCTGCGAAAGCCCTTTAAAAGGTAAGCAGGTCTTATGAACATTATTTTGACTACGCTCGGCATCTTGCTGGTAATAGCCATGATTGGTGGACCGATTGCATTTGTCCAGATCCGGAAAATTTTTCGTGAGCAGAAAAACTTTGAACGAGGCCTCAAGATGGTTCCACTATTTATTCATTTGCCACCACTAAGTGAAGATACCGAAGTGAGCGGCAGGGACGTCCGTGATATTAACGAAGAAAACATCTCTAAGGCCCAAATCATGTACGACATTATTGCTAGTACTTGGCAGAAAGGGCTCAAAAATAAATTTTATGGCCAGCGCCATGTTAGTTTTGAAATCGTTGGTTCCAAAGGTTTTGTTAACTTTTATACGGCTGTACCAATTGCTCTAGTTGATGTAGTTAGGCAAGCAATCGTAAGCGCTTATCCAACAGCCCGGCTTGAAGAAGTGGCTGAGCACAATATCTTTAGCCCGGTTGGTAAGATTAGCGGTACTATGGGCGGCGAACTGACTCTGAAAGAGCCTTTTGCTTACCCTATTGCGACCTTTCAAGATCTAAAGCGCGATGCCATCCAGTCCATGCTTAACGCTATGTCTACACTGGAAAAAGACGATGGGGCGGGCATACAGATTCTTTTCCGTCCGGCAGGTACCGGCTGGCGCAAGCACGCTCAGGCGACTGCCAGCAAGAAGCGGAAAGGCAAAGACAGCAAAAAAGGCGCCAGCCTGGTTTCTTCACTCGCCAAAGATCTGTTTACGGCGGCTGTTAAACCGCCAGAAGATAAGGGCGACAAGGCTGGCGAAAAACACGAGCTTTCGTCACTTGATCAAAACATATTGGATTCTATAGATGATAAGACTCGGCACGCCGGTTATGAGGTGTTAATACGAGTGGTGGCCTCATCTAATATATCGCAGCGGGCCCAGGCTATTTTGAATAATATTGTGGCGACATTCGCGCTGTTTAACGCACCGGGCAAAAATGGTTTTAAGTATACATCAGCCAAAGATATTGAGCGGTTTGTAACGGCTTATATATTGCGGTTTTTCCCTCAGCAGAATAATCAGAACATTTTAAACTCTGTCGAACTGGCCACGCTGTTTCACTTTCCTGACCAGAAAAATATCCCAACCAGCCAGCTGGAACGACAGGCCAGTAAGCAGGTAGACGGTCCGCGTAATATGCCGGACGAGGGATTGCTGCTGGGCTATAACATTTTCCGCGGTGCAAAAAAAGCTATTCGGCTTGATCTGGAAGATCGGCGCCGTCACATGTACGTGGTTGGGCAAACTGGTGTTGGTAAGTCCGTATTCCTGGAAAACCTGGCCCTGCAGGATATGCTCAGCGGGGAAGGTTTTGCCTTTATTGACCCGCACGGTGAGACCGTTGAACGGCTGTTGGCCATGGTCCCGCGGGAGCGTACAGAAGACGTCATCTATTTTTCTCCGGCTGACGTCGATTACCCGCTTGGATTAAATCTGTTTGAGGCCTCTACGAATGACCAGAAAGACTTTTTGATACAGGAAGCCATAAATATGCTCCAAAAGCTCTATGACCCCCACAATCAGGGTATTGTGGGCCCACGCTACGAGCACCTGTTTAGGAATGCTGCCCTGACGGTTATGGCTGATCCTGAGGGCGGTACATTCATAGATATACCAAAACTTTTCCGTGATCCGGAATATGTTAAACAAAAGCTCAAATTCGTTACAGATCAACCGGTACTGGAGTTTTGGCAGAAAGAAATGCCGCAATCTCAGCGTTCTAACGAGTTTGGTGAAGTGGTGAGCTGGTTTGTCAGTAAGTTCGGCGCGTTCCTAAGTAACAACATGATGCGTAATATCATCGGCCAGACCAAAAGTGCCTTTGACTTGCGCGATGTAATGGACAACAAAAAAATTCTGCTGGTAAACCTGAGCAAGGGAAGAATGGGCGAACTGAATGCCAAGCTGCTGGGTATGATTTTTGTAATGAAATTCCAGGTGGCGGCCATGAGCCGGGCTAACGTGGAAGAGTCCGAACGTCCGGATTTTTGTCTTTATGTGGATGAGTTCCAGAACTTCTCAACTGACTCGTTCGCGACCATCATGTCAGAAGCCAGAAAATATCGGTTGAACCTGATTGTGGCCAACCAGTTTACGACCCAGCTGTCAGAAGAAATCCGGGACGCGGTGTTTGGAAACATGGGTACGATCGTGAGCTTCCGGGTTGGTCAGAACGATGTGGAGGCTTTATCACGCTACTTTAAGCCTATATTCGAGCCGGATGATATTTTGCGTATTCCAAACTATAATGCCATTGTTCGTACGCTTATAAATGGTGTGCCAACACAGCCATTCAGCATGGCCGCCCTGCCATCGCTGGGTAATCCTAACCCTAAATTGCAGCAGGCCCTCACGCAACTATCGGCTGCTAAATTTGGCCGTCCACGGGCAATTATAGATGCTGAGATAACACAGCGCATGAAGACTATTGAAATGCCAAAGCCGAGTTTTGGCAGTGGCGCGGTGGCTCGTCCCGGTGGCTTTGGGCCATCTCCAGCTCCAGGGGCTGGCAGCCCATTTGGATCTGCCGCACCTAAACCGGTGGCTAGTGGTTCGTCGTTTTTGGATGAGTGGTTAGCTAAACGTCGTACACCCGGCGCTGACGCAACTACTGGGTTACCGCCAACAGCTGTGCCTGCGCCGCTGGCACCACAAAGTTCTGCGCCAAGCTTTAGTTCTCCACCCGCGTTTACACCTCAACCAGCTTCGTCTCCAGTGTCTACGCTGCCACCAGCACCTGTCCAGCCCGCTGATGTCGCTAACGAACCAGCCAAATCAGAAGATACTTTGAAGCATGACGATGAGATCCAACTCCGGAGTGATAACGCCGCAGTTGCAGAAAGTGCTGACGATACAATCTACATTGACCGAGAAGGCAATTTAAAATCAGCTGATGATAGTAAATAGAGTATAGAAGCTAGAGATTAGAGTATAGATAGGGAAAAACCAATCTTGTGAATTCCCGATCAGTTAGAGAAAAGATCCATCCAATCCCTTTACTCTTTATGATTACAAACTATCACAAAATAATACCTATAGAAGTACGTCTTCTTTCTTTAATCTTTTTATTTGAAAGTAATGAAAGAAATTGACACCACGTATTACATAATGTAAAATGTATTACATGACATATAACACGACAGTTACGAGTAAAGGCACTATCACTATCGCCGCACCCTTGCGTAAGGCTTTGGGGTTAAAGACTGGTCAAAAGCTAACGATTAGCCTTAATGCAAATAATCAAGTGGTGCTTGATGCTGGCACCGATCTAAAAGTCTTTGAAGCAACACGAGCAAATATAACCAGAAAGATTCCTAGTCATCTCAAGGGGCTCGCAGGCGATTCTCTACGAGAAGCTGCCGCTAAAGCTTGGGTTGCAGGAAACAATGCTTAGAAACCAGCTCCTAAGCTTAGACACGAATGTAGTCTTGCGATTTTTGCTTAACGACGCGCCAGAGCAGACACAAAAAGCAACACAGACAATTGAGAAAAATAAGGTGTATGTTACGGACGTAGTCGCGATTGAAGTAATGTACGTTCTGGAAAAGGTTTTTCTGCTCCCGCGAAAGGACATATGTAAGTTAGTGGTGGGCTTTTTGGGCTTTGCGAACGTGGTGCATAATCCATATTTCCTGCTAGAGGCGATTCAACTCTACGAGCATCACCCCTCACTTTCTATAGTCGACTGTTATGCAGCCGCTGAAGCAAAGGCTTACAACAATCAATTAATGACGTTCGATAAACGTCTAGCCAGCCAAGGCGGCAAACACGTCAATATTTTGTAGCAATGGTTAATCGAGTAGCAATTTAAAATCAGTTGATGATATTAAGTAGAGAAGTGAAAATAGGCCTATGACCCTAAGACCAGTTTCGACGCCCGCTCCGCTCGCTACCGAGATACTTTTTTGGGTCGACAAAAAAGTATCCAAAAAATCGACAGGCGACTACAGCTCTTGAGGCGTTCATTGTCAAAGCGCACAATGCTCGGAGAACTCACCATTTCTTTTCATATTTAGAGTAGGAAATGGCTTAACAACTCCTCGCTTCTAATTGTGCTTTTGACATTCACGACTCAGGAACTTCCGGAGCCTGAGGAACCTCCAAGGAGTTTCACCCTTTTTTGATTTTGCTCACCATAATTCTTATAAATGATAACTATCACAAGATAACACCTATAGAAGTACGTCTTCTTTATTCTTTGGGCGGATGACATGGAGTTCTACAGCACATCCATGCAACGGCTTAGCGATGAAGGTCAGGAGAATAAAGGAGTGTGGGCTAAGGTTATAACTGGCGGATATTAAGCCTGGAAATACAATCCAAATTATTGATCGCTTGGAAAACCAAGAGCTTCATCAAGTACAGGTATTTGATAGTACCTCAGTAAATGCTTATCGCCAGCACCACTACTGTCTAGTTGTTTTTTTCCTTCTACCTCGACATGTCTCAAAAGCTGCTCCATAGACTTGAACCTTGTTTTTTCTGAGACTAAATTATCCAGTGTACGATTGGCAGGTATAGTCTCGCCTATATTTCTATCAGGGTTATTTAACTTAGGCTCATAAGATTCAAAATAAGCTTCACCGATGCTTAAGTCATCAATACCTGCAACACTCATGCCAGCAAGCATGATACGCTCGGCCAGATAAACACTGCCGTACTGCTTTCGTAATGATTCTGGATCTTCTTTAGTTTGAGCATCAAACCATAAGTCACCGTGGTAATATTCATTACCGGTTAGTTGCATGGCTGCCCATTCTGTATACGCCTCATTTAGTAGCATAGATTTTCTACGTAGGCCAACACGACCAATTCGCACAAACATATTGCTTGGACTAATCGACTCAGTTTCCAACACGTCCAGTTGTTCTAGTTCGTCAGAAATACCCCATTCGTCAGTAGTGGGTTCTGTATCATCCAAACGTACTGTTAGACCCGAATGTGCATGTAGCATTTCATGGTAAAAGGTGCGTTTAAGCCGATTAGTACTCCTTAAAATGGCAGTAGCATCAATATAAATAGCGTTTTCTTGGGCGTTATAGTGGCCACCTCTATCATTTGCTTTATTAACCAACGGATCACTAACAAAAACTTTCAAGTTAGTCAGTCTAATCTGCTTGGCTCTGCTATGCGCGCGAAGCGCAGATGCTGGTAAAATGCCGTCATCAACAGCCGTTTGTAGGTCGTGTTCGAATTGACCCCTTAGTTCTGGTAACGCTTCTTGTAATTTGGCTTCTGCTACATTCAGTGCGTCAGTATGAAGTCTTACTAGTTCTAGCCTTGCTTTCTGAGGTGTGCTTTTCTTTTGGAATACTTTTGCGAAATCATAAATTTCCTCACCATCACTACTCCTAGTTGTATTACCAGTCAACGCCCGGTCAACTCGCTGTTCCAATGTTAAATGTTCCCCTAGTCCGAAACGCTCTACAAAATCATCAAGCTCTCCGTTATTACGTGCTTGAGCTGTCAATAGGTTATTAAATGATTCTGTTACGCCAGGTATACGAAAAGCCTCATTTGCTTCTGCGAGCAGCCTCTCGCTAGTAAGTAATCTTCCCGCGAGATTGGCAGTTGTTTGAGATGTAGCTGAATCCAAACTACGCTGGTATTTTACCCAGCCGGTGGTAACATCGGAGGCTTCATCAAAGTAACCTCTAATATAGCTTTCGTCGACTGCTCTAGACAATTGTGACCCGAAAGATTCAGGATTTATATCTGGTATTCTGACTTGCTCAGACATGTACTTATTATAGCATAAAGCTATTGCTTAAGCAAATTTATTATTGCGGTGATTCATTTTATCAGCGGTAAGTGCTTTGGCCATAGTGTTTTGTTTTAGGTCCGTCAAAGGATATGGTAGTAGTCAATATCTACTGCTGTCAAGCTAAGCTTGTGTCTATAGAGGTAGAGGGGGTCAGTGAGCAGTTACCTTTTTGCTTACCGTACCTTTAATCTTACTTCTTTGGATATAAGGTTGTAGCCCTACAGGCTACTCCATGACGCTTCTCCAGCATCCGGAAGTTCCTGAGTCGTGAGTGTCAAACGCACAATTAGTAGCGAGGATTTGTTAAGCCATTTCCTACCCAAAATAAGAAAAGAAATGGTGAGTTATCCTAGCATTGTGCGGCTTGACAATGAACGCCTCAAGAGCTGGAGGCAGCTGCGGCTTTTTTGCCTACTTTTGCAGCTGTTGGTAAAAGTAGGTCGGAAGCGAGCGGAGCGGGCGTCGAAATGGGTTTCATGCCGCCTGCAGCTTAGACTCTAACTTCTAATCTCTAACGTCTATACTCTAATCTACCTATAGTGCTGCTTGCGGCCGTGTACGAGCCATATGGCTAGTTCTAGGGTTGCTCCTAGCATGAAACCACCTACAAATAATATAAAGAGCATAGTGTAGTTATAGCGGAAGCCGTACTGCTTGCTGAAGTAAAGCACGAACACGCTGCCAAGAAACGCTACAATACTGCCACCAAGGATGCCGGATGGGCGGGCTACTGTTTGGGCGCTGACGGCACTAATTTTCTCTATTGTGTCATTGTGGACTATGCGGCTGAATGCCCGGGCTGTCTTGGGTAGTTTTTGTTGAGTTTTCTCTAATGTGCGTTTGTAAGCCGTAGATTTCAAAGAAGATTGCGCGCCTATCCAGTTGTCGTTTTGACGAGTCGATTCTTCTTCTTTGGGTGCGACCGTATGAGATTCTTGAGCTTCGGCACGGGCAAGCTCAGCAATCTTTTCCAGGTTTTCGTGGGATTTCTCGTGCCGTGCTTTTTCGGCCTGTTCGGCTTTGTGCTGGGCGGCACGTTCGTGATGTTCATGGCCGACCAGTGGCTCATGGTGTTCATGTTGGCTAAGGGGTTCTAGGCGTTTTTCACTCATCTTCGTATCCTTTCTTATATTCCACCACTAGTTGCAAAATCTTCCCTGACAATCTCTAGCTCAGTCGCGAACAATTTGGTTCGGGCAAAGAAATAGGCAACAAAGGTAGTTAAGCCGAATCCAATAGCTAGGCTAGTGCCGGGGCCGGTGTTTGGCAGGGTAGTGGAGGCTTTTTCTAGTACCTTTACGATACAATGTGACTTGTCTATGTCGATGATTGTAGTACTGCTGCTTATGGTGTTCTCGATCTGGCAGTCGTAGCTTTTGGGATTACTTGGTGGCGTATTGGTTTTGGGCAAATCTGTCTTGAGCTTAAAACTAATCTTTTTGACTATAGTTTCACCTGCCTGTATGGTCAGAGGCTTCCATTGCAAGTAAGAGCCCTGGTTGGTTTTCTTTATGACTTCGGCATCGCCGGAACTCACCAGATCTGCGTACTCTAAAATGTCATTTATATTATCATTTGGCAGTACATAGTCTTTGGCAACCGCGTCACCAAGATTTTTGACTGTAAAGTTAAAGCTAAACTCTTCGCCTGGGTTAACCTTGATTCTGCTGGATTGCTTTTGAGTTGTTGTGCCCGTAGTTTTTTCTACCGTCACTAGTGGCAATTTTTCTTTCTGAATTTCAATCTTGTGTGTACAGCTTTCGGCGGTTTTATTGCCAAGGCTTGTTATGGCGGTTACTTTGGCGTTATAGCTGGCAGGAGCGGGCGTGCCAGGGTAATCATGAGTGAACTTTGCAGAGACGCTGCCTGAAGTTGTAGTCGTAGGGACTGTCGCTTTTTTATTGGCACCGGTATCAAACTCGAAAGCGCTAATTGTGGCACCGTCTGAACTGGTAGCCAGAGCTTCAAACTCTACACTTGTACGTGTTAAGTAGCGGGCATTAAGTAGTGTACAGGCTGCTTGTGGCGTAACAGGAGGAGGGGGCGGAGGTGGTGTATCGCATGGATTGGCCGTATATACTGCGGTCTGTGAATGGACGTCGGGTCCAGCGTACCATACCCGTATATAGTAGGTACTGCCAGGAGTAAAGTAGAAAGCGCCGCCACTTCCGTTGAAGCCAGCTGGTGCGTCCGTAGAGACGGCTGCTCCGGTTGCTTTATTCCAAAAATTACCATTAAAGTCTGGCGCAGTTGATATGTCTACTACATAACCACCCTGGCCCAAACCGGACTCATTCCAGGAGATCGTCGCACCTGTAGTACCGTTGACGCACATGGCAGTGACAACTGGCGGAGACGGCCCAGGTCGCTGACACGACGGACTACCAAGAGCTACGCCGGGGTTATATGGACACTCCTTAATTATGTAACATACTTCATTAGAGTAAACGCTTGCATCGACAGCACTGGCTTGAGCTTGGTTACAATAGCGTCCTGGGGTGGCGTTAGCATTAACGGTTACCCAAAAATTAACTTGATACTCCAGCGTCGGATGATTTCCCAGAACTGATGGCTTGGGTAGCTCATCCCAGTAGGCTGTAAATGTTTTCCCTGTTACATACTCAAAAGCGCCAGAAGTGCCGATTTCTATATTATCAACCGTGGCCGGTATGTGATCTTGCACGTAAAAATTCTGAGCCGGCGCACTGCCTTTGTTGCTAAAGACCAGCGTATAGTGAATGCGATCACCGGGATTTACATTAGAATCATGGCCAGGTTCCGCTAGCTTAGTAATATTTAATCCTGGGGTACCAGTAGGCGGTATTCCCTCGGTCACAATGTTGCCGCAATCTTTTAGGATCCATATACGTCCAAATTTTGATGATGGTACAGAGAAAGCAGGCCATTCTTTTTCAGCCCAACCCCCAAGCGTACGCATATATATGGGGGTCGTTGCGCCAGGTATTGGAACTTCAAAACTATCTGTTCGGCCACCAATTGTACGTCCAATAGAATAATAACGGTTAACATTGTCCCCACGGGTATCTACTGAAGCATCCTGCATCTGGGATAACTCCTGGATCCCTACCCCATAATAGGCAAAAATAGCTTGAACGTCTCCGCCGGCATTGCGTTGCCATGCGTCAATTAGATCACCAGATGTCTGCGTTCCTCCGTAAATAATGTCATTTGGGCTAGCCGCTAATGAATAGTCCGGAGGCGAAACTACCGCGAACATTTGCACAAACATTGTTAGTGCAAGCATAACAACACCAAATCTGCGCACAGCTGACTCTTTACGCATTCTTTTCGTATAAAATGCCACTTGCGTAATAAGACTGGGATTGAAGGGCAGGTTACTGAGAAGTTTTTTGAACATATTATTTATTTTCTTTTTATATTTACAGCACTTAGCTTTATTGAACCACATATACATGTGTTCACGCAAGTGAAAAATAGACTTTCAATGAACAGCACATTTTGGCCCCAAATTTCCGCTTCTTGGCTCACCGTACCTTTGAGTATGCCTGCGCTGCAATGCCCCGCCTGTCTTTCCGGCAGGACAGACAGGTCAATTTTGAATCAAACTGCACTATTCATTGGAAGTCCTGGGCACTATACGTCTACAGGTTGTTTTAGATGGGAAAATTGACTATAATAGTGGATAAGTGTGGCAAGACTAATGTTTTAGAGAGGGTATATAGGGCGTGGCCAAAGAAAAAGAAAAAAACTATGATTCTTCTCAGATTCAAGTACTAGAAGGCTTAGACCCGGTTCGTAAGCGGCCAGGTATGTATATTGGCGGCACGGGCGTAGAGGGCCTGCACCATTTGATTAAAGAAATTGCCGATAACTCTGTTGATGAGGCAATCGCCGGACATGCAACAGATCTCTGGGTTACTATGCTGGCTGACGGCGGCATTACGGTCCGGGACAATGGCCGGGGTATTCCAGTCGACAAAATGGCCAAAACCGGCAAAACTGCCCTTGAAACAGTTCTGACAGTCCTGCACGCTGGTGGAAAGTTTGGCGGTGGAGGATATAAAGTTTCCAGTGGATTACACGGTGTTGGTATCAGCGTTGTCAATGCGCTGTCTTCTCGTCTAAAAGCGGAAATCCACCGTGATGGTAGTACCTATGTACAGGAATATGAGCGTGGCGTGCCGCTGGGGCCAGTTAAAAAAGAGGGGACATCCACCAGTAACGGTACTATTATTACGTTTTATCCGGACTCGACTATCTTTAAGGAGTCTGTTGAGCTGGATTACCAGTGGGTGGTTGATTACCTGCGGCACCAGGCGTATTTAACCAAAGGGCTGCGAACACATGTTGAAGATCAGCGCACGGGTGCGCGCTACGGATTTTATTTTGAAGGTGGCATCCAGTCTTATGTGAAGCATTTGAACCTTGGCAAAGACGTCGTTGATGACGAGGTTTTCTATGTCGATAAGCTAGTAGACGATGTCCAGGTAGAAATTGCCATGCAATACGCCGATACCTACACTGAGACCATCAAAGCATTCGCCAATAACGTCTATAATCCCGATGGCGGTACGCATATGACGGGCTTTAGGGCAGCCCTAACCCGTGTGATCAATGATTACGCGCGCAAAAACGGGATTCTGAAAGAAAAAGAAGAAAACCTGTCCGGCGAGGATACCCGCGAAGGCCTGACGTCTGTAATTTTGGTTAAAATGCCGGATCCACAGTTTGAAGGTCAAACTAAGAACAAGCTTGGAAATCCAGAAATCCGCGGCTATGTTGAGCAAGTTCTGGGTGAATACCTGTCATATTATTTAGAAGAACACCCAGCCGTTGCTCGCAAAATTATCAATAAATCCTTGTTGGCTGCCCGCGCCCGTAAGGCTGCCCGTGCTGCCCGCGATAACATTATCCGCAAAGGCGTTTTAGAAGGCTCCGGTTTGCCTGGCAAGCTGGCCGATTGTTCCAGCCGTAGCCCGGCTGATTCAGAACTCTACATTGTAGAGGGTGACTCTGCTGGTGGTTCCGCCAAGGGCGGACGAGACAGCAAAACTCAGGCAATTTTGCCACTGCGCGGTAAGGTCCTAAACGTTGAGCGTGCCCGTTTGGACCGCATGCTGGGGAATAACGAAATTGTAACTTTAATTAAAGCCTTGGGCGTCGGCATTGAAGAGCAATTCAGCATGGATGGCCTGCGCTACCACCGGATTATTATCATGACTGACGCCGACGTTGACGGATCGCACATTAGCACGCTGCTGCTGACGTTTTTCTTCCGTTTTATGAAGCCAATTATTGATGGCGGTTATCTGTATTTGGCAAAACCGCCGCTGTTTGAGCTGGTCAAGCCAGGCCGCAAGAGCAGTATCTTTATATATGACGAAGACGAGCTGGAAAAAGTATTGTCAGCGACTATTGAAGCCAGGCAAAAAGAGGGTCTTAAGGTTGAGGCTGGTGATGACCGCGTTAAACAGGCCGGCTTTATGGAGCAGAAGCGCTACAAGGGATTGGGCGAAATGGATGCTGAGCAACTGTTTGAAACTACCATGAATCCCACGCAGAGAGTGCTGGTGCAGGTGCGTGTGAATGACGCCGAAAAGGCGGACGCAATTTTCAATAAGCTGATGGGCACAGAGGTGGAGTTACGTAAGAACTTTATACAGACGCATGCTAAGTTTGTAAAGGACCTGGACATATAAATGCAAAGCACGAAATACGAAGCACTAAATTCGAAACAAGCACGAAATGATCAAACTCGAAACTTTTCGGATTTCAGGCTTCAAATTTGTTTCGGATTTCTAGCTTCTAATTTCGGATTTGGGGCACAAGATGGATGATGATAAGAACGAAGAGATAGTTCCGGAGGAAAATATAGATAACGTTGCTGAAAATATGGACGCGCCGCAGCTTGAAAACATGCCTTCTGAGGATGACGATCTGCTTGATTTGGCTCATTCCCGTGTGGTTGAGCGCCGTAAGGTAGAGGACGTTATGGAGGATAGCTACCTCCGTTATTCTATGAGCGTCATCGTGGCCCGGGCATTACCTGATGTTAGGGACGGCTTAAAGCCGGTACACCGCCGTATTTTGTATGTTATGAACAAAATGGGCATCACGCCTGGTGGTAAAACGGTCAAGAGCGCCCAGATTGTCGGTGAAGTTATGGGTAAATATCACCCACACGGAGACGGTGCCATTTATGAATCGATGGTTCGCATGGCACAGCCATGGGCTATGCGCTACATGCTGGTAAATGGACAGGGTAACTTTGGTTCTATGGACGGTGACCCAGCTGCTGCGTATAGGTATACAGAGGCTAAGATGACTAATCAGGCCGAGGCAATGCTAGCCGATATAGAAAAAGAAACAGTACCATTCCGTGATAACTACGATGGCACTCGGCAGGAGCCTGAAGTTCTGCCAGCCAAGCTGCCTAATCTTTTGTTGAACGGTCAGATTGGTATTGCCGTTGGTATGGCTACCAATATTCCGCCGCATAACATCACCGAAATTATTGACGCAACTGTGCAATTGATAGACAAGCCAGAATCGACATTAGATGATTTACTAGAATTTGTTAAAGGTCCGGATTTTCCAACCGGCGGCATTATTTACGGCAAAGAATCTATCCGTACAGCTTTGGCTACCGGTAAGGGTGGAGTTGTTGTCCGGGGTGTTGCCAGTATTGAAGAAGACAAAAAGGGCATGCAGCAGATTATTATTTCCGAGGTGCCATATCAGGTCAACAAAGCCGGGTTGCTGGAAAAGATTGCCGACCTATATAAAGAAAAGAAAATCAGTGGCATCCGGGGTCTTAGAGACGAAACCGCCCGCGGCGTAGTGCGCATTGTTATTGACCTCAAAAAAGATGCTTATCCAAAGAAACTATTAAATCAGCTTTATAAATTAACGCCGCTTCAACAGACATTCCACTACAACATGCTGGCGTTGATTGATGGCATTCAGCCGCGGGTTTTGGGACTGCAAGATATCCTGCAGGAATACATCAAACATCGCCAGGTTGTGGTCCGTAAACGGACTGAATACGAACTACGTAAGGCCAAAGACCGCGCCCACATACTGGAAGGCTACAAGATAGCATTAGACAATATTGACGAGGTAATTAAAACCATTCGGGCCAGCCAGACCAGTGACGAGGCTGCCATAAATCTAATGAAAAAGTTCAAACTAAGCGACATCCAGGCTAAGTCCATATTGGCATTGCCGCTACGCACCCTAACCGGGCTTGAGCGCCAGAAGATAGAAGACGAGCTGAATGAGCTGCTGAAGCTTATTGCTAAATTAGAGGGAATTCTGGCCAACGAAAAAGAGATCCTGAAGATTATCAAAACTGAACTGCTAGAAATGAAAAAGCAGTTTGGTGATGAGCGTCGCACCAAAGTTATTCCGGGCGAGCTGGGCAAAATGAGCGATGAAGACCTAGTGCCAGACGAGCAAGTTGCCGTGACATTAACTTCAGCTAACTACATAAAGCGTAGTCCATTGGGCGAATACAAACGGCAGGGCCGTGGCGGTAAGGGCAGGCGAGGAATGACTACCCGTGAAGAGGACGTGATAGAGCACATGGTGAATGCCAGCACACATGATTACCTGTTATTCTTCACAAACAAAGGCCGGGTATTCCGCCTCAAAACCTACGAAGTTCCGGCAGTTGGCCTGAATGCCAAGGGTGTTGCGATTGTTAACCTATTGCAGCTGCAACCGGAAGAAACAGTTAGCTCCGTAATAAATGTTAGTAAGCAAACCAGTGCTGGCGGCGGCAACCTATTGATGTGTACAGTCCGGGGCGTGGTTAAGAAAACGCCATTTGAGCAGTACCAGAATGTCCGCCAGAGCGGCCTGATAGCTATTAACCTTGATGACGGCGATGAGCTCAAGTGGATCCGTATGACGAATGGTGATAACGAGGTAGTTATCTCTACCCAGCAGGGTCAAGCCATCCGCTTCCACGAAAAGGATGCCCGTCCAATGGGACGCGTATCCCGTGGAGTGCGAGGTATCCGTCTGCGTGCAGGCGATAAGGTTATCGGCATGGATATTGTGGAGGAAGGCTCCAGCATTTTTGTGATCAGTGAAGCCGGTTACGGCAAGCGAACCAAGATTGCCCAGTTCACCGCCCATGCCCGTGGTGGAGTCGGTATCCGTTCCGCGGTTGTTAACTCCAAGACCGGTACGCTGGTAGGCGTAAAGACATTAACTGGTGACGATACCCAGGAAGTCATCATCATCTCCAAAAACGGCCAAACCATCCGCCTGGGGCTAAAGAACATTCCGCAGCTAGGCCGTGCTACCCAAGGCGTCCGCATCATGCGCTTGAACGATACCGATACAGTAGTCTCCCTGGCTCTAGTAGACAAAACCATCGAAGAAGAGCCAGAAGAAAACGAAGCAACTGAGCAAGAACCCGAAGAACCAGCCAAACCCCCAAAAGAAAAAACGTAATATCATATCGCAATTCTCTGTAGTGTGATAAACAGAGGTAAGCGTCCATTTTCGCAAAATAGCCCTCTGTTAGAGGCCAGGCCTCCCTTTGCCCCTCCCTTTGCCCATTGACAATTTACATACAATTTACATACAATGTGGGTATGGCAGTGAAAACTTTTAATATATCTTTTCCTAAGGAGCTGGCTGATTTGGTTGATAAAAAGGCCAAGGAGCAGTTTGGTAGCCGTAGCGATTTTTTACGATACGCGGCGTGGAAATATTTGCGCGAGGAACAGGAATGGAAGGAACTGATGGCCTATGGTAAAGAACTCGGGAAAAAAGTTGGCTACCAATCAGAGGAAGAAGTGGCAGACGAAATTACAGCAGAACGCCGCAAAACCCGCCGTTGGAAACCACAAGACTACAAAAATAGTCATTGATACATCTGTCTGGTATTCGGCAATTATGCATGGTGGCGTACCGGAGCAGGCCATAGATTACTGTCTGGAGAATTACGAGATCGTATTATCCAGTTTATTGTTGGAAGAGATAATGGATAAATTAAAGCGTAAAGCTAAGGCACCTCATCGCTGGCTACGTATTATCCGCCAGCGTTTTGATGACTTATGTGAGATTGTTACCACTACCACGCCAGAGTCGCCCATTACTCGTGATCCAAATGACGAACATGTCGTGATTGCGGCAAAACTAACAAACTGCAAGCTGATTATTTCTGGCGATAAAGATTTGCTGGAGCTTGGCTCATACAAAGGAATTCAAATTATTTCCAGCAGGCAATTTATGGATCAGGTGCTTTAGCAGAGAATAAAGAATAGGTATTCACATTTTGCCCATCTGTTAGAGCTGTTAGAGGCCTGGCCCCAAAATTCCTCAAAATTCCCCTCTTAATTCCAAAGGGAGCATCTCAGCCTATTTTGCACACAACTCTACGTATAAAACTCAGGAGCTTTGCAACATGTCAGCGGGCACCTTGTACTGCAG
>JAZKJC010000025.1:0-11283 GCA_040384565.1 Patescibacteria group bacterium
GCAGAGGTTATGGATAAAAAGTGCCAGTGGGTCAGGGTCGGACCTTTAACAGATGGGAGTTTTGTGAATTGGGGGTTAACAGAGGGGATTATTTGTTTTGGTTGAGGCGTTTGCGTTTGTTGGGATCTAGTTCTCTTTTGCGCAAACGGAGGGATTTGGGGGTAACTTCCAATAGTTCATCTTTTTCTATGAAGTCCAGGCATTCTTCTAGGCTAAAAATTACGGGTGGAGTTAGTTGTACCACGCCGTCAGATGAGGAACTGCGCATATTGGTTAGATGTTTTGCTTTGCAGACGTTTATTTCCATGTCTTCTTGGCGTTTGTTTAGGCCAATTACTTGCCCAGCATAGACTTTTTCGGCGGGTCCCACAAATACGGTTCCGCGTTCTTCTGCCGTTTGCAACGAGTATGGTGTGGTAATGCCAGCTTCATACGCAATCAGTACACCGTTTCGGAGTTGCGATAAAGCTTGTCCTAGGGGCTGGTAACCTATCATCAGAGTATTCATAATAACCGTACCTTTAGTGTTGGTCAGCAATGTATTCCTAAGACCCAGTAGTACGCGTGTTGGTAGCTCATAGACCAGCTTTGTCACGCCTTTGGGACTGGCAAACTGCTCTTTTAGCACGGCTCGTCTTGTGCCAAGCTCCATCTGGACTGTGCCAACGTGTTCTGCAGGGACTTCTATAATTAATTCTTCTAACGGTTCCTCAGTAACTCCGTCATGTTCACGGGTTACAACCTGGGGGCGTCCAACCTCAAACTCATAGCCTTCACGCCGCATGGTTTCAATCAGTACGCTCAGGTGCAACTCGCCTCTTCCGGATACCAAAAAGCCGATACTTTCTTCTTCAACCCTAAGTCCAACATTGGTTTCCAGTTCTTTTGTTAATCGCTCCCCAATCTGCCGGCTGGTATTAAATTCGCCTTCGGTGCCCTTGAATGGGCTGGTGTTTGGTCCTAAATAGATTTTAAGTGTTGGTGCCTCTACTTCTAACACCGGTAAGGCCTCTGGGTTGGTAGCATCTGCGACTGTTTCGCCAATTTGCGCCTCGTTTATACCCGTTAACTGCACAATATCTCCGGCCACACCACCAGGGACTTCAAATTTGCTCACGCCGTGGCTCATATATACATTATCGATTTTTGCTTTTCCAAATGTGCCGTCTTTTTTGCATAAAGTAACTTGCTCACCTGGCTTGATACTACCTCGGGTAATTCTGCCGATAGCATATTTGCCCTTAAAGCTGTCCCAAGCTAGTGCCGTAATCAGCATCTGGAAGGGCTTGTCTAGTTCGATACTTGGAGCTGGCACATGCTCTACTATTGCTTCAAAAAGTACTTCCAAGCTACCGTCTTTATCAATATTTGTTGGGGGTGATTTCCAGGCTTTGCCGGCCCGACCTATGGCATAATAAACTGGATAGTGCAGTTGGTCTTCATGTACGGCCAGTTCCAAAAACAGATCAGCCAGCTCATCCTCTACTTCTTTGATTCTGGAAGCATCTTTATCTATTTTGTTGATTATAACTATTGGCTTTAGCTCGTTTGCTAGGGCTTTGGCCAGCACAAACTTGGTTTGAGGCATGGGGCCTTCCTGGGCATCAACAATTAGCAAGCAACCATCTGCCATGTTAAGTGTGCGCTCAACCTCGCCGCTAAAATCGGCATGCCCAGGTGTATCAATAATATTAATCCTGTAATCACCATGCTGCACTGCCGTAACTTTGGCGGTTATAGTTATGCCGCGTTCTTTCTCTTGATCGCCGCTGTCCATAATCAGATCCTGGGACATTTCTGCCTGGTTGTCGCGGAATGTTTGGGATTGCTTTAAAAGACCGTCCACAAGTGTTGTCTTGCCGTGGTCAACGTGAGCAATAATAGCAATATTCCTGATTTTAGTTGGGTCTTGAGTCATAAAATTAAAAAAGCGCTCCTTATTTGGCGCTAAATACCGAACGTAACACCTTAGCATATATTATAACATAAGCATCAAATGGGTACAACCACAAAATGGCTTATACTAGAGCTATGGATGGGACGCCACTAGCAGAGCGGATGAGACCAGAGAATCTGTCGGATGTGATTGGACAGTCACATCTGATTAAAGCCGGCCAGATAATTCACGAAATTGTGACCAATAAAAAGCCAACTAGTCTTATTCTTTGGGGACCGCCTGGCACTGGCAAGACTACGCTGGCGCGGATTATTGCCAAAGAGACTGGAGCTGAATTTGTCGAGATAAGCGCCGTAACATCTGGCAAGGCGGATGTAGTCAAAGTCATAGAACTCGCTAAACAAAACCAACGGCTGGCTATGACCACTATTTTATTTGTAGACGAGATTCATCGCTTTAACAAAGCTCAGCAGGATGCATTTTTACCACATGTAGAAAACGGCACCATTGTCTTGATTGGCGCCACGACGGAAAACCCTAGTTTTGAGGTTATCAATCCGCTACTCAGCCGATCACGTGTATTAGTCCTCCAGCCGTTAACTAAGGGTGAGATTATTAAAATTATTAAAAAAGCCACCAAGGCAGAAAAGCTAACTGCTAAACGCCTGCCCAATAAAAGTATAGACCTGCTAGCAGAGCTTTCTGGAGGCGATGCCCGGGTAGCACTAGGTAATCTCGAACTAGCGATGCAACTAAGCAAAGGTGTAATTACGCCTCAGGTCGTTGCAACGGCTGTCCAAAAGCGGCTGCCGAGCTATGACAAGAATGGAGAAAACCATTACAACATCATCAGTGCTTTCATAAAGTCCATGCGTGGTAACGATGCCAGCGCTACGCTATATTACATGAGCCGGATGTTGCAAGCGGGCGAAGATCCTAAATTTATAGCCCGGCGCATGGTAATTTTTGCGTCGGAGGACGTTGGGATTGCCGCCTCACCAGCACTTAATTTAGCCGTTGCAACCTTTCAAGCAGTGGAACGCATTGGCATGCCGGAGTGCCAGTACAATCTTTTCCACTGTGCATTAGTTCTTGCCAAATGCAAAAAATCGAGAGTGGTAGCAGATGCTATGAGCAAAGCTTTGCAGACTGCACGCGAGTATCCTGACCTACCTGTGCCCTTACATCTGCGCAATGCACCCACTAATCTTATGAAAGACCTGGGATACCAAAAAGGAACCAAATGGGAAGCCGGCTTTGAGCACCCGGCGGGGTTTTTGCCGGATGAGTTAAAAGATCTGGAACTGCTATAATGAAAACTATGAAAAAGACGCCGTGGCTAGTGTTACTTATACTCATGGCTATTTTAGTAATAGCCCTGGTTTTGTTCAGAAATAAAGCTGAGGCCCCAACAAGCCCAACTTCTTCTACCACCACTAACTCTGTAACAAAAGAGCTGGGACAAGGCTCCACTGCTAAATATATTGACTACAGCGACAACGCTATTGCCAGCAATCCGGGCAAGAAAGTCTTATTTTTTCACGCCAAGTGGTGCCCGCAATGCCGAAGTATAGAATCTGACATTTTAGCTGGTCCCTTACCTGAAAGTTGGACAATTATAAAAGTGGACTATGATAATAGCCAGAGTTTACGCCAAAAATACGGAGTCACCTTGCAAACAACATTTGTTAAGGTTGATGGCCAAGGGGAACAATTGAGCAAGTTTGTCGCATACGAAGAGCCAAACCTTGCTGCAATCAAGCAAAATTTTCTGGACAAATAATGCCGCTGATTTTTATAGCTTTTGTAGCCGGTATGCTTACCGTCTTAGCCCCTTGTATTCTGCCTCTGCTACCGGTTATAGTTGGCGGCTCACTTTTGGGCGGGGACGAGCAAAAACCGCTAGTCCGCATCCGACCTTACGTTATAGCCGCCAGCCTAGCGGTTTCCGTAATCATATTTACGTTGCTGCTCAAAGCCACAACTGCGCTGCTAGGCATCCCCCAAGTGACTTGGCAAATTATTTCTGGTGTAATTATTCTATTACTTGGCCTGCAACTTACATACCCTGGCATTTGGGAAAAGATATCTCAAAAAAGCGGACTTTTTATCGGCTCAAATCTTGCCTTGGGCCGAGCCTATAAATTAGACGGCATCTGGGGGATGATACTAATTGGCGTGGCACTGGGACCGGTTTTCAATAGTTGTAGCCCAACTTATAGCTTGCTGGTGGCAGCTGTTTTACCACAATCATTTACTAGCGGCTTAATATACATTTTCGCGTACGCCCTGGGACTCGCCAGCATGCTGCTGCTTATATCATTACTTGGACAGAAATTAGTTAAAAAGCTTGGTTGGTTGGCTAACCCTAAAGGGGCATTTCATAAAGTGATCGGGGTTTTGTTTGTAAGCGTCGGGCTACTGGTAATTTTTGGCTTGGATAAGAAAGTACAGTCATTTGTTTTAGATCAAGGTTGGTATGATCCGATTATTAAACTTGAACAAAAGTTTTAAGTGACTGAATGATAGTTGTCGTAGCGCGTTTGCAGATCTCTTAATAAACGGCGGCGGTTTGATTCACGGCGGGCAAGCAGCAACAATCCAGCCAAGACAACTATCGTAAAAACGCCGCCAAAGACTGCCCCGAGCAATCCTTCAGTAAATCGTAAAAATTGAGCTCCGATATATCCAATAATTACTAATACCGTAACCAGCTTGATACCACTTTTCTTGAGACGGACTCCTTGAGCGTTTGTTTCCGTATGTACTTTTGCCTGACTTGCGTGCGCAAAAATATCACCGCGGGAGAGCTTCTTACCAATTTCTTCCAGCACCGCTTGAACAGTACGAAAGATTTCTTCATATTCCACCTTAGCATCTGCTACTTTGGGCCAGTAGAAATACAATTTGTTGTCAACTATCTCAATGTCGCACAGAGCAGCGTTTCGCATCAATGCTTCCATTGCGTCAGGTGCAATAATTGTCAACGCACTGATGCCGTATTTGTCCGGTGCATACAGGGAAAAGTATTTATAAAAGTCTCCTTCAAGCTCAATTTTCTGATTTTTATCAAACGCAATTGGCAGAACAGACCCGCCAAAGCTATCACCCTTCATCAACGAATCTATCACCATATGTGGCAACACGCGCGGTAAGGTGAGTTCCATAACTTCAGCATCATAACTACGTCTGCTTTTGCCTGAACTGGTAGCGTAGTCGTAGCGAAACAGCGTAAATGGGTAACCAGCAAAATCACCGGCAAAAATATGTGAAGCCTTTTTTGAGTGACCGTGTGTGAAAAGAGTGCCGGGATCAGTTTTAAAATCATTTGCAAAGGCTGATGTATAGGTAAAGCTATTTTCTAAGGCGAAAGCTTCTAGCACAAACTGGTTGTGAGTGCGCAATTTGTGTTGTACAGCCAAACAATATACAACAAAGCCAAAAAATCCGACAAAAATAATCAAAATGAACAATTCATACTGAAACGATAGAAATAATGGGATGACAATCATAAGGCTTGCAAGCCCCCAATCTTTGGGGCTAAGCGAATCCTTTTTCAGTCCATCTAGCGCTGAAAAATCCAAGCCTTGAGTTTTGGTCATGTCTTTATTGTAAGCTACTGACTACTTGTTCCCAAGGCAGGCCTTCTTTGCCAAAATGACCATAGGCTGAGGTTTGGCTATATATGGGACGGCGTAGATTAAGTTTATCAATAATACCCTTTACGGATGTATTGATTAGCTTTTCCTGAAATGCATATAATTCATCATCACTAACCGTTGCAGTCCCGAATGTTTCTATGGTCTGCATGAGCGGATCTGGCTGTCCAATTACGTAAGCCAAGCCTACCTCACATTTGGTGGCTAAGCCTGCAGCTACAATATTTTTGGCAATATAACGAGCGGCATAAGCCCCACTGCGGTCAACTTTGCTGGGATCTTTACCACTAAAAGCCCCACCGCCAACGCGTGCGTAACCACCATAGCCATCAACCACAATCTTTCGCCCAGTTAGCCCGGCATCGGATTCTGGCCCTGGTATATGCCAAAGTCCAGTTCCGTTCACCGTAATGTTAGCCTCGGATGGCACAGCCAGTTTGTATTTTTCTAGAACTGGAGTGATGATTTCCTTTACAACTCCGGCATGGACAGTTTGCGGATCAGTCTCTTCGTTGTGCGCAACCGCAATAACTACTTTTTCTACTGCAACTGGCTTGTCGTCCTCGTAGCGAATAGTCACCTGCGCTTTGCCGTCCGGACGGATGTAATCCAAAACACCAGTCTCTCGGACCTCATCAATGCGCCGAGCCAGTGCATGAGCTAATGTAATTGGCATCGGCATTAGTTCGGGCGTTTCATTACAGGCATAACCAAACATCATGCCTTGGTCTCCTGCGCCTTCTTGCTCAACGCCCATGGCAATTTCTGGTGACTGAGCATGTATGTCATTGCTAAACATTGATTCACCAGAAAACCCCCAAGCCGGTACTGTATAGCCAAGCTCTTTAACTTTAGCCCTAACAATTGATTCAAAATCCAGCTTTGCGCTAGTTTTGATCTCGCCGAATAAGCAAATCTGATTAGCGCCAGCAACGGTTTCTATACCCGCCCGGCCATTTGGATCTTGCCTTAAGATTTCATCAAGAATAGCATCACTTATTGCATCACAAATTTTATCTGGATGGCCTGCGCAAACCGACTCGCTGGTAAAAAGCTTAACTACTGCCATTTTGTGTATCTCCGTTTAAGATTTGTTGTAATTGCGGGCCAAGCGCAGCCGAATCTAAATGCGGGCTATCACCTAAATTATCTCCCCTCCTCATTAGTTCTGCATGATCCTGTCCGCTTCTTTCAGGCGTTAAGCTCGCACTATCTATTACTAATGCATCTATGAACTCTAATGGATCACAATCACCATTTTGTTCACACCAAGAAAATTCTGACATAAAAATATCCTTTCCCTGTGCCCAGAAAAGGATATAAGAATTACTTTCAAATATCTTCTCCTGAAAACTCCAGGACTAGATGTAGCACCTTTTCAAAATGCCGGACTGTAAGCCATGAGCAAATCGAATGGTTGCTGGCAGGTCAATGAGCTAGATCTCTCGCTGCACTCTTTATATTCTTAAATTATTAAAGTGCTTTAACTTTAACACGTGCTGGTTTTATATAGCAACTTTAAAGTGTTAACAACCAACTAATAGATGGTTTTTAGGGGATCTTATTGAAGTGGGGTCTGGATATAGTTAGAGTAATTACTTAGATCGACTGCTGTATGGGTAGTTTTTTTGCCATGCTGATTTGCAAAAATTCTATTTACAGAATTGTTGATGTATTTCATGGACAGTTTGATTTTTTGTTTGTATATAAACAATTTACCTGTCATGGCTTTGTCCTCCCTTAGACAACTGTATTGTGCCACATAATTTAACCGTTACGTGACGATTCCATCACGCTTTAACTGTGATAATCCGCACAGCCTCCAAAACAAAGTGTCTTTATGGTGTTTATGGATCAGCCAGTCAAAAGTTTTATTTATAAATCCGGGCTCACAAGCGGAAATTCTACATTAAACTCACTTCCAACATTCTCTAGACTATCTACCGTTATAGAACCATCCATATGGGTAACATACTGATGAATAATCCATAAACCCAGGCCTGTGCCGGGCACGTCTTGTGTTTTTTCGTTTCTAATACGGTAAAACCGGCTGAATAAACGTTCACGTTCTTTGGCCGACATACCAATGCCTGTGTCCCTGACGGAAATGATAACCTTGCCAGGCTCTGGTTTATGACTGACCGTCACCTTACCCTGCCGCGAATATTTAATAGCATTATCAACAAGATTTGTCATAATTTCTATTAATCTACCCCTGTCGACATTCACAATAGTTGGTGCACCCGGTCTTTCATATACTAGTTCCAGACCTTTTGCAGTAGCATTAGCTGTAAAATTCTTGACGATATTGTCAATGATCTGTCTGGCATCAATTTTTTCTAGGTTATATGTTATTCGGTTTTGCTCAATGCGGGAAACGTTTAGAAGGTCGTTTACCAAATTATTAAGTCTGTCTGTTTCGGCAGACACACCCATAAGCGCTTGTTTGCCTTTCTCGTCAACATTACCGGTCAAGCCATCGATGAGGTTTTCAATGTCACCGCGTATAACAGTCATGGGTGCTTTTAGCTCATGGCTGGCGACTGATAGAAAATCATTCTTAAGCTGGTCAACTTCTTTGAGTTTTCTGAATAATATTGCGTATTCCACAAAACGGAAGTGATTAAGCAGCATTAAGACGATAACTACTACGGTTACTCCTAGAATAATTAGTGATCGCAAAAGCGTGCTGCCTATCAGGGAATCAGCTCTTTGTAGCGAGACACTCGTAGTAACGACTGCTTTTACTTCGTTGTTAACAACCACAGGCCTTACTACGCTCCACAGTCGCTTGCCTTGGCTGTCAGTGATAAGCTGCGCGATTGATTGCTTCTTACTGGTGGCTGCGGAATACTGAATGTTGCCTGATTCTTGGCCAATAAGCTTTGTGTCATCTGCAGCAATGACTGTAAAGCCACCTTGTCCGGATGGCTCTGCGATAGTTACAGAAAGTATTTCATCACTACCTTGTTTGATATGGACGAGTTCATCTTGTAATTCAGCAGGTTTATCAAGTTTTGATTGGCTGGCTGCTGCTATAACGCTGCTTGCTAAATCGGCCTTACGCCTCAGTTCGCTATCTAGGTCCCGCCGCACGGCAACTGACATAACCAAAGTATTTGCCACCAGTAGAACCGGAATAGTCACGAGTATAAATATGGAATAGAAGAATTCTAGCCGTTCGCGAGGGATTTGCAGCTTGTCACGAAACATTAGGTGTTGGCATACCGATTGATGGCGGCTGTATATTACGTTTATGTCGGACAAACAGCCAAATACCCATGCCAGCAATTAGTACGATTAAGCCAACTATACCGGCATACATAATATAGAAATATTTTGGATCAACCTTTTTCTGTACGCCAAAACTCAAACCTAGCGGGTTTTGCTTAGTCTTGGTAGTAGTGGCAATGCTAAAGGCAAAACCGCTGGAACGAACCGGTGCCGCATTGTCACCCTCTACTGTTACGTAAGCTTCGTGTTCTCCTGGTTCCATCGGGTTTTCCAGAGTGTATGACCATTTGCCATCTTTATCGGTCCTAGTGGCCAGTACAAGTGGTTCTGAAAAAACATAGATAATAATTGTCTTATTGGGGTCAGCTACGCCGGACAGTACAATCGCCTGGCTTCCACTGGCAGTAAGAGAAGAGTCAATCCGCTTAACACTAAGTGATTTTTTAACAGGTAGCTTTTTAACCTTATCGGGTTCGATTGGCGCAAGGTTTACGGGGATAATATTACTGCGCTGTTCAAAGCACCTGCCCGTTGTAGCAAAATCGGCAAAACTTAACCGCCTATTGGCTTCAATCCGCTCCCTATAATTTGCTTCACCAAATACATTCACCAGGCAACTCGTAAGCGTGGAGTCGCCTTGTCTGAGCTGCTCAGGGCTTGTCAAAAGCATCCCTGTAGTATTCGTAGGAGGGCTAGTGCTAGTATCGCCGTTAGCGCTTGGCACAGACAGAGTACCATCGGGATTAGTTGGTGTGGGATAAGTAGTCTCAGTGTTATAGCCTTGAACATTAACTGGAATACTTATATCTTTGGACAGATCATTGTAAGTTATATGTACCGTTATAATACCGTCGCCAATTTGCGGACCGGGGTTAAAGCTGGCTTGATTGCCAACTATGTTATTAATAGAGCCTATGCTTGTTCCCCAATCATATGTAGCCTGTCCGGTGACATCTTGCCCTGTGCCATTCGTAAACTTTAAGCCAGCATGGGCTTCAAGCCGGATAGATGGTGCATTCGTTGGGCCCGACCAGCTACTTGGGTTTAACGATGCCATTAGTTCGCCGTTAAAAACTTCCATTGGTACCGGTTGAGTCGGACACGAAGTCTGGGCGGTAGTTCCCGTACCAACCATAACATCTGCCCGTACACCGTAGCTTCCATTTGGTACACTGTTAGTATCAAATGGGATTGAGAGGAATTGCGTACTAGCCGTACCATATTTAGGCGATAGATTCGATACGGCAGTAGCACCATTCATAACATAAAACTGCGCCCGCGTTATATAGAAGCCCGATGCCGCTGTAGCAGTAAATGTTACTGCCCCCTTTACCCGTGACTGATTCTGTGGCGTAATGCTCACATGTGCCTGACAGACAGGGCTTTGCGCAAACACGTGTCGTTGCCTTTGCGCAGCAAAAGTAACTATGCCACTGAGCAATGCAAGTATTATTCCGTAGTTGATAATTTGTTTTCGCATGACAGTAATGTTTACTTTGATTGTACACCATATTGCCCCAGAGACAACAACACCAAAAGTTTTGAGTAGTCTTATTGTAGCTTCAAAAGCCTTAACAAGCTATAATCCGTAAGTTCGCCGATGGAGAGTGGCCAAGTCCTGTCCGGCCTGTCTGGCCAGACAGGCCGGGGTAAGGCAGTGGATTCTGGTTCCACGATCGGGGTGACCCGGCCTTCAGCATGAAAGCTGGGGTAAAGGGACCTTCAGATTTTCAACTATCTGAAAGTAAGAAAGTTTCGGGCTCGCTGGAGGTGAGTCGAATCCCTCCAATATTAATAATTCGGACCCCTCCTAGGGTAAAATAAGGTAAGCTACTGGGGAGTCGCCAAGTGGTAAGGCACATGGTTCTGGTCCATGCATTCGGGGGTTCGAATCCCTCCTCCCCAGCCAATTTTTCTCTGTCTGTTATTTTGAATCGGCCATGATGGACGGTAGAACCTACTGCAACTGCACAAAGTATTGCACTATGTTACGATGATGGTATGAGAAACCTTGGCCACGTGATAATCGAAGAAAACCTTAGTACTGAAGAATACGAAGAGTTTAATGCAAAGCTCCAAAGACTAAGCGTTGATCAACTAAGAGAATTAATGGCATCAGCCAACATTGAATTCAATAAAACAGATAACTGGGAGACGGATGACTTCATCGGAGTCTTGGATGAAGCGTACTGGGACGAGTTTGACCAAGCTTTTACAAAGATAACCGGTAAATCATTCAACGATTTCTAGTACAGTAGAGACAAGTACTAAACAGTGGGTTGTGGCGAGATATGATTAATGATCAAGGTTCTACACTCAGCCACCACCCTCAGCCAAGTTTCACGGTTGCTCCAACCGTTGTATGTTGATATTGTGTCCTGCATTTGACTGTTTCCTCCTTGTCTTTACTTTATTAACGCCTGAATAGCACGGTCTATGGTTCTAGACGTACACTTAGAAGGCATAAGCCCTTGTATATTAAGTCAAGCTAAA
>JAZKJC010000026.1:0-25016 GCA_040384565.1 Patescibacteria group bacterium
CGAAGTTATATTGTGAGAAAACATTAATTCTTGTACCAATAGGTTAAGAGAACCCGTTATAAGACTCTGGTAAACTTGGATATTAATATTTATAATATGCTTTATATTCTTAAGGAGTCTAAATTATGACAAGTGAACCAAAGCCTGTAGGGGGAGAATCTTATACAGAGGCTACCGTCGCTCTAATAGTTGAGCAGCAAGTTAATGTGCTTGGTGACGATAACCACCCTGCGGCAAATCCGTATGATCGTAGTGTGGGTATACCAATCGGTGGACCACGTTCTATGGATCACACCGTAGGTAGTGATGGTCGCTTAGAGTTTGGCGGGCGCTGGCGGACTCATCACCTATGTGACGAGGATATGGAGATAGTGTATGCCTTCAAACCTGCAGCCACGATGGGGGGAGAGCCAACAGCTGAGTTTCTTGTCGATGAATTTGATTCTGCTGGCCTCGCAGCACGAACTACATTTGTTACAAATGAGGCAGGAACAGTACATAAACGGCGAGTAACTTCATTTGGTACAGGCATATACGACAGCACCACTGAAGTATCTCGTCCACTGGATCCTAGTGAGGAAGTCGTGTTGAAAACAGTTATTGCAGATCCGATAACACACAAAAAAGCATTGCGTGAACTCACTCGCTTAAGTGCAGAAGAACAACAAGTGGCTACTGATGCACGGCATGATGACGCCATTGGAGCAACAGAATTGTATGATCGAATTCGTGCAATAGATGAGTATCATACTCGCAGCCAACAGGCGGCCAAGGGTGATAATAATCCCATATACTAGAATGCACTTAGTGGTAAACAATAGCGCAGCTCCATGGTCTTGCCCAGGCTCCGCAAGTTCCTGAAGCGTGAATGTCAAAAGCACAATTAGAAGCGAGGAGTTGTTAAGTCATTTCCTACTCTAAGTAATAAAAGAAATGGTGAGTTCTCCGAGCATTGTGCGCTTTGACAATGAACGCCTCAAGAACTGGAGTCGCCTGTCATTTCTTTGCATACTTTCTTGTTGACACAAGAAAGTATGTTGCCTGTCCGGCGAAACGGACCTTTAAATTGAAGCTAAATAAATTTTATCTGAACTGTTTATTCACGGACTCCGAGTGACGAGCCTTCAAATGTAATGCCTAACGGCTTAATAATAACTTGTTTTGGTCCTTCCGTAACCGTTCCGGCAATCCAGGACTTGAGCCCGAGTTTTTCGGTCACGTCCTTGGCTTTGGTGGCATCAGCCTGAGGCAAATAGACGGCGTAGCCGGCGCCCATGTTGAAAGTACCATACATTTCTTTAGTGTTGTTGCCGCTCTGCTTAGCAATAAAATCAAATATTGCTCCAGCGGGCGGTATTTCATCAATCACATAACTAAACTCTCGGGTGGAGCGCATTAGTTTACGCCAGCCGTGGCCAGTGACGTTTGATAAATAATGAATGTCAAGGCCGGCGGCAAATAGCTCGCGTACGAGCTGGGCGTATAAATGGGTTGGGGTTAATAAAACCTCACCGTAGCCAGCGCCGTCTGGCAGTTTGGTTTGATATCCGTCTGGCAACTGTTTGGCTATTTCCCGGGTTAGGCTAATGCCGTTGGCGTGTATACCGCTGGACTCAATCAATATAATGGCATCGCCAGCCCGGAGGTTTTTTTCTGTAACTAACTGGTTTTTTGGTTTGATTACACCAAACGCCGAACCCGCTAGTTCCAGCACACCATCTTCCACTATCCCGGGCAACGATTGGGTTTCGCCGCCACCCCAGACCACGCCCGCCAAGTCACACGCGGCTCGCCAGCCTTTGATAAAATCTTCTGTGAGTTTGTGGTCCGCCAGCCAGGCGTAGGAACTTGAGGACCAATAGGCGTTGGCAACCACCGGTGTTGCCCCAACGCTAATCAAATCATTAATAAATGTCGCCACTGTGTCCTGTGCAATTGACGCAAAGTAGGACTTGCCGGTGTCTTTGTAAATGGACTGGGCAATCAGGCTTTTGGTGCCCAGACCTTCCTGAACGAAAGCACCGTACATTTCCCCCATGTCAAATACGTAGGCTGATTCGCCGCGGGTGCCCTCCACTTCTTTAAACCCAAATGGCAAATTTTTGGTCGTGGCTCTGGCCTGTTGTTGGGCAAGTACCTTAGCTGGATCGGCCACGTCGTAATCAACGGATTTGTGATAATCAATTTTTTTCATTTGACGCTCATTTCTGCTGCCAGGCCAATATCGGTGCGGTAATGCATGCCCTCAAAATGTATGAGCTTAATGGCCGCGTAAGCTTTGGCACGGGCGTCATTAATATCAGTTCCCAGAGCTGTCACATAAAGTACCCGGCCGCCATTGGTGAGCAGTTGACTGCCTTGCATGATTGTACCGGCTTGCAATACTACTACACCATCAACTTTTTCGGCTTGGTCTATGCCGGTAATTGGCAGGCCTTTTTGGTAGCTTCCCGGGTAGCCGCTGGAGGCTACTGCCACCGAAATTGCGGCGCCTGACTTCCAGGAAACCTTGGACGGGTCAAGTTTGCCCTGCACGCAGGACTGTAAGATTAGGTATAAATCACTTTCTAGCAAGCGTAAATAAGTTTCGGCTTCTGGGTCGCCAAAGCGGGCGTTGAATTCCAGGACTTTAATATCCTCGCCATCAATCATTAAGCCCGGGTATAAACAGCCTGTGAATGGTGCGTTTTTATTTTTTAGGCCCTCTAAGGTTGGCAGGATAACATTTGTCTCTACAAAACGCTTGTGCTCCGTAGTAATCCACGGCAACGGTGCAACTACGCCCATGCCACCAGTGTTGGGGCCTTTGCCGCCATCGAATACCTGTTTGTGATCTTGGGAGGCCGGAAACAGTACTGCCGTATTGCCGTCGCAAAGCGCGTGAGTCGACACTTCCTGCCCTTTTAAGAAATCTTCTATAACTATACTATTGCCGGCATCTTTAAAAACTTTTTTGACCATCATGTCGTCAATGGCTGTTTTGGCTTGCGCAAGGGTTTCGGCTACGACAACACCCTTACCCTCTGCTAGGCCACTGGCTTTTATGACAATCGGTAAATCCCTGGATTCTAGGTATTTAAGTGCCAAGGTAGCGTCCGTGAAAGATTGGAACTCAGCTGTGGGTATTTGTTGGTCGCGCATAAGCTGTTTAGAAAAAACCTTAGACGATTCAATTTGGGTAGCAGCCTGCGTGGGCCCAAAAATTGCTAAACCGGCTGCCTGGAAAGCATCCACCACTCCGGCAGCACTGGCGGCTTCCTGACCTATTACCGTTAGATCAATTTGATTGTCTTGGGCAAACTTTAGTAAGCTCTCCGCGTCGGTAAAGCCAAGCGGGACGTTTTGAGCAATAGCTTCGGTGCCACCGTTCCCGGGTGCTACGTAGATTTTATTTACCAGAGGCGATTGAGCCAGTTTCCAGGACAGCGCATGTTCACGTCCTCCGCCACCGATAACTAGAACTTTAGCGCCCATTTAATTTCCGCCTTTCGCTAGGAACTCTTGGCGGTTTTTTATAAATTCATCAGTATCAACAGGCAGATACTTTTTTTCGGATTGTTGTACCCTGTCAAATAATGTTTCCGCCGTGTCCTGGGGCTCAACCAGCACTTTACGCTCCCTAATAACTGGACCATCATCATAGGCTTCAGCGACAACATGAAGCGTATGGCCCCCGTAAGGTTCATTGTTGCTAAGGGTGTGGCTCTGGGCATAAATTCCGTATAAACCTTTAGTCAGTGGCAATAATCCGGGGTGTGTATTGAGCATAGTTGCTTGATAAGGGCTATCGTATTCTTTGCGCCAACCAAATTCTTCTACCAGCTTTGGCCCCACCAGTTTAAGATAGCCCATCAGCACAATGGCGTCATAATTGCCTGCTTTCAGCTTGTTCATGATTGCTTGTTCCTCGGCATCTGTTTGTTGGCCACGAACCAGTTCTTCTCCATTCGGCGGGTTGGTCAAATGGCTAATATGAAGACATTGAATTTCCAGGCCTAGAGCACTATTTAAAGCTGCGACTCTGTCAAAAATTCCGGCCTTAGGGTTATTGCAAATTATAAGTCCGACGGTTGCGTCAATAGATCCGTCTGCACCGGCGCGAATGAAAGCTTCCGCGGTCGTCCCGTTGCCCGAGGCGAGAATGGCAATTTTTGGTCGGTTCATGTTAGGACGTTGCTGTTTTAAGATGCTCTATGGTTTGGCTGTCTTCTGCGTGCGGATCCACGTACGGATCGGTACTGAACATGGCCAAATTATCTTTTGTCGAAGCTTTGACTCGCTTTACCGTTTTGGCTCTATCACCAATGGGGATAGGATAGATGCCGTCGAAACAGGACATAGAAAACTGGCTGGCGGCTAAGCCAGTTGCGCGGACCATGCCGTCATGTGACAAGAAGTGTAGCGAATCAGCGCCAATGTATTCACGGGTTTCTTCTACTGTTAGCCTTGAAGAAACCAAATCTGCCTGATCCGGCGTGTTAATACCATAAAAATCGGGGTAGCGAACAGGTGGGCAGCTGATTAGTACATGTAGTTCTTTGGCCCCTGCCTCGCGAACCATATTGACTACCTGGCGCATAGTAGTGCCTCGGACTATGGAATCATCTACCAAAACCACCCTTTTGCCAGCAATACTTTCAATAACCGGGTTAAGCTTCATTTTAATATCACGCTTACGGAGTTCCGCGGTTGGCTGAATAAAAGTACGGTTGATATATCGGTTTTTAATAAGGCCCATATCGAACGGTATTCCGCTTTCATGCGCGTAACCCAACGCGGCAGGAATAGAAGAATCCGGCACCGGTATTACCACATCGGCATCAACTGGGAATTCTTTGGCCATTTCCATCCCAAATCTTTCACGAACTGTATTTACGCGCTGGCCCTTGAGGATGCTATCGGGCCGGGCAAAGTAAACGAACTCAAAAATATCCATTTTGGGATTGGCTGGTACGACTTGATGGGACGTAAGGCCATGCTTGTCTATAACAACCAATTCGCCAGGTTCGACGTCGCGCAAATAAGTTGCGCCGACTGTGTCAAAAGCGCAGGTTTCAGAGGCTATTACGTAACCGTCGCCTAGCGTACCGATAGAAAGCGGGCGAATGCCGCATTGGTCCCGGAAAGCAATTAGCTTGTCGCGGTCCAAAGCTACGGACGAAAAAACCCCTTCAAATAAGGGGTATGCTTTTATGATTGCTTGCTCTAGCACGTGGCCTTGGGCAATATACCAGCTGATTGCTTCTGCCATCATGCGCGAGTCATTGAGGCCTTTGACCGGGACGTTCTTGCTAACCAAAAAAGCTTCAAGTTTGCTGTAATCTGGTAAATTGCCGTTATGTGCGAATGCAAAATCTTTACCATCATTTACGCACAAACAAGGTTGATTGTTCAGCTCGTCGGCACCGCCAGAAGTAGCGTAACGGTTGTGGCCAATCGCAATATTGCCGGGCATATGATCTAAATCTTCGTTGCGATAAACATTTGCTACCAGCCCTGCGGCAGCGTGTCGATAAAGTTTTTTGCCATCGCTAGTAGCTATACCGGAACTTTCCTGTCCCCGATGCTGCAATGCCCACAAACCGTAGTAGGTTACGCGTGAGGCCTCTTTTTTAGGGCCGTAGACTCCAAAAACCGCACATTTTTCGTTTAGGGCGCCGTCATTAATTAGGACGTTACTTTTGGAGTGATTTGACTTGGAAACTGCTGCCATATCAACCATAGACCTTAATTATTAATTAGTACTCCCTTTTCTTTAATCTTATGATACCAGATATGGTTATGAAAACAAGGTAAACAAACGTTTATTTTTTAATAAATTCTACGTGCCCTGAGTCTAAGCTACTTGAGGCCAGTCTCCACGTGAACGCATCACTGCTCGCAACGCTACTACATTATCGGTCATAATTCCATCTACCCCTAAATCTAGGGTTTTATTCATAGCGTTGCGGTCATTTACTGTCCACGCATGTATGTCAAAACCTAAATCATGGGCGCGCTCTACTGTCGCTGCGCCTACAAGCTCGTAAGGAGCTTGGATACAAGCAGCTTCACTTTTTTGTAATTGACCTAGAGCGTTAAGTTTTAAGGCCGCTAAGCCAAGCCATCCAGTTGCTGTGCAAACTCGGGCTTGTCCTCCTAATATTTCTGCCACTCCCTGAGTGCGAGAATACAACCTGGAGCCTATGCATACCCGATCTTGAAACTTGCGGTCTAGCAATAATTTACCCAGGGGCTTGATTACCGCACTCCTCTTTGGATCAATATTAAGAAATAGATCCTCTGGAAACTCATCAAAAACATCGCCCAACAAAGGTATTTCTTCTCCTCCAATTCTGTATTTGCGTTTAATATCAGCATAGTCCATGGATTCCAGAATACTTCTTGGAGGCAGGCCTCTATATAGTTGTTCAAGCCTGTGCGCTGAGCCGTGCACAGCCATGACCTTGCCATCAGCAGATGCAACGGCGTCAGTCTCTACTCTTCTGTAACCTAAGAGGTAAGCTTCCCACATAGCCGCAAGACTATTTTCGCGTTTGGCTCCGACCGCATTACCGCCACGGTGTGCAAAAGCCGACGGATACCCGCCATTTTCTAAAATCGGAAAACTAGACTTTCTACTTCTGGACATAAGATACATAACTAAAACAGAAGATCAAATATTAAGCAAATCACTGAGCGGAGATGAGTTTGCTTTAAAAGCCTAATGGTAAAGCGCAATTCATTATGTCTGTTTTGTAGCTTCGATAGTCTGCTTGAGTAGTAAAGCTGTGGTTACGGGGCCGACGCCACCGGGGACAGGAGTGTAGGCTTTTGCTATGGTTTGGATTGAATTACTGTCTATATCGCCTACCAGGCTGCCGTCTGGTTGAACATTGGTGCCGACATC
Organism: Patescibacteria group bacterium; assembly: GCA_040384565.1. Taxonomy (GTDB): domain Bacteria; phylum Patescibacteriota; class Saccharimonadia; order Saccharimonadales; family JAZKJC01; genus JAZKJC01. Next base: position 6,890 of record JAZKJC010000026.1, read on the forward strand.
AATCACTATTGCACCTTGTTTTACGTACTCTGCTGTTATGTAATTGGGGCGGCCAATGGCGACTACTAGAATATCTGCCTCTTGGGCAACTATGGCTAAATCACGGGTTTTGGAGTGGCAAATGGTAACTGTGGCGTCCGCCGCTAACATTAGGTGAGCTAGTGGTTTGCCTACCACTAGGCTTCTGCCAATTATTACTACTCGCGCTCCTTTAAGGGCGATTTCATGCCTTTGCAGAATGTTCATTACTGCCGCTGCTGTGCTTGGAGCGAATGCTTTAATGCCGCACAGTAATCTACCGGCGCTTAAAGGATTAGCACCGTCAACGTCTTTTTCTGGCGGAATAAGAGTACGTAAATCATCGGCGATAACACCTGTTGGCAGCGGTGTTTGCAGGATAATGCCATGAACGTTATTATCTGCCGCCAGGTTCATAATTTTTGCGGTTAACTCTTCTTTTGTAGCCGTCGGGCTAAGCTGTTCGATATGGGCCAGTACACTAGTTTTTTCAGCTGCGGATATAATATGTTTGACATAAAAATTGGCTGTTTCGTCTTCTGTGGCTATTACTACGGCCAAGCATGGTGTGACCCCATGATCTATCAGTTGAGCAGCTTCATGGCTGACTGAAGCCCGGATCTCAGCTGCCAGCGTTTTGCCAGTTAAAATTTCAGCGCTCATTAGGCTTTTGACCCGATCATCTTGCGGACAGAATGTACAACGCTATCGACCTTTTGCATAGCAGCTTCAGCTTTGCTGATGGACGCCTGAAGTTGCTGTTTGGTCTCTAAGTCTTTAATCTCCCGCTTATTAATCTCGACGTTTACAATAGCCGATTCCAGTGCCGCCCGTGCCATAGAAGCCGCAACAGCTACGTCGGATATGATATTAGGGTTGGCTGTGGTCACAAGCTCTTCAGCAATAAGCACCACTCGGGCCGCAATTTTGGCAACCCGCGCAGGTGGCTCGGCGGCGCCAGCCAGAGCTGTCTGAATCGCCACTGTTCTAGCGGGATCTTCCGCTTCGGAACTAGTTTTGGGCAATTTATAAGCTGCTCCGACAGCCTCAAAGGCTTCCGCGTCAGCACGAACCAAGGACAACGCTCCTGTCCATAATTCGGTAAGCTCGGTACTAAGTTCTTGCATGCGGGCTTCACGGTCCTGCCACTTAGTACCAGTAGTATAGGCGGTAACCATCCCCAGCTGCGCCGCGGCAATAGCTGCCGCCAGTGCTGCCACAGCCCCGCCCCCTGGCGTCGGCGTCTTCGCCGCCAAACTAGCCAACCACATATCCACCGTCATAGAATCCATATCTGAATTGTATCACCTTTAGCTCAGTGAGTTGATTACAACATAATTTGACCACTCCAATGCTAGCAGACCCGTAACTGATGTGTCATAATATATACAATGATTTCTGCAAATACTGTACAACCGGGTCTTGAGGTATGTGGCTAGCCAGTGTGCGCGGCTCCTGATGCGCTTGGTATATTTGTAGTTTCAGCCGATGATCCATCTGCTGGGAGGTTAATATATGAAGCTATTGAACTGCAGAAAAATCATTCCTCAGTTCCTGTTGAATTTGAGCCAGAAAAACTACAATTTCTATCTATCTTAATGCGTGGGCAAAGATGCATATCAAATGGGGTTATTAATTTAGAGGGCGACACAGGAAAAATTCGAAATCTAATAACCCATCCCAAGCAACGGAAATTGGGGCTTGGTTCAATGGCCTTGAGCCTACTCGAGCAAGTCGCTGAAACCCGGGCGATTAGTAGGATTTGGCTGACAAGTATGGACGATGCAACCAGTTTTTATGCCAACAGAGGCTATTTACCGATGCCATCCGGATTGTCTAATATGTATAGAGACCTATTAAAGTAATCGAAATCGTCAATGATCACATGGGCTTCAGAGAGATCATCAGTGTTGTGTGGTGATCCTGCATAAGCTACGCATGACATCCCGGCTGCAATAGCTGCCTTTATACCGTTGGCCGCATCCTCAATAACTAGGCATTCAGAGGGTGGCACGTTTAGCCTGGCTGCAGCTAACAAATATGAATCTGGAGCAGGTTTTGAGTTTATAACGTCGTCCCCATGGACGATAATCGGGAAGTAGTCTTTGAGTGATACTTTGTTCAGAATAAGTTCTACCCGCTTGGGATTGGCGGACGAACAAAGAGCTAGTTTTATATCAGTACGAGTTAAATAGTCTAGAAGTTTTTTTATGCCCGGAATAAGTGGTATCTCCGTGAGTCCATCCAAATACGCCAGATAACCGGGGCGCCAGAGCATAATTAATTCATCAACCGTTGGCTTAAGCCCGTATTCCTTTTTGTATGGTGCCCAGTAAGCCCGTGAGTTTAATCCATGTCTGTTGGCTGGGGGTTCGCCTGGTTCGTTCACGCCAAGTCTAGTCAAAAATTCAATTTCATATAGATCACAGAGTGGCTCGGTGTCCACAATTACCCCGTCCATATCAAAAATAATGGCAGTAGGCGTAAGGTTCACTGATTTACTCTTGCAGAAATGCTTTCCAGCCTTTTTGCTGAAGTTGATTGTCTGTTTCAAGAACGTCATCATGGAGTTTTTGCCGATAGGTTGCATACCTGCTGGCGAGTTCCGGGTTTTGCAGGCTCAAGATCTCTACAGCAAATAATGCCGCGTTTTTAGCTCCGTTTTCTGGCATAGCAGCGAGCGGTATGCCCGGCGGCATCTTAATGTTGGACCAAAAAGCTTCGTGGCCATGATGCTCACGTTTTATAGGTACGGCTAAAACTGGTATTGATGTTGCGGAAGCAGTCATCCCAGGCAAATGCGCGGATCCGCCAGCCCCGGCAATGATAACTTTTAAGCCGCGTTTAGCCGCCTCACTTGCATACTTTTCCATAATGTCTGGTGTGCGATGTGCCGAAACAACACGGACTTCATGGCTCACGCCAAATTCTTCCAAGACCTTGGCTGCTTCGCTCATAATGTCGAGGTCCGAGTCCGACCCCATAATAATTCCGACAACTGGACTATCCATACCTACTCCTCATAATTGGTTGTATTATTGCACACTAAAGCTGCTCCAGTATAGGCATAAGATCATTAAGTTTATGGATGAGGAAATCAGACTTGGCTGCCTTGAGTTTTGCTTTGGTATTAAAGCCGCCTGTAATGGCAACTGTTTTTAACCCTATTTCTTGCCCGATTGCTATTTCTTCAACTGTATCACCAATTATAAGTGTTTCCGACGGCTTAAAATTAATGGTTTGAAAGTAATCAATTAGACGATCTTTTTTGCCCTTCAAATGACTACTATATACATCAGCGTTGGCAAGAATTCTATTAAAAAACTTCGAGAGATTTAATCGTATGACCTGGGACTGGATACCAGTGGTTGTATGGTTACTTAATAAAATCTTAGAAATGCCCTGTGCCTCAAGTGTAGCGAGCAGTTGTCTGGCTCCCTGTCTTGTTCTGACTTTTGCTACACGAGGTTCGTAGGCTGCATGGAAAGCTTCAGAGGCTTCTCGACTTTTTGCCTCTAATATGTTTTTTGGTACTCCAAGCTGTTCGTACATTTTATAAGTTGGAACTTCAAAAAACTGGCGATACTGGCTGCTGGTAATTAAGGAGTGACCAAAGATTTTTAACTTGGCATTACAACCAACTGTGGCTGCCTCCAGATCCGCGATCAAAGTGCCATTCCAGTCAAAAACTACAAGTTTTATCATACGGACAGTAACTTACGGGCTTTTCTGGCACGTTCCAGTGCTGTTTGAACATCCTTGCCAGTGACGGTTATATGGCCCATTTTACGGTCAATTTTTGTGGGTGATTTTCCGTAAATATGTAGGTGAGTGTCTGGAATTATTGCTACGTCGTCAGTACCCTTTAATTCTACCCGTCCATTTCGTTCGCCCAGAATATTGATCATAACAGCGGCCGGAACTTTCATATCTGTTTTGCCTAACGGCATGCCGGTAATGGCGCGAATATGCTGTTCGAACTGTGAGGTTACGCATGCTTCTATGGTGTAATGCCCACTGTTATGGACGCGGGGTGCGATTTCGTTAAGCAGCACTTCCCCGTCTTCCGTCAGGAACATTTCTATACCGTAAACTCCAGCACTTCCCAAGTGTTCAGCAACTTGTAACGCCAGGCTCTCAGCTTTTTTGCTCTCTTCTCCAGAAATTTGTGCCGGAGCCAATACCTCGGTGCAGATATTGCGTTCCTGACGTGTTTCTACGATAGGATAAACAGCCGGTTCACCATTTAAGCCGCACGCAATCATTACCGCCAGTTCTTTAGTAAATGGCACAAATGCCTCAGCATAAAGAGGCCGGCCGAGGAATTTCTGGAACGCCGCGGCAATATCCTGTACGTTTTGGACTACTGCATTGCCATTGCCATCATAACCACCTAAGCGGGTTTTGATGACCATTTTGCCACTATATTTTGCCAATAATTCTTCTGCTTGGTCTTGGCTGGTTATTTCAGCGAACGGTCCTACGGCTATATTATTTTTTCGCAAAAATTCTTTCTGTGTTAGTTTATCTTTGATTAATTCAATAGTTGCTGGCAATGGATAAACAGGCTTGCCGGTTGCCACTATAGATTTCAGCATACTTACATCAAACAACTCCTCAAACTCAACCGTAATAACATCGCTGCGCTTAGCCAGTTCGTTTAGAGCAGATTGATCATTTCCACTTTTAGCAATAATTTCTTCGGCGCCCACTTGAGCTGCCGGGCAGTCAGGGCTGGTGTCAATTACAATCACCTTTAGACCTAAAGGTTTGGCGGCGAGCGTAATCAGCTGTGCTAATTGTCCTCCGCCAAGTATGCCGATGGTTTTTGCAGGTTTCATAGATTACCTACTATCTTACCATCAGAGATGGTAAAATGAGGTAAATATTATGCCCTGGGAGGATGAATGCAGACGATAAGTTCGACGGATTTCCATTTACCCAACCAGACTGCGGCTTACCATGGCAAAGTGCGCGATGTCTATACCATAGCTGACAAATATGTAGTTATGGTGGCGACTGATCGGATTTCGGCATTCGATGTTGTCCAACCTAAGCCAATACCGCACAAAGGCCAGGTGTTGAACCAGCTTGCAGAATATTTCTTATCAGCTACGCGGGACATAGCGCCAAATTGGCTAGTGAGTGTACCCGATCCGAATGTCTCAATAGGGCTCAAATGTGAGCCCTATAGGGTTGAAATGGTTATTCGTGACTGCTTGATTGGCCATGCATGGCGCGAGTATGAAAGCGGCAAGCGTGTCCTATGCGGGGTTGAATTGCCGGAAGGCCTAAAAGAATATGATCGATTCCCCGCGCCCATTATTACACCAGCAACCAAGGCTGATGAGGGTCATGATGAAGATATTTCTGGAGAAGAGATTATTGCCCGAGGGATTGTCCCATTTGATGAATATAAGAAACTAACATACCTAACCCAATTATTGTTTGCGCGCGGCCAAGATATGGCTTTAGACCGTGGCCTCTTCCTGGCTGATACAAAGTATGAATTTGGAAAACTGGACGGGCAAATCTATGTGATTGACGAAATTCACACTCCGGATTCAGCCAGATACTTTTATTCCGACAGCTATGACGCGTTTATTGCCGGTGAAAGCACAGAACCACCGAAACATCTGTCCAAAGAATTTGTCCGTCAGTGGTTAATTCAACATGGTTTTGCTGGCTTAACTGGCCAGACAGTCCCGGAAATGAGCGATGAAGTGGTGCAAGAGATTTCTGATAAATATATTGAGCTATTCAAGCAAATTACTGGCGCGGAATTTGTACCTATGAGTGAGAATGAAGACATAATTAAGCGCATTGAAAACAACCTAACTAAAGCATTGGAGAATTTATAATTATGAAAGCCATAACATTGCCTGAACCATCCGACCAGCCCAATGATGCGGCGATTGACCCGTTGGATAGCCGCTATTATGATCCAGAAGTTGCTAAATATTTGTCAGAAGCCAGCCGGATTGCCTATCAGGCATATCTGGAAGCAGCACTAGCGCATACCCTAGCTGAAGAAGGGTTATGTAGCCAGGAAATTGCAGAACAAATTGAACAAGCCAGCCAAAGCATAACCGCGCGCGAAGTGAGGGCGGAGGAAGAAACCACCAGGCACGATATTAAAGCTCTGGTGAACTGCATAAAAGCCAAACTGGATGATAAGGCCAAGCCTTATGTGCATTTTGGGGCGACTTCTTATGACATTATTGCCAGCGCACAGGCTCTGCAACTGCGTGAGGCTGCTACACAAGTTGTCGCTCCCCGTTTGCGCGAACTCATCAAAACTCTGACAGCTATTGCCGATGAGCATGCCGAGACACCACAAATTGGCCGTACGCATGGCCAACACGCTGTGCCCATAACTTTTGGTTTTGCTATTGCCGAATATATTAGCCGGCTGGGTCATACCACCGTTGCAATTGAGGCCTTGGCCGGCGAGCTGGTTGGTAAATTTTCTGGTGCTGTTGGTGCTTACAATGCCTTGAACATTTTCGTAAATGATCCTATTGCTTTTGAGCAAAATGTTTTGGCCAAAGTTGGTCTGAAACCGGCTGAATATTCCACACAGATTGTTCAGCCTGAGCCAATTATTCGTTTGGTTGACGAGCTTGCCATTGCCGCTGGGATTATGGCTAACCTGGCTCATGACATGCGCAATCTGCAACGTACCGAAATTGGTGAAACCCATGAGCGCTTTGAAGCTGGCCAAACTGGCTCATCAACCATGGCGCACAAACGTAACCCCTGGAATTTTGAAAACGTGGTGAGTATGAGTAAGCAAGTTACAGCCCAGACCATAAACGCTAACCTGAACATTTCCAGCGAGCATCAGCGTGACCTGACCGATTCCGCTTCTTCGCGTTTTTACCCTATAGCTTTAGCTTGCGTGGCTTCAATGGCCTCAAGACTTAACCGCATTATGAGTACGTTAGAGGTTGATAGTGGTGCTATGTTCCGTAATCTCCAGCTTACCGGCGGAGCAATTGCCGCCGAACCGCTCTATCTGTTATTTGAAAAATACGGCCACACGGCGGCGCATGAAAAAGCCAAAGCACTAGCCCACAAGGCTATGGAGGATGACAAGCCTTTAGCCGTAACTGTAAGCGCAGACCAAGAAGCCTTAGCCTACTGGCAAAAATTTACAGCTGATGAGCAGAAAATAATCCAAAACCCAGAAGAACACTACACCGGCCTAGCCGCCCAAAAAACCAGGCAAATAATAGACACATGGAAGAATGCTTTGTAAGCTTCAGAGCTTGGCTGTGAAGTTTGTAATTTATTAGTGCTCGGCGAAGCCACGACCAACTTTGTCGGGTATCATCGCAATGCTGACTCCTGTGGCGTGCACTCGGCTTAATATATCTTTGTGCCGTTGAGTGTTCCACGACGTAAGCATTGCCTTAATGCCTGCCTTAGCAAGTAAGGCCGGCCCATCCTCGTAGGGGTAGAAGCTGTCACTATAGGCTACCGCGCCTTCGATTTTTGTGCGATCCAAATATACGCTCATAACGAGCAAATCATCGGGAGTTAGACCTTCGCTAATGATTTTTTCAAAAAACGCTGCTTCTTGCGGAGTCAAAGCTTTAAGGTTGACATCATCAAGTAACGGTTCTCTTGTGCTGGTACGTGAGAGAGCTAGCTGCCCAGCACCAACTCGATCTTGTTGGCCTACCCCATTACCAATCAGCATGCCGTTTTTGACCAAAGTTATGGTGTTGCTATTGCTGGTTGATCCAATACCCCACGCCAAAATGAGATCACGTTTTTGCTGTTCGGTGAGCTCGCCATATTGCTCCATATAGTCGGCAGAAAAGTCCATCACAAACGTGTTGGGATCTTGCTCTAACACAGCATCACCCAAAAATCGCATCTGGCGTTTTGTATCAATCGATGCCTTACCAAGGTTAGATAGAGCTGGGTTAACAACAACGCGCAATTTGGAACGGCTTAATATCTCTAAAGCTTCTTCTGTGACAGACGCACCCACAACACCGTCGAGTAAGCGATTTGGATCATCTTCATCCACCATGTGCCTCATGAGGATTTCAGCAATTTCAGAGTCAATTTCGCCATTTATCATAATGACACCGCCATGAATGGCGCGGGTGTCACCCTCTATCATTTTCCGAACCGCCTCGGCGTGTGTCTCGGCTACACCGGCACCACAGGCGTTACCATGTTTAACCCCAACAGCCATGGGGGGCACTTCCGCAAAGTTACGCTCAAAACCTGCTGCGATACGTATAGAAGTTTGCGTGAGTCGGAAAATATCAATTTCGTTAACATAACTTTCTTCCCAGCCTTTTACATGCTCGAACTGGTCTATGCCAAGCGGATTTACGTTAACCCGATTATCTGCAAACACACCTGCTTTGCGTTGATGGGGATTTTCACCATACTTGGTTGTTGCCACTCTCCGTCCAATAAAGCCAGATATACTTGATCTGCCAAGCAGTCTATCTAAATACTGTGCTCTGAGAAAAGAATAACGAGCAACTTCATATTCAGCGTCCGACTCCAGCCCCATTAGGAAAGTTTCCGCATCCGGACGACCAGCTTGGAGCCATTCAAGCACATCTTGTCGCTGGTCTGGCCGGGATATCACTATTCTTTGTCCCTTATCGCCCTCCATCAATAAGGCACGTCCTCCAACATCAGTCATTTCGCGGACTTTTGCAGGGTTGTCGCCATGCTCAGCTATCGCTAGCTCCAAGGGGTATAAACCATTTTCTACCAAGTGTATTCTTGGAATATCATTTGCTTCCAGTTCCCCAGTGTCTTCAGGAGAATAATTTGCGATTAAACCAGCTGCAATCTCTCGAGATAAAGTAACTACCTTATGGCCAAGTATTGCTCCGCCTCCAACAAATTCTGCAGTCGGCGTTACTGGTATGCCGGACGCGGCTAAGTAGTCTGCGGTTCCGCCAGACGCAATGATATTCCATTGTTCACCTTCTAAGTCTAGTAAGCCACCTGCCATGACTTCTAGGCCTGGTTTGTGGTGTACCGAAAATAATGCATTTTGTACTACTGATAATTCGGCACATGCCATATGAATTCCCCTATTTATTATTTAATAGTAATAGTCTTACCTTGTACAAGCAAGCATGAGAGATTTAATTGGGTTTAACTAAGGGCAGTTCTTCTAAGTTTGTGGTGTAGCGGGGGGAACGGAGGTTTTGGCGGGGGTGCCAGTGTTGACCTAGGTCTTCGGCGGCGTAACGGACGAAGCGGCGGCCGAACTTTTCGTTCAGGGTGTCTAGGGCGGCCATGCGCTGGGTGGCTTTTGTCTCATGCTCGACGTTGACTTCACCTAGTAGGTCGGTTTGCAAGGTGTTGGCTGGCAGGAGATCCCAGAGCATGACGCCGGCTCGGTGGTATGCATGGGCAGGATTGTAAAGCTCACCGAGCGCTTGCGTAAGAGTACTAATGAGTTGGCCAGTGTCGGCGGTCGGAATGCGGTAATGGATTTCTCTGTTCCAACGGCTGTAGCCGGGCTTGTGTTTGTTGGTTGTCAGGAAAATAGCTGCACGGCGGGTAACCTGACCGCTAACTCTCAATCGAAAGGCTGCCTGAGTGGCAAAGCTGGCTATGGCAGCTTCGATTGATCCAAGATCGTTGGTATCCTCGCCGAATGTACGGGTGCGGGCAATGCTTTTGCGGCGCTTGCCTTCAATTTCCAGCGGATAGCATGATATGCCGTTTAGCTCAGCCACCAGCTGCCGCCCATGGATTCCCATCAGTTGCTGGGCGTGCTGCGGTCTGAGACGGGCCAGTTCATAGGCGTTCATGATCCCTTCCGCCCTCATTTTGGGCGCCAGCCGCCAGCCAATTCCCCACACGTCCTGGATGGGCAGCATTTCTAGTTGGGCTTTTATAAGTCGGAGTGGCTCATGCATAAGGTTTAGCACACCTTCCAGCTCCGGATCTTTTTTTGCCCTGTCGGACGCGAGTTTAGCCAGCGTTTTGCTAGGGGCAATACCAATTGATACGGGGATGCCGACCCAACGCAAAATTGACTGCCGTACCATTGCGCCCCAGGCTGGGAGATCGGGGATATTTAGCTGGGACAGATCCAGGAAAGATTCATCAACAGAGTATATCTCTATGCGTGGTGTGACGGTGGTCAGTATGTCAGTAATACGGCGTGAAATGTCCCCGTACAGCTCAAAATTGGCGCTGAACTGCACGACGCTATGCTGCTGAAAAACCTGCCTGTACTTGAAAGCTGGCGCGGCCATGGGGATGCCAAGCGCTTTAGCCTCGTTGCTACGCGCCACCACACAACCGTCATTACTGCTAAGCACGACGACTGGCTTGCCTTGCAAATCCGGCCGGAAAACCCTTTCACAGCTTACAAAGAAATTATTACAATCTATCAGCGCAAACACAGGACGCATAGCCATTTACCGTTTACCTTTCACCGTTTTCAATACGTTTACCTTGATCCGTTTTCCATGGAAAACAGAAAACGGAAAATGCACGGTAAACGGCGAACAGTGAACGGTAAACGGGGTCAGCCTCATGACTCCCCCCTGTATTGGTGGATTGTGGCTGTGATGCTGCCCCACACTTCCGCGTCTTCCGGTATTTTATACTTTGGCGATATGGCAAAGGTGTCTTCATGAACCCAGATGACCGGGTCATTGCCGCGCGGACTGAGCGCCCTGTCAACAATCAGCAAATCTCCGGCAAATATTCCCTGCTTGGCCCACTCGTTGCCAGCAATGCGCATAAAATAAGTGCTGGCACTGTGGTGGATCAGGAAGCTATTAAGGTCAATAGATTGGAGTGATGTGTCTGCCGCTGGATTGGGAAATCCGTCATGAACAGAAACACCATCAGGCTTAGAGTAATACATATAGCTTGACCTTTCGCCACCAGCTGAGTTTAGCTGGCTTTATTGGGGTCAGTTCGTAATCAGGCCAGCTCATAGTGACCTGCTTGAAAGTAATTTCCAGGTGCGGTTGCCGGGCTCAAAGCTCAGGCGGTAAAGTTTATGCCCGTCCGTCATGTTAAAAATCTGGACGAGACTTTGGCCTTTTTGGACCAGACAGCGTAAGCCTGTTTCCAGAAAGCTCAGGCTCTGGCCTTCAACTTCGATGGCACGCGGGAAACAGCGGCTGGCGTTAAAATAGTAAGAGGTAACATTAATTTCTTGATCGTAAGACATATACAACTCCTTGGTTTAGGGTATAAAAAAGAGTCAACTGAAACTAAATTTCAGCCGGAACGGATGAGAGAAAGCTGCCTGGTAGACCGGGCAAACCGTTCATTGCCAGTCGTTACAGGAAACCTTGAGTTGTATACCCAACAGAAATTGGTTTTCGGTTTTTTGGGTTGATGATTTTTGAGTCAGAAGTTTTTGAAATTTTATCAGCATACCCTTTGGTATGGTTATCAAATTTCGGGAAGTTCTGGCCGGAAAGGACAAGCCAAAAAGCCGGAAAGTAGTTTTTGTTGGGTATATATGAGGCTCGCAGGGACCGAAGTATGCTGCCTGAGAATGTATGATAAAAGCCTGCGAGTAGAAATCCGCTTTGGAGCGAAAGTACCCACATGACTATTTATATTGTACTGCTTAAGTCAAGCTTCGGGCAACTCTAATAATGAAACCAAGGAATGCCCGAGCCGGAGTAGCATACACATAGTTTTTATTTCTGCAAATTAGTACTATAATTAGGACTGTAAAAGAGGATGTAGTTATGACGAAATATGACAAAGTTGACTTGCGGAGCACTGCAGAAACAGCTGCAATTCAAAGAACCCTCCCAAATATTTTGGGCGTGCTAGCAGAAGCCGATGGTCCGATGTTAGCAAAAAATGTAGGGGAAAGGCTTGGTGAGCTTGGTTCCGACCCAAGGGACATGCATATTGCAGTTTGGATAGGTATTTATACTGGTCAAGTAGTATTGGAGCCAGGGACACTCCAGCTTAGTTTGCCGCCCACTTCTGAAACCGTTTCTTGAAAGTACCTTAGCGAAATTCCTATTATGTTAGCTGCAGTTGGTCCAGGAATTTTACTAGTTCTTTTGGGGTTACTTCGGCTTTGATTATGTAGCCATCGGCTTGGGCTTCCATGGTGGCTTTGCTTTGTTCGTCTAGTTCCAGGTTGGTGGTAATAATTATTTTGGCATGGATGTTTTGGGTTGCTTTGGGGTCACGTAAGCGATGGAGTATCTCGGTACCTGTAAGGTTGGGCAACATTATATCCAGCAGGACTATGTCGTAACTATCGGTCTGGGCTTCGGCCAGTGCCTGTTCGCCGTCAACGGCTACCTTAACTTCATATCCCGAGTTAGTTAAAGCTCTGACATATAATTCGCTTATGAACTGTTCGTCTTCTATGATGAGAACTTTTTTAACAGCAGTTGCTGGAGAGGTCGGTGTGCTAGGTGGCATAAGCTTATTGTAGCAGAAACGTGAAGGAGCAGTTCACCATTCACATTTTTCTGTTTTCCCTACATTAGCCGTGACCCGTTCTCTATGGAAAACAGAAAAAGGAAAACGCACAGAAAACGGTAAACTGTAAACGGGTTCTGGCTTTAGCGGCGGTAAAGCGAATGATTTTTTATCCAGCCGTGAGCTGTGCGAACCATTTCGTCCTTATTATTGCCGCTTTTAAGCTCATCGGCAAGCATACTGTACGGTTTAAGGGTAAATCCAATTGTTGTCCCCTCGCCTTCTTTGGACTTTACCCAAATATCACCACCGTGGGCGTTCACTATAGCTTTGCTAAGGTATAACCCCAAACCAGTGCCACTAACTTGTGATCGGTTACGGAAATTGCGATGGAACTTTTCAAACAAGCTTGGCAGGACATTCATGGGTATGCCTACGCCATGATCCTGGATTGTGGTTTCTATCAAGCCGTCCTTGGTTTTATGGGATTTCAGCTCAATCTCTGTGGTCTTGTCGCTATATTTGATGGCATTATCTAGCAAATTGCAAAGAACCTCATAGATAGATACACGATCAATGGCAACTGTGGGCAGCCCGGGTTCAATCTGGTAGCTTATATTTTTGCCAAGCGCTCTGGCCCGCAGTGCCATGTCGCCTCCGGCGTGCTTAACCATTTCTTCCCACTTTTCCTCGTGAAGTTTTAGGGTCAGCTGGTTTTCTTCTACCCGGGCCACGTTTAGGATGTTGTTTGTAAACGTTGACAGCTGTTGGGCAGCTCCCAGCATTCGGTTCATAAACTCGGTCATTTCGGGATTGAGCTTGCCGGCTAGCTCATCTTCGAACACTTCAATATAGCCCCGCATCATAGTTAAGGGCGTTCGCAGTTCGTGTACGGCAAGAGCAACAAAGCTTAGTGCCTGGTAATCTTGAGTATATTCTTCCGTACGATCAAACAAAGTTACAATAAATTCAATGCCAGTTGGGTTATCACGGTTATAATACCCGGCCATATCGCACTGGCGCAATGTTCCGGCATCATCTTTGAGCTGGATCTGTACTCTGCGCCAGTAAGCCGTATCGGTTGCTTTATTTTTTTGGCAGTCATTAACCCAGCTTTCTAACGTAAATTCACTGGGAAACTCCAGATCAACTGCGTCAAATAAGGATTTACCAAAAACTTTACTACTATCAAGCGCAAGATAGCTAAGTGATGAATCGCTCCCAAATGTAATAATCTGTTGCTTATTAAATACTAATATCGGCAAAGGCAAATGTGTCAATATATTACTGGCTTGTGTCGCTTCTCTTTTGTGCTCAGCCAAGATCTTATTGTCCTGCATGCTGGCTACTTGATATAGCTGGTAGACTAGTCGTGTCACATACTCGCTGCCTATGCGTAACTGATCAGTTTGGGGAGCCGGCGCGTTTTCACTGGGTGATATGTGTATAATGGCGTTTCCAAACGCCTCCAGAGGAACACGCGCCAATTTACCGGCTTGCCAGGCTATCAGCAATGACCCACTAATTGTCATTGCCGCGAAAACTACCCCAGCAAGTACCAGCGGCAATACTCCGTTGTCGTAAAGCAAATAACAGCCAAGCCCTATAATAACCTGTGTAATTACAGCCAGAAACAAAATTCGGCTTCTGATCTGCCCAATAGCTTTATTTAAATGTTCCATAATTAATATTTAAGGAGAGGATGTTACTGAACCATTATCACCTAGGGCAGTTAACCAGGTTTGGCCGGGGTTTAGACCCAAAGGAGCACCGTTAGCATCGCTAAATTTGAACTGTTCTTTATCACTTGATTTTTCCCAGACACCTACCGTAACAGATCCATCTTGGAAGATAAAGGCTGTTCCTTTGCCTATAGTGCCATATGACGTATGAACGCCATCCGGGTTAATACCTTTCGGCATGACAAGCGCGATCACTACTTTGGGATTAATCTGTTGTTTACTACGCTCGTCAATATGGCCGGCGCCTGCCTGGCTGCGATTGTAACTATTGGTGGCGGCCACATAGTCAAAATGGGCGTTGTATAGCGGCCCGGATATGGCAAAGTCAATCTTGCTTGCCCCAAGTGCTGTGGGCGGTGTTTCGACTTTGCGCAAAAAGCCTTTGAAGTTGCTTTTGTTGTAGCCCTTAGTTCTGCCAAGCGCTATTAAACTTCCTAAGCTGGTGTAGACGTTATGGGGTGCATAGCGCTGGCTGATTCGTTGGTAGGCACCACCGTTGAACGATTGGTCTAAGTCTTTAATCCCCTCGTTCCGAATTTTTGCCAGAGCTTCACCACTGCCACCTACATGCCCTATCGCCGCATCAAAGCCTTGTAGCCATTGCAGATAATAAGGGCGTACGCTGCGGACAGGCCCTACGTAATCCGGCTGGGCTTCCTGGTATAACGCTAAAAAGCGTGTGATACCACCTTCGGCAACGGCTTCAAACACTACGCCAGCGTCTTTGAGCCCGGCTTGCGGGCGGGCGTCAGGGCTGTTTTCTATCATTATGCCGGTTACGGGCAGTTCATTGAACTCGAGTGGAACCTGAACGCCGGTTAGATCTGATGCTACTGTGGTTGGTTTTGGAGGTTCTTTAACTTCTTCGGTCTTTTCTACTACAACTGGGGCTGGAGGTGGAGTCTTATTTTTGCTTAGTAGTTTAATGCCCCCAAAAATAAGTAAAGCTAAAACCAATGTGCCGATAACCGCAATAATAATCTTTTCTTTTTTGCTACGGGCTTTCCACCATGTAATCAAAGGCGGAAAGGGATTTTTGATCTGCAATTTAGGAAACCTTGATTTTACTGGCTTTTTTGCATCGACTTTTGACTCTTGAACTTCCGATTTTTGACTGATTTTGCTCATATCTATAACGTCTTCTTCGTCTTCGACTTTTTCTGGCGGCAAAAATACCACTTCTTCATCTTCATCTCGGACTATCTTCTTATGAAAATCAGAACGAGGCTGCTTTGGCGGCAGGAAATCATCAACCATAAGGATAATTGTACCAGAAAATGATCGTCATAAGATATGTTTATAAACCATTTTCAGCTGTACGGTTTGCTATTTTTGATTTTTGATGCAAAAGTTGCAGAGTATTGCCTACCGTGTTTACTGGAAATTTCGAGAACTAAACGTCTTTTCGCTTGATTAAATTATGGGTTCGTTGCTATCACTAGGTTGTTTCGAGGACGGTGACTCTTGATTTTAGGTTTTGAACATCTTGATTGGTGGCTGTGACGGCTGCTTTAATTATGCGAATATCAGCTTTGATCGGTACCAACTCTTCCTGGACTATGACGCGTACTTTTTTATCAATAACTGCCTCAACACCATCTAAGATCTTTTCGACTTTGTCGTCAAAATACTCCATTAATAATTTTGTGTCATCGGTGCTCATGTGTGGGTTCTATGATAGCGCGTCTAGCTGTTGCTGTAAACGGCGCAGTGATACGTCTTTGCCTAGGAGGGCTAGGGTTTCGGCTAGTGCTGGGCTGGCTGGGGCCTGAGTTGTGGCTATGCGGACTAGGCTGAATAAGATGGCTGGCTTTTGGGCGGTTTTTTCTAGGAGCTGGTTGAGCCGATCCGTAAGATCTTGTAGGCTAAAATCACTTTGTTCCAATACTTTTTGAGCTTGCTCCAGCAAATTTTTAACTTCTGTTAATTCTAGTTTTTTTAATTGCTTATGGCTGCTTATGAGTTCTGAATTTACAGGTAAATCTTTAAAGAAAAATATAGTTAGCTCCGGTATCTCAGCAAAATATTTCAATCTTTCTTGCACTAATCCCAAGACCCGCTTCTTATAATCCTCTGGGTAATCGGCTGCTTCTTGAGACCAAAAACTTTGCTCATTGCTCACTGCTCTTTGCTCGCCGCTGACCAGCCCATAAAGCTCGTCAACTGTCTTAGCGCGGATATGAGTGCCGTTCATCCAAAGCAAACGTTGTTCGTCAAAACGGGCTCCACTTTTTTGGACACGGTCTAGGCTGAATTTATCTAATAGTTGCTGAATGCTATAGATTTCTTGCTCAGTACCGTCGTTCCATCCCATACTGGCTATAAAGTTTACCAATGCGTCCGGCAAAAAGCCGTCACGGATATAATCCAGTACGTCTTTGGCTCCATCCCGTTTGCTGAGTTTCTTGTTGCCACTGGGGCCCAATATATGGGGCATGGTTGCGAGTACGGGTTTATCAAGGTTCAAGGCTTCATACAGGTTTAGGTAATTTGGCATGCTGGCCAAAAACTCTTGGCCCCGAATTACATGTGTTATTTGCATCTCCGCGTCGTCTACAATGTAAGCGAAGTTATAGGTTGGAAAGCCATCTGATTTCACAAGTATAAAGTCATCAATTACCTCAGGGCCGGTCTTAAGCTCGCCCATTACCGCATCCTGCCAGACGTAATCCTTGGGATCTGATTTGAATCTTAACGGGTTGGTTCCATCCCACGCCGGAGTATTATCGGGGCGGTGATTGCGATATAAAAATGGTTGCTTATTAGCCTGAGCCTCATCTCTAAAGCCTTGTACTTCCGCAGCACTGTAAGGATCAGCGTATGCCCGCCCGCCATCAATCAGCTTCTGTGCCCATTGTTTATAGCTCTCCAAACGTTCGCTCTGCCTATAGGGTCCATGGGGGCCGCCAATATCCGGCCCTTCGTCATAGTCGAGTCCTAGTGCCTTAAGGCTTTCCATAAGGTGCTCGGCTGATCCCTCTACTTCCCTGGCTTGATCAGTATCTTCCAGCCGCAGAATAAACTGACCATTGTTTTGACGAGCCACCAGCCACGCAAACAAAGCCGTTCGGATTCCTCCAACATGAAGATAGCCAGTGGGGCTTGGGGCAAAACGTGTTCTTATAGTCATTACTGACCAGTATATCTGATATGATTAGTCTAATGAAATGACCTCCTCAAACCGATCCGTTTGGACTTGTGCCAGAATTCTTAAAAATTTAAATCTTTGAAGTCTTGCGTCAAGCTTAGCTGCGGCGAAAAGCAGCGTGTGTCAACTGTCCAGTAACATGCTAAAGAAGCCGCAGTCTTGATACTAGATGAAGCAATCGGCGCTCTGGATAGCAAAAGCGAAAAAGCTATAACCTCAGCGCTAGACGAGCTCATGAAAAATCGTACTACCTACAATCCGGAAACTGAACCGAAGCCTAGTTATCAAATATAAAAAATTGTTGAGGATGGCACGCATGAATAATTATGCTCGAAGAGATATAGTTTCTACGCCGACCTTTGGGTACGCCAATCTGGTGTGTTTTTGTCCATAAGTTAGCGCTATTTTGCTCTAAAGGTTCTACCTAGAGCAAAACCACTGCCAATTGCAACCACTAATCCAGTGGCTATCTCTGCTCCACTCAAATCCCAGCCACTGTCTTCGGGGGGTCGGCCAGTAGTTGTTGTAACCGTTGGAGATTCGGTTGTTGAGTTTTGTGCGGAAGCTGTGTGGTCGACTTGAGGCGATCCTTCTGCCTGTGCACCAAAAAGAGCTAGACCGCCCACTACAGCACCAGCTGCAATAATTCGTTTCAAAGGTGTCAAAGACACTTCATAACTGCCAACTCTATAACCCATATAATTTTATTATACACCATTGAGTCAACTAAAGCAATACATTTACAAAACCTGAATCTCGAAACCTACCACCCCATCTGTAACAACTGGTATCCAAGCAGTAT
>JAZKJC010000027.1:0-29487 GCA_040384565.1 Patescibacteria group bacterium
CTTAACAGTTTAGGATGCCTACCTTTTATGTTGCAAAGGTGTTGAGTTAATACGGAATAGTTGACACCATACAAAGCTTATGCTATAATGCTTACCGTATGAAAAGCATATTACCCAATAGGAGCAGTCGCCACAACAGAGCACCTAACCGAAGAACTTTTGGTGTTATTGCTGCCGCTACGGGCATCCTAGCCTTGCTAGGATGTGAACGCTCAACTGATACATCAGGATCCGATCAAGCTAAGGAAGTTGAAATTGTCCACGGCTGGTTAAATGAAAAACCAGACGCATTTAATGGTGAGATAGTATTGCGTGAGGGAACTAGAATTAGAGAACAGCCGTTTTCACGAAGCGAAAATGATACAGGCAGTAAAATTAACTACGATACATTACACGCATCCGTTAAAATCCTTAACCCTGTTGAATATAACGGTTCTAACGGTACTAACTGGTATGCCTTTATTAAGCCAGGTGTTAATCTACAAAATCAAACTGCAAATCCAACTCCAGAAAGTATCGCTAAAAATATTGGTTGGGTGGATGCATCGGGACTTCGAGGCCAAAAAAATGAAAATGGTCTTCCATTCATGGAAAAAAATAGAAACCTTAGCCAAACCGATGGCTTTAATGTTAAGCCTTGGTTGCGGGTTGAATTAAACCCGGCAAGTGGTACTTTTGTTTTGCCTGGCACACAAACGCCCACAGCTTTTGCTGAAGTTATCACGCCTAATAGTAAAGTATAAAAATTCCTCTAGCGTTCCTTACTTTAAACAGTACACCACATCTTGTGGATAAGTAATGTTATTGGATAAACTGTGGATAACTGCCCAACGATTGGGCAGTTTTTATGTATAAAGTGCTTGCTTGTGGGTAATGGTGGGGAGTAAACTCTTGTTAGTGGGTTGTCGTAGGTAGCCCAAATAGTTACCTAGGACGCTTAAAAAATAAAAAACCACTGCATATTAATTACTAAAGGGTGTAACGATGGACTACTTCGAACGCAAGCTCGATGAAAAGCGAAGGCTAACGCTTCCGCCTGAACTGAGGGATAAGTTCGCTAGTGGTGCCGTTGTAACCAGGGGCTTTGGCAAATACCTACATTTATATCCAAAAGACGTTTGGGAAAATATGGTAGAGCCACGGCTGGAAGGCGACATTCTTGACGAGCGCATTGCTGACTTGAATGTTAGATTCAGGATGGGCAAGACAGACATGACGCCCGACGTCAAACAGGGTCGTATAACCCTGGAGCAGCACCAATTAGGATATGCTCGTATTGACCGCGATCTTGTGGCAATCAGTGTTGGCCGTTATTGGCGGCTGATGTCACCGGAGCAGGCCAAAGCGGAAGAGTAGTTCCTTAACAACTTAAGACACGAGTCGTAGAACGAAGTACGTATAACGTATAACGGGATTGGCTCAAAAACAGAAGCAACTTCCCAACCTGGCAACGGCTGGGAAAAGAGCAGCCCGCCAAAATGTATTTCATTTTGCCGGCGCGAAGAGAAAAACCCAGAATGGGTTCGTCTCTTTACTCTCAAGGTTAGCTATCTGGCAGACAACAAGTGGGACAATAGGGCACCACTCAAAAAACCCTCGTACATTACATTAAAACACCTCCCAAAACTCCACCTCACACATAAGTCTCTCAAAAGTTATTTAGCAGTAAGGATTTCGTAGGTTTTTCAAACCCACAAATATGTCCTTACATACAGCTGAAATAACAAACAAAAACAAAAACTATCAAAAAACAAAAAGTTGGCTGCTAGATAGGTGACCTTGCAATTTGCGACCAGAAATTAGAAACTTCATAAGAGAATCAAAAAAAGGAAGCGAAAAAATAAAAACAAAGATAGCAAGACCACCTCTTTATGAAAAACATAGAGAGGTAAGGAACACCAAAATCAAAACCAAAATAACAAAAATAATGTCTTCACAAAAAGAAGATGAACAACATATTCCAGTTTTACTGGAGCAGGTTCTAGAATATCTGGATCCGAAGAGAGGGGAATCATACCTTGATCTGACGGCTGGATACGGCGGACATGCCCGGAAAGTGCTGGAACGCACCTTTAATAAAACCCAAGCAACTCTTGTTGATCGCGATCAAAACGCTATTGACTATCTGAGTAGCCAAAAGGAATTTGCAAGCACAGAAATAATCCACAAAGATTTTTTAAGTGCTAGCCGGGACTTAATGGACTTGGGGCGTCAATACAACATTATTTTGGCTGATTTAGGAGTTTCGTCACCGCACCTTAATAATGCGGACCGTGGATTTAGCATCAAGTTTGATGGGCCACTGGATATGCGTATGGATCAACAGCAGGAACTAACTGCCAAAACTATAGTTAATAGCTATAGTGAAGCAGAACTAGTAAAACTGCTGCGTGAGTTTGGCGAAGAGCCAAAAGCACGGAGAATTGCGCGTCTCATAGTGAAACACAGGCCATTTGCATCGACCCATGAGTTAGCAAATATTATAGCCCGTGCTTGGCCAGGGTCAGCCACGCGCATTCATCCGGCAACCAGAAGCTTCCAAGCCATTCGGCTGGCGGTGAATGACGAACTCGGACAACTTGCGGCAGCAATGCCCAAATGGCTCGAGTTGCTGGCTCCTGGAGGGCGAATAGTGATCATCAGCTTCCATAGTTTGGAAGACAGGCAAGTGAAACAGTTTTTAAATTCACAGGCTGGTGATCGCTACGACGCTCCCCTAAGGTTGCTGACTAAGAAAATAGTCGGTGCAGAGCCCCAAGAAATAGTTTCCAATCCGCGAGCACGTAGCGCAAAGCTACGAGCCGCAGCAAAAATAAAAACAAAAGGAAGGAGAAGCTGATGCCAATTAGAGTAAAAAGCCTCTCCCGGTCTTACAAAGTCCGCGTCAAAGTGATGTAACTTTGTTTCACCGCCCCGCGTCCAATCATATGGATGCGGGGCAAAACAAAAACAAAAAGGTAAAAATAAATATGACATATTCAAGTTCTCTGGCTGCCAGCCGCCAAAGATATGGGGCAGGGCAGCAAAACACCACCAGACATGCGGTGGCCAATGAGCGTACGCTTGGACCAATTAGCAATACGATAATGCTAATTGTGTTAGCATGTTTGATTGGCCTGCTATATCTGACACAGGTTACAAAAACAAATGCTTTGAGCTATAAGATTAATGACCTTAAAACTCAACAAACACAGCTTAAGGGCGAGCAGGATGATCTAGCGGTTAGTGCAGCCCGCTTGCAGTCACTGGAGCGGGTTAAAAATAGCGATACTGCCAAGAACCTGGTATCACTATCGGCAAGTAGCACAGTCCAAAACTAAGCCATTTAACAAATTCACATTTATTTTCCAGGTAACATTTACCAGAAATGGAAAATGAAAGATGGCTAATAAATAAAAATGTAAATTGTTAAATGGTAAATACATAGGCCTATGCAGCAATCTTCACGATCACTTAATGTCGTAACACGTGTCCGGATTTGGTACGCGTTTTTGCTGGTGCTTTCCAGTCTTTTTGTGATCCGTCTGTTTTATCTTCAAGTTATTAAGCATGATTACTATCAGCAAGCGGCGCTAAGAGGGCAATTAAAACAGTATCTTATTGAGCCGGAGCGGGGAAGTATAGTCGCTCATAACGGCAGTTCAACCACTCCACTGGTACTTAACCAAACGCTTTATACGCTGTACGTTGACCCTATATATATAAAAGACTCATCAGCAACCGCAATAGCGGTGCAGAAAGTCATAGGCGGCGACGCGGGAGCATACGAACAACAAATGAAAGCCAAGAACCGGTATGAAATTTTGGCCAAAAAACTGACCAAAGAGCAACACGAAACAATTACCGCCCTGAAGCTAAAGGGAGTGCTAACCCAAGAAGCTAACTACAGGACTTACCCTCAAGGACAATTGGCGGCGCAGACGCTAGGATTTGTAAGTGACGAGGGAAATGGTCAGTACGGTCTGGAGGAAGCTCTCGACAATGATCTTAAGGGCAAGCCAGGACAGTTAAAAGCCATTACAGATGCCCAAGGTGTCCCATTGGCTGCCAACAAGGACAACATAATTGTTAATCCTGAAGCCGGCAAAAAAATATTATTAACACTTGATCTTGGGATGCAGCAACAACTGGAAGATACATTAAAGCAACATGTCGAGAGTACTAAAGCCAGTATGGGTAGTGCCGTAATTATGGAAGCCAAAACCGGGGCTGTTAAAGCAATGGCCAACTTTCCGACTTATAGCCCAGCGGAATTTTCTAAAGTTACCGATCAGGCGGTATTTAGCAATGCGGTTGTGAATGAGGCGTTTGAAGTTGGGTCAATTATGAAAACGCTCACCGCCGCCGCCGCGCTTGACCAGGGGGTAGTCAATAAAAATACGTCTTATTATGACCCGAGTTTTTTCCGGATTGATGACGCTGTCGTCAAGAATATTGAAGAAGATGGTGGACCCGGTACAAAAACAGTTGCAGATATTTTGCAGTTATCACTTAACACTGGTGCGACCTGGCTGTTAATGCAAATGGGCGGCGGCCAAATCAATGAAAAGGCACGTACGGTTTGGTATGAATATTTGGTGAATCATTATCAGTTTGGCAAACAGACTGGCATTGAGCAGAGCGGGGAAGGAGTCGGCGTTGTGCCTGATCCAGTGGATGGTTTTGGGCTCAATATTCAGTATGCTAATACAGCTTTTGGCCAGGGCCAAACCGAAACGTTAATTCAGATGGGCGCGGCTATAGCATCAGCAGTCAACGGCGGTACTTACTATCAGCCACACCTGCTTGACGGCTATATTGGAAGCGATGGCTTGGTAGACAAAAAAGCACCAAAAGTTATTAAGACGGGTGTAGTCAAAGCTGAGGTTAGCGAGCAGCTCCAAGACTATATGGAGTACACGCTTCAGACAAACAAGCTTACTTATGGCGTTCGGGAACTGCGAGCGGAGTATTCCTACGGCGGCAAGACTGGCACAGCCCAGATACCTAATCCCATGGGGGGCTATTATGATGACCGCTTTAACGGTACTTTTTTGGGATATGTAGGCGGCGATGAGCCAGAGTACGTAATTGTAGTCAGGATTCGCGAGCCGCGCAATATTAGCGGTTATGCTGGCGCTAAAGCGGCGGCTCCAGTTTATTTTAGTTTGGCAGACATGTTAATTAACAATTTTGGCGTTAAACCCAAGAATTAAGGATATAATAAGGGAACACATTCATGGAACAAACTTTAAATATCGTAGTCCAAAACAGTACAATAATCCGGATACTTTTGCTCGGATGCCTAAGCTTTGCCATAAGCATGCTGATTACCCCGCTATATACAGCTCTGGCTTATCGCCAAGAATGGTGGAAAAAGCAACGTACTGACGCCTGGTCCGGAGGTAAGGCAACCGTGTACGCCAAGCTTCATGCCGCTAAACATAAACGAAACATTCCCACCATGGCCGGTATAATCTTTGTCGCATCAGTTGCTCTAGTGACACTACCATTTAACCTTAGCCGCAGTGAAACTTGGTTGGTACTGGCTGGAATGGTTGGATCTGGTATGATAGGACTTTTTGATGACTGGATGAACATTCGTGGTGACGGCAAGGGCATTGCTGGTATGCGTGCCAAGATAAAGTTCTCGTTACAAAGCATAGTGGCCCTGGCGGGCGGCTGGTGGTTTTACGCGAAACTGGGTGTCGATAGCGTTAATCTTGGATTTACTGAAGCTCACATTGGTGTTTTTGTAATAGTCTTGTTTTGGTTTGTGGTAATTGCTACGTCTAATTCTGTCAACATAACTGATGGATTGGACGGTCTGGCTGGCGGCTTATTAGCGATATCGTTCGGAGTTTACACCTTAATTGCTATTATTGATGGGCAATACGCACTGGCAGGTTTTTGTTTGTCTGTGGTTGGGGCGTTACTAAGCTACACCTGGTTCAATATTTATCCTGCACGATTTTTTATGGGCGACGTGGGATCATTTGCGCTGGGTACGGCACTTGGTATAGTCGCGCTGCAAACAGATACTATCTACGCACTGCCAGTGATTGGCCTGGTCTACGCGGCAGAAACCGGCTCAGTGATTATTAATAGAACCTCCCGGAAACTGCGAAACGGTAAAAAAGTATTTCTGTCATCGCCGATTCATCATCATTTTGAAGCCATTGGTTGGCCGGAAACCAAAGTTACCATGCGTTTTTGGGTCATTGGCCAGGTAGTAGGGGTTTTGGGCATAATCCTGTTCCTGCTGGGTAGGAATCCCTAATGCGCCCTCAGGCTGCCCGGCGACGGCCTGTGCAAGCTGATAAGCTAGGCCAGCGCCGACATCGCCCAGACTATGTGCTGCTGCTTTTTGCGGTCATACTACTAGTGGTAGGACTAATCGTTGTCTATGCTATCAGTCCAGGATTGGCTGTCCAAAAACAGGTTGATGATAATTACTTTGTGACAAAACAAATGATAACAATTATGCTGGGTATAATAACTTTTGGCCTGGTGTCACAGATCCCACTAAAGTTTTGGCAACGATTAAGTACACCACTGGTTGTGCTAGCGACTGTCGCCACGCTAATTGCGCTTGTTTCACCTGTTAGCGCCGAGTACCCAGCCCATCGCTGGATAAGATTTGGCGGCCAATCATTACAGTCAGTTGAATTAATTAAATTCGCGTTAGTTATATGCTTGGCAGGCTTCCTGGCCAAAAAAATCAGGGCGGGGGCTATTGCCGATACCAGGAAAACTCTCCAGCCCTTATTAATTGTGCTTGGAATTTTGGGTGTTGTGGTTGCAGGTGCTCAAGCTGACCTAGGTTCTACTGGAGTACTTGTAGTTATGGTGGCCGCAATGGCATATGTGGCTGGTTTGCCGCTTAAACGAGTATTTCAGATTAGCGCGATTATTATCGTAGGAACAGTTATCGCAATTAGCTCTAGCGGCTATCGGCGAGAACGTGTAATGACATTTCTAAATCCAGAAAAAGATTGTCAGAATGCTGGCTATCAAGCTTGCCAGGCACTTATAGCTGTTGGATCGGGGGGCGTGGCTGGAAAAGGTTTAGGGCATGGCGCACAAGCATTTGGCTATTTGCCAGAAGCATCCAATGATTCAATTTTTGCCATCATAGCTGAAAAGTTTGGTTTTATCGGTACATCGTTGATTATAGCTTTATTTGTAGGCTTATTCAGCCGTATTAAAAATATACTGGAGCGGGCGCCCGACGCTACTTCAAAGTTAATGGTTACAGGAGTGCTAGCATGGCTTAGTACCCAAACATTTATTAATATCGGTTCTATGATCGGATTATTCCCCCTTAAAGGCATTACCTTACCGTTCATTAGTGCGGGCGGAACCAGTGTAATATTTGTTACGGCAGCAGTTGGTTTAGTGTTTCAGATATCGCGCTACACTACATTTGGAGTTAACACCGAAACGGAAGGAAGGAGCCCAAGTGATGAAAATACTGTTAACTGGCGGCGGGACCGGCGGCCATATTACGCCAATCCTAGCCGTCGCGCATGAGCTTAAGAGTTTAAACCCCAACTGTAAAGTTATATATGTCGGTGAGCGAAACAGTAAGTTCGCGGATTTAACCCAAAACAGCCCAGTTATTGACAGGGCTTATGCTATTTACGCCGGTAAGTTTAGGCGTTACCACGGCGAGTCATGGGTTCGACGGCTGGTAGACATTAAAACAAATCTACTTAACTTGCGGGACATAGTGTACGTTATTGTTGGGTTTATTCAGAGTTGGCGGCTACTTGGCAAGCTGAAGCCCAATGTTGTGTTTCAGAAAGGCGGTTTTGTGGGCGTGCCAATCGGCCTGGCTGCGGCCGCAAGACGGACCCCAATTATAACTCATGATTCCGATGCAGTCCCTGGGCTTGCCAACCGGCTGGTGAGCCACTGGGCCCGGCTTCATGCCACGGCATTACCCGCAGAATATTATCGTTACCCAGCTGCTAAAGTTGAGCCTATAGGGGTGCTCGTAAGCGAAGCTTACCAGCCGGTTACTAAAACTATGCAAACAGACTATAAAACCCAACTTGGCTTATCGCCCGATGCTCCGCTGGTTGTTATAACTGGTGGCAGTTCTGGTGCCGCCCGCATCAATACTGCTATTGTTGCAATGATAGACCAAATTATGGATATAAATCCAACCTTGCATGTTATCCATCAAGCAGGTATTGGTAAGATGGTTGTTTACGGCGATTATGGCCATCCCCGGCTGGAAGTTATTGAATTTATGAAGCCAATGCATCGTTATAGCGGGGCTGCCGATGTTATTGTTACTAGAGCGGGTGCTACCCACTTGGCAGAATTTGGCGTTCAGGGCAAAGCCTGTATTGTTATCCCAAATCCCGAACTTACTGGCGGCCACCAGCTTAAAAACGCAGAACGGCTAAAAGGGCAGGGAGCTGCTATTATTGTAGATGAAGAGCAACTGCATGATCCAGAAAACGGCCTAATAGCTGCAATTAAGAAGATTCTAAATGATGAAAGTTTGAAAATTAATCTTGGCCAAGCATTACAAAAAATAACACCATATGACGCTTCAAAACGACTTGCAAAAATACTATTGGAACAAAAATCTCATGAAACTATCTCTCAAAAATAAAAAGCAAATGCCCCAAGAACGTATGCGGCCAAGGGCTAGTAGTAACCCAAAGGTTTTTTCTTATTATGCCCGTGGATCATCCAGTAGTGATAATAATGTGGGCCGGGGAGATGAAAAAAATCAAGTGCGTACAAGAACTGGTGGCAGCCAACATTGGGTAAGGCTGCTGCCCAGCTATATTGCACTAGTAATCATAACCATAGCGCTGGTGTACGCCACACTTTTGCAACCGACGCCCAGAATTATACTGCTAAACTCTCCAGGCACCATTCACCGTGATGCCGGAGTGTATGATACGGCCATGCGCAATATATGGAAACAATCTTTACTTAATAGATCTAAGCTTACCGTTTCTAGTAGAGATATTAGTTCTAAGATTCAGGAGGAGTTTAATGAGCTGGCTGCTGTCAATATCCAGCTACCATTACTAGGTAGCCGGCCAACTGTTGTACTGACGCCAGCTAGGCCCAGTTTTCAGCTTGTAGGCTCAAACGGGTCGTTTTATGTGGCTGAAAGCGGCAAAGTTATGTCTAGGATTGAGGATGTCTCGCAGAATGAGCTGGGAGAAGTTCCGATTATTCGGGACGAATCCGGTATTACTGCCGAACCTGGCAAAAGTATTCTATCTTCTCAAGAAACAAATCACCTAGTAAGGTTATTTAATCAGTTAAAATCCGCCAATGTTGAAGTACTATCGATAGTTTTGCCTAAAAATGCTGCCCAGCAAGCTGATGTAAGGCTGGTAGGGCAGCAGTATTACATTAAATTTTCTATAGATGTTGATCCACGTCAGGCAGTAGGGACGTACCTAGCTGCAGCCGAGAAGTTTAAAGCTGATAATGTAGCACCGCAAGAATACGTAGATGTCAGGGTAGAAGAAAAAATATTCTATAGGTAATTAATTAAGCCCCCGTTGCTCCACTGCTCTAGTTCGCAAATTGTTCATAAATGTACAACATCTAATGCATTAAAAAAACTATATAAACATACAACAACAGGCAAAAGTCAAAAAAATATATAAAAGCAGCGGGAAAGGGGAATTGCAAATTTTAAAAGCAATAGCGTGAAAAAGCAAATAATTTCACGACGAACTGTGGATAAGTCAAATTGTGTGAATAAGCACAACAACATAGTAGCCGGTGGTTAGTAGCTGATAGTGAGCTGCAACACAGATTCCAGCATTGAAGTGGGCTATTAGCCAAAAGCTATGAGCCATAAGCTAGTAAGTCCCCTGTAGAAGAGGTAATGGCAACCATCAACAAGACTGTAATGTATGTCGCAAAATATACATTGGACGACCTATTAGCTATAAGTGATTATTGCGCCTGCTTCAATGTTTGTGTGTCTTGAATTTGTGACTTTGTTTTTTATTTCCGCATTCACTGAACTTTATATTGTTCTTCCCCTTAGTAGCTCTTAATTACATGGTAAACGTGCACCGTATGGTTGATAAATACCTGTATTCAAATCATTATTGTTCGTAAAATGTTCTATGCTAAGCTTCAAGTATGAGCAATTTAGTTAGAAGTAGTAGAACAAGACCCAAAGGCATCTGGACGATTGAAGAGATTAAAGCTGGGTTCGAGGCTTTTGTTAAGGATTATGGGCGTTACCCAACAGCGCTTGAGATTGATGCTTATGAATTCTTGCCAAGTTCACGGTCATTACAGCGCAGTTATGGAGGCCTAAGTTAGTATAAGGCAGAAGCTATTTCCAGCTGAAATCCATAACTACACAACTGGCGAGTATAGGAGTAAGGTTGCCAGTCATACATCTAAACGAGCCCAAGACTACGAAGAGCTATTTTATGACCGGTTTATCACTCAGTTTGACCCAATCGCTGTACATGAGCATAAAGTTATTAGGCCTGGGCGTGTAACATGTGACTTTTTCATCTACCACAATGATACTGAAGGAATATGCCTAGACTTATTCTACGCAAAAGATATGTTTTCAGTGGCAGGGGTGATCAACAATAAAATACGACGTTATAGTTCCCTACAATGCCCTGTCTTATTTGTTCTGATGCATGATGGCAGCCTTTTACGCAGACTATGCTTGAAGCCGCCACCGCCAACCGTACCAACAAAATCCCTCAACATATTCAAGTGATGAGCGATGAAGCATTTTGGGATACATACGTCCCTGCTCTGCGCGCTTATTCGCAATTCATTCGATAATTTCGGTGGACTGTTGGGCTCTGGCCTTTTCAAGTTCTATATCTTGCCTAAGTCGCAACTCGGCAAGCCGTGCGATGCTTTCGGCGTGGGGATGCTCATTTAAATAACGGTCTAGTGCAATTCTGATGATATCTGAACGAGTAACCTTAGGTCCTTCTGCAGGAGTCTCAAGAGCAGCAGCTTCCCGTAGCATGTACCAATCAGTTATAGGAACTGTAACGTTATTAACAGCGTGAGGTTGAGTTGCTCTATCGGCTATCTCCTGTGGCAGATCTATGGGTGGCATAAGCCTTTATTCAGCCAAGCTGTAGGTGGCTTTGGCTACACGTTTGAACTGTTGCTTGCCTTGCAGGTTCAGTAGAATGGTAGTTTCTTTGACGTAGCGGCTCTTTAGGACCTGTTTGACGATTTCGTCGCGGTGCAACGGTTCTTTAGCCTTCTTGAGTACCTGTGTGATGATGTCGGCGACTGTACCCTTTTCGTAACCCCATTCCTTTAAGGCGTAAATTCCCCGCCCTATCAGTACAAAGCGCTTGTCTTTGATAAGTTCGTTGTGAATAGCCTGGGTGGTAACGTCTTTGCGCTTAAAATCAGAATCTTTGATGGCACCAGATATTTCGTTGAAGTGCATGTGCTTGCCATGTTCTTTTAGGATAACGTATATTTTGTCACGAATGTTTTTGGGGTTGACCATTGGCCATTTTATAAGTCCCCAGCGTCCATTTAGTGTTGCCAGAGCTTTGCTAGTGCTGGCAAGCGCAGCCGCGTGTTTAACATTCTCGATCTTAGCGTTTTTGGCAACGATTTCGATTGTAGCAGGTTCGGCTAGGTCTTTTACTGCCGCGATGATTTGTTCTACCATCTTTTTGGTAGTTTTCTCATCATGGACGCCATTTAAGCCGATGCTATGGAAATAATAGTCGTTATCATCAATTACAACTAGCTTAGGGCTTAGTTGGGCTAAGAATGATACGCGTGACTGGTCAATACGAGTGTTCTCTTTATTAAGTTTGGCGCTTAGGTCACTAACACGTGCAACATTACCCATATTGCCTAGCAGCTCTATAAACGCGTCTTGTACCATTGCTATATGTGGTAGCTGGCCATCATCAGCCTGTGCCTTAAGCCGCGCAACTACAGCTTTTTCAAGCTGGCGAACGCGTTCGCGTGTGATGCCTAGCAGTTCCCCAATTTGTTCCAAAGTTTCTTTGCGGTCAAACAAGCCAAAGCGACGCCCAATGATTTCCCTTTCGCGCTCACGATCAATTGTCCCAAGTACGTCGGTTATAATCTTTTCTATCTGAAGTTGTTTGGCTGCTTCTGGCATTCTGGTCATCCTTCTCTGCTCTTATGTTCTATGTATACTATAATTGTAAAACAAATATATAAAAAGTCAATACTTTTATTGCATCTTCTTCATTTTTAGCCCATCGTAATGCTATTTTAGCACGAAATAGACGTAAAACTCTATTAATGGTGTAGAAATATCACCGTAAAACAACTTGTAATCTGTGCAAGATGTGGATAAGCACCTTTCCCTTTTATATTAAAGACGCTAAATATTGTTAGGCGTCCGACTCGCCTGTCCGGCGAAACGGACACTAGAAATAGCGTTACTTCTTAACGGACGAAGCGTTTCTTTTTTTTTGGGGGGGGGGCTTAGAAAGAAAGTTTGTAGCCTATTTTTGCAGCCATTTCTTCAGTCCAGCGGTTAAGCCGATCAAGTTGATGCCCTATTATAAGCCGTTCTTGTTCAGAAATCTCTACCTGTTTGGTGATCTTGTCAAGCAGGCCGACGACCCGTTGCATGTAGATGCCTCGGCCTTGCCTGCCAAGGACTTGTCAACTTTATCAAATCTTTCTGACATATATTTGAATAGTTTTGTGAACTCATCGTTACTCATTTGCTAAGTATACCACTCTGTATTATTTCTTAGCCCTACGGACGAAGCGTTTCTTTTTGGCGGGGGCTTTGGCTAATAGTTCTTTGGCTTCTGGCTCGGTTATTTTGGTTGGGTCGGTGGTTTTGGGGATACGGGCGTTCTTTTTGCCATCTGTTATGTAGGGACCGTAGGGGCCGTTGACTATGCTGATGCCACTTTTGAACTGAGCTATGTATTTGTTGGCTTCTTTTTCCAACTTTTCTGCATAAAGTTCCAAGGCTTCGGCTTCTGTAATTTTCATGGGATCATGTGGTTTAATAGAGACATATAACTTGCCTACCTGAATGTATGGGCCAAAACGGCCAATGTTGGCTTTTATTTCCTCGCCCTCGGCTGTTTTGCCGACGGTTCGGGGCAATTTGAACATTTCCATGGCTTGCTCGAAAGTTACGTCTTCTAGGGCAACGCCCTCTGGCATAGGCGCAAAGTCCGGCTTATCCTCACTCTCTGTAGCTCCCCGCTGCAACATCGGGCCATAGCGTCCGTATCGGGCCACAATTGGCTGGCCGGTCTTGGGGTCATCGCCCAGCTGCCTGGCCTGGCTGGTTTCTTCCCGGCTGACACTGGCGGACTGCTCCACTAGTGGGTGAAAATATTTATAAAAGTCTTCCAGCATTTTGACCCACGACTGGTTGCCTTCAGCGACTTCATCGAATCCGGCCTCTGCCTTAGCCGTAAAGTCATAATCAACAATTGGCGCGAAATGCTTAACCAAAAAATCGGTTGTAACATCAGCTACAGACGTTGGCAGCAACTTATTCTTATCTGCCCCAGTTGTTTCGGTCTGCATTCTCTTTTCTATTTTCTCTTTTCTCAATTCTAACACTGTGATTCCCCGTTCCTTGCCTTCCAAGTCAGCCTTTTCAACGTAGCCACGGGTCTGGACGGTAGAAATGGTCGGCGCGTAGGTGCTTGGGCGGCCAATGCCGAGCTCTTCCAGCTTACGAACCAAGCTTGCCTCGCTATAACGCGCTGGGGGCTTGCTAAAGGTTTCTGTGGCGGCTATGGACTGCGCATCAAGCTTCTGGCCGTTTTTTAGTGGCGGCAAAATAACATCGTCTTTGCCGCCACCGTAAACTTTGAAGTAACCATCAAACTTCAGGATCTCGCCTTTGGCAATAAACAGTTCTGGTCGGTTGCTCATAGCAATCGTAACTTCGGTGCGGGCTACCACTGCCGCAGCCATCTGGCTGGCCAAAGCTCGGCGCCAGATAAGATCATATAATTTAGACTGCTGGTCGTCATCCCCGGCACCCTTAATATTAAAGTTAGTTGGGCGGATTGCCTCATGGGCTTCCTGGGCGCTAGAGTTCTTGGTTTTATACTGGCGAACTTGGTGGTATTTGGCGCCAAATTCTTTGATGATGTAGATTTCGGCGGCTTTAATGGCCTGCCCGGACAAAATGGTGCTGTCAGTACGCATATAGGTTATATGGCCGCTTTCGTAGAGGCGCTGGGCTAAGGTCATTGTCTGGCGCACACCGTAGCCTAAGCGGCGGGCGGCTTCCTGTTGCAAGGTGCTGGTAGTAAATGGTGCCCCCGGGCTGCGGGAGCCGGGTTTTTGCTCAATACTGGCTATTTTGTAGGTAGAGATTTTGGCGTCATTCAGGAAAGCCTCTGCCTTTGTGGTGTTATCTGGTCTGGAATTTAGTTCAGCCGTAAAGCTATCGCCATCGCCTATGAATGTACCGATAATCCGGTATGAACTGTCAGCTTCAAAGGCTTTAATTTCCCGTTCGCGCTCAACAATCAAGCGGACGGCGACAGATTGAACGCGGCCTGCGGACAGCCCAGGGCGTACTTTCTTCCATAATACTGGACTGAGTTCATAGCCTACCAGCCGGTCCAGGATGCGACGGGCTTGCTGGGCGTCTACCAGCTTCATGTTGACAGTTCGCGGGTTGGCAACGGCCTCTTCAATGGCGGTTTTGGTGATTTCGTGGAATACGATTCGCTTGGTCTGCTCCGGGTCGAGTTTGAGCGCTTCGCACAGGTGCCAGGCAATCGCCTCACCTTCGCGGTCTTCATCACTTGCCAGCCAGACGGTGGTGCCCTTTGCCGCGGCTTTTAGCTCTCTGACTACCTTGGATTTTTCTGCCGGTACAGCATAGGTGGGTTTGAACCCGTCGGCCATGTCTATATTCAGACCTTTTTTAGGCAAATCACGGATATGGCCAAAGCTACTTTTAACGGTGTAATCTTTGCCTAAAAATTTTTCAATCGTCCGTGCCTTGGCCGGACTTTCTACAATAACTAAGTTTCTCGTCATTAAGCTTAAGTATACCTCATGTCTTATATATGCAAGTTGCTAGCCTACGGCAAAATTATCGGAAATGCAACAAAAGTTGCTAAATAGCTTCCAAGCATAGACCACCAACTAGCTAATAATTAACGGGGCTCGGAGCAGGTGGATTTTCTACTAAACTGGCCTTAGCTTATACCCCAGTGGCCAGCTCCGAGCGGTCTGATTTTTCCAGACATCTCTAGCATTGTGAGAGTTTGATTGAATACTTCGGCTTTGAGTTTGCTGCCTGAGAGTAAATCGCTACCGTCTGTTACGCCTTGTTTCATTAGGTCCAGTATGGCTGCTTCCTCTGAGTTGGCAGCTATAACCATAGTCATGCTGGTTTGGCGGTTTAGGTCTAGGGCGTGGAGTATGTCATCGATACCCGTTACGGGCACGGCTCCGGTTTTGATAAGGTTGTTTGTGCCGGCGCTGGTTGGGCTGGTGATATTGCCCGGGACCGCCATAACTGTCTTGCCTTGCTCCAATGCAAAATTAGCAGTATGAAGCGTGCCGCTCCGCTGTGAGGCCTCTGTTATTAGCAAGCCGTCACAAAGGCCTGATACCAGGCGGTTACGTTCTATAAAGTTTAATTTATATGGTTCTGTAGCCTCAGGATACTCGCTGATGATTGCCCCACCCTGTTTAAGTATTTGTTCGGCCAAATTGTGGTTGGTGCCTGGGTAAAATCTATCAAGCCCACAGGGCAAGACAGCCACTGTGTAGCTGCCGATATCTACCGCTGCTTGATGGGCTATAGCGTCAATGCCAAGCGCCAGCCCGCTAACAATTGCCAGATCCTGCTTGGCTATTTCTGTGGCCAAACGGGAGGTAATTTGCCTGCCATATGGCGAAACAGCCCGGCTGCCTACGATACTAACGACGGTTTTATGCCGTAACGGCTCCAAATCACCCAGCACATATAGCAAGCGTGGCGGACTAGGTATATTTTTCAGTTTTTCAGGGAAATCAGGCGAAT
Source organism: Patescibacteria group bacterium (assembly GCA_040384565.1). Classification (GTDB taxonomy): domain Bacteria; phylum Patescibacteriota; class Saccharimonadia; order Saccharimonadales; family JAZKJC01; genus JAZKJC01. Next base: position 15,995 of record JAZKJC010000027.1, read on the forward strand.
TCTGGGTGATTTTAGTAACATTCATTGGTAATTATGTCCAGTAAGTATTGACAAATAGTATATATTTGCTATAATAGCAACTTGTGGATCCACTTAGGTGGATTTAAGCACCTTATAAACTATTCTAACATCCTCCTTAGTGTTTAGCTTCGGAGGACAAAAGTTAGTTAGATTGTTTTAGAGCGTTATGGATTAAGTAGTTACCCTCCGCTTATCTTGTTTTCGTAAGTCACTGACTGACGAAAGCGCTCTAAAGCAAACTAACCCCTTTAACCCCGCATTCCCCCTCGCATTATTTGAGGCTGGTGATATGACGGATGAACCTTTGAGTGGGTCTTTGATTTATCAGAGAAAGCCTTCAGGGTGGGTTGAAGGGTGTAATTGGGCCTCCAGCGGTGCCCACCCCCTCTGGAGGTCCTTTTTATTACGGAGAATTATGAGCGATCCAAATCATGCTAAAACAATTTATATTGACCCGACATTAGCGTCAGCAATTGATGACAAGATTCACGAGACGCGACCAAGTTCTTTTGAAATTGAGACAGGACTTAGCGAGGACAAAATGCTGAGTCATGAAGACATTGTCAAAAGAGCAGTCGTAACATACCGAGCATTAGAAAAAATGCGCAATCAGGGACACCTCTGGGTTCCTGTGGTCTTGGAGGATGGTTCGTTCATTTGGTTTGCTGACATTGACGAACAAGCTGAAAGACAATTTCCGTCTGGAGTCACTCCAGAGCCTAGAACACCACTAGAGCTAGGGTCGGAACTCGCTGATGTAGTTGAGGCCCTAGCCGATCAAAGCAGCGTGTCGGCGGATGAAATGGTTTACAGAAGTCTGGCACGCTACTTTGCCATTGCTACTTTGATCGAAGAACGAGGAGGTCTGGGTATGAATCCCGGGGGCTCACCTGATCCTACACAATAAAACTGCGAGTTTCTGAGGCGAGTTGGGCACCGTGAATGTATTCCGTTAGTATTGATGTTGCTTCTCGCAGGAGGTTTTCGCGCTGGGTTTGTTCATCCGAGCTAAACTTAGCCAGTACAAAATCGGCGCTGTCTATTCGCGGTGGAGTTTTTGGGCCTACACCAATGCGGATACGGCCAAAGCTTTCTCCTATCTGCTCAATAACGGATTTTATGCCGTTGTGGCCGGCGTCCGAACCGCCTACGCGGGTTCTGATCTGCCCAAATGGAATATCCAGCTCGTCATGTACAGCTACAATCGAGTCAAGGGAAATCTTATAAAAATGGCTGATTGCCTGAACAGCTTCGCCGCTCAAATTCATATATGTAGTTGGTTTGCAAAGAATTACTCTTGTGAAGCCAATGTTCCCTGTCGCGACTAAGCATTTAAGATCCTTTTTATCAGCCCAGTCAGTAATTTCCTGAGACAGTGCCAGCGCGTCGATTACCTCAAAGCCAATATTGTGCCTTGTGCCATTATATTTCTTGCCAGGATTCCCCAGCCCCACAATTAAGACAGTCTTTTGCAGCCCCAAAGTATAAATTGGTTTATTGCTCCCCCCCACATCCGGTTTTTTCTGAAATAGCGCCATAACTCCATACAGTATCCAAGAATTCCCCCCCCACAACAAATTATCATTCCCAACGCTATAGCGCTGAGTATGATAATATGTGGGTATTAACAGATTGATTGTCGGCTTTGTGAAAGGATAATATGCCACTCAAAACTAAAACTTCCCTTGTGATTGATGAGCTTCTAAAAGCAGTCCTAATTGGTGGTGCGGGATTGGCAACTATTGCAGCGCCAAATAGCTTGGTTGCTTTGGAGAAACCTCTTAAAGCAGTTCTAAAAAAGCTTGATAAATCTGTTGACAGCCGAAAATTAGCCTATTACACAAAGCGCCTTAATGTGGTTACGATAGATGAGCTTGAAAACGGTTTATTTGAAATAACGCTAAACGACAAAGGCAGAAAGCGGGTCCAAAAAGCGAATTTTGAACTGCTACAAGTTCCTCGTGTCAAAAAATGGGATCAGCGCTGGAGACTAGTAGTCTTTGATATTCCAGAGAAGTATAGGGATAGCCGCCGATTTTTGACTGAAAAACTAAAAACAATGGATTTTTACATGCTGCAAAAAAGCCTGTGGGTTCATCCATTTCCCTGCCTTGAACAAATCGCGCTTATAAAACATATCATTCCTGAACTTGAGCCGTTCGTGGTGTTGCTAGAAACAGACACCATCGACCAACACAACCGTCTAATAAATCATTTTAGAAAAATACTACCTCTGTAATTATCATTCCCAGCGCTATAGCGAAGTTTGTGATAATTTTTGAACTGCATTTTTTTAGGGGGGTTAGTCTTTTTCTGGTTTTTGGCCGTGTTTGTGGGGGGTGTTTTTGTCGAAGAACCAGAAGTGGATTGGGGTGCCTTCAAAACCAAAGCTACGGCGCAGTTCACGGTCTAGGTGGCGTTTGTAGCTCCAGTGCAAGAACTTGCCGTGGGCGCCATAGATCTTGAAGTTGGTCGGGTTGTCCTCTTCCTGAACTATATAATTGAGCTTGGGTTGTCGGTTTTTAAGCCCGGCTGGGGGATGCCTGTCTACCACTTCGCGAAGCCAACGATTCAGCTCTTTAGTTTTGATTATTTTTTCACGATTTTTGGCTATATCAAGCACCAAATCAAACAATTTGGTAACGTTTTGGCCGGTAATGGAGCTGGTAAAAATTAGTGGCGCCCATGGCACAAAATCGTAATTACTGGCTATGCGTGGGGCCATGGCGTCGCGGGTGTAAGCGTCTTTGTCCACGCTGTCCCACTTGCTGACCACCAGCACCAGACCTTTGCCGGCTTCTTTTACCATGCCGGCCAGTTTTTGGTCCAGCGTTACGTGCAGTTCGTTAGCGTCCATTAGCAGAAAGGCTACGTCGGATTGTTCTATAGCGCTGAGCGCACGGATAACGCTGAACCGTTCTATTCCCTGCCCAATCTTACCACTGCGTCTGATGCCGGCGGTGTCCATGATCTCTATTTCCCTGCCCTGGTACTTGATAACTGTTCTATTAATATCTCTGGTTGTTCCAGCCAAGTCCGCTACTATAGCCTGCTGCTTTTTGGCAAGATTGTTAAATAGAGACGACTTACCTACATTTGGCCGCCCCAATATAGCCACACGCAGGCGGTCTGTAGCGTCCAGCAGGGTCGCGCGTGGTATTTGGGCTATTAGCACGTCCAAAAGCTCATCAATGCCCTTAAACTGCGTTGTGCTGGTTAACATAATTGGCTTGATACCTAGGCGCTGGTAATCTTCTGTTATGGCTTTGGGGGCCTTGTCGCTCTTGTTCACTATCAGAAAGACTGGTTTGCGGCTTTTGAGCGCCATTTTGGCGACCCGGCGGTCTTCTTCCGTGATGGGCACGTTGGCTTCAATAACTACCCAGATAATATCGGCGCTATCGGCTGCTTCCTTGATCTGCTCCTGAATAGTCAGCTCAAAATCATCCTCTGGCGTCTTCATGCCAGCTGTATCTACAATCCAGAAGTTCTGGCCACGATAATCGGCCTTAGCGGATATGCTGTCGCGAGTAGTACCGGGCTCCTGCGCGACAATCGCCTCGCGCCTGTCCAAAACCGCGTTGAACAAACTGGACTTCCCCACATTAGCCCGCCCCACAATAGCAACAATCGGCAACTTCTTCACGAATTACATCTTAACAGAGATGAACTGTATTGACAAATGTGGTATAATAAACTATAAGTGTATTAGTGAAATTTTCCTCCTTAGAGCAAATTCCGGATCCAATTAGTGTCGATCGACTATTACCTGCTGACAGGCCTGATCTCTGGGCGCCCCGTTTTGTCGAACCTGGTGAGGCACTAGGAATAACTCCTCTTGAGCTTAGCTATGTATATTTAGGCGACCATGATAGAAAGCCAGGGGGTTCTGGCCATCTTGAATCAATTTTGGTAATAGCAGAGCCTTACGATGCCTTAAAAAGTGTAATCATGCTCCTCCAAAACCACACGCAACGTGCGTTGTCTAGAGTGATACTACATCCATACCGTCGAGATCTTTTTGATTTGCCGGTAGTGTATGACGCTGAGGTTGAAAGGTGTGCAAGGTTTGCAGCGCCTTCGGAAAGGCCTTTCTACGAGCACTTTGTAGAAACTTGGGGAGTTTTAGTTAGACAAAAATAAACTTTCCAGGCTTAAGGTTTGCGAGTTGATAATTGCCAAACTGGGTGCGGTGGAGTTTGGGGAGGGTGTAGCCTAAGGACTCAAACGTTCGGCGGATTTGGCGGTTGCGGCCCTCACTCATGGTTACTTTCCAGTTTATGTCATCTGTTTCGTTAATTCTTTCTAGCTGGAGTTTGCTGGGTCCGTCATCTAGCATAATGCCATGGTCACTGATCATTTGCCTGTGCAAGGGCTGGAGAGGTTTGTTTAGGGCTATTTTGTATACTTTGGTTTTTTGAAACTTTGGATGTGTTAATTCGTAGGCAAGCTGTCCGTCATTTGTCATTAGTAATAGTCCTGAGGATTCTTTGTCCAGGCGCCCTACTGGTTTGAGATAATGAAGCTCAAGTGGCAGTAGATCATAAACTGTTCTGCTGCCCTGCCCATCCCTGGAACAGACATAACCCATGGGCTTATTGATTATAAGCGTAACAGTATTGACAGCGGGTGTAATAGCATTATTGTCAAGCTTGACGGTATCCGTATCAGTAACTTGCTGACCCATAACAGCAGCTTTGCCATTTATAGTCACTTTGCCGGCTTCAATAGCCTTGTCTGCCGCGCGTCTGGACATTCCGGTAGCATCAGCCAGATACTTATTTAACCTCATGTCCATAGCTTATAGCTAATAGCTGGTAGCTCATAGCTAAAAAACGCAAACACAGTCTCAAACTGTCTTAAGCTACAGGCTATCAGCTAGCTAGAGTGCGAAATCGCTGGGCTCACCAGAGCCTGGCTGGATCACATTCCCTGGCTGGTGTGGGTTTGTAGTATCATTTGCCCCGGCTGGTGTTATTGTTTCACCACCAGGCTTCACTACAGATTGCACGGGTGGCGCGCCAATGCCTACTACTGGCGACAAAGCAACTTTTTGATCTTCTTTAGCGAGCAAAGTTTGTAAATCAGGTCCCTTTTGGGTCATATCATCCAGAGGTTCAATTACCTTTTTATGAGCTATAGGGACATTCTTTTGGTCATCTGAATTTGTATCAGGTTGTGCTTGATTTTCTGGCTCCTCGTTGACTATTTTGCCTACTGCATCAGCTAACTCTTCTGATTTTCCACCCTGGGTGTTATCATCGCTCACCACAGGGGCATCTTTGACTGCAATTTCTTCTACAGGAGGAGCTAACGGTAAGGAAATATCACCCGACACCTCGGAACTATCCTGCGTAACATCTTTAGGTGCCTGCTCAACTTCAGGTGAAGCTGGTGGTTCGTTGGACGGGGCGTTAGCCACAAAATCATCAATTTGAGCATCAATAGTGGCTGATTCGTCCGCGGAAGTTAGCGCGAGTGCTGGGTCAATGCTTGTTGATGTTGTAGCGGAAGTAGTCGGAGTATCAGCGACGGTTGCGGAAGACGATTGTGGAGGCTCTGGTGTCGGATTAGGTGAGTCCGCCGGTTTCTTATCATCTGCCGCCGTAACAGCAATAGTTGCTGGTGGCGCGGCAACTTGAGCAGCGTCAGCAACGGGTGTGGCTAACGGGAGATCATTAGTAGTTGAATCCACTGAAGGCGTGCTGGTTGGAGCGCTAGATGTTGGTTCTACTGGCGTTTCCTCGCCAGTTATGACTTCTTTGGCTACTCTGGCAACATCTTCCAGGGTTACTTGGGATTTTACTAGATAGCGATCAGCGCCAAGCTTATCAGCCCGAGCTTTATCTTCAGCCTGGCTAAGCGCGGTCATCATGATAACTTTTGTATTTTTAGTTTCCGGGGTGCTCCGCAAGATGTCTAACATATCAAAGCCACTAATCTTAGGCATCATTACGTCAGAAATAATCAAATCAGGCTTTTCCTTGACGGCCATAGCTAACGCTTCTTCGCCGTCTTTGGCGCTTACAATTTCATAGCCTTCAGCCAGCAATCTGGCTTCGTAAATTTCACGTAAGTTGTTGTCGTCTTCGACGAGCATGATTTTTGTCATCTGTTACCCTCGGCTAATGTTCTAATGGTTTTATAAAAGCTAGTGTAGCATAATTTGCAGTTTTCAGTTATCCGTTTTCCGTTCACTGTACGTCAACGCATGGAAAACGGCAGAAAGGTAAACAGTAAACAGAATTATTTTATACTGTTGACTGGCTGGCGGTGGTTTGTAGTTCAGCAACCTTTTGGGTACTAAGCCGTGGCAAATTGATATAAAAAGTACTGCCTTTGTTAATTTCGCTCTCGGCCCACACCCGGCCATTATAAAGTTCTACAATTTTGCGGCATATAAACAAACCCAAACCGGTGCCACCAATGGTTCTCGTAGATGAATTGTCTACCCTGTAGAATTTTTGAAATAAATGAGGCAAGTCTTCTGACGGAATCCCGTGGCCAGTGTCCCGTATGTAGAGCTGGATAAGGTCATTATTGCCGGTCAGGCCAATAGAGATTTTGCCTGATTCAGTATATTTGACCGCATTATCAAAGAGGTTGGTGATGACTTCTCGCATCCTGTCAGGATCAATTTGAGCATAATAAAGTGGCTTGATAATCTTGCCTCCCCCAGCCTTAGCTTGTTGCCCGGTGCCGACAGTAAAGTCCATAAGCAGGCCTTTTTTTTCAGCCGCAAAGCGCAGGCCATCTGTTAGCTGCTCAAGATATTCACCCATTTCTGTAGCAACAGGGTGGCTGACTAAGCGTCCGTCTTCTGCTTTGGCACTGGTCAGCAAATCCTGAAAAAGTGTACCTAAACGCTGCGAGCTCTCATGGGCCTTGACCAGGAAGTCGCGTGCTTTCATATCAATCTTCGATACCTTTTCATTAAGGGCAAGTGCTAGATAGCCCTCTATTGCCGCCACGGGCGTACGCATTTCGTGGCTGGCGGTACTGATAAAATCCGCTCGGCGGTGTTCCTCGTCCCTTGAAGCACTGACATCACGCAGTACGGCTACTGTACCGATAGTCTGGTTGCTTTTTGGTAGCACAATTGGTGATATAACCAACGAAACCACAGAAACTTTTTTGCCTTCGCGGTCCTTAATCTGTAGAACGTCGCTATACTGTTGATTGTCTTTTAATACTTGATCAAAAGGGTGTAGAGTCGTTGCCAGCTCTTTGCCGTCTTCTTGTGCCAGTTTTGCTACTTGACGGACTGCAATTCCTGTCGCGTCTTCTACCGGCCAGCCTGTCATTTTGGCCGCCGCCGGATTAAGCAGACTTATCCTGCTTTCTGTGTCGGTTACAATTATGCCGTCCGTAATGGACTGTATAAGTATTGCGGACTGCTGTTGGTTGCCTTTTAGTTGCCCCGCCAGCTGGTTAAGACGATTACCCTCCGCCTCTGCATAAAGATGATTCCACACAAGATAGCTGATAACACTCAGTATGTAGGTGCCCAGAACCGCACCAATCGCCAGTGGATCGCTCAGGCTGTGAATGGCCGGGCCAGTTGTTGCAAGCACAAAATATAGGGTCATCATAAAGCCGCAGCCAATTAAGGCGTACGAACCAAACATACCGCTGGCCAATACCTGTATTGCCCAGAGAATCAGAAACCACGAATGCAGATCGCCAGAGCCATGAATCAGCCCGACGATGTTGAGGGTCAGGATCATGGCGGAAAGTAACCCTGCTATCCACAAATTCCTACGGTGGTTAAAGAAAATGAGGGCATACATAACCTGAAATAACCCCAGGACTCCTGTTATTGGCGTAAAGCCCCACTCGGCCTTAAGCACACTAAGGGCGGGCAATGTCCAGCTGGCTACTGCCAACACGAACAAAATACCACCCAGGACAGCAGCGATCCTGTTAAACCAGATATAAAATTTGTCTGCGACTAGCTGCATTTTAAGTGATAATTACCCTTATGCTTTCTGTAAGTTAAGTATAAGGGAACCGAAAGCATTTTACGAGCATTGATTGGACGGCTCTTCCCTGTTGTGGTAGTATTTTTGAGTTCTTAGTGGTCCCGTCGTCTAGCGGCCTAGGATATCTGGTTCTCATCCAGAAGATCGCGGGTTCAAATCCCGCCGGGATCACCAATTTTTGGTTATAGCGCTTGTTTACTTGGGCGGCCATAGTTACAATAGTCACTATGCAATCTTTGGATGATGACGAGAAAAAAATGGTTTTGGGCGAGGTACTGGCTGACGAGCTGAAAGCTATTCGTGAGGGTATTTCTAACCTTCCAACCCGAACTGAATTTAATGAACTGAAGACTGACGTAGAGGAATTAAAGTCCGATATGAAAGTGGTAAAGGCTGCAGTTACAGATCAGTCAAAGCAACTCCAACAACATGATACGATTTTTAAAACTCTAAAAAGAAAAGCAGTTTGATCTAAAGCTATCCGACCCACTCGCGCGCGTTTTGGAATAGTTGGAACCAGGGGGATTCTTTGCCCCAGGTTGGAGGGTGCCAGGAGAGCTGTTGGGATAAGAATGCACGCTCTGGGTGAGGCATCATAATAGTGACGCGGCCATCGGGGGTGGTTAGAGCGGTTATGCCGTCTTTAGAGCCATTTGGGTTTAGGGGGTAAGTTTTTGTCACTGAACCTTTGTTATCTACAAACTGGGCTGCGACCAAGTTGGTTGGGCTTTTAGCTGCAAAGACTGCTCTGCCTTCGCCATGGGCAACTGGAACTGGCAGGATTGATCCCGCCATGCCTTTCAGTAAAATTGATGGGCTTTCCGCTATTTTTACGCTTGTCAGGCGGGCTTCAAACTGTTCGGATTCGTTACGTAGGAACCGCGGCCATTGCTCTGCGCCGGGAATCAGTTCTTTCAGGGCCGATAACATTTGGCAACCGTTGCAAACCCCTAGGCTAAAGGTGTCCGGGCGCTCAAAAAAAGTTTTAAAAGTTTTAGCCAGCGCGGGGTTAAACAAAATTGATTTGGCCCAGCCCTCGCCGGCACCCAAGACGTCGCCATAAGAAAAGCCACCACAGGCCACGAGCCCAGAAAAATTATCCAGCTTAAGCGCACCGCTGGCAATATCACTCAAAGTTACATCTATACTACTAAACCCAGCGCGGTCAAACGCCGCCGCCATCTCTACTTGTCCATTTACGCCTTGCACGCGAAAAATCGCCACTTTGGGCTTGTTGCCTTTACGCCATTGCTCGTTGCTCATTGCTCTCTGCTCATTGATAACCGGCGTGATGCCGGGGTCCTGTTTTTCACTAATAGCTTCGTATTCCCGGGTAGCGCAGGCTGGGTTGTCACGAATTGACTGGACGTGGTAGCTTGTGTCGCTCCACCACTCTTGTAACTGCTGGCGAGCATGCTGGTAAATGATCTGACCAGCCTGATTAATGGTAATCATGTCGTCTGTTGTGGGTTTGCCGAGTATGCTCACACAATCTGGCAATATTTGGCTGAGATTCGCCATTATTTGTTCGCAGTCGGCGGTTTTTACTTGCAGAACTGCTCCGAGCTCTTCGTTAAACAACTGAATTAAAACATCGGTATCTTCCGGAATGGTAATATCGAGGCCAGCATGCGCGGCAAAGGCCATTTCGCAAAGAGTTGTGAATAGTCCGCCGTCTGAGCGATCATGATAGGCTAGTAATTTGTTTTCAGCATTGAGGGTCTGTATGGCGGCAAAAAAGGCTTTTAGAAGCGTGGGGTCAGCATCCGGGGCGGTGTTGCCCACTTGGTTGTAGGCTTGGGCGAGCGCTGAGCCGCCGAGTCGGTTCCAGCCAGCGCCAAGATCGATTAGCAACAAAGTGGTATCGTCATCTGTTTGGAGTTGTGGAGTCAGCGTACGGTTAATGTCAGAAACTGGCGCGAAGCCACTAATAATAACTGAAAGCGGCGAGGTCACGCTCTTTTGTTTACCATTTTCTTCCCAGACGGTACGCATGCTCAGTGAATCCTTGCCAACCGGTATAGTCAGGCCAAGCTCCGGGCAAAATTCTTCCCCCAAAGCTTTCACAGCGTCATATAGAGCTTGATCTTGGTTGCCGGCGTCTGGTGCTGCCATCCAGTTAGCGGACAATTTAACATCTGATAATTTTTCTATGCTGGCGGCTACAATGTTGGTTAAGGTCTCACCTACTGCCATTCGGGCGGAGGCAGAGCTGTCTATGACCGCCAATGGCGATCGCTCACCCATGGCCATGGCTTCACCGGTGCTGCTTTCAAAACCATTGGCAGAAACAGCTACGTCGCTGACTGGCACTTGCCATGGCCCAACCATTTGGTCGCGCGTAATTAGCCCTCCAACGTTGCGGTCGCCAATGGTAATTAAAAATTGTTTACTGCCGACGCTGGGCACGTGGAGCACGCGCTCTACGGCGTCATTTAGCTTTATTCCATTAGTTTTGAGGGCAGCTTGTTGGCTGGTTTGTCTGGTGAAACTACGCTCCATTTTGGGCGCGCCGCCAAATAATACAGACATAGGCAGGTCTACGACATTTTGTTTTAAGTCGCGGTCAGTAACTGTTAAGTGTTCCCGGGCAACTGTGTGGCCGACTACGGCGAAAGTACAGAGCTCGCGTTCACACAGCTGTGTAAAAAGCTTTAAGTTCTTTGGATCCAAGCCTATTACGTAGCGCTCCTGGGCCTCATTGCACCAGATTTCGCGCGGGGACATGCCGGGCTCGGCATTTGGCACGTCGCGCAGCTCAATTTGGGCTCCCAGGCCACTGTCATGAACCAACTCTGGCAAAGCATTACAGATGCCACCGGCGCCGACGTCATGAATGCTGATAATCGGGTTTTTATCACCCAAGCTCCAACACTGGTCTATAACTTCCTGGACTCGGCGTTGTATTTCAGCGTTAGCCCGCTGCACACTGGCAAAATCCAGTTCGGCGCCGCTTTTGCCGGATTCCATGCTTGCGCCAGTGCCACCACCCAACCCAATCAGCATAGCTGGACCGCCGATGTAAATTAACTTTGCTCCTACGGATAACTTACGTTTTTGGACGTGTTGATCGCGTATATTACCGATACCACCGGCGATCATAATTGGTTTGTGGTAGCCGCGGACTAAGCCGTCTGCTTCCTGTTCATAGGTTCTAAAATAGCCGCAGGTATTGGGGCGGCCAAACTCATTGGCATAAGCAGCCGCGCCCAGAGGTGCTTCAAGCATAATATCCAGTGCCGAGACAATCCGGTCTGGTTTGCCGTAAGGCTTTTCCCATGGCTGGCTAAAGCCCGACAGTTGTAAGTTAGACACGCTATATCCAGCCAGCCCCATTTTGGGTTTAGCTCCTCTGCCCGTAGCGCCCTCGTCACGGATTTCTCCGCCCGTGCCAGTGGCTGCCCCCGGAAATGGAGCAATGGCGGTTGGGTGGTTATGAGTCTCAACTTTTATGACCGTATGTACCGGCTCTTCGCTATAGCCGTACTCATTGTTGGCTGGGTTAGCAAAAAACCGTTTAGCGGTTGCGCCCTCAATTACTGCCGCGTTGTCAGAGTAGGCTGACAAAATTCCTGCGCTGTTCTGTTCGTAGGTGTTTTTGATCATTTTGAAGAGTGATTTGGGTTGCTTCTGGCCGTCCACGGTCCAGCTGGCGTTGAATATTTTATGACGGCAATGCTCACTGTTAACTACTCCAAACATCATAAGTTCGGCGTCTGTTGGGTTACGGCCTAGTTTTTTGTAGGCGTGCAGCAAATATTCAATCTCCTCATCAATCAACGCCATACCATACTGCTGGTTGGCTGCTTCTAGCGCTGGCTTACCGCCTGTCAAGACATCAATAATGCCAAGTGGCTGAGGCGAATGTTGGTCAAATAATACAGTTGCGGCTTCAATGTTTTCCAGAACAGCATCAGTCATACGGTCATGTAACAGCGGCTCAATAACATTACGTTTCAACAGCTTTTTACTGGTGATATAAAACGCCCGGCCACGTTCAATACGGTTTATGCTAGTTAGCCCGCAGTTATGCGCGATGTCAGTGGCTTTAGTAGACCACGGCGAAATTGTTCCCGGCCGTGGCGTAACTACAAATAACTGCCCCGTCCGCTTACCGTTAAAAGGCATGTCATACGTTAAGAGCTGCTCCAGCTTTTTGCTGTCAGCACTTGCGAGCTTATCTTTAGTATCTACAAAATGTATAAATTCAGCTTGGACATCTGTAATGTTGGAGTCAACGGCTTGGAGCTGTTTGAGCAGTTTAGATCGGCGGAAGTCTGACAAAGCCTGAATACCACCGTAGGTTAGCACGTAATTGCTCCGTTAACGGTTGAGGCTAATAAATCCATATACTGTCTATTTAGCTCAACCGCCACTAGTTCCATGGATATATTTTAACAGAGCGGAAACTTTTTACAGTATTAAGTTTCTAAAAGAAATCCGAAGCTCGATCTATGGCGATCCGGTCGATTTCGTTGTTATCGTAATTTTGGCTGTGCAAAGCTAGGCACAACATTACGACTTTGTCGCCACTTACAGCAAACCACATACGTGGCCATTGGTTGGGCCTGAGTGTTGTCTTGAGCAAAACTACCTCGACTTTCCATAGCTCCCAAGTTTCAAATCCAGAGACTCTATGTAACTTACCGGGCGGAATACTTATTTGGGGATCTGTTGGGTCAAACTGTAGCGCTAATAGTTTCTTTACTTTAACCAAGCCGTCATTGATTGAGGTTTCCAGCTGCTTTTGTTTTTTACCCACAGCACGTAACTCTTTTTGATAGTTATCGTGTTCATGAAACTGCATCAGCAAACTCTGATCCGCGGTAAAAAGCCAGCTGATAGTCGATGAGCTCATAGGGTTCAGTCGCCAAATACGGGGCCTCGGCATGAGAAAGTTTTTCTAGTTGTGTACCGTTTAGTCCCCCATATAATGAGGACGCTCGCTTCAATATATACAGCTCGTCTTTGTCAAATACACTTAGGTCTGGCTCTTGATTGCATACAAATACTTCTGTAGGCGCATAACCGTTGGTGCCCTCTATCTCCTTGCGGCTCAAAGCGCCTTTCTTTTCCAATTTAGCCACAATTTGCATGTAATGATCTGGAACTGGCCCTAGGGGTAAATGTTTATAAGTGTCTCCAGTCAGGCTTTTTGTCGACTCTTTAAACTCATATCTATCAAAGTCAAGAAAATACAAAAGCTTGGCGAGCTTTTTTTTGCCGCGCAAGCTGCCCCCTTGCCGTTTGCAAAGGAACAATATCGCATTCTCGTATTTATTGACAGCTAAAGCCATACAGTTATTATACCCCATCTTTCATGAACAATCCTCGGCACCCAAGGGCGCCTCTTTCTGACTACATTTCTTCAGGTGGCTTCAGATGCCCAGACCCAAAAGACCATAGGCTCCGCTATTTTTTATCGGTGTTATAAGGGGTAATCTAAACCTATTGGTACAAGTCCATAGTCAGGAGGACAATTATGGACAT